>JAFYKF010000003.1 GCA_017537745.1 Candidatus Saccharimonadota bacterium
CGGCCTAAGGTGGGGGAGATGATTGGGGTTAAGTCGTAACAAGGCATCGGTACGAGAACGTGTCGATGGATTACCTCCTTTCTTGAGAAGGATTTGATGCTTATGAATCCGCGAGGATGCATAATGCTAGGTCGGTTACGGTTGCATCTAGAAGCTTAAGATACAACTTTACCTGTTTTACAGGCGTAACAATAAGCTAACATACGACTAACGATGAATTAATTGCACAACCAAGTTGTTAAACGTTAAAATCCACCCGCAAGGGTGGATTTTTGAGGAGAACCAACCATCGTATCAACTAAATATTGACAAAATCACCAAAATTTGTTATAATATAGTCATAAGCACTTTAAAAATATCCCTAGAGGGGTATCTCGCGAAAAGCGAGGGAAGGGAGAAAAAATGGATAGCAGAAAGTACAACATCGCGGCGATTATTGAGGACATCGAGAATCAAATCTGGGCGCAATCAACCGTGCAGACTTTCGAACCCTGCATTCCCGAACGGGAAGCCGTCGAAAAGGCCATCGCCGAGGCCACCGAGGACACTATCGTTTTCACGGTGACAGTCGGCTGCGGCGACGATTATAACGGGGTAATCAACTATCTCGTTGAACTTGAAGCGGAAATCCGACTCAGCGACTTTCGCAATCCAAAAACGTTCTTCGGCTTCGCCTTGTCGGACTCAATGTTCGCCGAGGCGGGAGCTTGCGACATTCGGCGCAAGCCCTTGACCCTGGAGGAAGTACGCAAAATCATCGAGGCAGGAGTTACTCCTTGCCTCAATCCTTCGCACCGCGCCACCATCGACGCGATGCGGAACCGATTTGGGATTGACGTTCCAATCCCTGAATCTCCTCCCCGTGTGGAACTGAACCCCGGTGACAGAGTGGTTATTATGGGGGTGCGAGGCTTGCCTCGCCTTACTGATCGCCACGAATACACCAGCACCGAAGTGGCGGAAGCCACGTTCAATTTCAGCGTTTACGAGGTGCTCCTGAACGAATAGGGAGCAACCCCGGCCCCCGGCATTCGCCGGGGGCTTTTCCTTGTTAAAAAATATCTTTTAAACCAATATAATCTATTCTTTATCTCATCTATAATGGTCCCTACGTCGAGACATTCATTTGATTATATTGGACAAATCTGTTATAATAACAGAAGTTGACTAGTGATGGGGAGTTGACAGATTATGTGTGTGCCATATGTATCTGAAGGGAGGAGTCAGAATGACTGGCATTCAGAGGAATTTTAAAATCACCAGTGGGCCAGACCGTGATGAACTTTTCACCGCGTGTAAATACGCATACGAAAAAGGGGTTGTGTTCCCGGTCCAGTTCGTCATAACACATTATACGCGGACCACCGACGACGACGGGAAAAAGAGTGTAGTGCCGAAGCTTGTAACAGATATAAAAGTTGTCGGTATCGAACACGACTCTGGCAACGGTCAAGTATTCAAGCTTCGTGGCTACTGCAAGGTAGATATTCGACCGCTCGAGAATAATGATCGGATGTACAAATTTCATGCGCAATACAACACACAATCAAGGAGGGGTACTATTACCCTTGAATAATCCCATCACCTACGCCCAGGTGGAATTCCGCCTGGGCAAATTTTTTGCAAAAAACTGGCGATAAATTGCTTATGCTTGAGGTCCACCCCAGATTATGATAAAATAACGTCAAATTAAGGGACGTACATTAATGGTAAATGCAAAGGTGGTGAAAAACAAATGATCGTTGGCGATAGCAATGTGGAGCAGGTTACGGCTTTTATGTGTAACCTAACAAGCGAATATGGCGACAACCCAACCGAAGCGCAGGCTGAATTCTTTGCGAGAAACGAGAGGACGATAATTACCCCCAAAGACGCCATCAGAATTTTGGAGGCAAGAAGCTGGGAGGACGTAGTAGCCTTTTACAAAAAGGAAATAATGGGAATCGGCCCCGGTGCCAAGAAAAGGAAGTCTAGTCATAAATAATTAAAGCAGCCCAACGGCTCGCCCCCGCCAAAAAACTAACCCCGGCGGAGTATTCCGCCGGGGATAAATTATCTTTCGTCTCCTTCGCCCTTCAAAGCATTACGTCTTGCCCGGCTCGCCAATTTCTCAATATTACGCTTTGCCACCTCGGACAACGGCACGTCCAAATATAGAGACACTAACGCTACATACCACAATACATCCCCTAATTCCTTTATAATTGCATCCCTATCTTCATCGCTAAACTCGCCTTTTTTGTCACGTAAAATCTTTTTAATCTTATCGGCAAATTCACCAGCTTCACCCGCTACCCCAAGCGCCTTATCTAAAAATCCCACCGTATTAAAATTGCGGTTTTTCATTACTTCACCTAACGATTTAGCATCCAAATCTGTTTTTACCGCCTTTTTTTGATAATCGTCAAAATCCATTTCGCCTCCTTAACTGGCCTAATTATATCATATCAGTATTAAACCTGATATAATATCATTAAACCTCACAAGAACATTTTAGAAAGGAGAATAACGCGTGAAGAATATCAAGATTATTAGCGTCGGTGGCTCAATCATTTCACCAAGCGAGCCAGATACCGAGTTCTTGGCCAAATTTGTTAAAATGCTAGCAGATTGGCTAGGCAAAAACCATGACGGTGGACTTATTCTTATCGCTGGCGGTGGTGGTCCTGCGCGGGCGTATCAAAAAGCCTATCACGCTATCGAACCGCAAATGACCGATGCGAACATCCATTTCGCCACCAAAGAAGAAGTAAATGAGGCAGCCGACTGGATTGGTGTCATGGCCACTCGTCTCAATGCCGAACTCCTTCGCGCCTGCCTGGGAAGGCTCGCGCCTACGTCGGTCGTCACGGATCCCACGGCGGCACCAGACAATTGGGAGGGCCGTATTCTTGTAGCTGCCGGTTGGAAACCGGGGTTCAGCAGCGATAACGATGCTGTATTGCTTGCTGAAAAATACGGCGCCAACACGGTCATTAATCTCTCGAACATCAAGAAAGTCTGCGACTGCGACCCGACTGATAATCCAGATGCAAAACCCCTTGATCAAATTAACTGGCGCGATTTTCGCAAGATGGTTGGCGACACCTGGGAGCCAGGGAAGAATACCCCCTTTGACCCCATTGCGAGTAAGCGCGCCGAAGAGCTCGGTCTCACCGTCATCTGTGCTGACGGTCGCAACATCGAGAATACGCGCCGAATCCTGGATGATGCCGACTTTGTTGGCACCACCATCTCCTCTTAATGCCGCAACTATCCCCCAGCCATCTGGGGGATTGTGCTATCTCGTGATATAATATAGTGCATGGAAGATAGCCGCAATCTAATAGATGAATTAAAAGGTCTTACTAATGAACAAGTTTTTGATACCCTAAATCAAAAACGTAACAGCTTAGAAATCGCCATTGAAAACGTCGAGCACGATTTCAATATCGGCTCCATTGTGCGCACGGCTAATTCTTTTAATGTCTCAAAAGTCCACATTATTGGTAAGAAAAAATATAATCGTCGTGGCGCTATGTGTACGGATAAATATTTGAAAATTGTTCACCATCCTACATTGGAGGATTTTCTCAAGACTCAAAAAGACAGAGAACTTATTGCTATCGAAAACAACACTCCTCGCGCCAAACCCCTTCATGAAAAACAATTTACAGATAATACCACACTTATTTTTGGCTCCGAAAACTCCGGTATCACCGACGAGTTATTAAAAGCCTCCACCGACGTTCGTTACATCGAAAGTTTTGGCTCCACTCGTTCCGTTAATGTCGGAGCCGCTGCCGCCATCGCCATGTACGAATGGACTCGCCAGTGTGTTCTCAATAAATAAAGCTACATCTTTCCAGTTGCTAGACCAAAGATAAAAGTCAGAATTATAACATGTAGATTCATCGCCACAAGAAGCCCCACTATTACACCAATTACACCGTATCGCTTTACCTTATCGTACGATGATACGCCATCAGCTAACCCGTGTGAAATTTGCCTATAAAAAATCACCACAAGCCCACCGGCAATCGAAATCACGATCCCCGCTATCATCCATCCAATGCTAAATGTAAAATCCATAACCTCATTATACCATCTTTCGAATAATTTGTACCAACAAAAATGGTGGGGGCGAATTGCTCAGGCATTAACACTCTTTAAAGAAGATATAAAACTGATGCTAAAGAAGTTTAACTTGGATTATCGGATGAATCTTTAATTGTCTTCATATTTATAGCTGAATTGCTATTTGTTGCAGAGCTTTGTTTCTTGTCTTCAAATAGCGTTTTTTGACTTTTTCTGAATAGTCATAAGGTAAGCTAACATCTTTTGCTAATTCATTATAATATGATATGAAATATATTTGTTCTTGATGCTCAATTTCATTACTTACCTGAGGGCATCTATCTTTAAGAACTTCAGCTACATGCGTACAATTGAATAATTGGTGAAGGTATTGCTTTAGATAGGATTCTCTAAGATTGCTAATGCTTGTATTTTTCCCCCTCGTTTTTGTGTTTGAATAATTATCGAAGTTTGTGTTTTTTAGTGGTCTAGTTTTTAGTGCGTCCTGATGCAATACATTCCATAAATTAGAAACACAACGCTTCACTTGAGCTTCGCCGGGTTTATTATTTGGATCTTGTATATAGGATAGAATATTTTTTACATTAGAACTATCCATTAATGCATAGGTAGCAATCTCTACACCAAAATCGTCCGTTATGGTATCGATTGTATCTATATCAACACTAGCAATCCTTTTGTTGAAGAAAATATCTGGCTTAATGAACCCTGATTTATCGAAAAATTCTGACAGTTGTGGATATTGTTTGATGATGTTCGGATCTTCTTTTATACTCTTGCCGAGCTGTTCAATATCGTATTGTATGTATGGCATTTCTTGACCGTTTTCATCAACTTTGAGAGCAAAAGCGCGCCTCGTCCTTACTTCTTGTTCGTTTTCTTTGCATTTAAGCCAATGGTCAGATGCGCGTTTATCACCGGCTTCATCTTTTTTACCCCAATAGTATTGCACCTCGTGCTCATGTATAAATTTCCGGCACTGTCTCCATGCTTCTTCATCGGCCTGAATTTCAATTTCATCGCTATCATGATTCGCTTGATAGTAACCAGTTTTAACTTCATTTCCATTCTCATCAAGCACTTTGTTTAAATCTTTGTCAATCTTTGAAAAGCACTTGTTTTTATTTTTTCTTAAAACCTGATTTAGTATATAAGCCATGGCGCTACTATTCTCCTTACCATCTGATACCATAAATTTTTGATAGTCGTGGGTGAGTTCATGAAAAGAAACTAGCATTAAAGAATACAGATCGGAGATAGTTTCAGGTCTGGATTTACTAAGTCCTTCCTCTGACGACAATGACATATCGTTGATTTTATTCTGCTCTAATACACAATATTCTGTACGCGAGACTCCCGTGCTGACTTGAACCAGTTTTTGTTCCTTATCATTATACCCGGCATTATTGGCTATAATAATGCGCCTGTCCTTTAATCTGTTATCCAGCGTATCCTTATAGCCGAAATAATTCGCAAGAGCGCCACCTATTTGCGTAGAAGATTTTAAGTCTTGTCGTTCTCTGGCATCGTTAAACATGTAGCACGCAAATTTCTTTGCCAAGTCACTACCGAAATCTCTCCCTGAATACAGATAGTCACCAACCATGTTTAGCTCGCCCTGAGATACTAATGCTCTATTTTCCAAACGGTTTTCGATAGTCTTCAAGTAGCCCTTGTACATGGCCTCGTTTTCGCCGAGGTTATTAACTATTCTATCTACTTGATCTGCCGGCTGAAGCTGTGAAATTACTAATCTTCGATACTCCGGATTCTTCAATACTGGGTTCGTAGATAATTCGGGATAATGCTTTTTGCCATTGATTATTTGCACTTTTTGGCGCGCAGTGTCTACAATATATGAAGCATAATTTTTAAATTGTTCTGAGTTGACAAAATCTTTTGCACTATCCCCTGATAGCTGACCGAGAACATAATGGTCTAGCAAATCCTTGCAAGAAAGTATATCGGCCCTAGATTTAGAATCGGGTTGGTATTGCTCAAGATAGTTTTCTTTCGCGGTTTTTAAGTGATTCGGATTAGAAAGTATTCTTTCATACTTCGGTAATCGCATTGAGGATCTTTCTAATTTAGCAGGAGAATCTATATCGCCATAGGAATCATAGTCGTCATCTGAGCCACCCCAGACATTCTCGCCCTCAAAATGTGAGTAACCTTTTTCAGAGTTATTCGCTATTATTTGCCTTGCTTCCTCTACTCGGCGAGCAGCAACATCGGGATCAAATGGTGGAACATCTTCTAATGGATGTTTTCCTTGGTTTGTTTGTTCATTCTCGTCGGTTAAGTCAATTCTTTCTGCATTTCCAATCATAGAAAATCCAATTATCTATACTATTTTATCATAATTGACAAAGAATAAAACCCAGATTGTTTAGGGTATTAACAGGTTTTTAATAGGGGTAAACTGCATGTTTTTACAGTTTTTTGCCGTAAAAATGCTTCAAGTTTGTTTACTGTTGCCATAAGGTACTTAACAGAAACCTACTACTAAAAAATCGGCCATCTTGCCAATTTAAATAAAATCTGGTGGGGATATGTGGACTTGCCCTGCCGAACGCAGCCAATGTCCCGCCTTTTCAAGTTTTTGCACCAACAAAAATGGTGGGGATATGTGGACTTGAACCACAGACCTCGTCATTATCAGTGACGCGCTCTAACCAGCTGAGCTATATCCCCACGAAAATGGTGGAGTAACAGGGACTCAAACCCTGGACCTCTGCCTTGCAAAGGCAGCGCTCTAATCAACTGAGCTATTACCCCATTGTTAAGATGCAACACAATTAATTTTACACCAAAACCCCAAAAAAGTAAAGACTAACCGCATAATCCTCCAAAATCGCAATTTATAATCTTAAAACAAGCTATTGACTTTTTTTATCTGCATGCTACAATAAAAGTGTATAAGGTTACATACACAAACGAAAAAATAAAAATGAAGAACAAACAGCTTACTTCATATATTCAGAATAAACACCTCGTGCGCATCATGGGTTATGTTGCTTTAACCCTTTTGCTGATGATTGTGACATCGATTTTCTTACCTAATCATTATTCCGCCACCAATACCGGCGCAACCACCAAAGCTGCCAACCCCAGTGAACTGACGTTCACTAGCACGAGCTCTGCAGCGACGGTCTCTCTGGATGTCACAGATGCGAATGGCTCTTTTGCCGCTAGTAGCTCGAACGTAGCATTTACTCTAAGTACAAATAATGCAACCGGCTATACTCTTAATCTCAAATCCAGTGGCAATGATACTGCGTTGACCAATAATACCAACGCAAGCTCTATCAGCAGTATCACAAGTGCCACTTCATACTCAACTTTTTCGGGAACCAGCAGTGCTTCGCGAGCCTTGAACAACAAATGGGGAATATTACCCAGTAAATATAATGGAGCGAACAATACTAGTAATTATTATCCGGTCAGTAGTACGGGATTTAAGATGGACGAGACTTCAGCCGCTAATGCCACGGCCAATAACTATACTATTGGTTTGGGCATCAGAGCTAATTTCGACGCCGCAACGGGGACTTATGCTAATGCTACACTCGTCATTGAATACGTTGCCAATCCAGTAACTTATAGTATTAACTATAACAAAAATACCACTGCTACCGTTACCGGTATGCCTAGTCCAAATCCACAGGGCGGCACCATTTCACAAGGTACTACTTCTACAAGCGTAACTCTTGCTTCTGCTCCAGAAAGAACAGGATACACCTTCCTTGGTTGGTGCAAGGGAACATCTAGTTCATCCAATGTTACTACCTCAAATGGTGTAGATACTTGTGGTAATGCTTCTACTAGCCAATTTGAAGCCGAACAATCTTTTGGTATTGATGCTACTGGTACTTCTCCAGATACTTATTATCTATATGCAATGTGGAGTGCCAATAGTTATACTTGTACCAAGCAATATAGACTCCAAAATGCCGATGGCACTTGGGGTGAATACCAATCCGATGGTACTGAACAAATAAAATATGATGCAACTTGTTCGTATTCTAAGACAGTTGCTAATTACAAAGGTTCTGCCAATGCCACCAACAATAGCGCCGCCACTACCTCTGGCGTCATGAATAGTACGGATGGAATTACTGTTTCGTTAGATCTCTATAGAAACACTTTCACCTTCAAAGTAGGTTATAAATACCAGAATGCAGACGGTAGCTACGGCAGTGTTATCAATGTCGTAAATACTACTAAGCGCTATGGCGAGACCTTTTCTTGGTCTACGGCAGATATCCCCAACTTTGATTCTACAACTTATCAATCTTCCGCCAATTATACTAATAATAATATTGCATCCAATGTAGATCAGGTAATATCCGTAGATAGAAATACGTTTACCGTAACCAAACAATACAGACTTCAAGGTACAGATGGCAATTATCCATCCACCTATACTAATGACGGTACTGTTGATGTTCTTTATGGTGCAAGTTACTCCTATTCTAAAGCCGCCACTACGACCCATATAGCTGCTTCAAACTCATTAACTAATGTAACATCTGCTCAAACTATTTCACTCGATGTCCCAAGAAAAACTGTTACCGTAACCAAACAATACAGACTTCAAGGTACAGATGGCAATTATCCATCCACCTATACTAATGACGGTACTGTTGATGTTCTTTATGGTGCAAGTTACACCTATTCTAAAGCCGCCACTACGACCCATATAGCTAAGTCGGAAACAATTACCAATGTAACAAGTGCCCAAACTATATCGATGAGCGTGCCGAGACAACTAGTTGCCTGTAACAAACAATACAAACTAGAAAATGCTGATGGTACTTGGACTAGCTATACACCAGATGGTAGCGTAGATGCCTACTATGGTGGTACCTGTTCCTATAGCAAAACAGTGACTAATTATAGAGGGGCAAGCAATGCTGCCAACGGTGCACAGGGAACTACTAGCGCCTCCAATGTAACTACTACTCAAACACTAAGTCTGGATTTCTATCGCAATACCTTCACTTGTCTTATTAAGTATCAACTCCAAAATGCGAATGGCTCTTATGCTACTGCTGCCACCGCCATAAATGCAACTAAACGTTATGGTGAAGTCTGTTCCTGGTCTAGGGCTGCAGACGCCACCTATAAAGCCGCAAGCTACACTAATAACAGCATTACTGCCAATGTAGATCAAACTGTGAATGTAGATAGGA
This sequence comes from Candidatus Saccharimonadota bacterium, assembly GCA_017537745.1. Classification (GTDB taxonomy): domain Bacteria; phylum Patescibacteriota; class Saccharimonadia; order Saccharimonadales; family Saccharimonadaceae; genus Nanosyncoccus. The sequence goes on from JAFYKF010000003.1 coordinate 9,273, forward strand.
ATACCTTTATATGTAAGATTAGCTACAAATACCAAGCCGCGAATGGTTCTTATGGTAATGCTACGGTTGCCGTAAATACCACTAAACGTTATGGCGAATCTTGTTCCTGGTCTACCGCCAGTATCTCCAACTTCGATTCTACCACCTACAAATCTACCAGTTATACTAACAACAGCATTACTGCCGATGTGGACCAAATCGTTTCCATCGATAGGAATACCTTTACTTGTCTCATTAAGTACCAACTCCAAAATGCGAACGGCTCTTACGCTACCGCCGCAACTGGTACTAATTCCACCTTGCGTTACGGCGAGACCTGTGCTTGGTCTAGAGCTGCCGATGCTACTTATAAAGCTGCTAGCTATAGTACCACTATTACGGCTGACGTAAACCAAACTGTAAGTGTAGATAGAAATCCCGTCACTTGCAATAAGCAATATAGGCTAGAAAATGCTGATGGCTCATTCCCAACTTCTTATACGGCAGATGGTTCGGAAACTATATTGTACGGCGGTTCCTGCTCCTATTCTAAGACGGTAACTGACTACAAGGGAAGCGCTAACGGCGCTAATGGTTCTGCTGGTACAGCATCGGTTGACAATGTGACGTCCACTCAAACGCTGAGCGTAAGTCTCTACAGAAATACCTACACTCTAACCGTTACTGCAGGCGCCAATACATCCGGTGCAACCGGTGGTGGTAGCAAAAAATGGGGAGAAAGCGTGACTGTTGGTGTAACCAAAGCAGCCAATACAACCTGTGTTGCCTATGCCACTCCAACTTGGACAGCAAGTACCGGCACAGCTCCAGCCGCTGGCGCATCCTCAACCTACACCATGCCAAAATCTAATGCTACTGTCACTGCTTCGTCAACCGCCAGTAATATCGCCCAAACAATCACATTCAAGACCCTTGGTGCTACTGATATTACTTTAAATAATAACACTAAAACTAATGATGAAACACTTAGTATCACCTGTGGCAGCTACAATATAACTGGAACATTCCCCACAAACTACGATTTTGATTCTTGGTCTGCTACCGCTGGCACTTTTGGAAGTAATAGCACGCTATCCACTACTTATACCGTTGTCGGAGATGCAACCATTACTCTTGCTGGCAAACCAACACGATGCACGAGTAGGGCAACTTGTATGCAAACCATCACTACCTGCCCAACAGGTGTTACTGAGGTGATGGACGCCAGAGACGGAACACTTTATAAAATAAATTCGCTTGCAGATGGTAGATGCTGGATGCTAGATAACCTAGCAATCGATCTTGTAAGCACTCCTTTATCCACGCTGAGTGGCCTTACCAATGCTTCGTACACGTCGTTAAATTATCTCAAGAACGGTGGCGCTCATTTTTCGACTCAATACGCCGAAGACCCAGTTGAATATTGGACTTCGGGTGGCGGATTCACTACCCCTAAGATTTATATGGCCGATAAAGATGTAGTTCCAAGAAATGCTCCAGCCAACGGCAGTGGTAGTAACAAAGTTGGTGGGTACTATAATTATTGCGCGGCATCAGCAGGTTCGTACTGTTATCACAACAATAGCAGCTCCGGTAATGCAACGGAAGATATTTGTCCTGCAGGCTGGAGCATGCCAACGCGCAATAATATAAACAGTGTCGTCGGTGCCTATAATAATGTTTATAACAATATTCGGAACGCTATGTCGTTGGCAGTCACAGGTTATTATGCTCATCTTGATGGCACTGCGAGTGGGCAGGGTTTACAAGGCGAATACTGGGCAAGCACATTAAAATCCTCAAGCGATGATTCTATGTACGGTATGCATGTAAACAGCACGAGTGAAGCATTCGAATCCAACATGGTGAGATATAATGGCGGCACGATTAGATGCATTTTGCAAGTTCCAACCTATGGCCCATAGCGGGAGAGTCTATTAATTACACCACCATGGTTTATAAACTATAGTATGCAGATGCAATGCTAAAAATACTTAGCAAACGTTCATTACGTAGTCATCAGGATAACCAATAGCAAAGGAAAAACCGCCGTTTGAAGGGCGGTTTTTCAGGTCATACATACACTTGAGTAAACTCGCAGTTGGTGCATCCACTCAAGTTACCTCCATTATATATCACGTTATGCATAATGTCAATACTTTTTTTCCACAAAATGTGGAAAAATCATGACCATTTTGTTCGGTAAATCATAAACATATTAAAACATAAAACCAAGAAAAAGCATGTTGACAAATCAAAAGCGGTATGATATAATATAAGCATAACATTAGTTTTTAATTGGTGGGCAGAAGGAAAGGACAAAACAATGTCTGGAACCAAAGCTGGCGGCATGAAAGCTGCTGCTACCAACAAAGCTAAATACGGTAAAGAATTTTATGCTCGTATTGGCAAAAAAGGTGGCCAAAACGGTCACACCGGCGGTTTTGCCGCTAACCCAGCTCTAGCTCGTATCGCTGGTGCTAAGGGTGGTCGCATCTCTCGTCGTGGCCCAGCTAAAAAAGCTGCCTAACTCAAAAATCACATTTGGGGCAATGAAAAACCCCATCCTGTGTCTGAAATCGCGTTAGCCCACAAGAAGGGCAACGCGATTTTTTGTCTAACCAATCTCTATAACTGTCTAATTCCTGCTGCGCGAAATCTTCATCAAAAGGCACTCCGTACATTGCACATAGCTCCCGTGCCTTCTCCCAAGCCTCGCACTCAGTCCTCAATCGCTCCGGTTCTGTATTAAATGAAACGTGCCCACACAAATAATGCCCAAGTTCATGCAAAAGCAGTAAATCGGATGGCTCCTCAGTGCCCAGAATAATTGTTTTTGGTGGCCTGAATAAAAATTTTCGTCCCTTCCGCAACCTCAGTTCTGGATACTCCCGCCCCAACCTCTCTAATAAAACCGTATTCATTTTGTATAAATTATTTATTCAACTGCCTTAATTATACCATAGCGGGTAGTCAATTGTATCTTTCTAGCATCATGAAAATGATTTGAAATTTTAACACGTATATTCCTGCCGGGCCGGACAGGTTCGCCCCGTTAGGGGCGGTTCTGCCCGCGCCCCAGCGTATGATGTGCTTAAAATTTCAAGTCCCGATGTTAGAAAGATACAATTGACTACGGCCCCTATCTCGTGATATAATAGAACAAGTTTTTCGCGCCACCTTAAGGTAGCCGAAAAGGAAGGAAAATAATATAATGGCAAATGCCAAAAAACTAACTATGGATGATCTCCTAGCAAGTAGCGAGGATTCATCAAAAAAAGTCATCGCAGGTGATACTGTTAAAGGTACAGTTATCTCTGTTAAAAAACACGAGATTCTCATTGATCTCGGTGCGCAAGGTGTTGGGCTAGTTCCACGTCGTGAAGCATCTTTTGTCCACAATCTTAAGGTTGGCGACGAAGTCACCGCATCGGTTATTGAGGCTGAAATGGACGACGGATACGTTCTCCTTAGCCTTCGCAAAGCAGTCAAAGATAAAGGCTGGGATGAAATCCAAGCCAAAATGGACAACGCTGAAACGGTTGAAGTCACCCCATTTGACGCCAATCGTGGCGGTTTACTCGTTGAATACGAAGGTATTCGTGGGTTCCTCCCAGTTTCACAGCTTTCTGCTGAACACTACCCACGTGTTGGTTCATCAGATAAAGATGAAATTTTGCAACGCCTCAACTCTCTAGTAGGTAAGGGTATCAACGTCCGCATTATTGATGCATTAAAGAAAGAGAACAAACTTATCTTCTCTGAAAAGGAAGCTATCAAAGATGGCCTCGCTAAGCGTTTTGCTGAACTCGCCGTTGGTGATACTGTTAAAGGTGTAGTTACCGGTGTAGTAGACTTTGGTGTATTCGTCAATGTAGATGGCATCGAAGGCCTAGTCCATATCTCTGAAATTTCTTGGGAACGTGTTAATAATCCATCTGATTATGTTAAGGTTGGCGACCAAATCGAAGCCAAGATTATTGCCATCGACAAAGAACGCCTCTCACTCTCTATGAAACAATTAGTTGAAGATCCATGGCTCTCCGAAGTAGAGAAGCTCAAAAAAGGTGACAAGGTTGAAGGTACGGTTACCCGTATCACCCCATTTGGTGCCTTCGTTCAGATTAGCCCAGCAGTAGAAGCTTTGGTACATGTCTCTGAACTTGGTGAAGGTTCCGATGTTGACCCAGAGAAAGTCTTTACCTTGAACGAACGCAAATCATTCAAAGTTCTAGATATCGACAAAGAAGGTCGTAAAATCTCCCTATCTATTTCGAAATAGTTATGCTATAATCGCATTATGAAATACACGAAGAAAGACCTTGCCGAGCGTCCTTGGCTTAAATACTACGAAGAAGATAAAATTCCGAGCACTCTAGAATACCCAGATTGCTCTATGGTAGACATGGTAATGCAAGCGGCCGATAAATGGCCAGATAATATTGCCTACTCCTACTATGGCCACAAGGTAACTTACAAAAACTTTGTCAAAAAAATCGAAAAAACTGCCCGCGCCCTCAAGAACTACGGTGTTAAAGAGGGCGACCGTGTAACAATTTGTATGCCAAACACCCCAGAGGGAATCACGATGGTTTATGCCGTCAATATGGTTGGCGCTGTTTGTAATATGGTTCACCCCCTATCTTCTGAAAAAGAGCTCGAATACTATGTCAAAATCAGTGACTCTAAATACGTCCTCGTTTTTGACGCAGTTTTTGACAAAATCTACAGACTTCGTGATACTGCCCAATTAGAGCGCATTATCGTGGTCCGCCCTAGCGACGGTTTGGGTTTCTTGAAGCAACGCATGTACAAGCTTCTTCATGTTAAGAAGGTCCGTTTGCCGGCCAACGATAGCCGAGTAGTGCTTTGGGAAGATTTTATTGCCAATAGCTATTTTTATCAGGGGAATTACCACGAAGAACGCGGTGCCAATGATCTGGCCGTCATCATGTATTCTGGTGGCACCACTGGTGCACCTAAGGCTGTGATGTTATCAAATGGCAACATCAACACCGAAACCACCTGTATTGGCCCGATGATTCGTCAAATCACTCCTGGTGCCACCGTGCTATCAATTCTGCCGCTCTTTCATTGCTTTGGCCTGGGTATTTGCATCCACACGCCACTTTGCAAAGGCATGAACTGTATCTTGATCCCTGCCTTCTCCCACAAACAGTTTGGCGATATTATCAAAAAATACAACCCTAACTTTATCGTTGGCGTACCTACTCTGTTTGAGGCCCTTATTAATACCAAGCTAAAAGGCGACGAGTTAAAATCCGTTGCGGCTGCTATTTGTGGTGGGGACGCTCTTAACCAAACTTTACGTGATAAGGTCAATAACTATCTGAAAGACCATGGCTCTAATGCGAAAATCCGCGTTGGCTACGGTCTCACCGAAGGCTCCGGCGCTGTTTGTTTGTCGCCAGAGAACACTTTTGCTGACGGCATCATTGGTATGCCATTCCCAGATACTGATTTCAAAATCGTCAAGAATGACACTTTCAAGGTTCAGCCAGTAGGAAAAGAAGGCGAAATCTGCATCTCTGGTCCTCTAGTCATGATGGGATACCTTGGTGACGATGTTGAGACCGCCCAGACCATTCGCCTCCACGATGATGGCAAACTCTGGCTCCATACCGGCGATCTCGGTCTCATTGGTGACGATGGCTTAGTTTACTTCGCTCAGAGACTCAAACGCATGATTATCAGTAGCGGCTACAATATTTACCCAACTCATCTTGAATCCATCATCAACTCCCATGAAGCCGTCCTCACTTCTACGGTTATTGGTGTCGACCACCCATATAAGGGTCAGGTGCCAAAAGCTTACATCGTCTTAAAACCTGGCTACAGAGCTAGCAAGCGTATGGAGCGAGAAATCAGGGAGCTCTTAGAGCGCAATGTTCCAATCTATGCTCTCCCTGCCTCCTATGAATTCCGTGATAAGCTCCCGCAAACTCTCGTTGGTAAAGTTGCCTTTAAAAAGCTCGAAGAAGAAAACAAAAAATAGCCTACCAGTCTTATCTATTACACTCTTATTTTTGCTAGCCCAAGCCAGTATTGTGGTATAATAGATGATATGAGAAGAATTATTGGAATTATCACAGGGGTGGCTATACTAGCTTTAATGATTTGGGCGAGTGTTTTAATTGTCAGCAGCCCCTCTCCAAAACCGCAAATCGGCGAAATAGACTACAGTCTGTTTGATTATGACAACATTATGGCACTAATCGATAATACAGACTATAGTAGCATTAATCCAGATTCCATTATCGCTACCAGTGAAATAACTGGTAACTTACCAGAAAAAATCATTGGCGATCCTAATGCTAAAGTCCTCATCTATGAGTATGCCGATTACGCCTGCTCCCACTGTGCTGAAATGAACACTGTCACCAAGAAGCTCCTCGATAAATACGATGGCAAAGTCGCTATTGTCTACCGTGGTTTTCTCTTAAATGGCTATCCAAACAATGTTGAAGCTGCTGCCGCCGCCAACGCCGCTGCTATTCAGGGCTACTGGGAGAAATATAAAAATCTCGTCTACTCCGAACAATCCACCTGGCTTTATCTAACCAGCGACGTCGTCCCATATTTTGGCAATCTATTTGTTGAAGCTTCAGATGGCAAAGGCGACCTTGATAAATTCTATGAGGATATGGAAAGCGAATCTATTGCTAAAAAGCTCGCCTTCGACCATGCCATGGGCGAAGCGGTTGAACTGACTGGCACCCCGACCTTCCGCATTAATGGTGAAAAAATCTCCGGTGGCGATCTCGAAACTTACGTTAGTGATCTCGTTAATAACTAAATAGAAGAATCCTTTGATAGGACAAAACAATCCACTAGTTTAGTCTTAGTTTTTAATTGAATATATCCTAAAATGCAGAATACAACTGCACCGGCTAGATTCACCAATAAATCTTTCATCGTATCAATTAAACCAATATCAAGGTAACCATTTTCTATCTTTACCACTTCACCATCATTGGTAAACACGTCTGTGTGATTAATATCCTCAATCTTAATCAATCGCTCTTCATCCGAACCGTGATACAAATATAAGGTTGCAATATCCTGCACGATAAAATCTTTCTGTGCATCAGTCCGAAGTAGAGAATCGGACGCAAATTCTGCGCACTCCCACAACACACCTACGGTCATTGATACGCAAAACGCAATTAGCACTGTCACAAACGCCGAGGCCTGCATCTTTTGATTACTGGATAAAGCCATTACTAGTGAAAACCCAAGTCCTGCACATGCAAATCCACTTAAGGTGTGCAATATCGAATCAAGTAGCGGAATTTTCCCATAAAGTCGCCAAGTTTCACCCATAATCATTGCACCAAAAACTCCAAGATAAAAACCGCACTCTAGCACGGCACTCATGCGCACTTTGAATTTAAGCGCCAACACACTAGGGAACAAAAACATCATTAGTGCCAAAACGCACATTAATATCCCAAACCAGCTCGCAATTATAATCTGATTAACTAGAACCGCAATCACGCCGACAACCATAATTGCACGAAGCACAATGGTCACAATACTTGTTCGCTTGACATCGCGTTTTATCATCTCCCTTATTTTTCCCATACCATCATTATACACTATAGACGCTAAAAAATACCAAAAACATGTTATAATGACCCTATGATCTGGAAAATCCTATTGGTTTTGCTAATTTCCATGGTGCCATTAATTGAGCTGCGCGGTGCTATTCCGGTCGCCATCGGTATGGATCTCGGTCTTCCAGAGTGGCTCGTCCTCATCGTTGCAATCATTGGCAATATTATCCCCATTCCTATTATCTACCTCTTTGCCCGCAAGGTTTTAACTTGGGGCTCCACCAAATGCAAATGGAAGTTTTTTAAGAAATTCTGCAATTTTTGCCTCAAAAAAGGCGAAAAAGCCGGCGACAAACTCCTTAAAAAAGTCAAATGGGGCGTTTACTGGGCACTATTCTTATTTGTGGCTATCCCTATACCAGGTACTGGTGCCTGGACTGGCACTCTTGCTGCAAGCATTTTGAATCTTAATTTTAAAAAAGCCACCATTGCCATCATTGCGGGGATTCTTGTTGCCGGTATTATTATGCTTCTCGTTTCACTTGGTGTCTTCAAAGTCATTTTTGGTAGCGCATAAAACAGATAAGATGTGTTAATTGCTTTTTAATTCGTGTTAAAATAAAACTATGAAAACAGTAAAAATCCACGGCATTTACAAACATTATAAGGGGAATTATTATATCGTAGAAGATGTTGGCTACCACTCTGAAACCCTTGAAAAACTCATCATCTATCGTGCTCTCTATGGCGACAATAGGCTCTGGTGCCGCCCTTACGACATGTTTTTAGAGGAAATCGAGCCAGAAAAACAAGCTAAATTTGGTCAAAAATATCGTTTTGAATTGCAACAGATTAAAAGTAAAGTCTAAATATCTTTTCAGAAAAGCACTTGACTTGCAAAATTAACGAGTGATATAATCATAACCATAAACTAGTAGTGGAGTTTATATGAATCAAATAACGGTCAACGTCAATGAGCCGAATACTGTTGATCCCGCGGGCACACCTGACGCTGGTATGCTCACTATAGATCACAGTGGTACGGCAATCCTAATTGCCAGTATTGGCATAAACATATTAATAGTAATAGTGTCAATCATGGTTCGCCGTCGTCTCCGACGATATAAAGCGAAGAAGGAAAGGAGAGCGAATTCTTCTGGCGCCGGTAGAAATCTATCGATGGTGGTATCTTCTTTCTTGTTACTATTTGTTGCCGCCATTGTCTTCGGGGCATTAAAAACCAACGACAGCCATTTCTCTGCTAGTGCAGCAGATGATGAAGATCCGAACGCCCTTTCTGTCACTGTTGATGATGTAGCCATTAATGTAGAACTTGGTGATGAACCGGTCTACGCTATGGCGTCTAGCACGGTGACCATCGACGCAGCCACGGCCGCCGGCTACACTCTTAGCGCTTATGTTGAAAATGCTGATTTAACGCAAGAAGGTACGTCAGATAAAATTTCCAGTCTTGCTGCCTTAGAACCAGCCACCAATCTGAGCGATAATACCTGGGGCGTCGCCCTTACTAGCCCAGAGGACCAAGACAGTGAAGTCTTTGTTGGGCTCCCTACTGACGCCGATAGTCCGATGCTCATCAAAGAAACAACAAGTGCTACACCGGCCGGCGATGCTACCACCCTATATTATGCTACCTATGTTGTGCCAGGTTTAAGCTATGGCACCTACACCGGTGCTACGATTCAATACATCGCCATTGCAAATGTTGATACTACTCGCTACCTGCAAAACATAGCCGACTGGAGAAATGATCTGGAAGAGGATGTAGTAGTTGAAGCAGTTGATTCAAGGGATATGAAGGCTTATGTTGTTGCTAAACTAAAAGATGGTAGAATCTGGATGATGCAAAACTTAGACTTGGATCTTAATTCCGGGACGGTCTATACCAACGAAGACACAGATTTGGGTTACAATTCCGTTACCGGAGAATATGAAGAAGCATCCTGGCAACCAAGCTACAGTACATCTTCCAACGGGAGCGACTGGATAAATTCTACCGATAAGCCAGTGTCTTACAATCTAGGTGATGTATATTGGAATGGTGATGTCAGTGATTGGAGCGATTGGGATGCATACTACTATGGTTGTGAGTGGAATAGTGAACTGGGGAAATTGGAATGTGACGAAGAACTTAATCCGTTTAATAATTACATAACATCTAGTGGCATACCACAGTATCATTTGGGCAATTATTACAACTGGGCGGCAGCAATTGCTACCAACAAGAGTTCCGACTATGTTGCTGGCGACATTGCGGACCAATCTATTTGCCCAGCCGGCTGGACTTTGCCTAGCGTGGATGATTACTTTGATATGTGGGCTGAGTATGGATTTACTACACACTCAATCAACGGAGATGACAAACTATGGGAAAGTCCACTCTACTTCGTTACTTCTGGATATTACGACAGCGGAGTTCTAACGTATCTTGGGAGCGATGGCGGTTTTTGGACCCCAGAAGGGTACGCAGACAACAATAACCAAGCGTGGGGCGTCGATTATGGCGTAGACGGTTATTTGGATTCGGTCTACGGTTACCGCGATTATGGCCATTCCGTCCGCTGTGTCGCCCGCTAAAGCCTGTGATATAATACTATCCAATGATAAAGTGAGGTAAAAATGGCAGAAACACTTAAACCCAACAATGAAGAATTAGCGCCAAACGACGCTAGTCAAGCATGGCTGAAAATGAGTAAGGAAGTTGAAGAATTAAGTCAATCAACTGCAAGCGCTACACCGGAAAAATCCGATGACGATTCGTTTGCGCCTGCTAGGGGTAGGCGCGATTGGTATAGTGCAGCACCACCAAAGATCAATGCAGAATCCCAACCTCCAGTCACAGAAGTACGCAATGCACCGACCCCAAACAGAGAATCATCAAAGAGTTCCACGGGGGAAGAATTGCTATATAAGTTCTTGGATGGGGAAAAACCAGGGCCATACACTGGCGAAGAATTTGACAAATTTCTTGATGCGGCATTTAGGTATGATTCTCGCGATAGAAAAAAAGATTCAGCTAATAATATGGCTAACCAATCAAAAACCTCTATGGATGAAGAATTCGCAAAAACGATAAAGTCACTCTCTGGCGAAGAATTCGACAATCTTCTAGATAAGGCAAGCGAAAGCGCTTGGTCTGATGTCGAAAGCCAACCGGATGCCACACATACAGCGGTCGAAGCACAAAAGGCAGCAATCGCGTCCATAACCGAAGATGCAAAGCGTGCGGAAGATGAAATGAATAGATTTATTTATGGGGCTCCCCAGGCACCAGTTCCGCCACAAGCTCGTTATGAACAGCCAGCCACCACCCAGGCGCCAGCCGCATCAAATGAAAAAAGGGGGTTGTTTAAGTTCTTTGGTAAAAAGAAATAAAAAAAATGGCTCCCCCGGCCAGACTCGCCCGCGAAGCACCGATGTCTGTCTTTTTGATGTTTTTTCCCAAAAAAAATGGCTCCCCCGGCCAGACTCGAACTGGCAACCTCGAAGTTAACAGCTTCTTGCTCCACCATTGAGCTACAGGGGAATAACCCTATTATAGCATATTTTTACAAAATGTGGTAAAATAATACTAGTTATTTTAATTTTACACATTTTTTGTTACAGAAAGGAACAAGATGGAACACAATCAAGAAGAAAAAACCATCCAAATTGCCGGTTCTATCACTGTTGACGAGCTAGCAGGGGCCCTTGGCCTTTCTGTAACTGAACTTATCGGTACTCTCTTCAAAAATGGTATCGTTGCCACCATCAACCAGCGTCTAGATTTTGAAACGGCCCAGATCATTATTGACGAATTAGGCTTCAAAAACGTCAAACTCGAAAAGAAAAACACCGCTACCAAAACTAGCGATATTCATCATGAACTCTCTGATAAGGCCGTCTCTCGTCCGCCAGTTGTTGCAGTTATGGGCCATGTCGACCACGGTAAGACTACTCTTCTAGACACCCTCCTCAATAAAAAGACCGTTGAGAAAGAAGCCGGCGGTATCACTCAGCATATCTCTGCTTATCAGCTAGAACGCGATGGTCGCACCATTACTTTTCTTGATACTCCTGGCCACGAAGCTTTCGCTGCTATTCGCCAGCACGGCGCCCAGTTAACAGATATTGTTGTCATTGTGGTTGCCGCTGACGATGGCGTCAAACCTCAAACCATTGAGGCTATCAACTTTGCCAAATCCGCGAATGCTAAAATCATCGTCGCCATCAATAAGATTGATCGCGAAGGCGCCGACATTGATCGTACCAAGGCCGACCTCTCTAACCACGGGCTTCAACCTGAAGAATGGGGTGGTGATATCACGATGGTCCCAATCTCCGCTAAACTCAATCAGAATCTCGACCAATTGGTAGACATGATTTTACTCACCTCTGACATCGAAGAATTAAAAGCTGATATCGACATTCCGGCCGAAGGCCTCGTAATTGAATCACACATGGAAACCGGCAAAGGCTCAGTAGTTAATCTGTTGGTCACTGGTGGGGAACTCAAAACCGGCGACTTCATTGTGGCTGGCAAGACGTACGGTAAAATTCGCACTATGCTTGACTGGCGCGGCAAACCAAAGGGGAAAGCCACTCCGTCTACCCCAGTTACGGTAACCGGTTTTAAAGAACTTCCGGACTTTGGTGACCGCTTCGTAGAGGTAAACGATGAAAAAACCGCCCGTAAGATGGCGCTCCTCAACGCCCAAGCCGCCGCCGATGAGTCAGCTTCTGCCAACGTTACTTCTACCGACCTCCTTCGTATGATGAATACTGCCGATAACTCTAAGGTCTTCAATGTCATCGTTAAGGGCGACGTACTTGGTTCGGTCACTTCGGTTGTGGATTCCCTTAAAATGATCGACACTCACGGTGAAATCACCCTTAATATAGTCTCTACGGGTGTCGGCGATATTAATGAAAACGACGTCTATATGGCTGCCGGCGAGCACACCGTTATCTATGGTTTTAATGTAAATGTCCCAATCAATATCAGTAAAATGGCCGCTCGTGACAACGTCCCAATTCGTACCTATAAGGTAATCTACGAGCTCCTCGATGATGCCAAGCACGAAATGGAAAATCTCCTTGATGCCGAAGTTATTGAAGAAGATAAGGGCGAAATGAAAGTTCTCGGTGTTTTCCGCACTGAAAAAACTCAAATTATCGCCGGCGGCGAAGTCCTAAAAGGTGACGTTAAACCAAACTACCTTGTTAAAATCATGAGAAACAAAGAGGAAATTGGTGAAGCTGAAGTGTCCAGCACCCAAAAGGAGAAAATGGATGTTAAGGAGCTTGTTGCTGGCGAAACCGGTGGCCTCGCTCTAAAAACTGAGCACAAAACCGACCTCCAAATTGGCGACCGCCTTAAATTCTTCACTCGCGAGATTAAAAAACGCACTTTGTAATAAAAGTTTTTTGTGTTACAATAGGCATAAGGAGTAAATAAAATGCAATTTGACGATCAATTTCTACAAGAGATGGGCCTCCAAGCAATGCCAGAGGACCAAAAACAAGCCTTTCTTGACTATGTCCAAGAAGAATTATAGGTTCGCATCGGTGCACGTATCGCCAAGGGCCTCACCGAGGTTCAACTGAATGAATTCGACCAGATTACCGATCCTGCCGCTGCTGCTGAATGGCTTGAGAAAAATCGTCCAGACTATCGTGAAATCGTTACTCGCACCATCGAAGAGATGAAGCAAGAAATTCGCACCAATCGCTCTAAACTAGTTCAAGAATAAAAACTTTATTTAGCGTACCCGTTTAAGAAGGATTTTGCATCCATTGGTTTTCGTCCCTCTGGCTGTAATCTGTCAACTGCTATCGCTCGCCCATCCGCACAGGGAATCGTTAAACCGGCCGTATCACCCCCCTCTAGTATATGAGCCTCTAAAATAATGCAAGAATGACCAAAAAACGTATATTTTGGTTTTGGAAACCCCTGAAAAGCTACAATTTTCCGTAGCAAAACATTGGCCGAATCAGTCTCTGGCGTTAGCGTGCCCATCTCTTTGGTTAGTTTAGCGGTGAAAGTTGCTTTTGAATCATCTTGTGCTACCGGTGTAGGTAACTTACTCAAATTCTCGGTAATCCACTCCGCCCCAGTTGTAGCTAAGGCCTTATAAATCACAGCTTTATCTAATGACAATCCGGATAGCGTCGTCTGGTAGTAAATTGGCCCCGCATCCATCGCCTTCACTAGTTTCATTACTGATACCGAAAAATCCGAATCTCCAGACAAAATCGCGCTCTCAATCGGTGATGCACCTCTATATAGCGGTAACAGAGAAGGGTGGATGTTCAGAATCCCCTCCGGCTCAAACAATTCTAATACGTCCTCTCGAATCATTACGCCGAAAGAAGCCAGCACACCGTGCACCTCTGGATTTTCTCGCTTCAAACGCTTTACTTCTTCTAAATCCTCTTTTGTTCTAGCGTGAAAAATCACTTCGCACTTATGCGACAACACCTCTAACGCCGCATCGGCGAGCATCCCATTTCCAAAGAATATTATCTTTTCCATTTTAGTCCCACTACTCTGAGCCGCCCCAGAGTTTTTTGTTATTTTTAATTTCTTTGTCGTAATCCACTGGCTGTAAATCGCCCTTATCGTCCATCTTGTAAAATGCATCTTCCTCGTCACGGATATGATCAATAAATAGTATGCCATTCAAATGGTCAATTTCGTGAAGCAGGGTTCTCGCAAGCTCCCCAGTTGCTTTAATCCTTACCTCTGTACCATCTTCCAATCTTGCCTTGACCTTAACTTTAGAGGCGCGGGGCACCTTGCCATAGATAGCTGGCACCGATAAACATCCCTCAAAGTCTTTCACGATTTTGCCGTCTGCCCTTATCACCTCTGGGTTAATCAAAGCCGTAAACGTCGCCTTCTTCTTATCTTCCATATCATCACGGATGATGATGATGCGCTTCAAAACTCCCATCTGTGGCGCCGCCATTGCCGCGGATAGTTCATACGGATGCTTATCTTCCCAATCTAGGGACAATTTTCGCATATCAGCAATAATACCGAGAATTTCTTCATCTATTTCTCGGACCTTTTCACTTTTCTCCCGTAGACGCGGGTCTGGCGTCGTAATTATTTTCATAAGCCTATTATATCATAAAAGGCTTGGCGGCTCAAGAGAGACTCGAAAACCTTGGTCCAGAGTCCTACACGCCTCAATCAGAGCTTTGCGTGACGCACTTCGCACGATAATTTCCCAAGTATACCCCTGTGAAGTCCTCTCATGGAATGCCGGCATCGGCGGGGAAATAATCAATCGTTTGTCCCGCCCTAATCTCTGTACAGTCTCTTGTATTTTTCTTAGAACTGTTGCCTCAGTTTTTAAGGTTAAATCCAGGCGCATCACATATTTAAACGGTGGGAAACCACTTCTTCGCCTCTGTTTTAACAGATATTCGGCAAAACCATCAAAATCTTCATCTATTGCGTATCTTAAGACTGGATGTTCCGGTCGATACGTCTGAATCACCACGTTCGCTTCCTCCAGGTGTCCTCGTCCCACTCGGCCAATCACCTGGGTCAAGAGTTGAAAAACCCTCTCTTCTGCTGCAAAGTCCGGTAAAGATAGCCCTGCGTCTGCCGCCACCACCCCAACCGTAGCGAGTTTTGGTAAATCTAGCCCTTTTGCCAACGTCTGTGTTCCTACCAATATATCTACATCTCCATTTCGCACCTCTGAATACATGGAGTCCATCCCTTCACCTTTTTTATTATCAGCATCAAATCTCTTTACTCGTGCCTTAGGAAACAATCGTGTAAGCTCGCTCTCTAATAATTTAGTCCCAAACCCCTTATGAATCAAATCCGGACAACCACACTCTGGGCAACCGGCCGGTACCCTACATGAATACCCACACGTGTGGCACTGCAGGGTATAGCTATCTGCATGTAATGTAAGGGGTAGAAAACAGGTCGGGCAGAGTAATTCATTCCCGCATTTTTCACAAATTGTAAGAGGGGATGACCCCCTTCGATTATGAAAAATCAACGTCTGTCTCCCATGCCCTAAGTTGGTTTCCATAAGAGAAAGTAAAGCCCCCGAAAAATACCGGTTCTTGTTGAAATTCGCTCGATCCTTGAAATCAATTATCTGAATCTTTGGCTTAATTGCCTCGGATTTTGCTTTCTCTTTAAGGCTAATCAAAGACCCCTGTTTTTTTGCAATATAATAATCGGAAATATTTGGCGTTGCCGACCCTAAAATGCAGTCGCCATGTATCTCTTTTGCCATAAAACTCGCCACTCTTATAGCTGAATACTTTGGTGAGTTCTCCTGGTAATAGGTGGATTCATGCTCCTCATCAATAATGATTAATCCAAGATTGGATAGAGGTGCAAACAGGGCAGAACGTGGGCCTACTACCACCTGAGGCTCATCTGAATTCAACAGTTTTTCAAAAATCAAATGCCGTTCCGCCTCTGTCTGACCAGAGTGGATAAGAGTTATTTTGTCCCCAAATACTTCTCCAAATACTTGTACTAACTGACCGGTCAAAGCAATTTCTGGCACCAAAAGGATAACAGACTTTTGCTCTGAAAGGGCCTTCTCGGCTAGTTTAAGGTAGATGTTTGTTTTACCACTACCAGTAACGCCAAACAGCAGTTTCGTGGCTCCTAGGGCCCTTAAAATGCCCGTGAGGGCCATTTTTTGGTGGGGGTTGAGCTGAATATCCCGCGCAATATTGGGTTGGAGCTTAGAACAGGTATGAGCCTCATGCTTGCGCCGTTTTTTTAACACGCCATTTGGTAAAATCATATTAAGCGCACTAGTCGCCGGCACTTGATAATAATCCGCAATCCACTGTGCTGTTGCCACGAGATGTGCCGGCAATGGCCTTGAATACAAAATTCGTGTAATTCCGCGGCACTTAAAAATCGGTTGAGCAACTTTTTTAATAATCACCCCCGCTGCCCGAAATCTCCCTATTGGTACCTCTACGATAGCCCCAGGCTCCAGCGCTTCGTCAAAAGTATATGTTAGTACCTCGCCAACACCATTCCTCGCCGGTAACACCTCATAATACATACCATCATTATATCACCCTGAATAAAAAAATGGGCCCAGCTTGCCTTTTAGACAAGTCGGGCCCGGGGGCTAATTGCTAGACCATGATTGCGCCTTCCACGCAGGCATCCATGTGTTTCAGGAAGTGGATAGCCTGTTCTTTGTCAAAGGCCAGGTCGAAGACGATGGCGTCACTTGAGCTTTGTCTCCTGGCAAGGCTGGCCCCACACGTGTAGGCGTACTTTACCAGCGCACGCGCGGTGTCGTACGACCTCTTGGCGGCCAGAGTGTTTGCTCCATCTCTGAGCGCGACGAACCGCTCCTCCCAGTCGTAGAGACTAAGATTTTCCCGTCCAAAGACACTTATTGGCATTTTGAGTTCAACGGAAACTACTACCTTTTGTACTAACATTTCTTGCCCCTTTCGAAAGATCATATACTTCCTGCTCTATATAAAAGCTCCCCGCCCATACTAAGAGAAGAGCTGAATCGTATACCATTCTTAATTATAACGTAATTATGATAAATTGTCAAGTAGTGGGTAAGATATCAAACCTAACAAGAGGATGTAATGTCGTTGTAATTTTTACCCAAAATCTTACAAAACATGCTATAATGAAACAAGTAAAAGCGAGGTAAAATGTTAGATATATTTGTTACATCCCGGGTGCGCCGTAAAATCATCGTTGTTTTTGCTAAATATCCCGATTTCAAAACTCACGTTAGGGGTTTAGCCAAGCTAATCAAAGAGGATCCTGGTAATATCCAGCGCGAATTAAATCATCTGGTAGATGGCGACTTTCTCACTGTCACCAAGCGTGGTCGCATTAAAATCTATCAAACCAACAAAAGCTTCCCAATTTTAAAGGAACTCCAGAGCATTGTGATTAAGAGCCAAAAGAGTAGCCGGCCAAACAAAACCATCAACTAGAAAAGGGCCAAAACATTGAACAAATTATTTATTCAATTACTAGAATCCCGCCATATTACTGACGACTTTTTGCATCCAAAATACGAAAATCTCACCGACCCGTATCTTATTCCAGACATGGAAAAGGCTGTTTCTCGCATCAAAGAAGCTATTAAAAATAGTGAACATGTTCTGATTTATGGCGACTACGACGTGGATGGCGTGACGGCCAGCACACTGATGGAAGATGCTCTCACCCTTGCTGGCATTAAACCCGAAAATATTACTATTATGCTTCCAGACCGTTTTGCTGATGGCTATGGCATGAGTCCTAAAATCATCCAAAAAGCCAAAGACACCAACACTACTCTTGTAATCACCGTAGACTGTGGCTCCAGCAACCACGATATTATCAGGGAACTAAATACCTTAAAAATAGACACTATTGTCACCGATCATCACGAATGCCCCGAAGCGCTACCAGAGGCTCTCGCCATAATCAATCCTAAACGTAAAGACCAAAATATCCCAGATACTCTTAAAAATCTCGCCGGTGTTGGTGTTGCTTTTAAGCTTGCCGAAGCGCTAAAAAATGCCAATTTGATTCAATCCGGCCAAGAGAAGTGGCTCTTAGACCTCGTCCTAATCGGCACTATCTGTGACAACATGCTCTTAACTGGTGAAAACCGCATCTTAGGCTACTATGGCATTAAAGTCCTCTCTAAGACTCGTCGTCGCGGCTTAAGAGAGCTCATGCGCATTGCTGGTGTTCAGCCAGATCGCCTCACTTCTGAATCGATCGGTTTCCAACTTGGGCCAAGGCTAAATGCTGCTGGCCGTCTTGATACCGCCGAGCTATCCCTTAATCTTCTCCGCACAAAATCCCCCACAGAGGCCGCCGCCCTCACTCTTAAGCTAGAAGAACTTAATAAATCTCGTCGCACCGAACAGCGTGCCGCTACCGATGAAATAGCTACTCGCTACAGAGAAACGCCTAACACCTCATCAGTAATTATCGAAACCGGCTCTTGGCACGAAGGTATCCTTGGTATTGTTGCCGGACATCTAGTCGAAGATTATCACCAACCGGCTTTTGTGCTAACCGAGCTAGAAGGCAACATTCTTAAGGGTTCTGGCCGCAGTTTTGGTGATTTTAACCTTGCCGAAGCCTTAAATCATGCCAAAAATACCATTATTAGTGGTGGCGGCCACGCCGGTGCTGCCGGAGTTAAACTTTATAAAAAAGACCTAGTGTCTTTTAAAAATCAGATTAATGACTACTATAAAAGCCTCAATCTCAAAGATCAAGACCGCTATTTTGTTACCACTGCCGACCTCTTTACCGAAGTAGCCGAGGATTTTACCCTGGACCTCTTAGATGACCTCAAGCTCCTAGAACCTTACGGCGCAGGGAACGAGGAGCCGATCTTTTGCTTACGAAACGCCAATATTCTTCAAATCAAGCATATGGGGACAAACGGTCAACACCTCTGTCTCAATCTCAAGTCAAAAGACGGTAAGATCATCAAATGCATTGCATTCTCCGCCCCTGAAAAATGGTTCAGTCTCTACCAAGATGAAAACTATGATTTTACCGTCAAGCCTATCGAAAACTACTGGAATGGCGTGCGTTCAATTGAAGCACGCCTCCTAGATATAAAACCAAGTGCTACTTCTTAGCAGATTTTTTCTCATCGTCCGACTTTTTCTCGTCGGCTTTCTCAGCTTCTTTTTTAGCCGCCCTACGATCTTTTACCCGGTTGAGTCTATTCATACCTTTGATGATCATAAAGATTACCCAAGCGATAATCAAGAATTGAATCACATTCTGGATGAAATTACCATAAGCAATCACTGCGGCGTCACCTGTACCGAAGAAGTTTGGAATTACTAATGAAAGCTGAGTAAAATCAACTCCGCCAGCAATCAAACCCACAATCGGCATTACGATATCGTTTACCAATGAATTAACGATTGCCGTGAATGCTCCACCTACCGCCACGCCTACTGCGAGGTCTACTACCGAACCACGATTGATAAACTCAATAAACTCTTTTCGAAACCCAGAACTTTTTTCCCGAGCTTCCTTAATTTTTTCTGTTGCTTTCGCTGTCATAAAAACTCCTTTTCTCAATTATATCATTTCGACTCTGAAAAGTCAGCAAAATCTGGGTACAAATTGTCAAGGCTGTTATATGATGACTGAAGTGACGCCTTTAATGCTTCATCCGAAATCTTATCATAAATCGCAGTCTCCTCTGCCATAATTAATTCGATTTCATGAGCCATTTCGTGCGCATAGATTCTATCCAGCATTCCACTAATCTTGGCATCAAATAGACTGCTTAGTAACTCATCTTGGTGTAGTTGGGCCTGTTCTTCATACTTCTTATATTCTTTAGCACCATCCTTAAAACCATATTTCCCGACAAGATAGTTTGTCAAATTTCGGCTCGTATTTGACAATATTGAAGCTAAGCTTGCCGAACTAGAACGAAGCCTCGAGGATTTCACGCTAGATTGATACCCGTTAATTACTCCCGATGTATAATCCAGATGAAACTTAAATGATATGCTTTCCTCCTTTATGCCCCCGCCTCCACCGCTAAACATCGAGCTAAAAATTATCACCACGATTATCAGGGCCACCCCACCAATAGCCACCTTAGCCAGCGGTGAACTAAGTAATCCTCCTGCACTCTTCTTTTGTGGTCTCACCTGGCTAGAAATACTATTTAAATAAGCTTGATCATCCATAACCCAATTATACCATAAAAATTATCAAACCAAAATCCCTACTCATTTCTATGCTATAATCATACTATGGATAGCGCGAAGGAGGAGATTAAATCACGACTCGCGGTGGAGGATGTCGTTGGCCAATATGTAGAACTCAAGCGTAGCGGCAGGACCCTTAAAGGGCATTCTCCTTGGGGTGTCGACAAAACCCCCTCTTTCATGGTTTCTCCAGAGAAGGGCATTTGGCACGATTTTTCCGCCAACAAAGGTGGTGACATTTTCACTTTCGTGATGGAAGTCGAAGGAATCGGCTTTAAAGAAGCCATGGAAAAACTTGCCGCTCAAGCTGGTGTCGACCTCACCAAGTATTCAGGTGGCGACAAAAAACTCACGAACCGCAAACTACGCGCCAAAGAAGCATTAAAACTTGCTACCAAGTATTATCAAGCTTGCCTTGTTCGTGACCGCTCAGTCTGCGAATACGTTTTCTACAAACGTAATCTCAATCGTGGCACTGTGGGCGAATTCCAGATTGGTTACAGTCCTGCCTCTGGCAAGGCATTAAAGCAAGTTCTGGAAAAACGCGGTTTTACCGAGCAAGAGCTCGACGATGCCGGTCTGCTTAACCGTTTCAGAAATGACCTTTTCAAAAACCGCATGATGGTTCCATTTATCGATACCACCGGCAATGTCATCGGTTTTACTGCCCGCGTACTCGACAAAAGTGAACCAAAATACCTCAATACTCCCGAAACCATCCTCTTCAATAAATCCCGTTACATATTTGGCCTTTACCAAGCCAAAGAATCTATTCGTCGTAACGGCTATGTCGTAATTGTCGAGGGGAACATGGACGTCATCTCATCTCATCAAGCTGGCGTCAAAGAAGCCGTAGCCACCTCTGGTACCGCCATGACTGAGCAACACCTAAAAGCCCTCTCAAATCTTACGTCAGACATCCGCCTCGCCTATGATGGTGATGCTGCCGGTGTCAAGGCTACCGAACGCGCCATTATGCTGGCTGGCGACCTCGGTATTAATCTTACTGTTATATCTGATTACCACGGCGCCAAAGACCCCGATGAATTAATTCAAAAAGATCCATCTCTCTGGCAAGAAGCCGTCAAAAATAAAATCCCTGCTGTCGACTGGCTTCTCGCAAAATACGAAGAACATCTAGATCTTCGTGAAGCACCAGATAAAAAACAGTATTCCGACGTTGCACTGAAGCTCCTTAGCTACATCAAAGACGAAGTCGAGCGTGCGGCCTATGAAGCCAAAATTGCCAAAAAGCTCGAAGTTGACACCTCTGTTTTACATGAAAAAGGTGACCGTTTGAATAAAAAACTAGAACAATCCGCTCATCGCAAATTTCTCAAAAAACCCAAAACTACCGCCGTACCAGATCATATCAAAAAAATGGAACTTAGCCTCCTTGCACTCAAAGCTTTTGCTGGTTTGTCGGATCTTAAAATCCCTCTAGATTTGCCAAGTGACAGTGCTGAGCTAGATGAGTTAGAGCTGATTTTTAACCGTGATCACGAAAACATTAAGGACCCTGACTATCAAAAAGAAGCCACCGAACTGCTATCTCGCTACAATAAAGCAATCAAGCAGCAAAAAATCAAAGAACTAAACCAAAAGCTTGCAGAACTCGATGAAGACTGTGAAGAATATGACTCGATAATTCGTGAAATAACTGACTTGCAAAAAACCTGAAATAGGCTTATAATTAACGATAATGAATTCAAATAAAGATGATATTTTGAACCTAAAAGATTTAAGTTTTGATTTTGAAGAGCCAGACTCTGACGAGCTCGAAAACGAAGAGGAATTAAGCGACGAAGACCTCGCTATCACAGCTGAGAATGTTGATGCTTTCGCCGATGATTCAGTTCGTTTATATCTTCGTGAAATTGGTAAAATCCCGCTCCTGACTCCAGAAGAAGAAGCTGATCTTGCTCAACGCATTGTCAAAGGCGACAAAAAAGCTAAAGATAAGATGGTGGAATCAAACATGCGCCTCGTAGTTTCGATTGCTAAGCGTTATGGTGGTCGTGGGCTGGACTTTCTTGATCTCATTCAAGAGGGAAATACCGGCCTTCTTCGCGCTGTTGAAAAATTTGATCCCGCCAAAGGTTTTAAGTTTTCGACTTATGCCACCTGGTGGGTTCGCCAAGCTATCACTCGCGCTATTGCCGACCAAGCCCGCACTATTCGTATCCCAGTTCACATGGTTGAGACCATCAATAAAGTTCTTCGTACTACTCGCAAACTCACCACAGAGCTAAACCGCGAACCAACCAACGAGGAAATTGCCGAAGAGCTCAATATGGATGTTGACAAGATTGATTATGTCATGCGTATCAAGCAAGATATTGCCTCACTTGATGCTTCTGTTGGTAAAGAAGGCGACGACGAAGACTCCGTCCTTGGTGATTTTGTCGAGGATGAAGAGCGTGACAGCCCCGAAGATTCCGCCGCTAACCAGATTTTAAAAGAGC
>JAFYKF010000004.1 GCA_017537745.1 Candidatus Saccharimonadota bacterium
AAACCACCTATTCTCAAGCTCTCACAGACAATACTTGGGGCATCGCCTTGACAGAACCAACCAGCCAAGAAGAAACTATCTTCCGTGGTCTCCCTACTGCAGAGAAAGATGCTATGGTAGTAAAGGTTTCTGGTTCAGCCACCGAAGCTAACGACGAAACTACACTTTATTACGGAGCCTATGTTACTCCAGACCTAGAATATGGCCACTATACTGGCGTTACTATTAACTATATCGCTGTGCCGAATGTAACCGATGACATTACCATTAATTATCATGGCAACGGCTACTATTTCGATGAGGCCGGTACCAAGGAGGTCAATACTGTCACCTACGGCCAATCCTGCGAAATTGCCTATGTAGGTGGCAACTGCCGCAAAGTCTACACTACTGAACAGCCATATACTATTGCAAAAACCTCCAACCTCAACGATGACGGCACCCAAAATGGGCCATACTCACCAAGATACTGGGATGAAGATGCGGGCCGAGAAATATTAAGCGTAAATCAAGTAGTTACTATTCCTGGCGCAGATGGAATTAAGGTAGATGTTGAATACGGGTTGAGTGGCGATGATGACTCTGACTATCTGTATATATTAAAGGGGGCCTATGATTGGGATGGCGATGATGAATGGCCAGATGAGGATGGAGGAATTCGTGTGTACGATAATGCTACTGGCACAATAACTAGCGAGATTGATGGTGATACAATCACTATTATTCTCGACTCGTGGGATGAACCAGTGGAGGGTTACGATTATGGCATTTATGCTAAAGTGTATCCTATTTATAATACCAAGCCAGAGAATATTGAGGTAGTTGAAAAAACAGTCTGCTATTATGCCAAGAGTAAAAACCTTGACAATAACGGTGACCAGCTTGGGCCATATTACTATGACGAAGGTGATGACGAATGGTATTACCAGATTGTAACTATCCCGGGAGCAAAAAAAGTAAAAGTTGAAATCAAGTATGCTATTACCGATGAAGCAGGAATTGATGTAGCCGAAGGTTATTGGAATGGGCCATGGAATTACTGGGAAGAGATATTTACAAATGGTAACAACATTACAGGAGCAAATGAATATATTATAGAAGGTAGTACTGTAACAATCGATATGGCATTCTGGGATGACCCAGTAGAAGGCTACGACTATGGTTTTTATGCCAAGCTTTATCCTGTTTACGATGAGGAAACGGAAGATACAGTTGCGGAGCGGATTTGCTCGTTTGCTATCAAATCTGGTGAATACAAATTACCGGTAGATTTCCCGGACAGTTGGTATAAATGGTATTATGTTGTTGACGATGACGGGTATTTATATACGGATTATGACGACTATCTCTTCAATGACGAGATAGGAGTAACTAGATTTATTCGGCAGCACTATGATTCATTTATCGGAAAGACCGTCGATATTTATGCTTACGGTTATTATTCTGTTGCCTATGACGCCAATGGTGGATTTGGAAAAATGTCACCTCAACCGGTATTCCCGTATACGAATAGTGAACGAATTAGCTATAATAGTTTCATTGCCCCTGCTAATTATGAGTTTGTCGGTTGGAATACGAGCACGGATGGCACTGGTACATGGTATTACCCAGATGACCCAATTTATAATCTAGCCCCAATGGAGGACACAATTACACTTTATGCACAGTGGGAAATTGCATGCAATCCTGAAGCAACCACGATTAACAATGCTATATGCATGCAAGATTTTACTGGACTGAATCGTAGT
The DNA here is from genome assembly GCA_017537745.1 of Candidatus Saccharimonadota bacterium. Classification (GTDB taxonomy): domain Bacteria; phylum Patescibacteriota; class Saccharimonadia; order Saccharimonadales; family Saccharimonadaceae; genus Nanosyncoccus. The sequence goes on from JAFYKF010000004.1 coordinate 1,749, forward strand.
CAAATTACTAGTTCAATGATACCGGAAGCACAATATACACTTATCGATAAGCGTGACGGAAAGACTTATACAGTTGCAAAACTTTCGGTGGGTGATGGTAATTATGAAGTATGGATGACGCAGAACCTGGATCATGATATTGTGACTACCGAAAACTTTTATACCTATGACAATACCGATATTGGCCACGGTTCTATGCAGAATATGGATGCAAGATGGACAGCCAGTGTTGCTACTCATGGCTCGAATGATTTTACTTGGAATGTATCTTACTATGTTTTAGAATCTTATGATCCAGGTGACCTATGTTGGAATGGTGCGCTTGGAAGTTATACCATAGCAACTGGCACCACCACTTGTGGCAATGATAAGCATATGCATATTGGTAACTACTATAACTGGACTGCAGCTATAGCTATGAGCGATAGTAGCGTTTATGCCGGTAATTGGAATTGGACTGACGTGGATCAGTCTATTTGCCCAGCTGGGTGGAGATTACCTACTTATAGCGGTAATGAATCTTACGATAATTTGTTTTCGCAACTTAACTTGACCGCTGGTACCAATGGTAATATTCAATATGATCCTGCATATTTTGTGTATGGTGGTTACTGGCATGGTTTGTCCGACTCTGTCGGTAGTGTCGGTTTCTATTGGTCTTCTGTGGTTATTGATGGTAATCTTGCGAATGATTCTTGGTTTGATCGCTATGGTAGTATGGCTTCTCAGTTTAACGATGTCCGTAGTCGTGGAGGGTCGATACGCTGCGTAGCTCGGTAGGATAGTGGGGATTTCTTGGTTGACACTTCTCCTTTCTTCATGTATAATCATAACCATAAAGTTTATAAAAACAAACATATAAAAAGGCAAAAAAGACATGTCATCAAAACTCTTAATCAATGTAAATGACGCTACGCCAACTGTAGTACCAGACACTAGTGCACCAGACACTGGTATGTTTAGCGTTTCTCATGCGGATGGAGTGAGCTTTAATACTAGTATGGTGTTACCAATTGTTGGTATTTCCATTTTAGTTATTACAATTATTGTTGGCACCATTGTTGCAATATCTCGTCGTAAGAAAGTAAATCGTTTTACTACCCATACTAATAAACATTTAGTAGCTAAACTAACTACATTATCCGTAGTAGTATTGTTAGGTGCACTCGGTGTAATGAATCTAGATAAACTATCTAACCTCGCTAGCGCAGTATTGCTAGTAGATGACCTAAAGAATGCAGATGATAATACACTCACTATTACTGCTAGCGATATTAAAATAGACGTAGACTTAAACGATAAAGCTGTCTTTGCTACTGGAGAAAGCACAGTAACAGTAAGTTCTGCCACAGAAGCAGGATATACACTCATGGCTTATGTAGATAGTGCTACTACAGACCTAAAGAATGAAACTAATAAATCTTCTAAAAGCACTATTGCTATGTTAGACTCTACCACTCCAGCTGCGCTTACGGATAACACTTGGGGTATCGCTACTACTAAACCAACAGACCAAACAGCAGAAGTCTTTACTGGTCTTCCTACTACACAAGACACTGCTATAACACTTAAAACTACAGAAGAAGCCACTACTGCTAATGATAAATCTACTTTTTATTATGGTACTTACATTACTCCAGACCTAGACTATGGTACTTATTCTGGTACCACTATTACTTATATCGCAATTGCCAACTATGCCGGACCATGTAATCCAAATGCTACTACCATACAAGAAGCTAAATGCTTACAAGATTTTGCTGGTCCTAATCGTGACCAAATTGTGGATTCTATGACGCCAGAAACGCAATATACACTAATGGATATGCGCGATGAGAAGAGTTATACGATTGCGAAGTTATATGCTTGGGGGGCGCCGGACGGCAGGAATCGTGAAACAGAAGCTAGGGTCGAAACATTTGATGTTTGGATGACTCAAAATCTGGACCTAGATCTAGACTCTAACACAACTTATACCAACGAAGATACAGACTTAGGTTATAACCCGCGTACACAACAATATGAAACTGCCACGTGGACGCCAAGTCTCTCTACTTATGCTACTAATGATACCACTTGGCGTGGTTCCAACACTGCCCCAGAATCTTACGATCCAGGTAACAAATACTGGAATGGCAGAGAGGATACCAATGATGACTGGTATGCTTATTATCGAACGTGCAGTTGGGGTCCCGACGACAAAGCGTACGATTGCAATGAATCGTACAATCCAATATCTCAATATGTCTCTTCTACTGGTATTCCGCAATATCACCTGGGAAACTATTATAACTGGACTGCGGCAGCAGCCATGAATGACAGTTCGGGGAATTTGGGAGCATTGATAGAGCAATCTATTTGCCCGTCTGGATGGACTTTGCCACGAGGAAAATATGGTGAAGATTCATTCTCGGCGCTATGGAGTAAATATAATTTTGATCTTGATTCTAATTCTATTGATGGCGCTGACGCACTTTGGAAGTCCCCACTGTATTTTGCTGCAAGTGGTTCATGGCTCGGTAGTATTTATGAAGTTGGGTATCGTGGCAACTTTTGGTCAGCTGCTATTTCCGGTAACGGCGAAATACATGCTGCATTCTTTGATGTTGCTGGTTTCGCTAGTTCTTCAAGTGGGTTTAATAATATATATGGTGAATCTATCCGTTGTGTTGTTCGCCCAGTCGTGAACTATGTATCAATAGGCACAATGGAGTGAGGCATTTGTTAGCGAATATAGTTATATAAGGTAAACAATCCATTTTCATCCCCCTAATCCCGCCCCACCGGGCGGGACTAGTGGTATAATATATACATGGATAGTTTTTTTACTACCAAAGATTCGCTAGATCAAATTATCAGCGAAACATTATCGGATAAGCAGATTTTAAAAACCAAGCATATTTTGACGGGCTGGACCAATATCGTTATTGAAGTCACCACGGACAAGGGTGCATATTTTTTTAGATTCCCTCGAAACCCATTTTGGTCGCGTATGATCGTCAAAGATGCCAAGGTTTGTAATTTTGTCGATGGCAAAACTAGCTACTATACGCCACAGATGGAGCTCCATTATGATTCCAAAGGCCGCCCATTCTCGGTGCATAAAAAAATTGAAGGTTACACTCTTGGCGACAGAATATATCACTTGTCCCATACTGCTATCACTGGCGTGGCTTACGACGTAGCCAAGTTCATCAAAGAGTTATCTAGTATCGATCTAAAAAATGCACCAGCAGAAGTTAAAATGCCCCTCAGCGAATTTCTCCACGAGCTAGACTACGAGCATTATGACAAACATATTGACGCCGACCATGATTATATTAAATCCCAAGATGATACCAAATTAGTGCACGGCGACTTAAATCTCGGCAATATTCTGCTAGACGAAAATGACAAAGTTGTGGGCGTCATAGATTTTTGTTTTGCCGGTACCGGTAACCCGCAAATGGATGCCGCCCGAATGGTTTCCCGCCCCGTTCCAGAACAATTTGAAAAAGAATTCCTCGCCGAGTATGCACATTATGGTGATACCAGCGAAGTCCCACGCATGCGCGATGCCTGGAAGCATATTGACGCCGGATACGCCGAACACATCCGCCAAAAGTTCCCCGAAATCAACCTCAACCAATTATAATTATTCGTTAATAAATTCGTCAATTTTTGTGCCAACTTCACCTAAAATTTCTGGCAACTTCGCCTTTTCCTCGTCGGTAAAGCGCGACAATACAAATTCCACGTCGCCAAGCTTGCGGCGAAGCGTATCATTCCCTGTGCCGATACGTAGGCGCGGATAATCAGCAGTCTTCAAATGCTCATCAATCGACTTGAGGCCGTTATTCCCGCCCGCGAGTCCCGTGGAGCGATATCTTATCTTTCCAAATTCCAAATCAAAATTATCACAAATCACCAGAATATCTTTCAAGGCGATTTTATAATATCTCACAAATTCCGCCACTGCGCGCCCACTATCATTATAAAAATCTTGCGGCTTCACGAACCACACGTCCCCTTCGCGGCAAGCCACCGCTCCAAATTTCTCTCCCCACTTTAAATCATGTGTTTTAAAGTAAAAATCAAGCGCCAAAAAACCAGAATTATGCCTTGTAAAATTATAACGACTCCCCGGATTCCCTAGTCCTACTATCAGTTTCATACCAACATTATATCACAAAATAGATACCCCGCCTCACGAGAGGCGGGGTACCAAGGGGGTTAGATTTCTTCCAGGACGCCTTTGCCGATGGATTTCTGTCTCTGGGCAATCGCTTTCACTAACGGATGCCGCACTACTTCATCTTCAGTAAAGCAAACCTGTGCTACCAAAGGATTATCATACAGCATCCGCGCCGCATAGACCAGGCCGTTGTTCTCCTCGTCCAGATACGGCGCATGAATTTGGTGGATATCACCGGTCAGGACGATTTTGCCGTCGTTACCAATGCGCTTAATCAAGGTATCAGCCTGTGAGATATTCTGGTCCTGGAACTCGTCGTAAATAGCGAGCTCGTGGGCAAAATCCCGTCCCCGCGCGTTGTCGATCGGTACACTGGAAAACCAGTTGTCCCAAATCATATTCACACGGTCCTTCAATTTGATTTTGATAGACTTCTTTTCCGGGGCATCATCGTTCGGATCGGCGCCAGGTTTTTTACCGCGCCAGTCGGTGCCGAATTTCTGCAGACACTCAAGCTCCTTGCGCAGCTTTGAATCGTTCGAAAGCAAATAGTTCCTCAACGCATTTTTGAGCGGCTGCAAATCCGGGTCCATTTTCTCTTCCAAATCACCGGGCAAAGCCCCAAGATTGCTGTGGTTTTCGCACGGCACCGCAGTAACGCCAATGAATTTACCCGCTTTGCAAGCTTCGTAGCCGTAAACCGTCGCCATATAGGTCTTGCCAGACCCAGCCGGGCCAGTGCAAACCACTGCCGCAAAGTCCGGATTCGTCAATGCTTCCGCATAGATTGCTTGCCCAGCATTTTTAATGCTCGCCGGGAAATCCGTAACGTACTTTAGTGGTACAATGGCGTTCTCCTGAGCGTCGTAGCGCCCGATGTTGCCAAAGAATCCAGGCGCAAAGTCCAACGGATAATCATCGGGGTTTTCCAAACTCATCACGATGAATTCATTGGTCACCAGTGGCGGTTCGTCCTCCATCAGCATGGTCCAAAACGCGTATTCGATATACCGATAGTTGTAAAACTCCATGAAAAGCTCCGGTGGTACTACCACATCGCGCCTGCCAGTGTAGGGTTCGGGCAACTTGTAACCGTAGCGCGCAGTCATCACTCCGCGTTCCCTTGCTCGAATTGCCAAACCGTTATCATTGGTAAGAAGCACAATGTCTTGCTGCGCCAAGTCAAGCACTTTTTCCGGGTCGGCCGTCCCATCTACGGGTAGGCCAGCCTTCAAAAATGCCACCGTGAGCGCCGCCAAGATAATCTGCCCATCCATATCGTCTTCGGATGGCGCAAACGGAAGAGCTTTCTTGAAATTCTTGTGTACCGGCAAAATCGAAATCGTCTGGCTGCCGTTTTCCAATTCGATTGGAGCCTCAAGTTCGTAAACTTCCCGCATCGTGCGGACTTTGCCTTCTGAAATTTTGCGCACTCTCCGAAGAATCGTGCGGGCCGCTTTGCCGCGGTCTGACTTTTCCTTCTTAAAACTTGACAATTCGCGAATCACTGCTGTCGGTATCACGATGTGTGCCGAAGAAAGGTCAATTGTGGGATCTTCGTGCGTCACTATCGTGCCCCCCGGTGACGGTACGACGTCAACGTAGTCGACCACGACGTTTGTGTCAATCACGTAGATTGGTCGGTCGTCTGCCATAAATCTCCCTCCTTGTTAAAGTTCGCTAAGGTACTAAAAAATGGGAGCATCTCGTCATTTTTTCTCGAAATCTACTCCCACTTAATTTTAGTATAACACAAAACTTAGTGCTATTTATCGTTTCTGTATGAAAACATAATCGGTGTTCCCACAAACGGATATTTTTCGCGAATTTTACGCTCCAAATATCGCTTCCACGACCAGTGTAATAGCTCTAATTCGTGCCCATGCACCACAAACCAGGGTGGACAAATATCGGTTTGCACAATGTATTTTGGCTTCGGATGAGTATTCTTTAGCCCAGCTGGCGCGTGTTCTACGATTGCCGCGGCAAGAATCTTATTCAGTTCTGAAGTCTTAATTTCGGTATGGCGTGCGGCGTCAATCTCGAGCGCCATCTCAAAAATCTGCGTCACATTCGTGCCAGCCTCAGAAGAAGTCAAAATCACTGGCGCATACGGCAAGAAATCATAATCCTTCTCAAGTGCATCAAGCAAGAAATCCGCCGCCGTGCGATTTTTGATGTTTTCTTCGCCATAATAATTGGTCGGCTCAGCATTTTCAAGCAAATCAGACTTTGTTACCACCATGATAATTCCCTTGCCAGCTTCTACAATCTGTCCAGCCAAAGATTGGTCTAATTTAGAATGCGGTTCGGTCGAATCTACCAACAAACAACAGACGTCCGCCTCTTCAATTGCGGCAAGCGTTCGAATCGCCGAAAACTTCTCGATTCCCACTTCTCGTTTACCAGGCTTGCGCAACCCAGCGGTATCCAAAATTTCAATCTCCCGTCCTTTGTATTTCACGTTTACTCGATTTACATCACGTGTTGTGCCCTGCCGTGAGCTTACAATCGCCTGTTGCTTCTTGCCCAGCGTATTAAACAGCGACGACTTCCCCACGTTCGGCCGGCCAATCAATGCAATCTTTAGTGGTGGTGTAGTGATGTTGCGTGGGGAGGTTGATAAGCTATCTCGGGCATTCCGGAGCGCGGCAGCGCGTTCGCCCCTTGGGACGCGCGAGCGAAGCGAGGGTATAGCGCCGTCCGCCCATGGCGATGGGCCGGATGGACGCGGCCCGAGATGGCTTATCAAACTCCCCTTCAAAGCCTGGATCCCTTGGCCGGTCGTCGCCGATACGTAGAAAGTATTTTCTGGCGCAATCCCCAATGCACGGAATTCGGTAATTGGTAGTGATTCACCAAGATCGCATTTATTAAGCACTAGAAAAACAGGCTTCTTGGAGCGTAAGGCATCCTTGGCGATTTTGGCGTCACGGCGGTCAAAATATTTGCTAGAATCAAGTGTTACAAGAATCAAATCAGCCGTCTCGATTGCATCCTGAATTTGGTCCTGAATCGAGGCTTCAAAATCATCTGTCGGGTCTTTCAAACCTGCAGTATCAATCAAAATAAAACTATCATCAATCGTTGCGACAACATTGTCTCGGGTTGTCCCCTCTTCCCTTGCAACAATAGCGATATTCTTGCGGGCCATTCGGTTTAAAATGCTCGATTTTCCGGCGTTTGTTTGCCCAATCAGTGCTACAATCGGCTTACTTTTCATGGCTTAATCATACCATATTTAAGAGATAAAAACAAGAGTATATATTGACTAAAACGACAAAATGTGCTATAATAATAAGATACAACAAAAAGAACCTTAGTAGATATAGAGGAGGATTGCCATGCAGGCCCAAATTAGACCTTGCCCCAAATGTGGTGGCAAAATGAAGCTTTTGCGGGGGCTGCCCAGCCTGGGCAAATACCGGAAGGGCAATTCCAACAAGCGGTTCTCGTTAATGCAGTGTCTGAGCTGCAACTACAAAACGGAGCCGTTTTATCCGGAGAAGGGGGAGTCGGGCCGCGAGCTCGACGAACGCGTCATCGCACTCTGGAACAACCAGCAATAATCCCCCCCTAAAAGAGGCCCCGGACTTGTCCGGGGCCTCAGAACTTATATCTCCCACCTAGTCAAAAATGATATCTGAACTGACTGGACGAGCTACGCAACGGATTGAAAGGCCAAAGGGGCTATGGAAATATGGCGGGAATATGCTGCCATCCACATCAAAACCTCCGTAGCCAATAACACCCTCATCGCCATAAGAAAAGGATGACCAAAAGCCACCGTAGATACCGATTGAGCCAATTGCACCCATATAATATCCACTAGTTGGGAAACCAAGCGGTTCGGACCAAAGCGCAGAAATATTATCAAAAGTGCCTGTTTCGTCATCGTAATTTCCTATACGACTATACCAAAGCGCATTGAAACTGTCTTCACCATAGCCAATCCTGGGTAGCGTCCAGCCGGCTGGACAGATAGATTGTTCTACTAGCATATTCCCATTAGTTAAAAAGTCAACACTGTCATTCGTTGCTACGGCTGCAGTCCAGTTGTAGAAGTTTCCTAAATGATAATGAGATGATCCAGTATTAGCTATATAATTAGATGTTGGGATTGTAGCTGGGCAATCTGGTGCATAAAGGTTGGTGTAACAAATTCTCCAATAATCCTGCCAGTCGTCGCCAGTACTCACGCGACTATTCCAATACACATCTCCTGGGTCATAGGACTCAGGGATATCATAGTACCCAGGTTCGTAACGGCAGTCGTCATCTGAATAGCAGTATTTTTCACCCCACTCGCCGGCAGTCGTAATTGTGGAACTCTCCGGCCTCCAAGAAGCAGTCTCATACTTTCCAGTTTGTGTATTGTATCCCAAATCGGTATCTTCGTTAGTGTAAGTCGTCCTAGAATCTATGTCTAAGTCCAAGTTCTGTGTCATCCAAACTGTATAATGATCGCCTCCTTGCTGTGTAGCATCTCGTCTAGGAATGGCATTGGCCAGGAACTTGCCAATGGTATAAGTTTTTTCGTCGCGCTTATCCATGAGTGTGTAGGTCGCTTCTGGAGTCATAGATTCTACAATCTGATCAACATAAGGACTTGCAAAATCTTGCAAGCATACTGTATCTTCAATGTCTGCAGCGACCGGGTTACACATATTAGCGATAGCTATATAAGTAATCGTAACGCCAGAATAAGTACCAAAGTCAGTATCCGGAGCAACGTATGCACCATAATAGAAAGTTGAAACTTCTCCCGCTTCAGATGCTTTGTGTGTTGCCCTGATAGTCTGTGCTTTACCAGCGGAAGTTGGAAGACCGGTAAATACTGCAGATGTTTGATCGGTTGGTTTCTCGGACGCTATGCCCCACGTATTTTCGGTAAGTGCGCTTGGTTCCAATGATTCCAACATGGAAATAGTACTCTTAGAAGTTTTATCAGTTTCATTCTTTAAATCCGTCGCGCTACTATCTACATAGGCCATCACGGTATATCCAGCTTTTGTGGTCGTGTTTACTGATACTGTTCCTGTACCTATGCCAAACGCTGCTGTGTCGTCTAAATCTACGTCTACTTTAATGTCGCTAGCAGTAAGGGTGAGCACGTCGCCTTCTTCTGGCAAATCGTCTGCCGCGCTAACTAGATTCGTTAGTTTATCCGCGTTTAATACACCTAGTGCACCTAGTAACACTACCACAGACAACGTGGTGAGCTTAGCTACTAAATGCTTATTAGTATGTGTAGTAAAACGGTTTACTTTCTTACGACGAGAAATCGCCACAACGGTACCAGCAATAATTGCAATTGTTAAAACAGCGATACCAATAATTGGTAACACCATACTAGTATTAAAGCTTACTCCGTCCGTATGTGAGACGCTAAACATACCAGTGTCTGGTGCGCTAGTATCCGGTATTACAGCAGAACTAGCGTCATTGACATTAATTAAAAGCTTAGACGACATAGATTTGTTTTTTTAGTTTTTGTTTTCTACCTTTCCTATGCCTATTTTAGCACAAAAAATTTAAATGTCAAGAATTCTTTTGTCGAGGATATCGACTAATTTAGCAAATAAGCTCTAGGGAATGAATATTGCTGGACTCACTGGGCGAGCTATACAGCGCACCGATAAGCCGTATGAAGTACCAAAACCATTATAGTCAAAGATATTTCCGTCTACATTGAAACCGCCATACATGGCAATATCTGAATAACCGGCGGACGACCAAAAACCACCGTAGATACCAACGGAACCGATGCTGCCCATATAGTATCCGCTAACCGGGAAGGCGAGTGGCTCAGTCCAAAGTGAAGAAATATTGCTAAAGGCACCAGTCTCATCATTGCGACGCCCCGCTCGACCATACCAAAGTGCATAAAAGCTATCTTCACCAAACCCTGGTCTAGGCAACGTCCAGCCGGCCGGACAAATAGATTGTTCCATTAACGCATAATCATAACCTGAAAGATAATCTCTAGTATCATTCGCTGCTACGGCGGCAGCCCAGTTATAGAAATTTCCTATGTGATAATTTGGTAAACCTGTATCAGAAATATAGCTAGACGATGGAATTGTGACATGACAGTCTGGCCTGTATTGGTTGCCGCAAGCCCTCCAGTATTCCCACCAATCATCGCCGTTACTCGCGGTCCCGTTCCAGTAAACGTCGCCAGGGTCATAAGACTGCGGATTGGTGTGGTAGCCGCAATAGTCAGCATTATAGCAAGGCTCGCCATCGACAACTTCGCCCCATTCGCCGGCAACCGTAGTCGTAGAGCGTTCTGGTCTCCAAGAAGCAGTAGTATATTGTCCGGTGCGTGGGTTATAGCCCAAATCGGTATCCTTGTTCGTATAGGTGGTGTTAGAATCCAAGTCCAAGTCCAAATTTTGGGTCATCCACACTGTATAATAATTACCAGTCGAAGCGGACGGATCGTTTGGATCAACGATGCGATTGGCCAGTAGCTTAGCAACAGTGTAAGGCTTTTCGTCGCGCATATCAAAGAGTACATATTCTGTTTCCGGAGTCATAGATGCTATAATTTGCTCACCATTTGGACCAGCAAAATCCTGGAAGCAAACCGCGGTCTCGATGTTGGTAGCTTCTGGGTTACAGGCAAAATTTGCAACCGCGACATAAGTAATGGTGACGCCTGAATAAGTTCCAAAGTCTAAATCTGGAGTGATATATGTGCCATAATACAAGGTTGCTGAATCATTGGCCGAAGTGGCATCGGTAGTCGCTTTTATGGTCATAGCTTCTCCAGCTACGGTAGGAAGGCCAGTAAACACCGTGGAGGTTTGATCCGTTGGTTTGGCGACAGCCACACCCCAAGTGTTGTTGGCTAGCGCACTCGCGCTAGTGGAATCCAGCATGGCAATAGTACTAGTAGACGTTGTATTGGTCTCGTTGGTAAGGTCTGTGGAAGTGCTATCTACATAGGCCATGAGTGTATATCCGGCAATCGTGGCCGAATCTATAGATACGACACTTTCTTTGGCCGCGTATACATTCTTATCATTCAAATCAATATCAAAGCTAACGTCGCTAGCGGTAATGGTAAGTTCATTATTTGCACTTAGGAGAGCCCCCACTTTGTCTGATCTGCTACTAGAGCCAATTATTGCAAATAAGCCAACTAATACCAACAAAGAAAGCGTGGCAATCCTTGCCGCCGACTGTTTTGCGGTGTGGACAGAAAAACGATTCACTTTCTTGTGCCGACGGATTGCAACAATTACTCCTGCTGCAATCGCGATTATTAAAACAGCAATGCCAACAATTGGCAGCACCATACTAGTATTAAAGCTTACCCCATCATCGTGCGAAACACTGAACATACCAGTATCTGGTGCGTCGGTGTCCGGCACCACAATTTCGGGTCTAGCATCATTAACGTTGACTAAAAGTTTAGATGACATGATGTTATTTTTTTAGTTTTTATTTTTTTACCTTCCTATGCTCATTCTAGCATAAGAAAATATTTAGTCAAGGCTTTTTATGGCCAATAATTATTATTTTTTGCGAGCAGTCTTTTTTGTAGATTTCCTACCGGCTTTCCTTGCTTCTCTTCGCGCCTCAGCATCTTCGATGACCTGCGAACGATTGTGCATGCCGTAAATCATACTAGTTACACCGACAATTAGCAAATACACACCAAAGAACCTAGCAAAAATCATAATATCTTCAAAACCAGCCGAATTCAAAATTACAAAAGCCGTGATTATGCCGATCGCACCAGCTAATACGCGGATAAATCTGTCGGTCGGGTCCACGGTTGAAAGAAAACCGTGAAAAATATCAACCAAACCGGAAACTAAGGTGTAGGCACACAGTATTATCATGCTTACCGGTAAATTGTTTTGTCCCATTGTCAATAGTACAATGGCCGCAACCACATCAATCAATGCATCAACCACCGAATTAATCCAACCACGCTTCTTAAATGTGTTATATAGTGCGCTAGTTGCATCAATTATCCCCATAATTAGGAGATACATTACAATCATAGTGATTGCTAGATTGAAATCACTCAACGCTCCAAAAATCGCCAAAAAAGCAAAAACGATTGCCACCCCACCACGGAGCACAAAAGACAACCAGTGTTTATCGATATATTTTCGATTAATATGTGCCATAAAAATCCTTGTTAATATTACTTATGGTTAAATTATACCACAAAAATCATCATATTATGCTATTTAGCTAGAACTTGTTAAACGTGACGCACTTTTTTGCGAATTTTTTCAACCGCTTCTGTAATTAAATATTTAGAAGGTTTCAAAACTAAATCGTGTGCCGGTGTATAGCGCAACTCTTCACAACCAAACGATCGTTTAAACTCACTCACGCCATAAAAGCGGTGGGTTTTCTCATCTGTCCCCACAATTCCCCAAAGATTATAGCGCACGCATCCTCTCCGACGCGCCTCATCCATCGCGGCAAGGTGCAAAAGCGGTGCCGCCGAATAACGCGTCCCGAGCTCACTTGATACACCATAATGATAACTTGCTTCTGGTCCGTAAAAAATCATAAAATTTTGCGCCAGAATTTCACCATCGAGCTTAGCTGTATAGATTAATACTTCCCCACCCTCACGAAAAGCCTCAAATTGTTTGGTTAGAAAATCACCCGAAAACGCTACATACTTTTGGCGTTCGGCGTGTAATTTTTCTAGTTTACAAAAATCACGAATCGCGGCATCATCTGCCGAAGCGGTTATTTCAATATCAAGTTTCTCGGCTTTGCGAAGTTTTCGTCGAAAACCTTGCGACGCGCCAACCAGAATCTCCTCGCGAGACTTATTTAAATCCAAAACGCCAGCATATTCTACAGACAAATACATTGGTGCTGGCTTCAAACCATATTTCGACAATAGTTTTAAAATTTTATCACTCAGCGGTTCCTGTGGCCGCACCCGTACGAACACTGCATCTGCCAATTTACCCATAGATTTAATATCAGCAAAAACCGACTTTACGACTGCTGAATCCTTAAAATCAATTAACGGACCACCCGCAATTGCCAAATACTTTCCGCGTCGTGCTGTCTCGACTACGCCAGCATAAGCCCCAACAATAACATCGTCTTTTAGTACTAGTCGTCTCACTACTTTTTTGCCACGCGCAATATGAAATTCATAAAAATCCCATGATTGCAAAAAGTTAGCTTCAGGAAGTTTGCTTACGAAACCGTCCCACTCAGCTTTATCCAAACCATCTTTAATTTCTATCATAAATGCCTCTTTTTCTTTCTTGCTGTTTCTACAACGTAATCCTTCAAATAACCCAATCGTGACAAAACTAAATCATGCGCCGGCACAAACTCGACAATCTCACCGCCGAAGCCAGTCTTAAAGGTCGTCACACCAGCATAACGATGTTGCGTTTGCCCTGCCGGTGCAATTCCCCATAGATTAAACCGCTCGTATCCAGCTTCTTTCAAATCCTTGATTGCCTGCCACAGTAAGGCATATGCACCAGGTACGCGTCGATTGAGCAGTGTGCTTGCCGCCTCGTAATAGTCCGCTTCTTTCCCGCCGCCAACAATCATACCATACGCAATTACTTCACCATTCTTGATATCCGGGTATTTTGCTACAAATGTAGCATTATTATTTTTAGGCGCTGTAGCTGTGTAAATTTTAATATTTCCGGCAAAAGCCTCCCTCTCCGCCATCAAAACTTCCAGTGACGGCGGCACAAATCCCTGCCTTTTCGCCGTTTCAACTTGGCATTTATGAAATTCTCGGAATTTTTCTTCCGAATCATCGCTTGTTACTTCGATCCCAATCTTCTCGGATTGCCTTACTTCGTAACGTGTTTGTCTCCGCATCTCGGCCAAAATTGTATCAAGCGACTTGGTTAAATCTAGCATCACGGTGTGTTCGGCCGCTAGGTGCATCGGTGATTTTTTCATACCGAGAGTCTCTAGAATCTTCAGATTTTTATCCGTCGCCGCTAGCTGAGGGCGCATCCTTGCAAAAACGCACTTCTCTGCCTTACCAATTTTAGCAATTTGCGCCAAAGCTTTCTTTCGTGCCGCCGTATCATTCCAGTCAATTAGAGGCCCGCACGGAATTTCCAAATATCGTCCTCGTTTGGCGTTTCTCACAATCATCAGCGCCCAGCCCAATCCTTCAAAATCATCGATAATAACTTTGCATCCCAATTTTTCATTCATTCTTCCGTACTCTGGCGACTGCAAGAAATTCGCTTCTGGATATTTCTCCAAAATCTTTTTCCACTTATTTGTATTTTCTTCATTTATCACACCTAATTCCTCCGTTGCCATTCTATTTTTCTTCCTCCACCAAATACGATTTGATGATTTTGCGTGCTTTTTCAAGTTTGGTTCTTGGATAATATCTTGGCATATTGATAATCTGTGCGGCCACTTCCGTTGCTACCGGGCACTCCTTTTCGGGAAAATTTACTTTTTTGTAATAACGCTCTGGTGAAACCGGTCTCTCATACCAGAATCCATCAAAGTGATACCCAGCTTTTTTGAGTTCTTTAAGGCATTTGTCTCGTTCATTTACTAAACAATAATCTCGGATTTTTCCCTCACCCGTTCGTCTTAAATCTTTGATTTGCTCCAAAGCAAGTTTAGCTTGCCACTTAGTGCAACGTCTCGAAGTATCCAATTTATTGTCTGCGCTTTTCTCAACGAAATGTAGTTTTACAAATAACCGCATCAAAGCTCCACAGAGATGCAACCGTGCTAATCCCCGGCACCACGCGGCGAGCGTCGGATACCACCTCGCGCGCGCGGAGTCACAGAGCCTTGGTGACGCAAGAATTGTCCAATCGCGGGCATCTCTGAGTACCACTGCTCCGCCCGAGGTGGTATCGATCGACTTGTCTTTGCCGAAGGACAGCACGGTTGCAACGCCTACGGTGCCAACTTCGCGTTTATCTGGATACCTTACGCCAGCGCAATGCGCCAAATCTTCAATAATCAAGAGTTTATTCTTTTTTGCAAATTTCTCGATTTCAACAATATCCACTGGATTCCCAAGGGTGTTCTGAATGATAATTCCCTTCACGCTTTTATCAACCAACTTTTTTAACGTTGCAACATTGAAATTCAAATCTTCTTTCGTAATATCCGCGTAAACTGGCACGCATCCGGCCGCTTCGATTGCTTCCACTACCGCATAACAAGTAAATCCGTTAACGATAATACCATCCCCCTTCTCGAAGTATGACCCTAACGCGATAGCAAGACCGCTTCTTCCATTCTTACAAAGTATCGCAGTGCCATCATAGCGTTTTGAAAGTGCTTTTTCGAGCGCTACTAAATGCTTTTTTCGTCCAATCGTAAAAAGTTGTTTCGCCGCACCAACCTTTCTTCCTGCCGCCAATCCCAAAAAATAATGTCGTTTCATTTTTTAATTCTCCGAATCAAAGTGGCCAAAGCTCTTGCCAACCCCTCCGGATCGGAAATATATGGCGCGTGAGTCCAATTAGCATAGAATTTTAATTCCGCATTTGGCAACTTTTCGTACATCGTAGTTGCCTGGCGTGGTGGTGTAGTAGTATCTTTTTTGCCCCATAGGATAAAAACTGGCGTCGTAACCTTCGAAAAATCCAAGTTCTTATCGGATTCCAACATATTTACTAACGTCTTTTTCATATTTTCCGGCGCTCGCGAATAATCCGTCGTGCCAGTTAATCTATGAAATGCCTTATTAACAAGCGGGATTTTCTTTAAAGGTTTACCTATTTTGGCAATTTTTTCTACCAATTGTTTTTTGCGCGACGGCTCATAAATCCCGGCACTATCGAGCAAAATCAAATGCTGAAGTT
The DNA here is from genome assembly GCA_017537745.1 of Candidatus Saccharimonadota bacterium. Taxonomy (GTDB): domain Bacteria; phylum Patescibacteriota; class Saccharimonadia; order Saccharimonadales; family Saccharimonadaceae; genus Nanosyncoccus. Next base: position 17,745 of record JAFYKF010000004.1, read on the forward strand.
TTTTGGGTTTCTTGGCGCATAAGTTGAGCAAAATTCTTCCGCCATTTGAATGGCCCAATGCTACAGCCCCGTCTGGAATTTGCTCATTTGCCCACTTCACGTAGTCGTCAATGCTAAAAACTTTTTGGCTAGACTCAGTCAAACCCGGCACATTTAACATTTTAATCCGGAACCCCGCATTTTTCAACAACTTAAGTGTGGTGTCCCACGGCTCTACGGTATAAGTCCAACCATGAATAATATATAGGTCGGCTTTTTTATCTGGTAATCCAGTTCCGCCACCCATTATTCTAGCCCCCAATCCTTGCGGCGCTTAATCGCTCCTTTATCGCGGCGGCAAAGCTTCTTTGCGTCGGCCGGATCCGCGAGCAGCTTCTCGATAATCCATTCAAGATATTGACTCCCCTTAAAAATCAGAGTTTCATTTCCGTGAATTCTCTTCTCGAGATATGACAAAGCTTTTTTAGGATCGGTCGTAGCCACTGCCGAAACGCCCAACTTTTTTAACTCAGGGGCTGTGTATTCCTTGGTCCTCCGCCCTACGAGCACAACTTTATCGGGCTCGGCATCCGCAATTAAATGTGCTAATTTGCGATGCTCTTCCTCTTCAAGCGAGCCCTGATCTACGATGTCGCCGATTATTAGCCATTTTTCTTCTGCGTGCATCCGCTTTACCATGTCGAGCGTGGACCGCATTGAAATCATATGCGCATTATAAGTACTATCTACAATGTCGATCCCCTTAACCCCCTTAAAATACGAACCTCGCCCCGGTTGCACCTCTAAGTTTGAAAAATCTGGGTTAAAATCAAGCTTCAAATATTTCATCAAATCCTGCAAAACAAACAGATTAAAAGCTATATCCTTCGGCTGCGGAGTATTGAAATGAAAAGTGGTGTCACCATAAGTAAAATCTGTCGAATCGGCAAAAACCACGTATTTCTTCATCTGAGACTTTTTAATCGGAATTACCTTGGCCTTAATTCCGGCACAAGCCTCGCGCATCAGCTTTGAATCAGCGTCAATATATACAATTTTAGAAGTATTAGCCGGCAAATTAGCAAATTCTGCCGTAATTGCCTCAGACAAATCCTTGTACTTCCCTTCTTCTACCACTTTTTCGAACTGTACCGCATGCGAAAGCCCAATCGAAACCCAAATTGTCACCTCTGGTTTTAGCCATTCAGCTAGGAATTTTGCCTCATTTGGCCGTTCGCCATCACATTCTACTACGTAAAATCGCTGTTTCGGGTGACGGAATAGCCCCTTAAAAGGCGCTATAAAAAACAACCAAAACCAACGTAATTTCGATTTACTCACCCCTTTAACTCCCAATAAGTCGAAAGAAATCCCAAATGCTGAATTAGCGTTGTGCGAATAATGGGCTTTATTCCCCATTTCGTGCTCAAGCATTGAGAGCATCGTCGTTTTGCCGGCCGAACCGGTGACCGCAATTACTCTGGGGTGCCACCTCTTAAAAACCTTGGTTGCAAAATGACGAAAATATGCCGCAGCACGGAAATAAAACTTTTTTTTGAGTCCAGAAATACTCATGCGTCAATTATACATCACCTTGCTTATTTTCGCAAAACGTGGTATAATGGAAGAATAATAAACTAATTATCTATCTCTGTTAGCTTATCGACGGCCATCTAAGAGCTCATCTAAGGTTCCAGAGAAGGAAGGAATAATTAAATGACAGAAGCAAAAAAACAAGAGGGTCTCACCATCCGCATCAGGCTAAAAGCCTATGATCACCGCGTGATTGATCAAAGCGCCCGCCAAATCGTTGATACGGCCATCCGTACCGGCGCCCAGGTTAACGGTCCAATCCCCCTACCGACCAAGCGCAGCAGCTTTACCGTAGTGAAGTCCCCACACGTCTACAAAACTGGTGGCGAATCTTTCGAAATGAAAGTCCACAAGCGCTTAATCGACATTTTGAATGCTACTCCAAAGACTATTGAGAGTCTTCAAAATCTCTCTCTTCCAGCTGGTGTCGACGCCGAAATCCGCATGTAATTATGCAATTCAAAATCCGCCCTCGCAAAAAGGCGGATTTTTGGGCTTGACAATTATTTATTATTATATATAATCATAACCATAAAAGGCTACACAAATAAACAAAGGAAATCAAAAATGAAATACAAAAAAGCAAAAGCAGCTTTGGCCGCCGCAATCCTGACCGCGGCAAATGTCATAGCGACGCCAGTTTTTGCCGCTAATCCATATGGCATAGAATATGACGGAGGAACTTTACTTGGCGAAGGAGTCGTCAAACTATTAGACAAACATATCGCCCCATTGATTGACCCATCCGAAGAAATTACTATCGAATTCTCGAACTCAGATTTATGGAATGACGGATACAGTTTTGATGTCCCCAAACATTGTCAAAAAGCAAAATATTTGAAGATTCTCGAGAGCACCACCGCTGATGATCTAGAAGGTGTCTATTATACTATCTCGAATGGAAAATTCAAAATCAAAGTTGAAATAGCTAGTATTTTGAATCAAGTAGAGTTTAATAACGCCGAGAATGACAATGAATGGATAGCGATACACGTATCACCAAAAGGTGATCTTACTGTTGGCTATAAGATTTCCAAAGATAGTGAATGTAGCACTAAAGAGGACGGTGTTATTCTATTTCTAAACAGTTACGGAGTTCGCGGCACCTTCTTCGTAGAGACAAAGCAAACGCTTATGCGTATTGATGGCGAGCAAGAAAAACTATTTAAAAATGATGACCTTTATTATGGCATTATGGATATCGATGCCGCGCAATCTTATAAAATATTGAATTCTAGCAATCAGCTAATAGGTGGAGAAAATGGCAACATGTTTGCTAAATCCTTTGAAGCTTTGCAACCAACCGAAGAAGATGATGATGCAGATGAAGAAGAAGGCAGTGATGATGCTGGCGACGCAGTTGGGGGAGCAAATATGTATGTCGGCGGAGAAGGCAAATATATTTATTCCACCACACCACCATTTACAATTGACGGAGGAAGCAATGTTTATGTAAAGCTTAATGAAACAACCCAAAACGAAGGGGTAAAAATGGTTTACGGCTTTGCCTCGGCTGCCGGCTCTTCAGCCGCCTACCATGCTAAACAATACACCGTCGAATACGTCTCTGACAAAAATGGCGAAATTGAAGATATCGAAACGGAAAATATTCTCCCAGGTGAGACTCCATCTGGTTCCACCACTGCTCCAGCAGATGGCTACGAGCTAGACTATTGGACTGCTGATAAAGATGTAACTCTGACTGACGGTACCACTATCAAAGCTGGCAATCCAATCTCATCAGAAGAGCTCGCAGAAGTAATTGTGAATGAGGACTTAGTCTTCACTGCTGTCCATGTAGAATCAGAGCCGCTTGAGGTTCCAGACACCGGTGCTTCTACAAGTGAAAAGAATGCAGCACTTGTCGCCATCTCTGTCATCGGAGCAGTGCTAGGCGCTTCAATTCTTGGCATATTAGCTAAAGCTATTCGCAAAATCCACCGCCGCTCTCAATTTTAATAAGGTAAACAAAGGAAACAAAAAATGAAATACAAAAAAGCAAAAACAGCTTTGGCTGCATCAATAATAGCGGCGACGAGTGTTATGGCGACGCCAGTTTTTGCAACTAATCCATACGACATAACGTATACTGACGGGCAAGAATTAGGCGAGGAGACTGTCACTATCAATCCAACCTTACTTGCCGAATTAACGCCGTTAATCGATATGGGGGCAGACGATGTTGAAATAGCTTTTTCGAATTCTAATTTATGGAAAGAGGGATACAGTAACAATAATTTTTGTACACCCATAAAATACGTCGAGGTCTCCGGCGACGCCGACCTCTCGGAGGTTGAAAATCTATATTATACTGTCTCAAATAGACAATATACCATCAGGGTTGACATAGCCAGTATTATTAAAGAGGACCTCGCATTTACTACAGAGGCCGCTTGGGTAGCAGCCGGTGTTCTGACTGGTAATAGCGCTACCCCCAAAGGCACGCCAAAAGGTTCGCTTGAAGTTGGTTTTCAGGTTGCAACCGACGAAACATGTGAAACAAATGCTACCGGTAGCTTTAATATTGCATCGACTCGTGGCACCATCTTCTTGGATACAAAACAAAAACTATTTGCAACCAGCGCACCGAACAAAGTATTTAGCTCCAGCGAACTATATTATGGTATCTTAGACATAGATGCCAATCAAGCTTTCAAAATACTTAATACTGGAAATGAACTAACGAAGAGCAACATGTTTGCAAAATCTGCCGCCGCCTTACAACCGGCCACTGGCGAAGCGAGAAATATGTATTCTGAAGAAGGCAAATATATTTATGCGCAAGGTACGGTTATGAACCAAGATAGCGATGTCTTTGTCAAACTCAGCGAAGCGACCCAAACTGCCGGCCTAGAAATGGTTTATGGGATTAGATCAAACGCCGGTTCGCCAATTTCCTACTATGCCAAACAATACGCCGTTAAATATGTTTCAGATGAGAACGGAGAAATCAAGGATATCGAGACGGAAAACATCATTGCCGGCAAAACTCCATCTGGTTCCACCACTACCCCAGCAGATGGCTACGAGCTAGACTATTGGACTGCTGATAAAGATGTAACTCTGACCGACGGTACCACTATCAAAGCTGGCAATCCAATCTCATCAGAAGAGCTCGCAGAAGTAATTGTGAATGAGGACCTAGTCTTCACTGCCGTCCATGTAGAATCAGAGCCACTCGAAGTTCCAGACACCGGTGCTTCTACAAGTGAAAAGAATGCAGCACTTGTCGCCATCTCTGTCATCGGAGCAGTGCTAGGCGCTTCAATTCTTGGCGTATTAGCTAAAGCTATTCGCAAAATCCACCGCCGCTCTCAATTTTAACGACGACCAAAAAAATAACCCCCAAAAGGGGTTATTTTTTTGTGTCGAGAATCCAAATATATTTGTTATAATATAGTTATGGCTATTATCGAAATGCTATCATGGTGGTACGCACATGGTTGGAGCATCTTTATCAAAAAACTAGGTGAAACATTCTCCAATTTAACGGATTTTTTCTCTATTTCTTCCCTTATTCGTACGCTTTTTCAACCATATCGCCAGATATCTGCGCTTAATTCATCCAGTAATTCATCGTTAGACTATAGATTCCGTGCATTTATAGACCGTCTCATCTCCCGCCTAGTTGGCTTCTGTACAAGATTTTTTGTGCTAGTTTTTGGTTTGGTTGCCATTATATTTAGCGGTGTTATCGGCGGGCTGTTAATTATTGCTTGGCCATTAGTTCCCTTCCTACCGATCGCTGGGATAATACTAACGCTGAATGGATTTATTATATGAGTAAAGCGAGTAACACTTTTGACCCCTATAATAAGCGCGTAATAAGAGCGCGCCTAGCTAAAAAGCTAAATAAACGTGCCATAAAAGCCATTAACCTTTTTCTATTTTCGGGCTTATTCGCGGGTGGCTTGACTTTGATACTCTTTAAAAATCCCTTAGGTTGGACCCTTCTCGGGTGTTCAGTGATTTTTGTGATGTTAAATTTTTGGATTACCAACGCTCTTGATGATGTAAAAATCGGAAAAACATCAGACATCACGGATTTACTGTCCGAGAATATCTTGGCGGCTATGAGCACAAAAACTTCGCCGCTAGACTTAATTCATATCGCCACATCTTCTACTAGTGGCCGTTTCCTGTCTGCCCGCCTTATGTTGCCGCCAAGTTTTCTAGAAAAAGTGGCAGCAGCGCTTCCCTCATCGCTTGAGCCAATTTTTGAAACCGCCCGCACTGTCCGCCAAGACACCGACTCCGAAAAAATCACCGGCGCAGTTTTAATCGTTGCAGCTATTAAAAACCTGCCGGACTACGAAACCGCCCTTAGTCAACTAAAACTAGACCTACCAAGTTTGTATCAAGGCGTAATATGGTTTAACTATCTATATGGAGCAATTAAAGATTCTAAAGCTCACGTCCACTCCGGTGGAATTGGGCGAGATTTGTCCTTTGGTTACACGCCCACGCTTCAACGCTTTGCTAGAAATGTTTCCCTGCGGCCCGCCGGCGCCAAGACCAGACTGCAACAGGCGGATTATCAAAACACTATCAAGCAAATCATTACCAATCTTACCAACAGTTCTCGTCGCAATGCTGCCTTAATTGGCGATTATGGTTCTGGTCGCACTACGATGATTAATTACTTAGCAGAGACCTTAGTCAATGCGGACTCAAAGGTTCCTAATTCCCTCAGATTCTCCCAAATTTATTCTCTAGATGCTTCCAGATTAATCTCTGCCACGAACAGCCCTAGTGAACTCGAATATTTAATGACTCGTATTTTAAATGAATGTTATGCCGCAAAAAATATCGTTCTCTGCCTCGATGATGCTCAGTTGTTCTTTGAGGAAGGGGCTGGCTCTATCGACATCTCCAATCTGCTAATCTCCACACTTGAGTCCAACCATATCCGCATGATTTTGATTATGGATAATCAAAAATACCTAGAAATTTCCACCCAAAAACCAGCCCTTGCCAATGCGCTCAACATTATTAAAATCAAACCCACGAATTACGAAGAAACTATTAAGGTATTGATGGATCAAGCTCCGGTTTTGGAATACAATAAGCACATCATTTATACCTACCGCTCGCTCACTGAAGCCTATCGCTTGAGTGAACAGTACATGCATGATGTCGTGATGCCGGGCAAGGCAAAACTATTGTTGCGCTCAGCAGCCAATTATGCTGAAAATGGTCTAGTTACAGATATTTCCGTTCAATCCGCCATCGAAAAAACCTATGGTGTGAAGGTGAAAGTAGCAGATAATGACGAAGACCGTGGTAAACTTCTGAATCTAGAACAACTCATCCATGAGCGGATGATCGACCAAGAAGAAGCCGTTAAAGCCGTTTCTAATGCTCTCCGCCGTGCTGCTGCCGGAGTTAAAAACAATAATCGCCCAATCGGAACTTTCATGTTCGTCGGTACGACCGGCGTAGGTAAAACCGAACTCGCCAAGGCGATTTCTGAAGTCTATTTTAATGGCGAAGAAAATATTATACGCCTAGATATGAATGAATTCGTTGAATCTTCCGATGTTTCAAGGTTGATTAAGGACGGGGCCAAAGATTCTCTTAGCTTAACTGCCCAAGTCATGAAGCAGCCTTTTGCTGTCGTGCTCCTAGACGAAATTGAAAAGGCCAACCCAGCCGTCATTACTACCTTGCTCCAGGTCCTAGACGAAGGTATTTTGCGTGATGAAAAAAATCGCGAAGTAAGCTTCCGTGATACGATTATCATTGCTACATCTAACGCCGGCGCAAATGAAATCCGCGCAAAAATCGATTCCGGCGCGAAAATCGAAGATTTCAAAGAGGAATTTGTCGAAAAACTCATTCAAAATGGAGAATTCAAGCCCGAATTTCTCAACCGCTTTGATGAGATTTGTCTCTTCAAACCACTCTCGAAAGATGATCTTCTTAAGATACTCGATCTGATAATTAAATCCGTTAATAAAGGCCTCGCCCAGCAAAAAGTTTCCGTCTCACTAGATGACGAAGCGAAAGCTATTCTGGTGGAACAGGGCTATGATCCAAAAATGGGCGCTCGCCCAATGCGCCGAATTGTCCAAAAACAAGTTGAAAATATCGTGGCGGCAGCCATTTTGGCTGGCGAAGCCACCCCAGGCTCAACCTTACATATAACTGGTGAACAAATAAAAAATAACCCCCTTTAAAAGGGGGTTATTTTTTGTTGGGAACCAAATTATTTGATAACCTTGGTAATAACACCGGAACCAACGGTCTTGCCACCTTCACGGATAGCAAAACGGTCTTGTTCGTTCATAGCGACAGGAGCAAGCAACTTAACGTTGAAGGTCACCTGATCACCTGGCATGACGATTTCCTTGTCGGCTGGAAGTTCGACTTCACCAGTCACGTCAGTGGTGCGGAAGTAGAACTGTGGCTTGTAACCCTTAGAAAATGGAGTGTGGCGGCCACCTTCCTCTTTCTTAAGAATGTAAACCTGAGCTTCAAATTCAGTATGTGGGGTGATTGAACCTGGCTTAGCAATTACCTGACCACGTTCAATTTGATCACGCTCAATACCACGAAGAAGTAGACCGGCGTTATCGCCAGCTTGACCTTGATCGAGAGTCTTGTGGAAGGCTTCGATACCGGTTACAACTGACTTCTGGGTGTCGCGAAGACCAACAATTTCAACTTCGTCGTTCAACTTGACAACACCTTGCTCAATACGACCAGTAGCTACAGTACCACGGCCTTTGATTGAGAAGACATCCTCGATTGGCATCAAGAATGGTTTGTCAAGATCGTGCTCTGGAATATCAAAGTATTCATCCATAGCATGGACGAGCTCCATGATAGCATCTTCGTTTTCCTTATCACCTTCGAGAGCCTTAGTAGCAGAGCCCTTGATGATTGGAGCGTTGTCGCCATCGAAACCGTACTTGTTCAAGAGTTCACGTACATCCATCTCGACGAGCTCGACGAGTTCTGGATCAGCGAGGTCCATCTTGTTCAAGAACACAATGATTTTTGGCACGTTCACCTGGTGAGCAAGAAGCACGTGCTCACGAGTCTGTGGCAACGGACCATCGTTGGCGGCTACCACGAGGATAGCACCATCTACCTGTGCAGCACCGGTAATCATGTTTTTAATGTAGTCAGCGTGACCCGGCATATCAACGTGCGCATAGTGACGCTTTTCTGATTCGTACTCCTGGTGAGAAGTAGCGATGGTAATACCACGAGCCTTCTCTTCTGGAGCGTTATCGATTTGATCATAAGCCACCGGCTTGTTGACATCCGATGGAAGTCTTTTTGCGAGAACAGTAGTAATCGCAGCAGTTAAAGTAGTTTTACCATGGTCGACGTGACCCATGGTGCCGACGTTGATGTGCGGCTTTGAACGGTCAAAATTTGCCATTCTTTCTCCTTTTAATTTGTTATTACGTTTGGAGCGCTAATAAAAACCAGCTCCAAATCTCTACATAGAATATTTTATCTTATTTTTGCTTTTTTGTAAAGAGCTTAGTGTAAGTTAAAAATGGGTAATATTTGACGTGGCTTAGGTGTTGGTGTCTATAGGAATAGGGAAGACCTGCACACCCGCCGTAACCGGACGAGCAACACAACGGACGACATTACCGCCATAGCGGTATCCACCATTTGAGGTATTGGCGCGGCCATCGACATTGAAGGAGGCATCCTCGGCTATCAAGGGGCTACGGACGAAGGCAGACCAGAAAGAGCCAGTCAGGCCGACATCGAATGAACTGCCACTATAAACTCCGCTAGCAGTAAAGTAAAAAGGCTCTTTCCATAAGGCGTGCAGAGTATTGTTACTATCGTACCAATAAGACACAAAGCCGCCGTCATAAAAGCCATTCTCGTACCACAATGAGTCGAATGAATCATCAATTTCGCCAATCCTCGGCAACGTCCACCCAGCCGGGCAGATAGACTGTTCTATTAATTCACCATTGAAATAGTTAGAGCTATTATTCATCGCTACAGCTGCTGTCCAGTTGTAATAGTTGCCTAAATGATATTGCGGAATACCAGTAGATGATATATAGGAAGAAGTTGGATTAATAGATTCATCGCAGTCTGTGGGTATAGGACCGTTCGAGCTGCAAGTATCATAATAAGTGTCCCAGTCATTACCATTGCTTTCCCTACCGGTCCAATACTTATCACCTGGATCGTAAGATTCTGGATAGGCAAAACCTCCAGGGAGATTTCCATCAAAGGCTGATTGATTAAATAGGCCCCATGTGCCAGCCGTAGTGTAGGTAGAACGGCTTGGCTTCCAAGAAGCAGTTCCGTATTGTTGAGTAATTGGATTGTAGCCTAAGTCCGTGTCTTCATTGGTGTAAGTAGTATTAGAATCTAGGTCTAAATCTAGGTTCTGAGTCATCCAAACACCATATTTCAAAGCACGTGTCGATTTTCCTCCTCCAGCAGGCGTATATTGCTTCAGCTTTGCAATCGTATAACTCTTCTTGTCTCGTTTGTCTATAAGCGTATATTGTGTTTCTGACGTCATAGAATTAACAATTTGGTCACGGTTAGGCCCAGCAAAGTCTTGCATACAGACTGCTTCTTGTATGGTAGTAGCATCTGGGTTACAAGCAAAGTTAGCTATGGCAATGTAAGTAATAGTTACACCAGAATAAGTACCATAGTCTATATCTGGAGTGACATACGTACCATAATAAACGGTAGTTTTGTCGCTAGCTTCTGTAGCTTCTTCTGTATATTTAAGAGTTACTGCTTCGTCTAGTGTACTAGGTAAACCTCTAAATGTTTCATCTTCTTGGCTAGATGGCTTAGTAGTAGACATGCCCCATGTATTATCTTCTAGTGCTTTTGGAGTCTTTAGATTAGCATCCAGCATAGTAATAGAGCTTTTAGACGATTTATTAGTCTCGTTGGAAAGATCCGTAGCATCATTATCTACATAAGCCATGAGCGTATAACCACCTCTAGTTGCGGAATCAACTGTAACCACACTTTCACCCGTGGCAAAGACAGCTTTATCGTTTAAGTCTACGTCTATTTTGATATCACTTGCGGTAATAGTAAGCATGTCTTCTTCTGAATTATCTGCTGCATTGACCATACTTGTTAGTTTATCTGCATTTAATACACCTAATGCACCTAGTAATACTACTACGGATAGTGTAGTCAGTTTAGCTACTAAATGTTTATTAGTATGGGTAGTAAAACGATTTACTTTCTTTCGTCTAGATATCGCTACAATAATACCAGCAATAACAGCAATAGAAAGTACTGTAATGCCAATAATTGGCAATACCATAGAAATACCATTATCATGCGCTAGATTGGTGCTTAGTGCCGATGTATTACCACCAGTATCCGGTATTATGACACTGGGGTGGCATCATTTACATTGATTAATAATTTTGATGACATATGTCTTTTGCCTTTTTATGTTTTTGTGTTTATAAGCTTGTGGTTATGATTATATACCACAATGAAATATTCGTCAAGCTTTTTTAAAAAGAGAATCCCTCGCCGGAAAACCGGCGAGGGGTTCATTTTGGGAAAGTGCGGCTGTGTGTGTCTGGCGGCATTCGCCGCAGAAGAGGAGGATGGGGATTG
>JAFYKF010000001.1 GCA_017537745.1 Candidatus Saccharimonadota bacterium
CCTGGTCACCAGCGCCACCAGTATCAACACCTTGGGCGATTTCTGGTGATTGTTTAACAATTTTCGTATGAACTTCGATGTTGTCACCAGCAATACGGTGGACGATTTTTTCAATATCAACGTCCTTGGCCGTGCTAGTAATTTCACCTGTGACAAAAACTACTCCATGGCCACCACAAGTTTCGGCCGCAACACGAGCATTTGGATCTTCTGCCAAATAGGCATCCAAAATCGCGTCACTGATTTGGTCACATAATTTGTCTGGGTGTTTTGGTGAGACACTCTCTGCAGTTCGATAGAACATATCTTTCCTTTCTTGGCCGGATTTACCACCTTGGTTTGCTAGGTTGGTAGGAGGTCATCGGGCCGGTCCCTTACTCCTTCTTGATATTATATTAATATTGTATTACGAGTTGGCTAGTTGGTCAAATTCTTCCATCGAGGAGATAAGAAGGTCGCGAGGTTTATTACCATTTTGAGGACCAATAACACCAATCTCTTCAAACCAAATGGCAAGACCGGAAACGAAGCCGTGGCCTTTACCGAGGTAGGTTTGGAGCATGGCGGTGCTAAATTTACCTTTGTTTAGGGAGATTTCGACGGCTTTTCGCACGATTGGGTCTTGAGGGTCGAAACGTCGACCAAGGCCTTCCATACCACCAATGTCGCCGCCTGTCATGCCCTTTATGGCAACCGGCTGAGCAACCACTTCGTCATTGTATTGTGGAGCTCGTTGAGCTCTTAGAAAGTCAGTAACCTTAGCAATGTCTTCGTCGGAAGCCCAGACGCCCTGGAGACGGCGGGGTTTGCCCATCATCTCGGTGGTAAGGAGGAGCATGTCGCCTTTACCAAGCAATTTCTCCGCACCACCTTGATCAATCATGATACGAGAGTCCATTTGAGAGCCAACAGCAAAGGCGATGCGACCTGGGATGTTGGCCTTAATTAGGCCAGTAATAACCTTAACTTCTGGACGCTGAGTGGCAAGCACGAGATGGATGCCAGCAGCACGACCTTTTTGAGCGATACGGACGATAAGCATTTCAAGGTCTTTTCCTGCCATCATCATGAGATCGGCCATCTCATCAATTACAATGACGATGTATGGCATTTTACCCTCTTTTTCTGGGTTCTCCTCTTTGGCTACCTTAGCGTTATAGTCGGCAATGTTTTTGACTTTTTCTTCAGCCATAAGGGTGTAGCGGCGCTCCATTTCACCAACTGCCCATTTCATGGCGGAGAGAGCTTTTTCGGTTTGAGTGATGATAGGGGTCAGGAGATGCGGAATATCTTGATATTGGGCCATTTCGACCTGCTTGGGGTCGACAATGATAAATTTAACATCGGATGGGGCGTTGCGATAAAGTAACGAGGTAATGAGTGCGTTAGTCATGACGGATTTACCTGAACCAGTGGTACCAGCAATGAGTAGGTGTGGCATTTTGGCAAGATTTGCAACAACAGAACGGCCAGAGATGTCTTTCCCTACTGCAAAGGTGAGCGGGTCGTCGGCTTTTTTCCATTCACTAGATTCAAGAACACCCCTTAGGCGTACGTCGGCAGAACGGGCATTCGGAATTTCAACACCTACGCTTCTAGTGCCCGGGATGGGCGCCTCAATACGAATTTTGTCAACGGCAAGGTTAAGGGCAAGCTCTTTATCGCGAGCAAGAATTTTACTCAAGTTGACGCCTGCAGGTGGTTTCATAGTGTATTGTGTTACGCGGGGGCCGACATTGGCACCTTCCATTTCAACGTCGATGCCGAATTCAGCAAGCGTAGATTTAATCACATAGGCATTTTGTTGAATATTGCCAGCATCAGCAGGAGATTGTTTCTTTTCTAATAAGTCCGTGGTAGGCATTTGCCAATCTGGATCATCTTTGGCCACGAGAGCAGTAGGTTCTTTGGGCAAATCTGGTTCTTTGGCCATGTTTTTGGCTTCAATTTTGTGGAACTTGGACATTTTATTTGGGGCGGGTTGGTCGGCAGGGGCAAGACCAGAATTAACTTTAATTTCGAGGCGGCCAAGCTTCTTATTGCCTTGGCCATCGGTGTTATCTTCAGCGGTGGCTTTCTTGCCAGGTCGCAAGAGGTTTTTAATATTTTTGAAGAGTGTGATGGGGGACAGCTGAAGAAGGAAAGCAAGGGTGATAAACATTAGTACTATGTATATAAATATCACGAAGCCTTGGTCGAGAGCCTTGGTCATGACGCCATTTAACCATGCGCCGACAAGACCGCCATTATTCCAAATAGCGCCGATACCAGAGATCCAAAGCAAAATAAGGATGCTGGCGAAATAAACTGGAAAAGCAACACGATTTCCTTCGGCGCGGAAAATTTTGACAGCTAAATAGACTAGGAGCGGAGGAATACAGTAGGCACCGATGCCAATCCCTTTCAGTATGGTAGCATGGACCTCATTTAGTACAGAACCGCCATGACCAAACCAAGTGATAACAAAGAAGAGTGCAAGAGCAATCATTACAACTGCTATAACTTGGCGCCAAAAACCACCCGGGAGCTCGTGCTCGATGGGGGCTTCTTTGCGGCTAGCGGCACGCTTCTTAGAACGTGATTTGCTTCTTGTTCTTGTAGATTTTCGTCTTGATGCTGGCATTATATATATTATATATCATATACTTGCGTAATTGGCAAGGTGTTAATGCTTAGTCGTGGTGGTAGGGCGAGCCTTTGGCAATTTCGGAGGCGCGATAGATTTGCTCAGTGACAATAAGACGAGCTAGAGCATGAGGAAAGACAAGATTAGAAAAACTCCAGAGAAAGTCGGATTTTGTTCTAACTTCTTCGGTAAAACCGTAGGCGCCACCAATAAGAACCGTGACGTTTTTGCCTTGCGAAAAAATATCTGTTAATTTGGCTGAATATTCACGTGATGATATATTTTTGCCTCGTTCGTCGCAACAGATGACGTACTCTTTTGAACGGTCAAAAGGCCAGTTGGCGAGATATTTTGCGAGCTTGTCCTCGTCCATAAATTGCCAATTTATATCGTATGGCTTACGAAGACGTTTCTCATAATCATTTATTATTTCAGCATATTCTTTGGCGTGTTTTTTGCCGCCGGCTATAATTTTTATCATATCTATATTATATCACAGAATGAATATTTGAACTAGATTTTATTTTTGTTTCGATATGTGGTATAATGTTTTGGTGGTAATGGACCGTCGCCAAGCGGTAAGGCACTGGGTTTTGGTCCCAGCATTCGCAGGTTCGAATCCTGCCGGTCCAGCCATTTTTTGTGGTGCAAAAACTTCAAAAAGCGAGGATATCGGTCTCGCCTAGGCTCGGGACGAATCCTGCCGGTCCAGCCATTTTTTGTGGTGCAAAAACTTCAAAAAGCGAGGATATCGGTCTCGCCTAGGCTCGGGACGAATCCTGCCGGTCCAGCCATTTTTTGTTGCTATTCTTCTGGCTTGCAGAGTTTTTGGAATTCAGCTATTTTTTCATCCTCTGGAGTTTCATACACTAAATCGTCAAGCGAGCTGCCAAAACGTTTCTTTTCGTCAGCGTTATAATGCATGAAGCAGGCTAAGGCCAGGACGTCTTCTGGTTTCATCTCGAAATTATCAACAGCCACCTTTTCATGCGCTTTTGTCTCATCATATGTTACAACGTCAACTTTGCCGTCACTATATGGCGTAATCTTTAGCGCCCCCATACCGTCATTGTAAAACGACATAAAAGGACAGGAATGATTATTATAACTCCAGCTAAAAATTGTGTCATCTTTGTCGTTCATGTAGTAGATTTTACCGTCTTCCTCTAGCATGTCTGGCTTAACGTTTGGCAAATTCTTCGAAATGGCATCTTTCGCTATTTTGATGATTTGTTCTTTTGGGTTCATATGACTACTCCTTTTTGTGAGTATTATATCATGGAGCCTGCTTGTCTTTCTAAATTGTGGCAATTTGGTTAATTTGTTATAATTAGGGACGTGAAGACTTTATCGTTTCAAAGGATAAATGTGAGAAAAGATATACCATTAAAACCACTTACAGATAAGAATCTTGGAAATCTAAAATCTGAGAATATAATCGCCGTCACGATGGCTTCGGGCGGGGCGATGGGTGATCCGGGTGCCATTGAGATAGCCGATAAAGAGCTAAACGTTTATCATACTTATCTAAGCGAAACGCCTGTTGAAAAACTAGAGAATATAATACCTTTTGTAAAGGAGATTGATAAAATATTCAATAGTCTATGGATGAATGGCAAGGTTGAAATAGATGATGATTGGACCGGTATTTATACTGGCTTTGGAAATTGCTTGTTTGTGCGACCAGAATTAAGGCAGCCTGTGCTTGACTATATTAAGACCAACTATAAAGAATGTTCCCCAACCGTTGAACTCTATACGCATTGGTTTGACGCACTAAAAAAGGTGGCTAAAACTAGTGAAAAAAGAGATAAAGAAACTGATGCCAAGATTAAGGAATTAAACCAAATTTGGGATGATTTTTTTGAGGATTTAACCGCGGAGATGCCTAAAGAATATAAAGATTTTGTTAAGACCAAAGAAGGTCGAAGTAAATTTATGCATTGGTATTTTAGGGGTGACCATGACGAATACCCGTGGGCTTTCTTTACTGAGGAGAATATGAAATAAGATGAAACCCGAAGAAAGCCTTGGTAAATTAATCAAGATTAAAATAGATCGTCCAATGGGGAGTAAACACCCCAAGCATGGTTTTATATATCCTATAAACTATGGCTATGTACCTGGGGTAATAGGTGGCGATGGCGAAGAGCTCGACGCATATCTGCTTGGAGTTTTTGAGCCTGTCGAGGAATATGAGGGTAGATTAATCGGTATCATCTATCGTGAAAATGATGTGGAAGAAAAATTAGTCGTAGCACCTAGGACTTATACCGCCGAGCAAATCACTGCGCTAGTCGAATTCCAAGAACGTTGGTTCGTAAGTCGGCTGGCATATATTTATGATAAGCCATATTGGCCAGAAGATTTTACTATCGATGCGCCAGAAGTTCAAAAAGCCATTAAGACGGTTGATAAATTAGGGGGAGAAAAATGAATATTTATTTAGACATCGACGGTGTTTTAGTTGGTTCTAGGTCTCCGCGGGAAGATGTAATTAAGCTTATCAGATATATTTTAGAGCACTACCCCAATAATACATACTGGTTGACAACACACTGTAAGGGTGGAGTTAACCGTTGTATTGAATGGCTAAAACAGAACGATTTTCCGGTAGACCTCGTCGACGAAATGGCTAAGGCTATTAGACCGACTGATTGGGGAGTATTGAAGACTGATGCGATTGATATGGATCAGGATTTTATCTGGTTTGACGATTCGTTGTTTGAAGCTGAGAAAAAGACTTTAGAAGCGTACTATGTTATGGATGGTTTTTATTGGATGGACCCCAAGGATCCTGAGGCAGCTAAAAAGGCTCTCGAATTTTTAAAATCTCATTAAATTAAGTATTTTTTGAGCCAGTTTTTATCGGTGATGTCGCCATCCTCATTAACCGGAACACCGCTTGCTAAATCGTCTGCAAGCTCCAGAATTACATCTTTAAGTTCAATATTATTTTTGTAGTAATCGGGGATATTTTTATATCCTACTTTTGCTCCAACAATATTTCCGGTAATAGCACCAGTAGAATCAGAATCCCCGTCGTGGTTGACCGCCGCGATGATAGCATCTTTAAAGTTGTCTTTATATTTTAGCGAACAATAGATGGAAATAGCTAATGCCTCTTCTGCCACCCAGCCACCACCCAATTCACTTATGGCATATATATCTTCTAGCTCTTCTTCTGATAATGATATGGCTTTTTCTAGGAGCTCAGTTAATTCGCTTTTTTCTTCATCCCAATTTATTTTAACTGGCCTAGAATTTCTGTAGGCTTCTGGCTGCCATTCGTTCATTTTAGATATCGCTGTTTTGGCGGCTTTTTCAATTGCCCAATCATTTACAGTGTAGTAGATTATTAGCCCAAGCGTGTATGCAGAAAGGATAGCCAGAGGATGCCCGTGAGTTAAAGCACAGGTTAAGCTCGAAAACTCTCCAACTTTGTCTTCTGGAGAGATAAATAATCCGATTGGGGCAATGCGCATAATTCCGCCACAGCCTTTGCTGTTATTGATAGGTTCACCGAGGTTGCCAGCCTTGCCAGAGGAAAGGGCGTTGATACAAGTCATTCCTGGGTCGCGTAGACAATTTAATTCGGGGATGCCACTAATCCATGAGACGGAATGGTGTTCTGGGGCTCTCTGCTGAGTGCCGAGCCAGTCAAGAAATCCAAGATAGACCGCTTCTGGTGGGAGCATAGCGATACCACGGTTCGCCCATCTAGTTTCTCGCCAAAGAAGAGCGCAGGCCGTAAATAAGGTCATCTGGGTGTCATCAGAAATGATACCTCTATCGTTTCTATATTTTGTGACCTGCTTAGGCTTGATGCCAGTTTCAAATTCAATTTGATAGCCGAGGGCATCCCCGACGGCCCCGCCAATAAGAGAGCCCCTGATTCTATCTGCTATTTTGCTAGGGCTTTTTAAAATGGCCATTTATAATGAATCCTTTTGCCTCTGCCAAAGATGAAATTCATAGTCTAGTGGTATTTCACTGCAGTTGTTGCGAAAGTCGTTCTGGAACTTTAGATATAAGTCGTAATTGTCAATCCGGCTCCAGGTCGCAATCTTTTTAGGATCTTGGCCAAAGCTGGCGTCAATCTGATTCATTTCCTTTGATACTAGGTTTGTTTTTAACCCTTTAATGATATAGCTATCGATTGGAATGTGACAAAAAGCGTAATAGTGTTTAACTATACTGCTATCGGCAAGCGCCAGATGTTTGAGGGCCATATTAATCCACTTTTGTGCTTGTCCGAAAGTAAAATCTTGATTGTATTTAGCAAAAATAGCTATAAGGTTTTCGGAGGTCTTTCTGTGCCATGCGTCAAACTCAGATTGGCTTTTAGCTGATAGACCCTTAAGGCGGTTTACGAGGTAAGCACTTGCTTCGTCCTTCATTAAATCATGGTTGGGATTTCTTTGAATCCCGCGGACAGTTCGAGCAAGCGTGGTGAAAGCTATCCTCGTGACGGCCTCATAAACGTCTTTATAGTTCGGTTTGCGATACCAATAATCAATAACTTTAGTATACGGAGCCGACGAGTCTAATCTCCCCTTTGAAATCGAGATAAGAAAATAGCGTTTTTCCTCATTATTTATGCAACCCATAATGAGTAGTATTATAATTTTTTTCCCTGTTTTGTCAACCTTAACCGCATATTTCTTACGTGGTGGCGTTTTCGATGGAAATACGCGGATAGATATTTAATGAATAGGGATCGGTGGGTTTGACGCCAGATTGCATTTCGTAATATGCGGCAGCGGCGACCATGGCACCGTTGTCACCAGAAAGAGACGGATTTGGAAAGTAGGCGTCCGGTAAAGCTTCGCGAAGTGCTTTGTTGGCGCTGACGCCACCGGCTAGAATAATGGATTGCGCTTCTGGATGTTGCTTTTTGGCTAATTCTAACTTTTCACATAAAATATCTACGGCGGTTTTTTGGAAAGAAGCGGCAAAATCTGCAATTTGTTGTTTGTTTAGGTGGTTTTTAAGGTCATGAGATGGGTGGGAGATGGGGAGATTCAGTTCTTTTTGGACAGCCCTCAAAACGGCGGTCTTAAGGCCGGAGAATGAAAAATCTAGGTTCTCGACTTTGGGGTGAGGTAATTTGTATTTATTAGGGTCGCCTTCTTGAGCGGTTTTTGCAATAGATGGGCCACCAGGATATGGAAGACCGAGGATTTTGGCAACTTTATCAAAACACTCGCCGACGGCGTCGTCGTGGGTGGTGCCGATAATTTCGAAGGTGTTGTGGGATGGCATGTACAAAATCTGCGTGTGGCCACCGGAAATCACCAACGCTAATATAGGGAATCTAATAAAGCCATCTCGGGGCACGCCGTTTAGCCAGTTGGCATAGATGTGGGATTTAAGGTGGTGGACGGCGTAGAGAGGTTTGTTATGTATGATGGCGAGGGTGCGGGCGGTGAGGGTGCCGATTAAGAGTGAGCCGAGGAGGCCGGGGGCGTGAGTGACGGCGATGGCGTCGATATCATCCCAGGTACAATTGGCGTCTTTTAGAGCTTTTTTAACAACTGGCATCATGGCTTCGAGATGCGAACGAGCGGCAACTTCCGGGATAACGCCACCATATTCTGCAAAAATATCAATTTGACTGACGACAACGTTCGACAAAATGTCAGTGCCGTTTTGCACTACAGCGGCGGCAGTTTCATCACAACTGGTTTCGATGCCTAAAATTTTCACATCATAATTATACCATAAAATCAGAGGTTAAAACAGCTTATGACGTGACATTTTATTTAAATCATGGTATAATATACAGATAATCTTGCAATTCTAATAAGGGGGTATGGCAAATGAGGCAAGATTGGAAGGTAGAGGCCATCCGGAATCCGGAGCAGGTTTATGACAAAATCAAAAGCCTGCCGACACCGACGTATGTGGTGATTCTCGGGCCGGATTGTCCCCTCAAGGATGTCGTTTACAGGGAGTTCGTCAAGCATATTCTTGGGGAGGAGGCTATTAAACGTTTGACAATTGGAGGCACCAATGCCTACATCTCTGAGCTGACGGCGTCTGGGAACACTGGAGTCATCATGCTCCAGGGGAAGGCAGCTTGCGAGTACAAAAGACGGGAAGAGTTTTATGGTTCCCTCCGGGAGGATGGGGCCACGAGTATCGTCGGCGTGTATGTGAAGACTATTCCCTTTGGACGGTTTGGGTCCGAGATCACGCCTAAGCAGCTGGTGGCCATTAATCAGTCTTCGATGCTCTCTGCAAACCCGCCCACAGCTGACGGGTTGGAATATCTGGTGACCATTCGCGACGACTGACCATTTTGACCTTCCTAGCACTTTAAACTACGCCTGCGGCGGTCGCCGCGGGCTAGTTTTTTAAATAAATTCAAAGATCGCACGAGTAAGAGGAAGAAGTAGGGCGCCTACCATAACAATAATAACGAAGGCGAGAATTGCGGCGCGGAAGAGATTGAGAGGCTTGGAGATTTGATAGATAAGGACAGTATAGATGGCGAAGGTAATAATGGCGGAGAGTGTGGTGAGGAGAGGTTTGTCAAAATGGTTAACAGTCGCAATGGTAGAAAGTATTATCATGGCGATAGCGATAATGATACCAGTAGGAACAGAGTAGTGTTTAATGTTGCTAACAAATTTGTTTTTGATACGCTCGGTGTTGTGTTCCAGAGCGAGGATAACGCCTGGGGCGCCGATACAGACAAAGTTTAGGAGCGTCATTTGAATTGGGATGTACGGGTAATTGAGTGGAAGGAATGTAAACAAGACGGCAAGGAGCGAAGCGTAAACAGTCTTGGCGAGAAAGAGAGAGGTGGAGCGCTCGAGATTGTTGATGGATTGGCGACCTTCGTCGATGATGCTTGGAACAGCCTCGAAGCCGGAGTCGAGAAGTACAAATTTGCTGGCGCGACGAGCAGCGTCGGAACCTTCGCCAATGGCTAGAGACACATCAGCTTCCTTCATGGCCAAGATATCGTTTACACCATCGCCAGTCATAGCAACGGTGCTTCCCTGCTTTTTGAGGGCTTTGATGAGTTCTTTCTTTTCTGATGGGGTAACGCGAGTAAAAATGGCGTAGTCTTGAACAAGTTTTGTATAATTTTTGTGGTTCAGAGACGAGAGATCAATGGCGCGGAGATCTTTTACGCCGACTTTCTCGGCGATTTCGGTAACTGCGGCTACGTCGTCGCCGGAAATGATTTTAACAGCGATATCGTTGTCATAGAAGTAATTGACAATCTTATGAGCGGTGGGGCGAATTTCGTCCTCGAGCCTAATATATCCTAACAGTGTAGCATGAGGACAAAAGTCGTTCTCGGAACGCTCCATCGCGCCCGCCGTCGCGGGGCTCAGTCGCTCCGTATTTGGCCCGTCGCCAAATATGCTCCTCGAACGACTTTTATCCTCACGCTTTACAACCGCTAGGGTGCGGTAGCCGCCGGAAGCGGATTTCACCTGCTTAATGAGGGATTTGTCGTCGGTGATGAATTCGATGGCGCCGAGGAGATATTCGGCGTTTTTGGTTTTTACGCCGGAGCACTTGCGCTCAGAGCTGAAGGAGATGACGTCGGTGATTTTACCGATTTGTTCTGTGGCGTCATCTTTGGCCGTTTTAAGAAACTTTTGGCGCAAAGTGGTTACGGTTGCATTCTCACTCGTTTGATGGCTTAGAATGGCTTTTAGAGCGCTCTCAAACGATTTTTCAAGTGCGGTATAATCATGAACGGTCATTTTGCCAGTCGTGAGGGTGCCGGTCTTATCCAAACAAATAGTGTCGACGCGAGCGAGAGTTTCAATAGCATAGAGATCTTGGACGAGGATCTTTTTGCGGCTCAAGCGGATGGTGGCCAATGCTAGGATAGAGCTAGTAAGAAGAATGAGTCCCTCTGGGATCATATTAATGAGGGCAGCGACAGTGCTAGTAACTGCAGTGGTAGTATCGGCTTCGGTGCGGAAGCGAGCCCAGAGGAGAAGTGCGCCAATTGGAATGAGAGAATAAGAAATATACTTGACGATTTTATTCATGAGAGAAAAGAGTTTGGAATCGGCGGTTTTGATATAGCTAGCTTCAGTTTGGAGCTTGGTGACAAAATTGTCTTCACCAGTGGTTTCAACTTTAGCTTCAGCAGTACCGGCGACAATGAAAGAGCCGGAGATAAGTTTGTCGCCAGGATGTTTTTCAATACTTTCCTGCTCGCCAGTAATAAACGATTCGTTTACTTCAATCACGCCTGAGGTAAGGATGGAATCATAAAGAATTTGGTCACCTAAAGATAATACAGTAACGTCGCCCGGTTTGACGCTGGCTGGGTCGACTTGAATTGCCTTGCCATCTTTGATGATAGTGGGTTTTTGCTCGGAAAGAAGTTTGAGCTTATCAACGATACGCTTGGCACGAAGCTCGTTGATGATACTAATTAAAGTGTTCTCGATGGCGATAAGAATAAAAAGCATATTTTTGTAACTGCCAACTAGAAAAACCATGACCGCAAGGATAATATTGACAATGTTAAATAGAGTAAAGGTATTTTTCGCGATAATCCGCCAAGTGGAGTTTTGAGATTTGTAGTGTTTGTGAGTTTTTTTTGACCTTGCCATGAGGTAATTATAACACCGATTGACTTACTATAGGAAAAATGTTAAAATAGTAGGACTGACCATTTGGTAGTCCTTTTACAGTTAAGAGTTTGGAATGAGGAGGGAGATTGTTGTTCAAGTATCAAAGTAACAACGTGTTGGTTCAAACCATCAATAACTGTGTTGATTGTCGCGACAGTTATGACTGCGACATCTACACAAGGGACATAACGGTGGATTGCCGACACAAAATTCCGGACCGGTGTCCGAAACTTTTGAAGCAACTAGACTACGTCGCAACGTGCCTCCGGCACCATCCTGAGGTGCAAAAAAGACTCCGCATTGTCGCTGAAGAGCCCTATCTTTACGACCATGGCCTCGCACACGCCGATGTGGTAACCACGATCGGAAATCAGTTCCTCGACGCCTATAAGGGCGCGTCTTTTAGGAAGGACTTGTGTTTGGTCCGAATCGCTGCGCTACTCCATGAGCTTGGGAGGGTCGAGGCAGAAGGACATGACCCCACCTTTGCTTCAGCACAGGTGGCAGAGTGTCTGCTTTCGCAAGTAAGCGGACTCAGCTTGACGGACAAGTTAACCATCATCGACGCAATTCTCTATCAAAATGAGTTGCTCCATGTGGTGGCAAGTGAATCTCCGGTAGTGGCCGCGCTTTACTTCGGTGACAAGTTGAGCTTCGGCCGGGCGTGTATGAAATCCAAGGTTTTGAAAAATATCCTGGAACTTTCGGATTTCGACAAGCAGGCCTACTCAGTCATGCGTGTTTCGTTCAGAGTACGTAGGCCTGAAATGACTGGCGTTTTGACGATTACCTATGATCGGCACGAAGCATTCGCGATGGGCTTTGGTGAAGAATTCACCGCAGAGGCATTTACCGAATGCCCCGAGCTGATTGTCGGGCCGTATGAAGTGGCGAAAAAGTATCTTGGACTGAAGGATTTTCGTATCCGCGTCCGGTCTGCTTCCCTACTCTATCCTGGCGAACAAGAGGAATACATTTTCTCGGTGGAGGATTTCAAATTCCTGTAATCTCTTAACTAAAAAGCGCCCCCGCCGGGGTGCTTTTTAGATGATTGTTCCAAATATGTGAAGGGCCCGCCTTTTACAGCGAGCCCTTTTTAAAAATGGTTACCATTTGTTGTTTTCGGCTTCTTTTCTGGTCAGGCAGAAATGAAAGCCCGCGGCATGCGTTTCGGTGGAGTAATTAAAGTCGGGGACCGCAATTACGTCACCAATGCGATATTTGGTCTTCTTGTCATATGCGGAGATGCCGATATCATCACCATAGAAATCACCAATAATATCGACGATTTTGGCTTTGTCGGAGCGGAATCTTCCTTCGTATTTTTTGCCACGGATTTCGGCATCTTTGGGTATTTCGGCCACTATAATAACACCGTTCAGACACTGCTTGAAGACTTCGCCCGTAGGTTCAATGGCCCGGTAAGGCGGAAAGCCGGAAGCGTGGGCCGCATAACGTGCACCAATAGCAATGGCGCCGGGAGCGGTAAAGCTTTCTTCGATCCATCTGCGCGGCACATCTTCGCGACCGGCTGCGGCATACATGGCGGCCGTACGTAAGGTGAATTTATCGGAACAATGATATTTCGTGATCGTATTCAGGCTAAGCTTCTTGCCCGAAAGTGCCTTGGCGGCTTCCAGCTGAGTATTCCAGTCATAGCTGCCTAAGCCTTTTTTGATAAGCGCGACATTGCCTCTTCTAGCACTAGCGATCCTCATCAGCAGAGGTCCAGCTTTTTTACATGTATCATGACTGTAGTCATACCATTCATCCAACATGTAATTGCCCCACCCGTAGGGATAGTTTTTAAACGATTTATAAACTGCTTCGGCTCCAACCGGATCGCTCATAATCCTAAATGGCCATTCGGAATCTGCAGGATGATCAGCCGGCAGCTCTTTGCCAATGGTGGTAAAGATTGCTGCGATTCTTGCTGCGAGACAGTCCAGATTACGCCATTCCTCAATTTTTTCTTCAGGGATATTCTTCCCCTCACACCACTTAGCGGCGGCAAGCGAGATTTTTGAGTCGCGATGCATCAGTAGCTCATCGATGAGGTTCAAGGGTAAGTCCTTGGCGTTTTCGATGATTAAGGGTGCATAAATTTTTGAATCAAACATTTCGCAGAATATTCCCGTCTCGAGTTCTTCGATACCGGCCTGCAGGACATATGCAATATTTTGCCAGATGTAATGGGAATTCTTCCACTTTGCCAAAGTTCTTTGGTTTATTTCATGCTGGGCGGAATCCTCTACTGCGATTTTGGCAACCTCATCACAAATTGCACCGGGACAATATTGCCCCACGGTTAAGATATCCTTGATCGTTTCTAGCCGTAGGTGGTTTTTAGTCAACAATCTGTCCATCTCCTCCATTTTCATTTTAAGGTACTTCTAGGTGAGATTTTACCATTATTTTATAGAGGTAGCAAGCATAAGCTTTTCTTTGTTTCTCTGTTTTTGGCATTGTTAGTTTGACGTTTTTTAAATATAATGTTAAAATATTAGAGAGGTTTGGTGGGCGGCTGATCGTTCTTTAGGAGGAGGAGATAGAAATCAAAGTCGTAAATGTTGGGGAAGTGGAGAGAATCTCCATTGATAACCTAAATAAACGTTATGCTCTGATTTATTACCAGCATGAGGCGCAGGACTACCAAAATTACACCATCCAGACTAACGGAAAGCTAATTTCCAGAGATACGCCTGTCGATGGGTCGCCGGTGGCGAGCCCATGCACAGGAGCTTTTCGGCATCGATATCGTGATGGCATGTTGATTATGGATGTCACCAATGCTACTTGGGTGAGAATTACTTACCACATCGCACGTCCCGGCATGCCGCTCAGGAAACGAGTTTTCATCATCGAACAAGAATCTGCTGCCCGCTAAACATTTCTTCTTTTTCGAAGGCACCCCTTGTGGGTGCCTTTCACTTTTAATTGTTGTTTGATTGAGGAGTGGTTGAGGGTGGAGTAGCTGGTGGGGTTGGAGTCTGTGGCGTGGTTGGTGGGGTAGTTGGCGGGGTAGGTTTAGTTTTTATCTTGGCGATGGTTTTTACAATTAGTACTATTACTGCGGAAATAATGGCGGCGCTGACAACTATTCCTAAAATGATATAAAAAACGCTTGTATTGGAGGACGGCTCCTCGCATCCAAGATCATCTGTCACACAGGTTGTTGGCGAGTTTGTCTTTTTTCGAGGATAATCTTTGAAGAGTTCGGTATACTCCTCTGAGTCGTAGCGATATGTATATTCTTCTTTTTCGTCTTCGCTTATTTTATTGACGACCGTAATATAAGGATATGGATTATCGGCGGTTCCGCCACACTCGGAAGCATCGTTGTCTTCTATTTTTGCTTCGATTATTTCAATGGCGCGTCCTAGCGTGGCTGTATATTCGTCACTCGTTTCGTCTTGGGAATTGATGATCAGTGCCATCCATTGGTAGTCTGAGGCTGCGCATGATGGAACTGTTATATGATAATCAATTTTGGCGGATTCGCCAGGGCCTAATGTAGTAACATAATTATCAATCTTGGCCCAGCCAACAATATCATTATAATGTTGCCATGAGCTATCGTAATTTGTATTTTCTTTATAGCCACCGCCCTTGACGTCATATGAATAGGGTGTAATTTCGTAGGTGAGATTATCTAGAGTTTCTTCGCTATTGTTGGTGATTATTGCCGATAGATTGACGACTTGAGCCGGGGATGTTTCAACTGTTTCCTTACGCGGATTAATACCTAATATCGGGATAGGTACAATTGTTTCTGATACTGTTTCTTCTTTAAATTGCATTGTGTTCCTTCCTTTTAATGGATAAGTTTCTTTAGTTTTTTAAGGGCAGTAATTAATTTGTACTTTGTTGGGTTCAAAATTATATCGTAGGTGCCGGCGTATTTTTGCTCGCGGCCATTGAAGGTTTTCTTAAAGGCAGTGAAGCCGTACCATGGATGGTTTTTATCGGCGCCCTCTGGAGCGATTCCCCAGAAGTCGAATGTTTTATATCCTTTATTCACCGCATCAAGTATTAGTTGGATTGTCAGGATACCGGTGGCATGAAGCGGTCTTCCCTCTTCGGATTGAGCACCCTGAAGGTTGTAGCGCGTTTTTGTTTCTTCATCATCAAAAACAAGCCCAGCAGCGAGAATATTGTGGTCTTTTTTCAGAAGATATAGCGTAGCAAAGGATTGTTCTAGCTCAGTTTTTAAGTAATTCTCGGTAAAGGTCGTGATACCCTTTTTAGTGGCAAGAGCTTTTTGGAGTTTTAAGAGATACTTGATATCTTCAGGGTTGTGGCTAGTTTCGACAGTGATTCCCTGTTTTTCGCGATTTTTATAATACCGATAAAGGCGTGAGGGGAGGAGGGATTTCAGCGCGGGAGAAACAGCTTGGCCGTTTTCCTGTTGTGGAAGATCAAGAATCCAGGTCTCTGCGGGCTCGATATCTTTGGTTTTCTTAGAATTTTTAGGAAGAATCTTAGCAAATTCTGGGAGCATTGGCTCAATTCTAATAAATATAGCATTTGATTCTTTAGCGATGCTTTCAAGTTTGCTTATTGCCTTTTTAAAGCCTTCTTTAGTCTCTGCGACTGGTCCGTACGGTAAAAATAGGTAATTCCCTGCTTTAGTGTGCTTCTCAATTGCTAAAAATTGGTAATCATCCGTGCTTTCAAAATGCGAAATTTCTCCAAGATTTTCCTGGAGTTTTTGCCATTTTTTGCTCTGCGTGATCGGTATATTCATATCTGTATTTACGCATTTTTCGCACACGAAAATTTTTGACTGCTTATGTTTTTTATTGCATAAACATTAACGCTTTTGGCGTTTCGCTTTTCGAATTTTGCGCTTCACCTAATTTATCGTTCCGTGTCCCGCAGATACCAAACTTGCAAAATCTGCGGCATCTCCCTTTGCTACCTGTTGGCGGCATTGGTTACTTTGATTTTAGCGCAAGCGGATTTTCTTGTCAAGTGGGTTGCCAGCCGGATGGTGTGCTAGCCATAAGGGAATTGGCCTTATTTTGGTTGTGGTTTTTGTGGATAAGTTTGCGGTTTTATGTGGATAAACAGGGAATTATTTTTACTGCTTAAAAAAGCCCCGGGATCGGGGCTGGGGAATTAAGGGGTAGAAGCGGTGGTGCCGGGTGCTGGTTCGCTTTTTGTTTGCACATTGGCGTTCGTTTCGGCCGCAAAGCCTGCCGCCTTGCTAAAGCGCATGGCATTTAGGATAGCGAGTGCTTCAATTTCTGCTTCAGTCATGACATTATCGTGAGTTCCGTCAATCTGATTAACTAGACGCACAATTTGCGTATTGAGCTCACTCAAGAGCGCCAACTTGGTACGATTGCTATTCAACTCCCATGCCAGGGCATTAAGGTCGATCGTTTTTAACGTGGCTTGGCCCTCGTTGGCGCCAGCTAGTAGCATCAGATTATAGATGTCGCTAAAATTTTGGCGAATTTGGCTCGCCGTGTTGTCAAACACCTTGCGGCTGTCTTTGCCTTTATAGCCAAATTCACTGTCTTCTACGACAGCTTCAAAAATATCGTGGTCAATTGCTAGCTGGTGCATTTGAGAGATGATCACTTGGATAGTTTCGGCCATATCTGGATTCTGCTTTGCCCATTTTTTAAATTTGCGTTGCATCACAGGGATACTGCGGGCGTTGTTGGATTTTTGCCATTCTCGATGGCTGCTCCAGAGGTGGAGCTTGGCAAAAATCTTGCGAAGCAAACTACGGCGTTTGGGTACGGTAGCTTTTTTGAGCCGTTTGGCTTTTTTGTTTTTTCTGTGTTCTTCAATAGTTTTTTCATAAAAGTCACCGGATATGCCAACCAAGAAAACCACCGAAAGCGAAATGATGCAACTATACAGGGCTGAATCCAAGCCGGACAAGCCCTGTTTTAAGAAGTAAAAATTGCTGACAAGGTACGATAGGATATACGCAATAATCTCTATCAAACTTTTCTTGTTTTTCACTCTTCACACTCCCCTTCAATATTAAAGTACTCCCCCTTAATTCGTATCTTAAATAATATAACATACTGGGGTGAAAGTCAATAACGAGGGGTTGGATGGAGGTGTTATAATGGGAATATGGCTTATATACGAAAATTCAAGACCACTTCTGGAGCAACTGGGGTGCAAGTATGCTATAAGGAGAATGGTCAGGTAGTGAAGACTGTGCATGTTGGCTCGGCTTCGTCGGAGGTAGCTTTGGTGCGACTTTTAAAGAAAGCGCAGGGGATAATCGATGCCGAGAAGGGAACACCGATGTTTAACCTGAATAGATTTGACGCTAAAAAATAATTTTGGTGGGGTTTATTGAAAGAGTTTGTGGTCGAGGGAGAGTTGGTCGACGAAGTCCATGACGACCTGAATGTCAGCTTGAATTTTGGCGAATTCGGCTTTTTCATCTATTGGTTTGGTGAATTTAGGCGGCTCAAAAGAATCTTTGCCGTCATTTAGAGCGACGAGCAGTTTGTTGTCATAAAACCCAAGAAGAAGGCGATTATTGTAACGTCCAGCGATGTTCATGATTTTGACCATAAAAGCTGGATCTAAGATATAGAATGATTCAAAATCATCTTGGCCATAGATGCGAAATGCTCCGTTGAATTCACCCGATTCAGTGGATTTTTTAGTCATTTTGCGACCAGTTTTTGAGTCTTTACCTGGAATACTGGCAGCAGAGAAACGATTACCGATGAGTTCCAGTTTGAAATTAAATTTTTTTGGGAATTCGAAAACCATGAAGCGTCCCCTAAAAATTGTAACGTAATGGGTATCGCCGTCAGAGTCGGTTTCCCGTACTTGAATATGGGCATCAGATTGAAGAAATTTGACATTTTTGTAATGGGCAATCGTGAGGTCGTTAGAGCTATAGCTGTCGCCAGTATTAATCATTTCGGTTGCCCTGATATACTCCCTACTAACACCTTTATCGTGGCTATATTCTAGGTCAGTAAAAGTTTCTTTCAATATTTTTTCAACGAAGTAGGCTTTGTAGGCTTTTTGATAGGCTTTAGCCTGATTCCGACTAACGATGGTGGAAATAATGATGCCTAAAACAAGTGAAAAAAGGATAAAGAAGAAGATTGAAAGAAGACCGACGATACCTTTTGCGAGGTGAATTTGCATAATAACACCAGGGATAGACGTAACGGCCATCGCGATGACTGTAGAGATAATGAAAGTTTTTTGGTATTTTTTTCTGTATTCTTCACGAGCTTTTTCAACATCTTTGAAATTCATAATTTTATTATAGCATGAAAACCGCCCGAACCGAAGTTCGGGCGGTGCGCGGAATGTACAATGGGGAGTTTACTCCCGGAATCTGATCGTCCCTTTGCGGGTATTGGCGTTGTAGTACGCATCGAAGTTATAGACCTTTTCGCGTCCGCCGAAGGTGATGGTCGCGTAGCAGTATCCTTTCAGATTGAACGAATGGCCGGAGCCATCTTCGTGACTGATGGTCTGCACCACCATCTTTTTGATCTTCGCCAGAAGATTGTCGGTCACCTCCCCCTGGGGCGAAGTGACGTTACCGATGGACACGTCGAAACCCAGGTTGATGTTTTCTTCATCGTACGCATACTTGAATGCGTCGATGAGGCGATCGCGGTTGGGACCCTTGACGATCTCGTAGTTCTTCCCGTAGGAATTGTTGATGCTCATACGAGCACCTCCTTAAATAAATTTCCACTGCATGCGCAGTCGGATGCGTGCCGATTCTTCATTTGTCCGGCATTGTTATTATTATAATATTTTTCTCTTTTTTGTCAATAGTATTTGGACCTGAAGCGACCGATTTACGAAGAAACTGCCCGGTATGGACACTATGGGCATGAATTTGCTTGGGATAAATAGAGTTACTTTTTTGATTTTTTCTTAAGTGATTTAAAGAAATTTCGATGGGCACGAAAACCGTATTGACCAGTGATTGGGTCTTTGAACGGGAATTGTTTTAGCGGCATGAGGGTAAGAGTCATATAGCAACCAAAATAGATAAAGCAAGCGATGGTAGACAGATAAGTGGCCCAATATGGAATGGCCGGTTGGTTGACGATGACAAGAAAAACAAACTGGGCAAGAATGATGGCCACTAAGAAAGTTGCAATATCGATGGGAAGAATTGGTTTTTTGGTGGTTCTGGTATAGGAATAAAAGACGAGTGGGATGAAAAAAGTAAGAATAAGCAAGCTTGCGAGTTTAGCGGCGAAATAATTAGGATTAACGCCATAGATATATCCATCAATGAGGCTCCAAATTATTGTTGGAGTGATAGCTATTTTCACATGCTCCCAGGTAGATTCGTTAACAGCGGTAAAAAGGCCGAGAATTTTATTTTCGTGACTTAGGTCATAGAGAAAGTGAGAGAGGCTGCCGAGGAGAAAGATAACAATAATGCTAATCCAAATGAATAATGCTTGGTCCATGAGGTTATTATACAACATGAGTGGTATTTTTGTGATATAATGGTTGATAAGTAATATTGAGGTCAAGGGAATGAAATTTTCGAGTAGTTATGAACCGGGGGAATTTGAGGCAGACATTTATGCAGCGTGGGAATCAAGTGGAGTGTTTGCTCCGTCGGTTTTGACTGTACCCGTAGACAACGATGGGGATGGAACAGATGATAGGTTTGAAAACCCTGAAGACCGTGATGTTTATTCCATTGTGATGCCGCCACCAAACGCAAATGGCAATTTGCATATTGGCCACGGCTTAACGATTGCACTAGAAGATTCATTGACCAGATACTATCGTTTGCATGGGAAATCTACTTGGTATATACCAGGGGCGGACCATGCTGGATTTGAAACATGGGTAGTATACGAAAAGACGCTTGAAAAAGAGGGGCACACAAGATTTGAATACGATCGCGATGAATTATATGCCCGAGTTTGGGATTTTGTGGCAATGCAGCGGGGGAATATGGAACTGCAACTTCGGGCACTAGGCGCCTCTTGTTCGTGGAAAGATTTGACTTTTACTTTGGATGAAAACGTAATCGACCGCGTGTACACAACTTTCGAAAAGATGTGGAACGACGGGATGGTTTATAGAGGCGAGAAGCTCGTAAATTATTGTCCTAAACACCAGACGGCGTTTGCAGATATTGAGGTGGAGCATATCGACGAAAAGGGTACGCTTTGGGACATTGCATATCCATACGATGGCGGCGAGATAGTCGTGTCTACAACTAGGCCAGAGACGTTATTTGGGGATGTGGCAGTAGCAGTAAATCCAGAAGATAAACGATACAAGAATATGATTGGCAAGATGGTAAACTTGCCATTAACAGATAAAGAAATCCCTGTCATCGCAGATGAGCATGCGGATCCAGAGTATGGTACTGGTGCTGTAAAGATTACGCCGGCACACGATTTTGATGATTTTGAGGTGGGAGAGAGACATAATTTGCCAAGAGTCCAGGTAATTTCAGAAGATGGACACATGGTAAATGTACCGGAAGAATACTTTGGGTTGACCCCTGCCGAATGCCGAAAGAAGGTCTTGAAAGATTTGGAAGCAGCTGGGTTACTCCGGGGTGAAAAAGAAATTGAACACGCAGTAGCACACTGTTATAAGTGCGGGACAGTGATTGAGCCAATGCTAAAAGAGCAGTGGTTTGTCGATGTAAGAAAACTTGCAGATAAGGCAATTGAGCACTTGAATGCGGGGGAAATAACATTCTATCCTGAGAACAAACAAAAAATTCTTATCAATTATTTGAAAGGTTTGAAGGACTGGAATATCTCACGACAAATCCCGTGGGGCATCGCAATACCGATGTTTAGAAAGACTGATCCAGAGGCGACAGATGAACCTGATTGGATTTTTGACCGAAGAACAAATCTTAAAGAGATTGAGAAGTCTGGTGTAAAATACGTAAGGGATGAAGACACTTTTGATACTTGGTTCTCGTCTTCACATTGGCCAGTTGTATGTACGGATTGGTCCGAAGATAATCCTACACCGTATTATCCGTTAAACGTGATGGAAACTGGGGCAGATTTATTGTTTGCTTGGGTGGCGCGGATGATCATGATGGGGATTTATCTGACTGGTGGCGTACCATTTAAAGAGGTATATCTACACGGGATGGTATTAGATGCTCATGGCAAGAAGATGAGTAAGTCCAAAGGTAACGTGATCAACCCGATGGATTTAGTAGCGAAGTACGGGTCTGATGCATTTCGGTTGGGAATTATACGTGGCCGTTCGGCCGGTATGAATCAAGCGTTTTCGGAAAACTCCGTAGTAGCGGGACGCAATTTGTGCAATAAACTCTGGAATATTTCTAGACTAGTCCAGAATATTGTAGATGAGGAAGGAGAAGATTCAACGACACCATCTGAGTATTCCAATGATAATATGGGGGAGGATTGGATTTGCAGAGAAATAAGCAGGTGCATTAAACAAGTTGAGAGTTGTATGGAGGGATATCGATTTGCTGAAGCTGTAGATATTCTTTATTCTACAATTTGGGATAAATATGCGGATTGGTTTATTGAGAGCCAAAAGATATATCGCAACGTGCCACTTTTGAAAAAGACACTTGAAACGCTACTAATAGTACTACACCCGTTTGCTCCATTTGTAACTGAAACAATTTGGCAAAATCTATCCTGGACTGAAGGAATGATTATTAATACCGAATGGCCGGCTAAGCTTGAATATGACCCGATTACGGCCGAGCAATTTGAAAACCTTATGGTTGTAGTGTCGGAAGTGAGAGGCACCTTAGCGGGCCTGCCAGGCGCCAATAAAGGCAAAAAATATGCACTCTTGTATGACAATGACGGTTTGGTGGAAGATAATTTATTGTTAATTAAGAATCTGACTAAAGTTCCAGCCGTAACTGCATTGAATGGTGCGCCGAGAGGACTACGACTTGCGCTGACAAATCACGAACTATATCTTGACGTCCCAGAAAATGTAGTAACCGAATATCGTGATGCATTGACTGAGAAGATTTTGGCCGTGGGGAAGGAGCTCGACGCTCTCAATGCTAGACTAATGAACCCGAGCTATGTGGAAAGGGCTCCGGCATATTTGGTAAAAGAAACCCGTGACGGGGTGGAAGAAAAAACTGCTTTGATTGAGAAATTAAAACAACAATTAGAGTTGATATAGTCATACATAATTGACTGAGGTAAAAAAGTACGATATAATTAAAGAGGCACTGGAGGCAGTATTTGCCTCCAATGTACTTTTAAACGAGGGGGATTGTTTATGCAGATTCTGACCGATTTTGCAGGCGTGCTTGTTGGGGGGCTGGCCGATTTCTCCAGGACTGTGAGCGCCAAAGTGGGTTTGCCCGTTGGTTTGTTTCATGGCTACCTCGAGCTAAGTGCTCCGCAGCGCTGGCAGTTGCATCGTGGGAGAGTTTCTGAAGGCGAGTTTTGGGACGCCATCGCAAGTGGATTTAAGCAGGCGACGAAACAGGACGAAGACTCTCTGAACGGCGAGGCACTGAAGAACATCTTTTATGAAAACATGCGGCGGCCGGTACCCGGAACGCTGGATGTTTTCAGGCGTATCATGTATTACCCGTTGAGGGTTGGATGCGGCGGGCAAGTCGGCAAAGGCATGCCTAAAATCGGAATCGTTTCCGACAGCATCGCCGAGATGGTGCCTTTATTTCACGAGTGGCATCCTGAGATTTTCAGCATGGTCGAGAAAGAGTATTGGAGTTGCTTCCAAGATAATATCAAGGCTGATCCAAGCTTTTTCAAATTCTTACTGAATACTCTCGGCGGCGAGCCGTCTGAATATCTGCTGATTGATGGTGAACAGAGAAACGTAGACCAGGCGTCGCTCCTGGGAATTCCGGCAATCCGTTTTGAAAACGCGGAGAAGTTGGAGCGCCAGATGGCTGACCTCGGTTTCGTGTTCTATCCTAAGGCAGCATAAACAAAAAGCGGCCCCTGCCTTGTGCGGGGGCTTTCCCTTGGTATTAATCTTTGTAAGCGAGCTTTGATTGAACTTCTTTAAAATCTGCTTCGGTCATAGGAATTTCGCGACCTTGGTACCAATCGTCGTCAAATGGGTAGAGATGAATATGGGCGTGCGGAACATCGGAACCAACAACTTTCCAAACAGTACGAACTCCATAAACATTTTCCATATGTTTGGCGAGTTTTTTTGCGGTGGCCATAACAGCATAGTAATCTTCATCTGGTAAGTCATAAAGTTTGTCGACTTCTAATTTGGGGATGACGAGGGTGTGACCTTTGGTCTCTGGATGAATATCAAGAAAGGCAAGGGTTTTATCGTCTTCGTATATTTTATAGCATGGGATTTCGCCGTTCACTATCTTGGTAAAAATGCTACTCATCTGGTTGCTCCTTTTTGTGGTTCTTAGATTTTTTACTAGGTTTTGCTATTACGTAATAAATGGTGGCAAGAATCATAGAAAAGATAATTCCGCCCAAGACATCTGTTGGCCAATGTTTGTTGGCGAGAACGCGACCGACGGCGGTAAGTGGAATAAGGATCAACATGACAATATCGAGAATAATACGAAGTGGCTTTTGGCGGACGTATTTTTTGAGGTTTAACATCGTGATAAAGAAAACTGTAGCGACGATCATGGTGTGAGTCGAAGGGAAGCTCGGCTCACCAGAGCCGTCTGGGCGCACATTAATAACCAAAAATTTCTCGAAAACAATATAAATGATAGCCATAATTAGAAAGGTTGGAATAAACGCTAGAAGATTTCGATCAACTTTTTTGAACGACTTGCGCGTGATTAGCTGATATAGCCCAAGCGCAGCGAAAACACCGAGCACAAGAAGCGCAGTTATCAATATAATATCTGTAGCTTTTTCCCATTGCATGATTAAATTATAGCACAAAAAAAGACCCTACGGTCTTTTCGATTTTGGTACACCCGACACGATTTGAACGTGCGACCTTTTGCTCCGCAAGCAAACGCTCTATCCAGCTGAGCTACGGGTGCATGTGTGGATGTCTTGGTATTAACATCCACCTAGAAATTAAATGAGCGATCACCTTTGTGGTGTCGGGTATTATTATACCATATTTTTGGATTTTGTGGTATTTTTTACAATTCTATGCTAGAATAAATGGTGGAAGAGTGGCCGAGTGGTTGAAGGCGCACGACTCGAAATCGTGTGACGGGGTTGACCCGTTCGGAGGTTCGAATCCTCTCTCTTCCGCCATTTTTTTTACAAAAAAACAACAAAAAGCAGGATGTCGGATCTCGCTAAAGCTCGATGCGAATCCTCCTACCCGCCATTTTTTTTGACAAAAAAAGAAGTGCCCCCGGCCACGAAGTGGCGGGGGGCGAAGAATGCGAAAGGCTAGAAGTCGAACACGATTTCGCCGAATCTGTCTCCGGCTCTGGCGAGATCTCTCGCCTGCAGGGCCTTGTAGACCCCGACATTGACGTTTCTCTGGTTGTCACCATAGGGGGCAGCTGTGTCTGAACAGTTGATCCCTCCATGATACATGAAAAGATATTTGCCGTCCAGGTGATATTCCCGGCAATCGGGCTCCAGGAAATACGCCCAGTTGTGCCAGATATCCTGGCTGATAGGCAAAGTCTTATCGGTCGGGATTTTTTCTTTGGCGGCGATGGCGTGGAACGTAGCGGAGTATCCCTCCGCAAATCCGGCGACCAGCCACCGGGTTTCACCGGGGTAAAATTGGGCGAATCGCTCTTCGCTGAACCGCATGCTGTAGCCGTAGCCACAGACCACCTCACTGAGGCGACGATACTTGGCGTGTCCGGTCGCCTGGGTGAACTCTGCGGCACCGAGACGCTCACGGGCCTCGCGGATCAGATGATCAACTTGCAGCTTGATACCCAGATCAAGCGGCAAATCGTCCATGGAGATGCAGGCCGCTTCGCGCTGCGGAAGGGTGTCCACCAGGGCTTTGAGTTGCCCCAGAATAAACCCTTTCTGCCAGGCGAGCTTTTCCTCGTGCTCTTTGGTCATAGCCGCGACAGCCTTATTGTCGTCATGGCCGCATTCGCGGAGAGACCGAAGAATGTCTCTAAGCTCACTGAGGACGTCGAGGCTCTCTTCGAGCCCACTCTCAGCATAACTGGAGCGCAACATGTTTTTTAAGTTCATTTTTTGCCTCCTCCCTTTCTGGGCTTGTAGCCCGCTCTGCTCGTTATTTTTTATAATAAACAGGGCGGGCCACAAGGTAAAGGGTCGCATTCTTTTAAAAGTACAAGTGGCAGATTTTACTCTAATCACACTAATTGTTTTAATTATATCATACTTACGCTTTTTTGTCAATCTTGATTGGCAAAGCACTATTTTCATATGATATAATACAGATAAAGAGGAATACATATATGGAAAACACCCCAGAAACAAATGCCGAAGTTAAATCGGATTTTGGTGAAATTATTGATTTAGTTGGATCTACAAATATAACCGTTTATGAACGGTTGAATGCTTCTAACGACAGCGCGGCAAAGGCCGAATTTGTAGCCAATCCCGAGATGGAACATCCGAAAAATGAATACGGCAATTTGGATGAAGAAGAAGTGCGACGAAATTTAGCTACTCTGGAGCAAGTGGAAGAAAAATTAGAAGATTCGGATTTAAGCGAAAAACGGAGGCGGCTAGTAAGACTGCTTGCCGATGATTGTAAAACGAAAAATGAATTTTTGGCGGCAAACATTGCGTATAATGCGGCGGAAACGCCAGAAGAAAAAGCGCAGGCAGCGGAATGGCATCGACAGACAAATGAGGAGTTATACGGTAAACCAGACGAGGATACATTTTATACTCTTTTAAGAGAGAAAATCGACAGCATAGACGTGGCTAATTTGTCCGAAGAAGACCGTAAAATATATGATTGGCTGATGGCGGAGATTGGACCGCTACCAGAGAAAACCGGTGGTAGATTTAAACCAAAACCGGAAACGGTCCAGAGATTTGGAGAGATGGTAAGGGAATTCTTTGGTGCTTTTTTGAAGCACATTCCAGAGGACAGAAAAAGTTTTACCTCTGAAGAGGTGGTCGATATTATTAATGAAATTGCGGATACGGAGTTCGGCGGTCTAAATATCAAGTACCGGGCAGTGATTGACCCGAAAGCCGCGAATGCTTCTACTAATCATGAGGAACGAACATTGAAATTCCCGGCAGGGGTTGAGTATAGTAGGAAACGGGCACAAGGATTGATTGTACATGAATTTGGTACACATATGTTGCGTGCGGTGCCGTATCTCGGACAGGAGATACAGGCTTTTGCTTCAGAATTGCCCGGCAACGAAACGTTTGATGAGGGAATTGCAAAGTGCACGGAACAGGCAATTGATGGCAAATATGCCGACTCCGGAATAGACCATTACATTAATATTGGCCTAGCAACTTTTAAGGGGAAGAACTTCCGCGAAATATACCAAATCCAGATGGCTTTAAAACATTTAACTGGAGAGAGTGACAAGACGGTATTGAACGCTGTACAGAGATGCTTTAGGGGAACCGGCGAATTGGTTAATAATAAGGATTTAGCATATTACAATGGCGCAAACCAAGTGTGGCAATATATTGAAGAACACATAGATGATCCAGAATTATTTGATAGTTTATTCCTAACTGGGAAAGCAAATATGGCAAACCCGGCGCAGGAAGCTCTATCATATGAAATGAGAACGAGTGGCATATGAAATTATTGATGCATACATGCTGTGCACCCTGTTCGGTATATTGTATTGATTCTTTGCGAGCAGAGGAGATCGAACCGACGGTTTTTTGGTATAATCCAAATATTCATCCCTATATAGAATACAAGGCAAGGAGAGATTGTCTAAAAGAATATTGTGCAAAGGTAGGGGTAGAGTCGATATTTATTGAAGAATATGGGCTGGATGAATTTTGTAAAAACGTAGTCGCCGACATCCCTAATCGGTGCGTTAACTATTGTTACAAAAAGCGTCTAACCGAATGTGTACGTTACGCGGCAAAGAACGGGTACGATGCTTTTACGACGACACTGCTGGTTTCACCCTACCAAAAACATGAAGAACTGATAAAAGTGTGCGAGGAATTGGCAGCCTTATCTGGGGTAAAGTTTTTGTACCGAGATTTTAGGGTGGGATTTCGCGAGGGGCAAGCAAAAGCACGTGAGCTCGGTTTGTATATGCAAAAATACTGTGGTTGTATTTTTTCAGAGGAAGATAGATACCGAAAACAGATTGAGCGAGATAAGAACATGATATAATTACGGTGAGAACCCAAATATGACAGAGGAAAAGCGAGTTGAGATTTATAAGGGATTGTCTGGGGAAGTAGTTTTTGATGTAGATGAAGAGGGGGAGACAATTTGGGCAACACAAGCGCAAATTACGGAAATTTTCGGCGTAGACAGAACGGTAATTGGTCGCCATTTAAGAAATATTTTCAGAGAAGGTGAATTGGATGAAAAACAAGTATGTGCAAAAAATGCACATACTGGTCCGGATGGAAAAACCTACCAAGTCAACATGTATAATTTGGATGCAATCATTTCGGTGGGGTATCGCGTAAATTCTAAAAAAGCGACACGTTTTAGAATTTGGGCGACGAGGGTATTAAAACAATATGTAACTGGGGGGATAGCGATCAACGAAAGACGGTTGGCACAACTAGCTGAGAAAAAGGAAATTAAAAAGCTACATGATGTAGAAGATATGATGGCGCTAGTGCGTCGTCTTACCACACGAAATGAATTAGACGCTGGGGAAGCAAATGGAGTGTTAGAGGTAATCTCGCGATATGCTGGCAGTTTTAAAACCTTAGAAGAATATGATGATGGGCACATCGATTTGTCTTTTATGGGAACGGGGAAGAGGCGACAAAAAGAGCTAACTATAGCGATGTGCGAAGAGGCGGTTGAAAATCTACGGGATAACGTGGGTGGTTCTGATTTATTTGGTAAAAAACGCAATAATTCTTTCGAAGGGAGTTTAAATTCAATTTTCCAAAGTTTTGACGGCAAGGAGTTATACCCGAGCGTACCAGAGAAAGCGGCAAATTTGCTGTATTTCGTGATTAAAGATCACCCATTTTATGATGGAAATAAGCGGATCGGGGCGTTGCTTTTTATTCTATTTTTAACCTTGAACGATTGTCATTTGACAGAGAATGGTGAAACAAAGATTTCTGATCGGGCATTAACGGCGATTGCGCTCTTAATTGCTGAGAGTGAGCCGAAAGAAAAGGGGTTAATCGTATCGCTTGTCTGCAAATTGCTAGAGTAGCACAGTGGACAATAAGGCTATGTTTTTATTTTTGGTGGAAAAGTGATACAATTGAGGTATGAAACAGAGCGAGAAGACCAGAGGGAAAAACAAAAAAGGCGGGCTAAAGACAAAAGCTCAAAAGATACGCGCGCGAATGCTCAATGCTTATTATGGTAACCCTACCAAAGACATGAAGTTGATTGCGATTACTGGTTCGACTGGCAAAACTACGGTGGCGCATTATGTACATGAAATTTTACGGGTTTCTGGCGAACAGGTGGCTGTGCTAGCAAGCGACCAGCCATTTAAGGTGGGAATGTTACATAAGTTTCTTTCGGACGCTTGGAAGGCGGGCGCCAACGTAGTAATTGTGACGGTGCCAGCTGCAGTGTTAAGGGATAACGTTTTCCATGGTTTACCAGTAATGGTGGCGGCAATGACAAATTTCGTGACCTCTTCGCTAAAAGACATGTCACCAGAGGAATTTTTGGAGTCTGAAAAAACATTATTTGATATGAACCCAGAGATTGTCGTAATGAATCATGATGATTTGCATTATGATACGTTTTCAGATTATCACGGAAGTTTGATGACACTAAGCTATGGACAAACAGGAAAAGACATCAAAATTTTGAATTCCAAACTATATCCAAAGGGAACTGAAGCCACTATATCTATAAAATCTGACATTATTAATGTAGCAACGTTTGTACCTGGTGAGACTGCAGTGTCATATATGGCTTGCGCCGTGGCAATTGCCGAGGCGTTGAGGATTAAAACAGACGATATGATAGACGGCATTGCCGAATGGCAACCAGAGGGATAGATTTTGAAACGCTATTATCCAGGCATAACGGATAAGAGGTTAAATAACCGGCGATTTTACAGAACAGAAGAGGCCATTTTAAAGGCCTTTTTTGGTAATACATATCTGAGTGTTAGAGAGGTAACGAGACAGGTGGGGATAGCGAGGTCGACTTTTTATCATCACCACCAGTCCACGGCAAAGATAGTGGCAGATTACCAAAGATATATTATTGACAAGTACAAAAGATTAACCAAGAAAATGCTTGGTGCACAAAAGGTGCCGGCACGGATGATGTATGAGCGAACATTGCTTTTTATTGTGCAACATAAGAAAGTATTTAAAATATTACTGGCAGGTAAGGAACGTAGTATTTTAAAGTATATGATTGCCAAAATGCAGCCGCGACTGGTGGATATAATGCATTTACCGAAAAACTCGAAAAAGATCTTTTTGGTTTATGAAGGAGAAGTGACGTCACTCATGGACGCGTGGTGTAGAAACGGAATGAGGGAGGATGAAATAAATCGATTACTCGATGAAATAATATTTTTAACAGAAACAGCTAGAGTGAGGTTAAAAATATTGCTATAGATTAATTGTCTTCTTCTGAGTTGGAGTCACCCGATTCGGAGTCGGTGGGAACTTCTTCGATTTGGTTGATTTCTTCACCACGATTTTTTGCTTGATAGGCTTCAATGGCGGCGGCTTGTTGACGGATATCTGAAGCGGTAAGGCCCTCAAATTGACTAGTATCAGCGGTAACAATTATATATTTATCGGTTAGTTCGGCATTTTTAAATTCGATTTGATTCTTTAATGTTTCGTAGGCGATTTCGGCAGACCTGGCATCCTCATATTCAAAATATGTTTTCATGCTAACCACTAGGTCGTCTTCGTATTCATAGACAACATAGGTCTGACGATGAGACGGGCCGGAGGTGGAGTCGGTGGGGGTTAGGTTAATGGTAGTCTTGGTGGAGTTGGAGACAAAATAGTCGTCACTGATTGGTGGTTTATTCAAATATGATATGACAACCCAACTAACAATGGCTATTGATATCATCGAGATGACTATACAGGTAATGTAGATTGGGGCTTTGCTCTTTTTTGCAGATTTTGGTTTTTCTTTAGGTACTTTTCTAATAACATTATTATTTAGATACATCTTACCTCCGTAAGCAACATTATAAATTTATTATACATAATATCCAAGAGAGTGGAGAACTTTCTTGGCTACTTTAATATCTTCAAAATCGTGGGGACCATCAGCGCGAAGAATGGATTTTTCATGGCCTTTGCCAAGTATCAAAACAAGGTCGCCTTTTTTAGCGGTCTTGAGAGCGTATTGAATAGCTTTTTCTCGGTCTAGCTCTTTGATTAAATCTTTGCCTAGGACTTTGCCTTCTTTAGTTGCACCCTCTATGAAGCCTTGTGCGATTTTTTCTGGGTCTTCATCACGCGAGTCGTCCTCGGTAATAATAACGAGGTCAGAATATTTGGCAAGGATGCGGCCACGGATTGGACGCGTAGACGGATCACGACGACCGGCACCACCATGAACGGATATTATTTTTCCTTTATGGCTCGAAACACTATCAAACACTTTTTCTAAGGCATCGGGGGCATGGGCATAATCAACAATCACCGTGAAAGGCTGGCCTTCATCAATGATGTTCATGCGGCCTTCAACACTGTCTAGCGATTTGATGCCGTCTTCGATTTGTTTATTAGTGAGACCAAGCTTTTTGCCAACTAGGCACGCAGCGAGGGAATTATAGACATTAAATTCGCCCGGAATATTAGTTTCAATTTTTATATCATTGCATGAATATTTTACACCAGAGACAGACAATTTAATATTTTCAGCGCGGTTTTCGCCATTATTTATACCATATGTGATATATTTTTTAGCAATAGTCTTGTAGTAGTCCGTTGATTTGTCGTCTGCATTGAGGATACTAAATTTGGCTTTTTTAAATAGCTTTCCTTTGGCGGCACGATAGCGGGCGATGGTCTTGTGGTAGTCTAGGTGTTCATGAGTAAGATTAGTAAATACTGCAATCTCAAAAGGGACACCCAGTGGACGAAATTCAGTAAGAGCATGAGAAGTTACTTCGAGAACCAGAAATTCCGCACCAGCATCTGCAATGTCTTTGATGCGTTGATTTAGAGTAAACGTGTCGACCATAGTCATGTGGCCAAGTTCCGGTTTCAGCTTGTCTACACCATATGCAACTGTAGTCATGATGCCGGTTTTATACCCAGCTTGTTTAAGCATGTTCCAGATCATAAAGCAGGTGGTGGTTTTGCCATTGGTGCCAGTGACACCAATGACGCGTAGTTTTTTGGCTGGATGATGATACTTGTTACTGGCAACTACAGCTTGAAGAAAGTGATAGGGCCTTACCAGGTCGTTGTAAAAGGGGAGTTTTTCTAGCTGCTTTTTCATATTATCTATAATGTTTTAGTGAGTCGATAGGATTCTTGGTAGCGGCCTTAATGGCTGGATAGGTACCAAAGAGGATACCGACAACTACCGACGTCGACAAGGTTATCGCGATGATTTCGAGGCTAATATACGGCGTAAATGGAGTAATAATTGACACAAAGAAGGCCATTATGTATCCAAGCACTATGCCCAAGAGCCCACCAAGTATAGATAAGATGAGGGATTCTAACATAAATTGCATTAAGATGTTTTGAGATGAAGCCCCGACGGCTTTTCTGATGCCAATTTCATGAGTGCGCTCCGCGACAGAAACAAGCATAATATTCATTACGCCGATACCACCAACTACAAGTGAGACGCCTGCTACGATAGCAAGCATACCAGAGATAATATTAAGCAGACTACTTGCCGGATGGGTAATAGCATCACCATACGCCACACTAAAGTTGGTGTCACCGGAGTGGTTAGCGGTAAGAGTCTCGCGAATGCTACCGGAAACGGTTTCTAGCGCAGAGGTTGCAGAGACTTTAACATTAATTTGTTGAATTTGGATTGAGCTCATTAAAGTTGCGAGCACATCTATATCAATGATGAGCGCATTATTAAAATCTACGTTATTAAAATTAATAGTGTCTTCAACCTCTTCTAACACACCTACCACGATAAAACGTTGGCCGTGGAATGTGAGGGTGCGGCCGACTGGGTTAGAAGTGTTAAAGAGTAAAAGTGATAGCAGGTGACCAACCACAATAGAATTTTCTTTGTTTTTTTCCGTAATAAACGCTCCATAACGTAGGGTAAGCGGATTGATATTTATGAAGTCGGCGGTGGTGCCAAGTACAGTGGCAGAAGCCACAACGTTGTCGTCATCTGTGACTGTATTGGATGAAATAGCAATTGGAGCAACCGCATCTACATCCTCGATTTTAGCAATAGATGCAACGTCTGTGACGTCGAGATTGCTTTTTGAATAATCGGCAGAGGAGGTAAGCTCTTCGACAAGATTCGTCACTGTATCCTTATTGGTGCTGGGGCGAACCACAATTAAATCGGCACCAACATCGGAGATCTCTTCGGAGATTAGACGAGAGATGCTGCCAGTAAGACTTAGTATAAGAATAATACTAGCAATGCCAATTGCAATGCCTAAGCAGGTTAGGAAAGAACGGGTGCGGTTTTCCTTAATCGATGTTTTGGCAAGTCGCAAATGGGTACGAAACAATAGGGCCATTAGCGTTTCCTCCTTTTATTACTCTTGTTACTTTTGTTACTCTTACTACGTTTGCTACGCTTTTTAATTTTGACATCAATTGGCTGCGGAAGGTTTTGATCGGCAACTGTTTTGACATCAGTGTCAATTTGACCGTCTAGCATATTAATTACACGGGTGGCATATACCGTAAGAGCTGGGTTGTGGGTCACCATAATAATGGTGTTGCCTTCTTCATGGATGGCCTTCAATTCTTCCATTACGATGTTTGATGCATGGGAATCAAGGTTACCAGTAGGTTCATCAGCGAGTATTATTTCTGGATCACTAACGATAGCACGTGCAATAGCGACACGCTGTTGTTGGCCACCAGAAAGTTGGCCCGGTAAGTAATATTCACGTTCTTGCAAGTGGAATCTCTCGAGGGCCTGAGAAGCGTTTTTAAGACGCACGGTGCGTGGGCGATTAACATAAACTAGCGGCAGGGCAACGTTTTCTAAAATAGATAAATCTTCAATAAGGTTGAAATTCTGAAAGATGAAACCAATTTTTTTAGCACGGAGGCGAGCTTGGCGGGCAGAACTGATACTGGCAACATTTTTACCGTTTAGAGTATATTCACCAGAGGTGGCTCTATCTAAAAGTCCAATAATATTAAGGAGTGTAGTCTTACCGCAGCCCGATGG
Organism: Candidatus Saccharimonadota bacterium; assembly: GCA_017537745.1. Classification (GTDB taxonomy): domain Bacteria; phylum Patescibacteriota; class Saccharimonadia; order Saccharimonadales; family Saccharimonadaceae; genus Nanosyncoccus. The sequence continues at coordinate 33,622 of JAFYKF010000001.1, forward strand.
GCCCATTATCATAATAAATTCACCACGTTTGATGGTGAGGTCGAAATCTTTGAGCGCGAATGACTCGGTATCGCCATATCCGTAACGCTTGGTTAATCCTTTTAACTCTATTATTGTATCGTTCATATTATGACTGTACGATGCGTACACCTCCTTTTGTTGTTTCTGGCGGAAAGGACAGGATTTGAACCTGCGAAAGAGTTGCCCCTTTACACGCTTTCCAAGCGTGCGCCTTAAACCACTCGGCCACCTTTCCGTATTAAAATTATGATATCACACTTAATTTGTTTTGTAAAACGTTTCTAAGCTTGACTAATACAGAGGAAATTACAAGCGAGACAACAATAAAGACAACGAGGACTATTGGGGTGATATATAGACGCCCACCAAAGGTGAGGCCATAGAAATCTGGCCAGGTCTTAAGCACCATTACGCAGGTAAAATAGGGAATTGCGTAAGCTATTATAGGAAGAGTCGTTAAAAAGCGTGTCTTGAAACTGATTGTTGAATTCTTGGTAGTAAAGATAAAGGTAACAGCAGCGAGAAGGGGATTAAAGAAATGGAGGAAGAACAAGGTTTCAAGGAATGGGTCAAGATAATTTCCGCCCCTTGACACGCGGGCGGGAGCAAGGAAGAAAACAACCGTAACGCAGGTTATCATTGCGGCAGTTGTGGCGGTTAAGTACCAAAGTTCAATGGCTCTTTGGTGGGGAATAGCTATTTTTTTAAGCTTTGAATAAATTACAGTAAAAGCACAGATGCCAGCGACTAGCCCTAGAAAAATATTACTTAAAATTGTAAAGGTGGCGATGTGTTGCCAGTAGGGAAATGGGCTATTATCTACATGTGCGGTATGTGAACCAATAATAAGTGTCACCGTCACAGCAATGGCGGCAGTGACAAAAATGAACAAATTATTGATTACGAAAAATAATTCTTTTATTTGGTTATTTTTCTGGTTGGGCTTTAGTGATTTGACCATAGTCTCCTTTACTTTAGTGATAATATTATGAGATTTTCAATATGTGGGGTGCGAGGGAAGAAGTTAAAAGTTTTAACAGTATCAATCTGATACTTCTGTAGAAGAGCTGATACGTCGCGGGCTTGGGTGGCTGGATTACAAGATAAATAAATAATCTTGGGCGGAGTAACTTCTAGGAGTCTGTTGATCAACTTTGTGTCACAACCGGCGCGGGGAGGGTCAAGAATAGTGGTAGCCGAGGGTGAAATATAGCTTAATACATCTTCGGCTTTTGCAAGTAAGCCAAGAATATTACCACTTTGGACACGCGTCCGGTCATCCCGTCGCCACGGGTGACCGGCGCTATACCTCGCGCTGCCGCGCTCCGGAATGTCCTCAGCGGTAATATTCTTGGCTTGTTCACGAAATGCTAATTTATCACTTTCTACAAGGGTGAGTTTGTGGGGGCGGGCGACGGAGAGGCCGATGGTACCAACACCAGCATAAAGATCAAGAACTTCATCGGTTGTGATGTGCTTCTGGATTTCTTTAAGTGCAAGTTCGTAGACTGGGAGATTAATTTGAAAGAAGCCATTTGGGGAATATGAGTATTGGTAGCCTAAAATTGTGTCAGTCAGATTTTTGAAAGTTGGGTGGGGCTTGCCGTTTTCGAATAATCCACCAGACACTTCGCCGGTTTGGTTACAGCGAAGGAGGAGAGATTGATACTTGCGAGCTTCCTCGTGACGAGCATTCAAGCCATTAATTATCTCGGTAGCCTTGGCGAAAAGTTCTGGGCGTTCAATCGATGAATTAGCGATAGGAATTTTGCGGTGTGAGCCGCGAGTGTGGAAGGCAGGGAAGATTGTGGCTTTTTCATTGTCATAATAGAGGGAGTATTCCATTTTATTACGATAGAAGTAATCTCTGTCATCCGTAAAAATAGGTGGGGTGGAGATATTGATATTATGTTCGCGAAATATTTCTACCACTAGCTCTCGTTTGGTTTGAAGTTCATATTTATAGTCCATATTTTGCCAAGGGGAAGTAGAAAGAAAACATTCATCCTTTGGCACAACACGATGAGCGGATGAATTGTTGATCTGATTTGCAATAGCTTCAATGTAATGAGATTTGTTTTTCGTAATAATATAATCAGTAACTGTTTCACCGGGCAGAGCGTTCCAGAAAAAAATTTTTTTACCATCTTCTAGGGTAGCAATAGATTGCCCACCAGGGATGATTTTGTCGACCTTAATCATAAAATATATTATAGCACAGGGGTGAGATTTTTTAGTAAAAAATGGAGTTTTGTTATATAATATATAATATACATGTCTGCACAAGAAGAACTAAAAAAAGCCGATGAATCGGCGGTTGATAATACGCAAGCGGAAAGTCCTAGTGGCTATAGCACTAGTGTTGTTGGAAAGAATAATGCTACAAAAAGCACTTCTGGCGCTAAAAAAACCTTGAAACGCACCGCTCCATTATGGATAATAATCGCCGGTGTTGTGATGATAGGAGTTTTCTTGAATGGAAATCTCCAAATTGACTGGTTTTCGACGAGACTTGAGGAAGCAACTAACACAATGTATTACGATCAGAGACAGAGTCAAGAGCTGGTTTTTCAAAACGCATTGGAAAATGGCAAAATTCCAACCAATACCTTCCAAAGACTACAGGACGCCGGTGTGACTGTTGGTTATCTGGATGGAGAAACTTTTATAGCTAGTAATGTTGGCAAGGCTTTGGTTGCAGATAGTAGTGATAGTATATATGTTTATGGTAAAGATTATGGTAAAGATCACGAGCTTTCGCCATTGTCCCTCAAGATGGGAGATAAAATTATTCCAGCAAATGAGTTTTATTATGAAGTAAACCACAATATTGAACTTTATGATAAATTCACTAGTGTCACATATGGTAGATCTGGTTACTATTACGATCCGAAGGCACGACAGATTTTTGAAAAGCTGGGAATATCACTCAATGTTTATACTGAGGAAGAAAGCCTTGAAGACTCTATGGACAATAAAGTACTTGGAACAAAAAACATAGTTGGTTTTAATGATTACACATGGCATTATATGCCGACTTATCATGCATCGGCAGAATGTGCACCTGTTCTAAATCCCGCTTCTATGTGGGATAAGGTCACAGATACTTTTAATTGTACCGGAACAAACACTACGCAAATTGCAACTTGGCGCGTTGAAAAATTCCATGAGGAGTGTGAACCTACTGGTTTTGTAGATGAAAATGGTATACCAATATGTGTGCCGGTTTGCGTTTCTGATGGTTATACTTATTTTTATAGCGATTATGGGTGTAATGGCACCGATACAAAATCCTACATGAAGGCGATGGCACAAGCCAATATGTCAAAGGGCGATGATATCCAAACCATCAAGAATACTACTGATGCACTAAAGGCCGCTGATACTTTATCAACGTCACAAAAATCAATGTCACTTTACGCTGGATATATGCAGAGTATAGGCAGAACAAAGGCTGGTTACGGTAGCACCTATACAGATGCCGATGGCATAGTTGCTGCTTTTGCAACATTGGCGACAACTGTTGGTGGGTCGCATATTAATGATGTAATGAATGACTTGTTTGAAGTCAAGGAGTCTGAGGTTGTTGATGTAAAAACTGGTAAAGTTAAGATTCTAAAGGGCAGCATGCTGGAGGCACCAAGTTTGTACTCACTTTTAACCGGAGAGAGGGTCGACTTGGAACAAGTAGCAGACTTTTCATCTGATCGGATTCTTTTCACGGTTGGTAATGCTAATCCTGATTATGTGGTAGATGATGCAACAATTCTGCGAACTGCTGCCTCAAAAGAAAGCAGTAAAGAATCGACCGTCGGTAGATATACACCCAACCCAGATGAACTGGATGAAAATAAACAACGAAAAGAGCAGCGAGATTATACACCTTATGGACCCAAGATTGTCGGTGAGCAAGAAAAAAATTATAATCACGGTACTTATAGTGATAGTGATATTGGATTAACAGAAACTACCCTTAAAAATTCGCTTTATGGAACTTATGAAGATTTTGGTGGTATTATTGGTGGCCAAATGTTGGCATATGGTGCAGTTGATTTAGCTACAGAACTTTCAAAAGGTAGTGGCGCGGCATCTGGAGATGAGGAAGCTGTGGTTTCTTATCTTAAGCTGACTGAAGATTTAATAGCAATGGATGCAGAGGTAGATAGAAGGCATCGAAGTCCACTTGATATCACTTCAAAAAATACATTTCTTGGTTCTTTAGTATATAAGTTTGCGGTAAGTTCCTTAAAGTCTGGGAGTTTATTAAATAAAGTCGCTTCGTTTTCTAGGATGACCAATAAGGCCGTGGCTTCAATTTTACCTGCCGCATTTGCCGATGAAGAATCTGATTCATACTTAGCTACTTTCGGTGATTGCCCCACATTAAATACTATCGGTGCGGCTGGCTCACCAACCTGCTCAGCAATTGCAACATTTGATACTTCCACATATACAGCGAGTCGTGATGTCGCATCTTCTTATATCGTGACAAACGATGTTCAAAAAAATACACCAACTATTTATAATAGCGTTGAATTCCAGGAATTTATTAAAAAGAATACCGATTGCAACAAGGAAAATATTTGTACTATAGATGATGCTGAGATTCTCGCAAAGTATATAGGTGAAAACGAAAACCGCAGTACTCCGTACGGTTTAACAGACGCCACCATTACAGAATTTGAAAAAGAGTGGGCAGAAAAAAATGAAAAGAAAAATTCTAATTGGTTTAAAAGGATTATCAGCTTCTTTAAGTCTTTGTTTGGTATAATCGAAACAATCGACAATGGTGAAGCACCAGATGAGGCAACTGGTAAGGAATTTGTTTATAAGGCGAGTAACAGTGTGGCATCAAATAGTGATGAGGAAAATACTTGGGAAAAGTATAAATACGCACAAAGATATATATCCCTCGCGCGTGCAGCTGAAGCAATGAGGCAATTCGATGGTGATGAAACAGCTTATGTGTTTGATGGCTTTGGTCTGGGTGATCCAGTGGCTAGATATATAGATGAATTAAACCAAACTGATTTTGCTACAAAGTACTAATATCTTCTACACTTGTAATAATAACTTGATGGTTTTTAAAATTATCAACTAGGCATCTACGCCTAGTATCATCTAGTTCCGAAAAAACATCATCTAATAAAATAATTGGCTTTTTACCTAGCTTGTTAATAATTATGTTAGCTTCTACAAATTTGAGGGCCAAAATAATCGAGCGAGTTTCACCACGCGACGCAGAACCGTCGGCTGGTTTTTGATTAAAAATAAAGTCTATTGTGTCGCGTTGGACACCAAAAGTAGTATAACCCAACAAATGATCTTTTTCATAGTTTTGGTCTAGATGTTTTATGAAGGTATCTTTATTAATGTTGGGAATCGAAGTGATATATGATAGATTGATTTGATCATTGTTTTCAGCAATGGAGTGATAGGTTGGGTTTAGGGTTTGGTTGATTTCTAGAATATAATCAGTGCGATATTTCACTAGTTCACTACCATAATCTGCAAGTAGTAAATCCCAGGGGAAAAGTGTGGATTTATTTAGATTGTCTGATTTTAGTAACTCGTTACGCTGACGAAGGGCTTTGTTGTATTTATTTAGTATACTTGCATAATCACTATTAAAATCACTAAAGATACGATCAAAATAATCACGGCGGCGAGACGGTGGTCCACTAACTAAATTAAGGTCTGATGGCAGGAATAAAATAATTGGGTATTTATTTTTTACAGATAGGCGACTAGATGTTTTATCAGGTGTTTTGAAGTTCTTTTTGACACCATCGTAAGTGGCGATGATTTTTTCACCATTATCGTATTCTAGTTCAATACGATAAAAATCACTGCCACGTTTTAAAATATCTTGATCTGTAGCGCGGAAGCTTTTGCCACGAGTTAAAATATAAATCGCTTCAAGCACAGATGTTTTACCACAACCGTTTTCACCTAAAATCAGTGTGGTATCCGGTTTACACTCTAAGTGGTAAGAGTTGTGATTACGAAAGTTGGTAAGTGATATAGATTTAATTAACATATCAATTGTTTAGCGGCATAACTATATGTGTATAATCTTGGTTCTTTTTATTATGGAGAACAACTGGGGTGATTTTGCTTGAAAATTCTACAATGATAGTTTTTTCATCAAGGGAGTTTAGAGCATCAAGAAGGAACCGGGAATTAAGATTCACTTTACCTTCTTCTGTCACCTCGGTTTCTATAGATGAGTTGTTTTTGCCCAACTCGGTAGCGATAGATTTAACAGAGAAAGTGTTTGGCTTTTTAGTTTCACACATAATTGAGCCGGAAACACTGCGAGCAAAGAGGGCAGCGAGCTTAGTAACTCGAACTAGTTCGTCACGATCTAAAGTAACTACAATATTATTATCTTTAGGGATAAGGCGACGATAATCTGGGAAACTGGCATCAATGAGCTTTGAGATGATTTCTATTTCACCTAGACGGAAGCGGACTAAATCTTCGTTAAAAGATATCTCTATTTCCTCCATATCATCACTAATAGAACGGAGAACTTCTTGGAGGGAGGTGGTTGGCACAATCACACTTATTTCACTTTGTACGTTTTTAACCAATTTCTTTTCGGCAAGGCGGTAGCCATCCGTAGCAGCAACAGCAAGGGTTTTGTCGTAAGTATCAAAATAGATGCCAGTGAGAGCTGGGCGAGTTAAATCATTACTACTCGCTATAACCACACTCGAAATGCCGTTTTTAAACTCATCTACACCCATTCTGAAAACGACAGCTTTTTTCTCATCAATTTCCGGTAGTTCAGGGAAGTCGTCGGCAGGAGAACCATTGATGGTGGAACTATATTTACCAGCAGTGATGGTGGTTTTGTTATCTTTGGATGTGATTTTAACTTTTTCGCCACGGGGGAGATTAGATACAAATTCAGCAAGAAGCTTAGCTGGTGCTGTAATGACACCATCTTTAGAGCTTGATACTGGTAGATAATCGATGATGGCCATATCTAGGTTGGTAGTAATGAGTGATACTTTGCTTTTATCTACACGAATGAGTACATTATTTAATATAGGTAGAGTAACCTTACCGACTGCAATACGACTAACATTGTTTAAGGCTTTACTGAGTTTTTCTTGTGTAACTTCTATTTCCATTTTTGAACCTTTCTTTTATTTAATTTTATTAATATTTTTAGTAGTCGTAGTAGTAGGTGCTGTGAAAAAGTGGAAAACCATTGGTGTGAACAGGGGATATTTAATGGTGGGAAACGCGGTGGAAAAATGTGTAATTCGTAGTGGAAAACACAAGTTGTTCGCAAGTTTGAAATTGAACCAATTTTTTATACAAAGTTTTGCGCTTAGAATTCGCAGGGATTTACACTGGGTTTTGCACAACATTTCCACATTAACCATAGATTTGTCCTTTTATTTCTTCAATTTGATCACGGAGGGTGAAGTTAAGTTTGAGATCATTTTTGATTTTATCAATACCGTGCATAACCGTGGTGTGGTCTTTGACGCCAACTTCGGTAGCGATTTTGGTGGTACTCATGGATAATTCGGTGGATAATAGGAACATGGTGATTTGGCGAGCAGTTTTGATGTTGGTGACGCGGGATTTGCTACGCATCTCTTTTAGTGTGAGATTATAATATTTGGCGACTTTTTCGGCGATTTGTTTACTAGTGGTGGGGCGAAGTTTACTATTGTTGTGGATACTGGCGGAGCCGTTTTGAATGAGCTCCAATGGTGTGAGTCCTCGTACTTCGGACATTAATAATATGGTGGATAGTTCACCTTCGAGGTCACGAACGTTGGTGTTGGTGTTTTCAGCGATATACTCAATAGCTTCTTGTTCGATTTCGGCACCCATAAGGTCTGCTTTGGCGCGAAGGATGGCGCATTTATCTTCAAATTTTGGAAGCTGAAGGTCGAAGGCGCCAGCCCAGGTGAGACGATTGGCGAGGCGGTCATCTAAGGTTTTTATTTGAGATGGGAGGCGATCGGAAGTAACGATAATTTGTTTGTTGAGCTGATGAAGATTATTAAAGATATTAAAGAATTCTTCTTGGGATTTGTCTTTTCCAATAATGAGTTGAAAATCATCAATAATAAGACAGTCTAGTTTACGGAATTTATTATTAAAATCTTTACCCTTACCATTTAAAACATGATTGACGAAGTCGGCATAGAAATCGGAAATAGGGGTATAGAGAATTTTGAAGTCTGGGTTTCGTTTTAATAGTTCGTTACCAATAGCTTGAACAAGGTGGGTTTTACCAAGACCAGAACCACCATAGAGGAAAAATGGGTTGTAGCGGGTGCCCGGTGCATCGATGATACTTTTAGCGGCAGCGACGGCTAAATCGTTGTTACTACCTACAATGAAATTATCTAGAGTGTATTTACTGTTGAGGCCACTGTTGTTGGTTGGGAGTGATTTTTTAAGTGGGCTAACATGGGTTTTGAGGGATTCTGGTGTGGCTACAACTTCGCGGGCGCGTACTTTTGGTTTGTTGGTAAGTTGAACTTCGAAACTGATATTTTTAGTGGGTAGGTGATTGTTGTTGAGGGCTTCCTTGATAATATCAATGAATTTGGTTTGGAGTTGTTTGATATGGAAGGAATTTTTGACTCCAATAATAATATTGTCGTCGGTGCTACTTAAAAGTGAAGTGTCTTGGAACCAAGTGGAATAATTGGCAGGTGAAACTTTCTGCTCAATTTCTGCTAGAACATTCTCCCAGACGTTATACACTGTGACCTCCTTATGTGTATATTAGTATAACATAGAAGAGTGGGGTTTTCCACAGGTTTTTGGGTGGAAATAATGTTTTGTAATATGTGTTTATAATAACTGGGGTGAAAATTTCCACATTTTCAATATTTCCGGTATAAACTTGTGGAAAACATCTTGAAAAATGTGGAAAAGTGCGGTATACTATAACAAGTATTTGAAAAATTATAAAGAATAAGGAATAATATGCCAAAAAGGACTTATCAGCCACATAAGCGCCAACGCAAGGTTGAGCATGGCTTTATGAAGCGTAATGCTACGGCGAATGGGCGCAAGGTTTTGGCGAGGCGCCGTCTAAAGGGTCGCGCTAGATTGACTGCATAAATAATCCCCGTAAGGGGATTATTTTGATATAATATATGTATGCTTAGTAAGAAGTACCGATTTCATTCGCGGGGTGGGGTGAGATATGTTTATCAGAAAGGGAAGACAGTTAGGAAGCCTGAGATGTCTTTGGTTTTTTGTGAGAACTCACGTGGTTTTACGAGGATGGCTGTGGTGGTGTCAAAAAAAGTAAATAAGACGGCGGTGGGGAGAAACCGGATTCGACGTAGGGTTTATGAAGTACTTCGTAAAAATTTAGATTCAATTCCTAAGAAAACAGACTATGTTTTTGTAGTTTTCTCACCGGATTTACTTAAAATGCCGGTTTCCAAGTTGGAGAACTTGTTAGGTGAACTAGTCGCTGAGGCTAAAGTGTGTTATAATAAGAAGTAATGAGAAATTTGAGTGTGAGAAAGATTGTTATTTGGACCTTAGTGGGGTTATTTATTTTGGGTTCAATTTTGGCGGGTGGGCCATTTAATTTTATAGATATTATTATTGTACGTCCGATTGTAAATATTCAGTTTATGATTTTTAATTTGGTGCACGATTTTGGTATTGCGATTATTATCTTTGCGGTGCTCGTAAAGCTTTGTATGTGGCCGTTAACCAAGAGGCAATTGAAGCAGACAAGGTTGATGCGTAAGATCCAGCCGGAGCTAACACAAATTCGGAAAAATTGTAATGGCAACAAACAACTTGAATCGTTGCAAACGATGGATTTGTATAAAAGGTATAATGTTAAGCCATTTGCATCGATTGCAACACTATTAATACAGCTTCCAATTTTTATTGCTATCTTTTCGGCGATTAGGGTGATTGCGACGCCATTGCCACAGGATAATCTGACAAACCGTGCATATGAAATTGTGGCATACGAAGGCTCTGAGATTCGCGCTTTGGAGGAGAAGCAAGCTACTTATTTAGCTGATTTAACTAATGAAGATATTCCTGCTGAGGAAAAAGCTGAATATGATTTTCATCCAGAGCTTTTTGGTGTGATTGATTTAACTGCACGAGCCAGTGATGTGATTTCGCCATCTAGGTTCTCTTGGAGTGCGGTATTTATGCTGGTGATTGCGATTTGTGCGGCTTTGGCGCAATACTTTGCAACCAAAATGCAGATGCCATCCGGTAAGTCTGAGAAGAAGAAGAGTTTTCGCGAGCTTTTGAAGGCTGCCAAAGAGGGTAAAGAAATAGATGAGTCAGATATTTCTGGTATGTCTACAGCACAGATGGGTAAGATGATGCCAATTATGATGTTTGTAATCATGATCAATCTTCATGGTGCTTTGGCATTCTATTATTTCTTGTCTAATATATTGACGATTCTACAACAAAAATTGATTTTGAATAGAGTGAGAGATGATATGGATGATAATACTGATAAGGCGATTTTGAAAGAGTTAAAGAATACCGAAAGTGGTAAAAAAATGAGGGGGAATATTAAGGAAGCTGAAGTGGTGGAAAACAAAAAATCAGGAACAAAAATAACTAGAATCTCCGCGAAAGATATTAAAAAGAAAAGGAGATAATAAAATGAATAAAGACGAATCAATTAGGTTTGCGGCAAAATACTTGGAAGACTTGCTGAGTTTTTTTGGTATTAATGTGGCGGTGTATTCTACGATTGACGATGAAGTAATACAACTATCTGTACCATCTACATCGCTTAACTCGCTTCTTATTGGGCGTAATGCAGATAATTTAAGGGCTTTGCAACATATTGTATCAATGGCTTTGGTGTCTAAGGATGCTGAGGTGACACGAGTGAATGTTGATGTGGCGAGTTACAAGAAACAGCGCGCTGATAGAATTGCAGAAAAGGCTGAGGGATGGATTCGCAAGGTGCGTGAGACTGGTGAATCGATGACTGTAAATTTGAATGCAGCAGATAGAAGAGTAGTGCATAAATTAGCACAGGATTATTCAGATATTGATACACACTCGGAGGGTGAGGGAAGAGACCGAGTATTGATAATTAGTAAAATATAAAAACCCGGAGTGTTAAACTGATTAGATAATCGATTTGGCACTCCGGTTTTTTTATTCTTCTGTTTCCGCTTCGGTTTCTTCTTCTATTTCTGGGTTAATGATAATGATAAAATCGTAATCTTGAGGTAGAGTTTCTGGTGTGGTGGTTTTGATTTCTAGGTTATATAGTTTTTCTAGTAGATTTGCAGTGCCTGGTTTGGAATTAACCATATAAATAGAATAGTCGGTTGGATACTCTCCTTCTGGTGCGTTGTCTGTGTATACGTAGTTGTAGCCTTCCTCAACAAGCTTGTTTTTCTCTTTGCTGGCTAGTCCAGCAACATCACTTGCGTTTAATACGAGGATTGATGGTTCTTCATAGACACGTGGGTCATTAGATAATTGTGTGGCGACATATTCTTGGATGGAGCCGTAATTACCAACGCCAGCACGTGGAAAGACATAAGAAATGCCATTATCGAGTGTGCCAGTGGTCATGTAATCTGGGTAAAGGCTTAGCGTGCGCATACTATCGAAGTCAAATTCCCAAGTAAGATGGGCGAGGGATTTTAGTTCAGAGACACTAAAGTTAGTGCGAAGGTTGTCGCCGAGGCTAGAGGCGAGTCCGATTAAATCGGTGAGGGGAAGATCTTTTTCGAGAAGTTTATCCTTGATGCCAATAAGGATTTTTTGTTGAGAGGCACCGCGCGAGAAATCTCCACCATAGGTGCCATGACGAGCACGGGCAAGGCCAAGGGCTTCTTCGCCGTTAATTGTATAGGTGACGCCTGCTTCATAAACAGCATCGGTCCAGCCATAGTCAAAGATGTCTTCGTCAAGAGTGACTTCAATGCCATCAAGTATGTCAACTATATAGACTAATGAGCCCCAGTTAAGGTGGGCGTAGTATTGGAAATCTACACCAAGGACAGAACCAACTTCGGCCATAAGGGCAGAAGCTCCAGCCGCTTCATCGTCGTCGTTGATATTGTTGCACCAATAAACTTCGTTGATTTTGCCGGTAGCGGTACAAGTAGGGGAGGCTTTGAGATCACGAGGAAGAGAAAGCATAGCTATGTCACCTGTTTCTTGGTTTAAGCTAATCATCATGATAGAGTCAGTAAGTGCAGCGCCAGCATGAACACCTTCGCCTTCATCGCCTTGCATATTATAGCCACTGGTGCCAAAGGCAAGAATATTGGTGCGTCCATTGGCGTCGGTTTTAAGTGGTTCATAGGTGTCGTCAACAAAAGTTAGTAAGTCAAAGACGTTGCCTTGGCCACCGGTGATTTTGGCGATGATATCATTACCCCAAATAATTACCCAAATGACTATCCCGATTATTATTAGAACAATAATTAGAATGATGGTTGTGATAATTTTGCGAGCTTTACTTGGTTTCTTTTTTTCTTTTTTATCCTCTTTGTCTTTTTTGGATTTTTTGTTAGATTTTTTATCTTTGGCTTCATTTGTGAAATTGGCAGTGTCATCAAATGCCTGTACGGGTGAGAGAAAATCGTCGGATGGTTGGATGGGCGGTGTCACTATGCTAGTAGTAGCATCATCTGTAATTTTTATTTCAAGTGATTCATCTGGAACAATCTCTTCTTTTGGAGGTTCAGTCGCTACCACCTTGATTGGTTTGGCTGTTTTTGTAGGCTCATTTTTTTTAAGGGTTTTATTAGTAGTTTTAGTTGGCGCAGAAATTTTTCGTGACGATTTGGAGTCACGGGTAATTAGCCCATCGATTGATTTATTTGGTTTCATTATATATAATTATAACATATGGCGGTTAAAATCACGAAAAAACAACAAGCGGTTTTGGACTTCTTAAGAGATTATATGGAGGAAAATGGGGTATCCCCATCGTATCGTGAAATTATGACCGGACTTGGTTTGTCGTCAGTATCTGCAGTAGCGGAACATGTTGATAATTTGGTTGCAAAAGGTATTTTAAAAAAGAATCCTGGTGAGGCGCGAACGTTGGAGATTTTGGATTATAAGCATGAGGAAACTGTGGATCTATTTAAGACTCATATGATGAGTGCCTCGGATGAGGAAAAGAAAGTTTTGACAGCGGCGGCGGTGATTTTGGGGATAGATGTTGAATGAAAAAATTTTTTTTAGATAATGTCGTTCTAATGTTGATTTTTATAGTTATGATATTAATAGTGTTTTTTGCGTGGGGCTCAAAAGAAGAGAAGCGATTAATCAGTTTACCGAAGATAGAGATTTCTTTGAACGAAACGACGCTTGATGAGATTATTAGTAATTCGAAAGATATAAAATATGATGATAATTTGGTAATAGTTTTTGATGGCGGAAAGTATGATGAATATAGCAGGGTTGAGCTAAAAGGGCGTGGAAACTCAACTTGGGGTCAGTCAAAAAGTCCTTTTCAGATTAAATTTAAGGAAAAAGTAGATTTGTTTGGGATGGGTAAGGCGAAAAAATGGATACTACTCGCTAATTATTTTGATGCGACCAGCTTAAGAAATGACATTGCGTTTTATTTGGAAAAAGTACTTGGGGAAGCTTATGCATTAGAAGGCAGATTTGTGGAGTTATATGTTGATGGTAAGTGTTTGGGTATCTATTATCTAACAGAGAAGATCGAAATTGGGAAAGAACGAGTAAATTTAAAAGATGATTATGGGGTGATTGTGGAGGTTGAAAATATGCGTTCGGAGGACGTGAATTGCTACCTGACGGTTGATTCAACATGTTTGACAATGCGTGATGTAGTGGTGGATAGTAATGCAAAAGTGGCGATGGAGCGTTTTCGTGATGAATTTGAACAGCTGGAGAATGCGGCAAGAGAAGGGGATTATGAAAGAGTTCAACAGTTGGTTGATGTTGACTCTTTGGCGGTATATTATTTGTTATCTGAATTTACGGTGAACCCAGATGCTTACGCATCAAGCTTCTATTTCTATAAAGATGGGGATGGGGATTTGATACATGCGGGTCCAGGGTGGGATTTTGATTTTGCAATGGGGAATAAGGAGTGGGTCTGGGGTTATAGTGAGGATTTTTATTTGCCAGAAACGGTCGACGCTTTAAAAACGCAGTCTTTGGGTGGTGAGATTCGCGATAATAAGACCGGTAAAAGTAGCAAGGCAAAAAAGAAATCTGCGGTGTCTGACTTGTTGTTTAATTTGATAGAAATTCCAGAGTTCCAAAGAAAAGTGATCCAAATATATCGGGAAAGGATGATGGGCAAGAAAGAAGACGTGCTGGCTTATATTAGGAAGCAAGCAGCCATTATTGCAACAGCTACGGCTAATGACAATAATATATGGAGAAAGGATGAGGCGGATAAAGTGAAGAGTGTCTTGTATGATAATTTGTCTCCGAGTTTGGTGTTTTGGAGGGAGGTTACATATTTGACTGATTGGGTTGACAGAAGATTTGAATATATGGACAAGATGTATAGTGGAAGAATACAAACAGAGAGTCGCGAGATATAAAAGATTAATTTGAAAAAAATAACATAAGCATATATAATGTTATTAGGAGTATTGTATGTCGCGACGCAGAAGAAATCGAAGATGGGTTTTTAAGGTAATAGTACCAATGTTTGTTGTGGTAGTGGCCTGTATTGTTTGGGCCAGTTTTTTGAATGGTGGTGACAAGGGGGATGATGGTATTGGTGTTGGTGATGAAGAAGTTTACACACTGATTGCCGATGATGAAGAATTAGAGAATGATTCAGAAAAAGAAGAATCAAGCGGAAATATTGATGATTATGTTAATAAGAGGCCTATTCAATATGATGGTGGCAGCCCAAATGAACTTGAATATTTGACTGGTGTAGTTAATTATGTAAAAACAAATGGTGGTAAATTGTTGATTAGGGTGAGCATTGATCAATATTTGGAGGAGGGGACATGTGAGTTAGTCCTATTGCAGGAAGGAAATATAGTCTATCAAGAAACGACAGATATAGTCGGCGATGCAACAACTTCAACTTGTAAGGGTTTTGATGTGCCGATGGCTAGTTTGATTAGTGGTGAAGTTCAGTTTACGATATATCTTTCTTCTGATGATAGAGTTGGTGAAGTAAACGGTGGGGCGGAAATATGAGGCGAGTTAGTTATAGACGTAGGGTGCTAGTGGGGTTATTAGCTTTTGTCGTCGTTTTTTCTTTTGTATTCTTAAAACGATTGGTCAATAATGATAATGTGGTTGAGGCGGCAAATTTGTCAAATTTTGACCCTGGGTATATCATGTCTGATTATCAGATGAGTAATTATAACTCAATGACAGAAGCAGAAATTCAGGCATGGCTGACAGCAAAAAATCCATGTGCAAATACGGATTACGATTTGTATGTATGGTTGTCGTCTAGTACATCTTTGGCAACTTGGCATTGGGCGGACGGGCACTTTGTTTGTATTTCTGAAGAATTATTTGGTGATGGGGAAGTGATTGGAGCCGGTGAAACGGCAGCGCATATTATTTGGCAAGCGGCACAAGATTTCCAGATTAACCCACAAGTTTTGTTAGTGTTACTTCAAAAAGAAAATTCTTTGATCACGGATGATGTGCCAAATAGTTGGAATTATCGAACGGCGACTGGGTATGGCTGTCCGGATACGGCGGCGTGTTCATCGAAATACTATGGGTTTAAGAATCAAATTCGTAATGCAGCGGCATTGTTCCGTGATGTGCTAAGTGGCGGTTGGACGAATTATCCATTAGGAGAAAACTATATAAGGTTTAGCCCGCATTGTGATTCTGGAACAGTAGTAAATATTCGCTCGCTTGCGACTTCGGCATTATATAGATATACGCCATATCAGCCAAACGCGGCAGTGCTTGCTGCTGGATACGGGACGGTGCCAGGTGATGCTTGTGCGGCGTATGGAAACCGGAATTTTTATTCTTTCTTTGAAGATTGGTTTGGCGGGATAACTAAGACCACACCATTATCTGATAAATATGATGATATGGTAGTCCCGAGAATACTATACGTGAAAAAAGGTTCACGATATATTAATCCTGAAACGAGCGAAGTGGGAATTAGGAGTTTTTCGAGTTTTGAGTTCTTTAATAGTTTGAATTATGACGGCGATAAACTATGTCTTGCGATTGGTAAAAACAAGAATTGTTATTTGTATTCTGATTTGGAGGAGTTAGAAACATCTAATGCTAGGGAAATGGCTGTGTCTAGAATGCTAATTGTGAAGAAAAATACAAAGTTTATTAATTATGAGGAGAATATATTTGCTGATGAGATTAAAGCTGATACAAAAATTGTGTTTGACAGAAGAATTAATATTAATGGTGAACTTTGTTTAATAGCTCAAGGTGAGACAGAAAACAAATGCGTGCTATATTCTGACTTGAATGAACTACCAGAAATAAAGTATTCAAATATGGCTGTGCCGAGGTACTTCTATATTCCAGAGAATACAAATGTTATAAATACTAAAACTGGAATAACAACCGTGATAGATGGTGGCGAGAAGAGCTATTTTGAAGGATTAACTTATTGGTTTGGTGAATTATGCTTAAAACATTCTAGTGACGAATGTATTTTATATAATGATTTGAGGGAATTAAATAAAGTTGAGTTTAGAAGTATGGCTGTACCACGTTATTTGATGGTAAGTGCTGATACTACATATTTAGACGCGGAAATTGGAATCCATACGGAAGAATCAATTGCTAGCGGAAGTGTTTTGTTCTTTGATAAGCTAATGTATGTTGATGGCCAGTTATGTTTGAAAGACATTTCTCAAAATGGCACGGAGAATGGCTGTATATTATATACAGATTTAGTGGAGATAAATAATTTTACAGCAATGAGTATTCCAAGATACATTACTGTTGTGAGTGGTGCTAAATATTATGATTTAGAGAGCGGTTTGTTGTCGGATGAGGACGCACCTGCTGGCACTGCCTACTTCGTAGATAAGATTACGGCAGATGGGAATCTGTGTTTGCGCACTAGGAGCGATAGTGATAGCAGGAATTATCGCTGTATATTATATACTGATTTAAGTGAATAGTTATTTGGTTTTTCTAGACTTGATAATTTTGTGATAGATTTTTTTGGGTATGCTGGTGCTAAGTTCAGCTACTTGTTGCTTTAGCTCGCAGATTTCATCGAATTGTTTTTGGAATAATGCGTAGAAAAGACGTGGGCTGATTGGGTTGCTGCCATCTGACAAAAGGCGGACACAACTTAAGAGTAACTCTTCGTCTGTTAGAATATTAATATCTGGGTGGCCTTCTAGATAGTGAGCAATGGTTTGACTGGGAACCTTTTCAGTGTGGTTGATGGATATAATGGTTTCGTAATAGAGTTTCCAAATGTTTTCAGATTCGAAATCTGATAAATCTTGCTTGTTGAATAGATAATAGTCTGGCATTTTGAAAAGTTGGTTAAACTCCTTTTCAAGGCTATCTTTGGCCTTATTCCAGCTAGTGAGGTTGGTTTTCGAAAAACCGATGAGATTGTTGTGGTCGACAAAACCTGCAAATCCGCCATAGCCAAGAACTCCAGCAGGAACACCGGCTTCAATGGTTTCTACGATAACTCTTCCCATGCCGAACACGGCCATGTAATCGCTTTTATAGATTTTATCCGAAACATCTTTTTCCCATCCGAGTAGGGAAATTTTGTCTTCGTAGTGGTTCTGGTTAATAAAGTCTGCGAGTTGATTATAGTATTCTCCGTTCCCGTAGATATCAATCTTTTTAACAACTTTTTGCTCGTAGAGTGATGGCAAAAAATCAATAATTAACTGGGTTTTGACTTCATCTAACCTTGAGACAACGGCTACATTGCCAGTCGGTTGAAATTTTTTATTCTTAATATTGCTGGCTGAAAAACCGTTATGAAGGATGGTTTTAATTGGCAAGTATGGATATAAATCTGAAAGATATTCGGCGACAGCGAATAGGCGATCGAAACCGTAGCTGAAGACTAATTGATATAAAGTTTTAGCAGTGGTGTATTTATTATCGATGAAATCGGCAGAAATTACGCCGTGCAAAGTGAAGGAAATGGGTATTTTGAGTTTTTCAGCGGCTAGGGCGGCGGGGAGAGTGCACCAGAATGGATGACAATCAATATATTTAATATCATGTTCTTTGCAAAAAGCGCAAATGGCATTAACGTCGTTTAAGATATTCTTGGCTGTTATAGATGTAGTAGAAGTGTGGGTTTGCAAAGCATCTGAAACTGCGTCGAAGGTGCCGTCATAAGAGTGACTATACTCTCGGCAGATTAAATAGACGGGAATCTTCTTCTTTTTTAAAAAATTAACCTGACCAATGATGCGCGTTTCTAGCCCTCCACCCATGAAGCTATCAGCGATGAATAAGATGTTTTTCATACTATAATGATATCATAAAAAGATAAATTATGAACAGGTATGATATAATAATTGATATGAGAAAAGTATTGTCGATTTTTGGGACTCGCCCAGAGGCCATCAAGATGGCACCAGTGGTAAAGGAATTGGAGTCTCGTGACGAGATAGAATCTGTAGTTTGTGTAACGGCACAGCACCGGAACATGCTAGACCAGGTACTCGAGGTATTTAAAATAACACCAGATTATGATTTAAACATCATGAAGCCAGGTCAAACTTTGACGCAGATTACAGCTGAGGTGCTAAAGGGAATTGAAGAAGTTATTATTAAGGAAAAGCCAGATTTAGTTTTGGTACATGGTGATACGACTACTGCGATGGCAGCGGCGCTGGCGGCGTTTTATCAACAGGTTGAGGTGGGACACGTGGAGGCGGGCCTTAGGACTTATAATAAATATTCGCCGTTCCCAGAAGAGATGAACCGACAGATTATTGATAGAGTTGCGGATTATTTGTTCGCACCGACTGAGGTAAGTAAGCAAAACTTGGAAGGGAAGCTGAATAAAGATCAAAAGATTTTTGTAACTGGTAATACTGCGATAGATGCTCTTAAGACAACGGTTAGCTCAAGCTATGAGCACCCAGATTTGAAATGGGCTGAAGGTTCAAGATTAATTCTCGTGACTGCCCATAGGCGTGAGAACTTAGGTGAACCGATGCGCCAAATTTTTAGCGCGATTAGAAGAATTGTTGATGAATTCCCGGACGTAAAAGTGATTTATCCAGTACATTTAAATCCAAAGGTACAAGAGGTTGCGAGGAAAGTTTTGGGTGATAACGAGAAGATTCGTTTAATTGAGCCACTTGATGTGCTTGATTTTCATAATTTTATGGAGCGAGCATATTTTATAATGTCTGATAGCGGTGGGGTACAAGAGGAAGCGCCTTCGCTTGGTAAGCCGGTACTTGTGCTTAGAGATACGACGGAGCGTCCAGAAGGGATTGAGGCTGGTACGCTAAAACTCGTAGGAACTGAAGCCGATAATGTCTATAATGAAGCTAAAAAATTGTTAGTTGATAAGGACGAATATAATAAAATGTCTGAGGCGAAGAATCCATATGGTGACGGGTTTGCGAGTAAGTATATTGTAGACGAAATTGTAAAGGTGGAGAAATAATATGCCCAAAAAAGATTATTCAAAACAAGAAATTGATAAATTGATACAAGAGAATGAATTTTTGCGAAAAGAGAACTACGGTTATAAAAAAATAGTATCTTCTCGTAGGCACCAATATGCTGAAAAAATCGCAACTGCATACAATAGAGTTTTTCCAAAGTGGACAAAACGGCGCACTGTGTTTGAAGGGACGTGTAAGGTCTGTATAAAGCCGTTTACAAAGTATAGAGCATGGCGGGGCGATAGATTTAATAGAAAGATTAACAAACTTGTTAAGAATTATGATAAGGTGATGGTGATTGATAGCATTCCTTGGGATGACAAACTTAGGCAGCGTCCACACCACTTGGCAGCGGAATTTCGTAAGCTGGGATTTTTTGTAGTTTATTTTGAAGGTTCAAATTCAACATACAAGATGCGCGAAGTTGAAAATGGTATTGTGACAATTAATTCCCATCTCATGCTGGCGGATTTGCCAAAAGAGTGTCCGAATTGTTTCTTCTTGTTACCAAATACAATGGCTACGTCACTTGATGTGGTTAATCAAGTGAAAGAGTATGGCTATAAATTAATCTATGAATATATTGATGAATTCCATGGTGATATTTCTGGCGATCTTGGTGTGCAGCTTTCGATTTGGAATGAGCTTGATAATTTGAAACCAGTGCTTTTAGTTGCATCTGCTTTGAAATTAAAAGAAGATCTTGAGGAGCATTTGGGCAAGAAATACAAAATTGTCTTAGCGCCAAATGCAGTTTTTACAGAACACTTTAATTATAAAGAGAATAAAACGGAAATGCCACCAAGCGATATGAAAGATATTGTGAAGAAGGGGCGTCCGATTATTGGTTTTTATGGCGCGTTGGCTCCATGGATTGATTTTAATTTAATTAACTCCACTGCTAAGAATCATCCGGAGTGGGAGTTTGTGTTTTTGGGAATTGATTATAATAATGCAGCGAAAGATTTGGCAAAAGGCAAGAATATTCATAATCTTGGTGCAAAACAATACGAAGAATTACCAAGATATTCGAAGTATTTCAACTGTGCGATAATTCCATTTAAACATGGTGAAATTGCTAAGGCTACTTCGCCGATTAAACTGTTTGAATACATGGCGGCGGGTTTGCCAACAGTTTGTACGCGTGATTTAAGAGAATGTCGTGGCTATGATTATGTATATATGGCAAAGGATGCCAAAGAATTTGAAAAGTACATGGGCGAGGCAATTAAAGAATATAATAATGATGCTGCGAGAAATAGGCTGCTAGAGCAGGCTGAGAAAAATACTTGGAGCCAACGAGCTGCTGATATTGTAGCTGGTTTAGGATTGTAGTTCGTATTCTTCTGGTATTTGCCAGTGAGTAGTACTCTGGTATGGATTGGTGGAGATTATTTCGAAGTTTGTAATATTGAAGAAATCTCCGAAATCGATGCTACGATCTAGGGATTTAATGAGTAAGACTACATTATATTTGTCGTGTGGGAAATAATTTGCTAGCTTAAGATTTAGTTTATAGGATTGATTAGCTTCGAAAACGATTGGGGTTTTGATTTTTTCATCTGATGCCCAACGGTAGATTTGTTGACCGTCGTTTTTATTAATGCCGACAGCAATAACAAAATCTTCTAGTTTTTGCTTTGGTTTAATTGTAAATGAAAGTTGAACGCTCTCACTTGTGACGGTGCTTTTAGCGGATGCTTGAATATAGTTAGTGGTTTTATCTTCACCGACGTTGTCTTGTTTAATATTTCTATTGTTGCTTTCGAGATATTTTTTAGAGACTTTGAGCGGAGAACCGTCGACGATGATTTTACCATCTTCAATCATGATGGCTCGGTCACAGAAGGTCTGGACGGATTCCATCGAGTGGGTAACAAGAATAACAGTGCGTTTTTCCTTTTTAAGTTCGGCAAAGTAGCCAAAGCATTTGCGTTGGAATGCAGCGTCGCCAACGGCGAGAACTTCATCAAGCAGGAGAATATCACCGCGGGCACGAATAGCAATAGAGAAAGCCAAACGAACTTGCATACCGGAGCTGTAGTTTTTGAGTTTCTGGTCCTGGAATTCTTTGAGCTCAGCAAAGTCCCAAATATCATCATACATGGCGTCCATTTCTTTGTTAGAAAAGCCGAGCAGGGCGCCATTCATATATACGTTTTCACGACCAGTGAGCTCTGGGTTGAAGCCGACGCCGAGTTCGATGAAGGGGACTAAGTCGCCATTTACTACGACGTTGCCTTTTTCTGGATAATAAGTACCAGCGAGAATTTTGAGGAGAGTTGATTTACCCGAACCATTACGGCCAACGATACCGACGAATTCGCCTTGTTTGATTTCGAAATTGAGACCTTTTAAGACTTTTTGCTCTTTGTAGCCTTTAATGCCACGAAGGCGGTTGAAGATAGCTTGTTTCAAACCAAAAGATTGTTCAGTAGGCAAACGAAAACTTTTGTGGAGATTTTTTACTACGATCGCTGGCTGATTTGGATCGTTGATTTCGGTGCGGGTGCCAAAAGAACGTTTCATTAGATTTCCTCCGCAAAGTATTTAGATTTTTTACGAAATACAAGTGCACCGGTAATAAGAACGACGATAACGATGAGTGGCGGAATAATTACAGCGGGATTTGCGACATAATTCCAGGTAGTTAAAGTTTCTGTAGTAATAAGATTAAAACGAATGTCTTGAATGGTTTGGGCGATAGGATTTAAGAGAATCACTTTTGCAGCAAGGTCACTAACTCCAGCAATCATCGATACTGGATAAATAATAGGAACGGCGTAGAATAATGCCTGGACGATAACGTCCCAAATTGAAGTGATATCACGGAATTTTACGTTGATTGAACCAAGGAGAAAGGCCAAACCGAGAGAAAGAAGATATAATTCGATGAGGACAGGGAAAACCAATAACCAGTTCCAGCTTGGCTCGACGCCGTTGATGAGGGCAAAGATAGCGACGACGACTAGATTGATGAGCATATTAATGACGGCGGTAAGGGTGGAAGAAACGACGACGATATATTTAGGAAAGTTTATTTTACGCAACAAATCACCACGGCTAACAATGGATTGGATACCTTGTGAGGTACATTCTGTAAAGAAGCTCCACATGGTGGTACCGCATAACAAATAGACTGGATAATGAGGTATGTCGCCGCCGAACCGGAGTAGTTTTGCGAAGACTACGTATAAAATCGCGAACATCATAAGAGGACGAAGTAGCGCCCATAAATAACCTAGAACTGAATTTTGATAGCGTAGCTTAAAATCAGTTTTAGTAAGTTCAGAGAGTAAAATTCTGTTTTTTCGGTTCAAAACATGGGGAATTTTCATACTATATTATTTTAACACATAAAGAGGCTTTTTAAAACATACACCGCAATAATTGGGGCGGTTTCCATTGACCTCAGAGCTATAAAGTGGTATTATTAAAACATTGGAGCTATACGTGAAAAAGGTAATTACTAAACTAAAAGAAAGTTTGGGCGGTATATTAATTGCTTTATTATTAAGCTTGATGTTGGCATTTTATGAGCCTATCAATATGTACGTTGGTAACATGGAGGAATTCTGGTTTGATTTTCAATCTTTCTTGCCAATAATTTTTCTTCAATTCTTGATTGTATTTTTTGTGATTACAGCTTTTTTCATTATTGTTAACTTGATAAATAGAAAAGCTTATAAGATTGTTCTCTTAGTGGCTTTCGTTTGTATGCTAGTAACATATATACAAGGAAATTTCTTGGTTTATAATTTGCCAGGTCTTGATGGAAACCCAATTAATTGGGATGAATATATGGTTGATAAAGTAATTTCGATTTTGCTATGGGTAGTGATAATTGTAGTTTCGTTTATTCTACTTCGCAAGTTGAAATTTGAAAAGTTTGAGAAGATTATTAAAGGTTCCTCGATTGTTATTATTATAATGTTACTTGCCGCGACGGTATCATTATTAGTTAAACCGAATGTGTTTGATAGTAAAGAAGCTCTAATAGCGACTTTTGATAACTTTGATAATGTTAGCAATGATAAAAATTTCTTTATCTTTTTAGTAGATCAGGTTGATTCGGTGGCGTTTAACGAGGAACTATCTAAAAACTGGGATAAAAGGGAAATTTTTGAAGACTTTACTTATTACCCAGATACTTCAAGTACATATATGTGGACGCTATACTCTGTGCCTTATATTCTAAGTGGTGATTATTATGAAAATGAAGAGGATAAATTTAGTGATTATTTCACAAATGCGTTTGATAATTCGCCACTATTTGAATCACTCGAGAAGGAAGGATATGATTTAAGTATTTATGAAGATGAGGAAATTTTGAATTATAAAGGTAATAATTTGACTCGGTTTAATAATATAAAATCTGGAGTTCTGATTCGTAAAAAAGAGTTAGTGAAGCAGGAAGTGAAATATGTACTATTCAAGTACTTACCATATCCTTTGAAGTGGATGGCAAAAATTAATAATCTCGATATTAATAGTACAAAAGCAAGCAATGATGCAAATATTTATGCATCCTATAATGATGTGGTATACAGCCATATGAAGAATAATGACTTGAATAAAGTTGGTAACAAATGTTTTTCGTTTATTCATGTCGTAGGTGCACATCCACCATTTATCTATGATAAAGATGTGAATCGCCAGCCAGAAGGGACTTATGTGGATGGCGTGAACGCTGGTATTGCAATGGTAAAGGAATATTTGGAGAGGTTGCGAGAGGGTGGAGTATATGATAACTCTGTGATTATTATTATGTCTGATCATGGGCATGGTGAAGAAACGATCCAAAGAAGTAATCCAATACTATATATTAAAGGTATTAACGAGAAACATGATTATGTGAAGTCTGATAAAAAAGTTTCGTTTGAATATTTAAGCGATGCTTACGCGCAACTACTCAAGGGGGATAAATCAGAACAATTATTTACTAACGTTGATGGCTCAAAGAGGAGAGTACTTTATAGTGAGCTTTATAATCCAAATCTGACGGAATATATGCAAACTGGTCATGCGTGGGATACGAAGACTTTAGTTAAAACTGGCAATCAATATTTGAGGGAAAAGTAAAAATGTTTTTTGTAGATTTCATGGGTTGGATAATGAAAATTTGTTACGACATCGTAGGGAATTACGGTGCAGCAATTATTTTGTTTACATTGGTGTCTAAAATAATTTTGTTACCGATTTCAATCTGGGTTCAGAAGAACTCGATTAAAATGGTGAAAATGCAGCCGGAAATTAACCGAACTAAGACTAAATATTTTGGCGATAAAGATACGATTGCTGAGGAAGAATCTAAGATTTACAAGAAATATAAATATAATCCACTTGCTTCTTTGGTACCATTAGTAATTCAAATTGTACTTTTGCTTGGTGTGGTGGAGATTGTAAAAAACCCAGAGCATTACATTGGGGTTGAGAATTTAATTTTTGATTTTCTAGGATTTGACCTTCGCTGGATTGCAGCCGAGAATGGTGGTACGGCGATTTGGATTCCAGTGATTGCAGGCCTATCTGCATTGGTCCTTTGTGTCGGTCAAAATATCATGAACGTACTTCAGGCCGAACAATCAAAATGGAATAAATGGGGTATGTTGGTCCTGTCAGTAGGACTATCACTTTATTTGGGTACATTTGTAACGGCTGGTGTAGCACTTTATTGGACTGCTAGCAATTTAATGGCAATTTTGCAGCAGTGGTTACTTAATCTTGCAATTAACCCAAAGAAATACGTTGACTATAAGGCGCTCGAAGCATCACGTGCAGAATTAAAGGAGTTACAGAATATTTCTAAATCTCATAAACGTACAGCTGAAC
Source organism: Candidatus Saccharimonadota bacterium (assembly GCA_017537745.1). Classification (GTDB taxonomy): domain Bacteria; phylum Patescibacteriota; class Saccharimonadia; order Saccharimonadales; family Saccharimonadaceae; genus Nanosyncoccus. Next base: position 59,064 of record JAFYKF010000001.1, read on the forward strand.
AAATTAAAGAAGAAAAAGCTGACTATAAAAGGTTTTTCAGTATCGCAAACAAACACCTAGTATTCTATTCTGAAAGTAGCGGTTTTTACAAGTATTATAAAGGTATCATTGAATATATTCTAGAAAACACCAATATCACGATTCATTATATAACAAGTGATTACGATGATCAGATTTTTGAGATTGCAAAAACCGAAAAACACATAAAGCCTTATTATATTGAGGAAAAGAAATTAATAACTCTTATGATGAAAATGGATGCTGATGTGGTAGTGATGACGATGCCAGATATTGATAACTACCACATTAAGCGTAGCTACGTGAATAAAGATACAGTATATGTGTTTATTCCACATTGTATTGATAGTCAAAATATGACGATGCGCAAGGGCTCAATGGACAACTATGATGTGGTATTTTGTTGTGGAGAGCATCAGCGTGCCGAAGTTGAAGCTAATAATAAGCGCGTAAAGACTAAAAATAAAGAGATTGTAAGTTGGGGCTACTCATTACTTGATGATATGATCGCCGATTACAAGAAAACTAAAAAATCAAAATCTAAAACAAAAACTATAATGATTGCGCCAAGCTGGCAAAAAGACAACATCATAGATTTATGTTTGGATAAAATACTCAAAACCCTCGAAGGCAAAAATTATAATGTGATCGTACGTCCGCACCCACAACAAGTTCGCCATATGAAAGATGCATTTGAAAAAATGAAAGAAAAATATGCTGGAACAAATATCGAAATTCAAACTGATTTTTCTAAGACTAGTTCTGTATTTGAAGCAGATATTCTTATTGGCGATTGGTCTAGCATTGGTTTTGAATACGCCTTTACGACTGAAAAGCCAGTTATCTCGATTGACACACCGATGAAAATTATGAATCCGGAATATAAGAAGATAGACGTTCCGCCGATTAATATTTGGGGACGCGAAGAAATCGGTGAAGTTGTAAAACTTAAAGATATCAAAAATCTTGATAAAATTATCGAGAAATTGTTGAAAAATCCAGTAAAGTATCGTAATAAAATTGTTGCACTTCGTAAAAAATCGATTTATAATTTAGGTAATAGCGCTGAGGTTGGTGCACTTGAAATTATTGCGCTTGTTCAAGAAAAAGTAAAAGAAAGGAAGAAAAAATGAGTCTATTAAATATATTTGGCTATGTAGATCCGTCAGTAATGACCTATGCAATTCAGGCAGGAGCAGGTATTCTGATTGCGGTTGGCGCTTTCATTGGTTTATATTTTAGAAAAGCCAAGAAAAAGGTTAATCAAAAGCTTGGTGTTGATGAAAATAAGAATAAAGAAGTTGAGTCTGACGATATTGTAGTCAAGAAGACTGAGAACAAAACAACAAA
>JAFYKF010000005.1 GCA_017537745.1 Candidatus Saccharimonadota bacterium
GACCAGGGCATCATGATTGGCTACGCCACTGACGAGACTCCAGAAATGCTACCACTTGAAGTTGTATTATCACGTAGGCTCAACGAGTTTGTTTATAGTAAACATCCTTACGATGGTAAAACTCAAGTCACCATCCGCCCAGATGGTAAAATTGACTCTGTAGTAGCGAGCTTCCAAAACGTCTCATCGGAAAATCTCCAACAAATTATATCAGATTGGCTGTTCGTCCAAGGTTTTATCAATAATCGCAGCGTTACATTTTGTTATAAATACATTTTAGATAATCCAGAAAAATTTGCACCACTATTTGAAGATCAAGATTCAATTCGTGCCTACGTCAATCCAGCCGGTGACTGGCAACAAGGCGGTTTTGATGCCGATACTGGCCTCACTGGTCGTAAATTAATCGTAGATAATTATGGGCCACGCATCGCAATTGGTGGCGGTTGCTATTCTGGCAAAGATCCATCTAAGGTGGATCGCTCTGCCGCCTATATGGCCCGTCGTATTGCAGTGGACTATCTAAAAAAACGCAATGCCCATGAAGTCCTTGTTCGCCTTGCCTATGCTATCGGCTACGCTGAACCGCTCGAAAAAACCGTCATTATTGATGGAAAGCCAGAAGAGATTGAAGGCTACGACCTTACCCCAAACAGTATCATCAAGTTTTTGAAACTAAAACGCCCGATTTATGAGCAAACCGCTCGTTATGGTCACTATGGCCACAATTTCCCTTGGGAAGCTTAGTTTATGGCACCTCTTGCCAGACAAACATATCTGTGATATAATAAATCCACAATATTAGCTCAGCAAACAGGTCAACCTGTAGTTAACAGAGAACTGTGTTTGCTTTAACCAAAGGAGTCACATGAAAGATTACGAACTTACAGTTCTATTTCATCCAGATCTCGAAACGAATCTGGACCCAGCTCTTGATAAGGTCAAAAACCTTATCGAATCAAACGGTGGTAAAATTGTAAAAATCGAGCCAGAAGGCAAGAAGCGTCTTGCTTATCGCCTCAAGGGCCAAGATTTTGCCATTTATTACTACTACGACCTCCAGCTTCCAGCCGAAGCTCCTAATAAGCTCGCTACGGTTATGGGTATCACAGACGAAATCCTCCGTGCCATGCTTGTCAAAGCCGACGTTCGCAAAGCTCGTTATGAGGAATACTTGAAGTCCAAGTCTACCGACGAGTCTGCCGAAGCTAAGGAAGAGGCAAAGGAAGAAGCAAAAGAAGAAACCAACGCAAAAGAGGAGGCATAAAATATGCGCGGATTTTCAAAAGCTATTATCGCTGGTAATCTTACCCGCGACCCAGAATTAAGAAGCACTTCAAGCGGTAATTCCGTTTGTAGCTTTGCAATCGCTGTCAATCGTGTTTATCGCGATCAGAGTGGCGAAAACAAAGAAGATGTTTCTTACATCGATTGTTCCGCTTGGGGCAAGCCAGGTGAAATCATTTCTCAATACGCCAAGAGAGGATCTGCTCTCCTTGTGTCTGGCCGTCTCAGCCAACATAGCTTTGAAGACAAGAATGGTGTCAAACGCTCTCGCACTGAAATTGTTGTTGAAGATTTCAACTTCATTAATGGCGGTAACACTGGTCCAAACGCCACGAGCGCACCGGCATCTAGCTCGTCTAATAATTCTCCCGCCGATATTCCAGATGACATCCCAGAAGAAGTTGATCTTAGCGAGGTGCCATTTTAATTAAGAAAAATTGTGAAGAAGGAAAATAATGAAAAGATACAAGAATGATCCAAATCTCTATTTCGATTATCGCGACGTCAAGACACTACAGCGATACATCGATGCCTATGGCCGTATTGAGCCAATGAGCAAAACTGGCCTTAGTGCCAAGCAGCAACGCCAGCTTGCAGTCGCAATTAAGCGTGCTCGTAATATTGCACTTTTGCCATTTGTAGCCAACAATTAATCATTAAGGAGTAATATGTACGGACCAACAGATCTAAAGAAAAACACTCTTATCACTTTAGACGGTCAACCGTATAAGGTGGTAGAATATTCTCAAAAAGTTATGGGCCGCGGTGGTTCCATCGTGAATGTTAAGGTTAAAAACCTAATCACTGGTGCCCTTCTCCCAAAGACTTTCAAAGGTCAGGAGAAAATCGAGCCTGCCGAAGTCACCACGAGAAAGGTCCAATATCTCTATCGCGATGACGAAAAGTTCTACTTTATGGACCCAGAAACTTTTGAGCAGTACGAGCTTCTCGCTGAAATGGTTGGTGATTCCAAAGATTTCATGAAAGATGGCGATGAGATGGAAATTGAGTTTTATAACGGCACTCCCATCAATTTGCGACTTCCTAAGAACCTCTGGCTTGCCGTCACTTATACTGAGATCGCAGTTAAAGGCGACACTACGAGTTCCGTCATGAAAGATGCTACTCTTGAAACTGGCGTAATTATCAAGGTCCCAGCGTTTATCAAAGAAGGCGACATCGTATCGGTGGACACTGACACTTATGAATACCGCGAGCGTCGTAAATAGAGGCTATCTCAAAATTGAAGGTGCAGTTAGCGCCTTCAATTTTGATTTTAAGGGCAAGACCGTCCTAGACATTGGCTCTTCCACTGGGGGCTTTACTAAGCTTGCCCTCGACCACGGTGCCAAAAAAGTCATCGCTGTAGAAAAGGGAACCAATCAAATGGTCGCCCCCCTCCGCTTCGACCCCCGTATTGATCTTCATGAGAAAACTGATATTTTTGATTTTGAAGCAAATCCAGACGTCATCGTTGCAGATGTATCATTTTTGAGCTTAACTAAAATTCTGAAGTATGCCAAAACGCATCTCTCGACCAACTCTACTGACTTTCTCGTTATGTTGAAGCCTCAATTTGAAGCAAAGCCCAATCAACTTATAAAAGGCATCGTAAAAAACGAAACCGCTCGCCGCGAAATTATTAAAAACTTTGAATTTTGGCTTAAAAACAACGGCTTCGTAATCGTAAAAAAGCACGACAATGAACTGTCCGGCAAGCACGGCAATAAAGAACGTTTTTATTGGCTGAAAATCGCCAAATAATTTTAAAATAATCCTTGCAATTTAACATCAAACCGCTTATAATTAAAAGTATGAATCTATTGCATGGCGTGGGCGACTTCTTCTCGCTTGATATTGGAACCAATTCGATGCGCATCGTACAGCTTGTTGGTGACGAGAGGCGCGGTTGGGCTCTTTCCAAATATGCTTATGTTCCGATCGAAGAAAAAGCTTCAGCCGATACTAGCGATCTTGGTCGCAAGCGCCTTGGCGAAGCTATTTTGGGCGCCGTCCAACAAGCTGGCATTAGAACCAAAAACGTCGCCCTCGGCCTCCCGGCCAGCAAGACATTTACTTCTATTGTTGAGACCGACACATTGACTGAACGCGAACTTGCCAAGTCGTTCAAATATGAAATTGATAAATATATTCCTATGCCCATGAGTGAAGCTAAGACCGACTATATTGTGCTTGGCCTCAGTCCAAACGACCCCGCCAAGACTGAAATCTTAGTCAGCTCAATTGCCAAAGAATTCGCTGAGGCATCTCTAGAAACTATCGAAAGAACCGGATTGAATGTCATCGCAATGGAACCAGAACCACTTGCCATGGCACGCTCGCTCGCCATTCCAGGTGCGACAGACGGCAATCTAATAGTTGACTTTGGTGAAAAGTCCACCGATCTCGTAATTATGTTTAAAGGCCAACCTCGCCTAGTCCGTTCAATCCCTGGTGGCTTCGGTATGCTTGTCAAAACTCTTTCCGGTAGCCTCGGTGTCCGCGAAGACCAAGCTCGCCAGTTTATTATTAAGTTTGGCCTTGCTGAAGATAAGATTGAGGGCCAAGTCTTCAAAGTCCTAAGTGCACCACTCGATAGCTATGCAGCCGAACTTACTAAATCCGTCCGCTTTTTCCAAACCAAATACGCAGGTGGCAAAATTGGCAATATTGTTCTTTCCGGCTATGCTGGTATGATTCCGTTATTTCCGGAATACATTGAGGCCAAGACTAACATCCCTGCTGTCAAAGGTAACCCGTGGCAATTGGTTCGCACCACAGAAGAGCAACAACGGGCTCTAGGCCCAGTAGCCTCTGAATTTGCAGTGGCAATTGGGCTTTCCGAAAGGAGTAATGATTAATGGCAAATTTCCTAGATAAAATCAAAAATATAGGCAAAGGCAAATCAAACGCCACTAGGCCAAGCGGAGCAAAACCAGGCACTATTAATTTACCAAGTTTCAATCAAATTAAAACCAATATTCAAGACAAGATAAACAAGCACCCTGCCGGTCGCGAAATTAATCTTGTTCCTGACATCAAAGACGAAATGATTAAGGCTCTAAAGCTCCGTAATTTCATCTTCTTCCTCTGTATTATTATCGCCTCTGCCAGCGTTGCCGTTTCGTTAATATTTGCCACCATCGCAGTCGGACAGCAAGCTATTGTCGACGCTAAAAATACTACTATCTCAAATCTATCTTCGACAGTCAATAGTTACAGCGATCTCGGCGATTTTCTCACCATCAAAGATCAGCTTAATAACCTCGATACGATCTCAAAAAACAAGAAGCTTCTTTCACGCACTTTTAGTGTTCTTTCCGCGTTACTCCCAACCGGCGCCGATTATATTAAAATATCTGAATTAGGCGTAAATTTTACTGGTGAAAATCCAATCATATCCTTTGATGCCCAAGCCAACGCTGGCAATCCGCCGTATATTGATTATAACGTGCTTGACTCCTTTAAAAAATCCATGCAATATATGCGCTACGATTATGGCTCATACGTAGATAGATATGGCGTTGAAATTCCAGCCTATTGCATTATTGAGAATGGCACCGATGGCGCAAGCCTTTACGATGAAGAAAAAGGCTCCTATGCCTACTGGCTTATTAAAGGTGAAGGATGTAATCCGTCCTACGAACCAGAACTGGATAAAGATGGGGAAGAAATATACAATGAAACCAAAGCGCTAGAAGGCTACGTATTGGAAGACTATGGCGATGATGAGGTCGTCAGAATTTGGCGCACCCCACAGTACAAAGACTGGTATAAAGAAAAAGAAGTCGAGGGCCAACCTTATATGAGCATAGATGGTGAAATTACAAACGTCGCACACTTTGCCAGTGAATGTACTACATATTACGGTATTGAAAGTGAAAAAAACAAAGAAATCGTTTGGAAGACCGAAAATGAAGACTGTCTTCTCGTTCCAGATGGTATTGATGGTATTAAAATTAGTGATTCATCCAATGGGCGTGGCGCTACTGGCGAGCTAGTACTCAGATTTTCCGCATCAATCACGCTTAATTCAGAGGTGTTCAGCGCGACTAATCATCATCTAATAGCCGTCGCTCCACTTGGACGCCACAATGTTACGGACTCTTATGTTCAGATTCAAAATATGTTTAGCGAACGCGCTGCCGACTGCGAACCAGGCGACACTGCATGTAATAGTTCAACGAATGGAGGTAACTAATGGCCCGTGAAATTGCAATCGGGAAACGCGCAAGAATCTCAAAAGCCCAACAATATACTATACTCGCCGTACTGGGCGCTGGTATGTTTCTTGGTGTTGCAATTGCGCTTGTCCAACATTTCTCTAATCAAATTTCTTTTAATGCTAACGTAATTGCCGAGGAAGATAAAGCCATTGTTGCCTATTCCGATGCAATAAAGAATATTGGTATATGTAAAAAACCAGCTGGTGACACTTATACAGATGATGAATTAAAAAAATGTAATCCTGATTCGATAAATGTTTCCGAAGTCCCAGGCACGCTCCGCTCCAACATCCTTGAGGGAATGGCCGCAAATAAGGCACTCAGTTCCGTTCCGAAGGAAAACACTTCTAGTTGCATAAACACACTTACCGGTAAGGCATATACCTATGACGAAATGCAAACTCTTTTGGAAATCGCCTCGGCAGAAGGAACCAGTGAAGAGATTAATGCAGCAAGTGAACTTATACAGAGTTGTTCCGCTCTCCGTGTCATACCAGATGCCCTCCCGGCCTTTAAAAACGAAGAAGCACTCTTATCCAGTTTAAATAAGATTTTCATTCTTTCCAACTGGGAGCCGGAGTCACTTAGTCCTACCGGCAACTACGGCACCGCTGCAATAGGCAACAAACTTGATGCCTTTTCGGTTCGTCTATCGGTCGAATCCGATGTCGCCACTACGCGCGGTGTCCTCAGTAATATTGAGCGTTCCATTCGCGAATTTAATATCGAGCGTGCTACTATCGAATGGGGTGGGACAAATACCCTAGTATTACAAGCTCAGGCAACTGCCTTCTATACTTCTCCGTCTACCCTTTCTGAGGTTACGAAAACTATTAAAGTAGGAGGTAGAAAATGAAAACAGATTTAGCTACAGCTGTTATTGCTGCTATTGCAGGCGTCGTCGCCGGCTTCTTTGTCACAAATATCGTTCTTCCATCTCTGCAAGACGTAAGTTTTAAAACCATTGGTAGTTCAGTTAATGCTACACTTATCGAGCCGGATATTGAAACCTTTAATTTTCGTGCTATTAACCCGACTGTAGAAGTGTTCGTTGGTGAATGCACCAAATATGACGATAGTGGCAAGTGTATTGATGATAATTACAAGGCGCCAGAAGAATCCGAAGAGATGACTCCAGACGAGGAGGAGAATGGCGACACTGACTAAGGCCGCTGAGGAGCGCATCATCGGCTTGCTAATTTCTGAGGGGCTTGCTGATAGTAACTCTGTTTTGAAAATTAAAACAGAGGCCGAGAATAAAGGTGAGTCTGTTCTTGATGAACTTGAGAAAAAAGGCATCGTTACCGAAGACATGATTTCTCACGCCACTGCTATAATTATTGGTGTTCCATATGTTGAGCTCAAAAACATAATAATTGATCAAGATATTCTCTCCAAAATACCATATGAAGCCCAGGTGCGTTCCAAAGCCATCCCGCTAGGTGAAAAGGACGGTATGTTAAACGTTGCCATGAGCGACGTCACCAACGTTCAACTTACAGATTACCTCTCTAGCCTTGTTAACAAGCCAATTCGTGTCTGGATGTCTTCCGAACATGGCATTCGTGAAATGATTGAGAAGAACCATGGCGACTTCTCCGGTGTCACCGAAGCTGTAAAGCAAACTAGCGCCGAGGCTGTTCAAAAAGAAGAGAGCAATGTCAAAACTATCGTCCAGGATTCGCCAATTTCAAAAGCTCTTACCACGATTCTAAGCTACGCCGCTCGCACCAAAGCCTCAGATATTCATATTGAGCCACTCGAAAACTCACTAATAATTCGTTGCCGCATCGATGGTGTGCTTCGCAAAATTATGGATTTACCAAAGACTATTGCTCCTGCACTGGTATCCCGCATTAAGATTCTATCGAATCTTAAAATTGATGAGCACCGTATTCCGCAAGACGGCCAGTTTACTGTACTCGTTGACGACAAAGAAATCGATCTTCGTATTGCTATTGCACCAGTCACATGGGGCGAACAGGTCGTTATTCGTTTGCTTGATAAAACCGGCACCACTATGGATATCAAAACCATGGGCATGGCCGGGCGCGCATTGCGTACTGTGCTTGAAGGTATCAAAAAACCAAATGGTATGATTCTGACATCTGGTCCTACCGGTTCGGGTAAGTCCACCACCCTCTATGCCTTAATCCAGCAAATCAAATCCGTAGAAATCAATATCGTAACCCTAGAGGATCCGGTTGAATATAAAATGGACGGCATCAATCAAACGCAAGTTAATGTTGACGCCGGCCTCACCTTCGCCAGCGGCCTCCGTTCGATTCTGCGTCAAGACCCTGACGTGGTAATGGTGGGTGAGATTCGCGATTCCGAGACCGCCTCCCTCGCTGTGCAGGCCGCCCTTACCGGTCACCTCGTGTTCAGTACTCTCCACACCAACTCTGCTGCCGGTATTCTACCCCGTCTTCTCGATATGGGTATCGAGCCATTTCTCCTCGCCTCCACGCTCAACGTAGTAATTGGTCAGCGCTTAGTGCGTCGCGTTACCGAAAAACACGAAATGTATCAATCATCCGAGATAGAAACCGAAAGCATTAATTCCATTGTGGGCGATATCTTACCGACTACTCCGGCCGACGTTGCTAGCGTCAGTGAAGATCTTGGCTATCCAGGTTTACCGGTAAAAAATGATGACCACTACATGTTGGCTAAAGGGATGGATACTAAAGAAACTCCAGGTGGTTATAAAGGCCGCGCCGGTCTCTATGAGACCATTGAGGTGGACGAAGATATTCAAAAGCTCATCACCTCGCACGCTACTGCTGCCGAAATCATGCGCCTCGCTCGTCAAAAAGGCACTGTAACGATGCGCCAAGACGGTATTTTAAAGGTTCTCTCCGGCATTACGACAATTGACGAGGTTAATCGTGTAGCATCGGATTTATCGTAAAATATGGTATAATGAAATTATGCAAAATAGTGGGCCAAAAATCGAATTATTGTTGGAAGAATGTGTCAAGCGTAATGCTTCAGACATCCACCTTCAGTATGGCCTACCGCCAATCTTTAGAATTGACGGAACATTAGTTCCAGTTAGTGGCTACACACCACTGACCGACGATATAATCAAAAATCTAATTTTTGCGACCTTAGATGAGGAGCAGCAGAAAATCTTCTTAAAAGATAAAGAATTCGACTATTCTTTTGCCTTTGGCGATATTGCGCGTTTCCGCGTCAACGCTTTCCACGAGCGTGGCAAAATGGCTGCCGCCTTCCGTCTCATTCCTAACAAAATTCGCAATATTAGTGAGCTTGGTATGCCGACCATCGTTGAATCATTCGCTGATTACCCACGTGGCTTAGTGCTTGTTACTGGTCCTACCGGTTCAGGCAAATCTACTACCCTTGCAGCACTTATTGATAAAATCAACCACGAAAAATCTTGCCATATTATTACTATCGAAGATCCAATTGAATTTACGCATAAATCTCAACGTTCAGTTGTAGCACAAAGGGAAGTGCACTACGATACATTCAGCTTTGGTGCAGCCTTGCGCTCCGTACTTCGTGAAGATCCAGATGTGGTCCTAATTGGCGAGATGCGTGATCTCGAAACCATTCAAGCCGCCATTACTATTGCTGAGACTGGTCATCTGGTCTTTGCCACACTTCACACTAATTCCGCCGCACAATCTATCGATCGTATTATTGATGTCTTTCCATCTCACCAACAGCCCCAGGTCCGTACCCAGCTTAGCAATATGCTAATGGCTATTTGCTCCCAACGCCTCGTCCCGGCTATTAATGGTGGCCGCGTGGCTGCTACCGAAATCATGATTGCCAACGCTGGCATCCGCGCGCTAATCCGCGAAGGAAAAACCTACCAAATTGATACCGCCATCCAGACCGGTGCCTCCGAAGGAATGCAGACCATGGACAAAACTCTAGCTCAACTCGTCCGTTCCAACACTATCAGTTATGACTCCGCCCGTGAATATGCAGTCGATATAAATGAATTGAATCGTTTTGTGAGGGGGTAAATGAAGCGTTTTAACTATAAAGCAAAAGACAAGACCACCGGCAAAATCGTCAAAGGTAGCATTCAGGCCGAGAATGAGCAGACTGCCGGGCAGCTCCTTATCGAACAAGGTTACATTCCGGACAGTGTCGTAGAAGAGGGTACCAATGATCCATTTGTTAAAGTAACCAAGCGTGTTAGGGGCAAAGACCGTATCATCTTTACTCGCCAACTCTCAACTCTAATCGGTGCCGGGCTCCCACTTTCTGCCTCGCTTCGTACTGTTGCAGAGCAAACCCAAGGTAAAGGTATGAAAGAAGTTGCCGAAGAAATCATTACGGCTGTGGAATCAGGTAAAAGCCTCTATGAGGCCTTTTCCGAACATCCCAAAATTTTCAACGGCGTCTATCTTGCACTTATTCAAGCTGGCGAAACATCCGGTACACTGGATCTTGCATTGAAGCGTCTTGCCGACCAAGATGAAAAAGATGCTGCTATGATGAGTAAAATCAAAGGTGCCCTCGTATATCCGGCCATTATTCTGTTTGTCATTATCGCCGTACTTGCTTTTATGATGATTGCGGTGGTTCCACAAGTCGAGAGCTTGTATCAAGACATGGGTAGCGAACTGCCAGGTCTCACTCAAGCACTCGTTAATATGACCGACTTCTTCGGCGAATACTGGTGGCTCGTTCTAATCATTTTGGTGTCAGTCATCGGTGGCGTGTTCTATGCATTTCGCTCCACTCCATGGGGTCGCCGCACTTTCGACTGGTTCAAAATCCGCGTGCCGGTCTTTGGCGGGCTTTTCCGCAAACTCTATGTTTCACGTTTTGCTCGTACTGCTGAAATGATGATTGCTACCGGTGTTCCACTACTAGATTCTATCACGATTTCGATTGATGCTATTAATAATGTTGTCGTTGAAGAAGATTTTAAAGAGTCACTTGCCTTGATTAAAGGCGGCAAACCTCTTTCCGAGTCGCTTGCTGAAAGGGAATACATGCTCCCACTCGTCCCCCAAATGGCCGGCATTGGTGAGCAGTCTGGTAAAATTGATGAAATGCTTGGCAAAGCCGCCCAGGTCTACGAGAACGAACTTGACGAAAAAATCAGCAACATCTCCACTATGATTGAGCCAATCCTCATGGTGGTCATGGCGGGCCTTATTGGCGTTGTGGTTGGCGGTACACTTTTGCCAATTTATTCACTTGTCAATTCAGTTTCTATGTGATAATATTAAAATAAGCATAAAGAAAGGATTAATTCAATGAGCAACAAAATAAAACAAAAGAAAGGCTTTACGATCATCGAAGTTGTGCTCGTTCTCGCAATTGCCGGTCTTATCTTCTTAATGGTCTTCTTCGTCTTGCCGCAAGCCATGGCTGGTCAGCGCGATACCGAGCGTCGTCAAGCAATGTCCCGTGTGCAAAGCGCCCTCGTCCAGTATCAGACCAACAACAAATCCAAACGCAACAACCTGCCAGGCCCAGGCGCCATCGCATTTTCTGATAGTGATGAAGGGTTTGGAGAATGTACTTCTTCAGCCTGTACATTCATCAGAAACTACCTCAATACGACCGATTCAGTAGCCGCTAACCAAAACCTGTTTGTTGACCCAGACGGTGTTGCATATAATATGGTTATCACAGAAAACTGGGCGTCGTCATCGTCAGGCATTTCGACCACTTCCGCATCGGGCTTACAAGATTTAAGTTCCCTCGACATACAAGGCACAGATTCTAACCAATATATTACAATTAAAGGTGATGATCCATTGAAAGCGCATGTGATATATATTATTCCAGGTGCCAAATGTGATGGTGAAAACGCCGTCAAATCAGAACTCCGTCACTTTGCGGTTTTATATCGTCTAGAAAACTCTAGCATCTATTGCGGCGACTCTGACTAATCCCACCTACTTTACGGTATGGATATACTCGAACTCATTGAAGACTTTTTGGAACACCTTGAAATCGAAGCGGGGCGTAGTAAGAAAACTATTGAAAATTACCGCCTATATTTAGAGCGCTTTTACGAAATTGCTAGTGAAATTCTTAACAAAGATGATGTCAAACCGAGTGACATCACAAGGGAATTGCTTAGACGCTACCGACTCAAACTCAATCGTTATGGCACATCCAATGGCGAAGAGGATCTAAAAACCATTACACAAGCCTATCACTTAATTGCCTTAAGAGGCTTTCTCAAATATCTTGCACGCCGCGAAATCAAATCGTTGGACCCATCGCTTGTTGAGCTACCGCATGTTGTACGGAAACAAGTCACTTTTTTGCATTATGACGAAGTCGAAGACATGCTCGAGCAAATCGACCTGTCCACAGAATCTGGTTTGAGGGATCGCGCCATCATTGAATTACTATATTCTGGTGGTCTTCGGGTATCGGAACTAGTTGCCCTTAATCGTGATTCTATCAATCTCGAACGCCGCGAATTTATGGTGCGTGGCAAAGGCTCCAAAGATCGCCCCATCTTTATCTCGAAAGCCTGTGCAGATCGAGTGAGAGATTATCTTGATGCCCGCACGGATTCTTTACCAGCTCTCTTCCTCAATAACTCGCGCAACCTTCAGGCTGCCGACACTTCCGGTGATTATCGCCGTATGACTGCGAGGAGTATCGAAAGAATAGTTGAAAAATATGCCCGCCTGGCCGGCATTACTAAGCATGTTTCACCACACACATTAAGACACTCCTTTGCTACTGATCTCCTCATGAACGGTGCAGATTTAAGAAGCGTGCAATCCATGCTTGGCCACGCAGATATTTCAACCACCCAAATCTACACTCATGTCACCGATGCGCATCTCCGCGATATTCATGAAAAATTCCATTCCGAAACCAAATAATTACTATATCAAATCAAATAGCTAAACTATCAAAAATGTTTTTAATCCGAATCCGGTTCCGGCTCCGGTTCAGGTTCAGGTTCAGGACGAATTGGCTCCCATTCCAAATGGCTGCACGCTTCAACGCCTTCCGCTAGTTCCATCGGCTCATCAGAAACCCAGTATGGTTCAACGTCTATAGCATATTGATTAGTGGAATTCAATGTGGCTCCATCCGGAATGTTATAAACAGTTAATTCGACTACTAACATCCCATCCTCTCGATGCGCCGAACAATACGATTTTTCTGGCATTCTTCCACAAATTGTATCTTCATTTACTATGTGGTATCCTTCGACGTCATAGAACTCAATCCGTACTAGTCTACTAAATTCCACTGGTTGGTAAAAATCAATATCGGTAAGCCGAATCTTGGCCCCATTAAAGACCTCATCATGTCTAGCCTTATCGACTTCCTGGCCATCGATATATGTTTTTATGTTAAATCCTGCTTTACCGGATTGAAGCTTTTCGCAATTTACATAAATATTTGCATCCACCCAGAATTCCTCTAGTTTCCAGGTAGGATACAGATTTACATCCCTTGAAATTGCGGGGTAATAATCACCTGGCTGATAAGTCTTGCCTGTGCATGTAACATAATTGGTCACTTCATTAGTGCACCAATTCATAAATATCAAACCAATTTCTGATGGAGTTTGAGTAGTAATGTAGCATCCTCTAGCAGAACTACATTCTTGTGGGTCGATTGTTGTGCCCACATAATTTATTCGTGTATATGGATCTTTCCAAACGGCCTTGAGGTTAACCAACAGTTCAACATATGGCTCGCCATCCTCACCTATTTTTTCTTCACCATATTCCGTAATAGTATATGCATACGCACTCGCTGTATTATATATATTGTGACGTCTATCTTCCCAACCACTAAAGTAAGCTCCTTCCTTTGTAAACGCGCCATTATTGCTGTCAATCGTAACAGTAGAACCTACGGTGACATTTTCAATTACTTGGTCTTCTTTACTTCCTGTACCACCATTTTTGTTAAATCTAAACCGAATGTTAAACGGCTTTGCTCGCCAAATCGCATAAAGTGTCACCCTACCAGAACGTGACTTGGTAGGAGCTACAAACACATTATGCGTCAAGTCATAAAAACCAGCCGCACCATCAGCAAGGCCGGCCTCGACCTCTTCCGGTGTACTGTTACGTCTAGTACTCCAACCGACAAAGTCAAACCCAACACGCTCAGTCGCGAAGTAGTCTTCTGTCATCTCCAACTCTGCACCAGCATCTAGTTCAACAGGTGACGGAATATTGGACGCCTTAATGCTACTTTCCGAATCATTCCCATTGAATGAAAGCGTTATAGAGTCTTTAAAGTCATCCGTAACAATTGCATCTGGATTATATAAACGAATAACTGTAGATATAGTAGACGGGCGAGTCGCCCCAGTAGCATACCAACAAGTCCGAATATAAAAATCATAATAAGCGGACACGGCGTCATCAACCTCTCCTCCATCCACAATTGTCGTAGTATAATTATCTCTTACAGGTACCACATAAATACCTTCCACGGCAGTTGGTTTATTTGTGACATCACGATCTAGTAAGTTATTGTCATCAGTAAACTCGCCACTCACTTCATTTTTGAATACCAACCTCGGAAAAGTAGCCGCAGCGCTAAAAATCCAGTTAGTTCTCCCTGGTTTGAGAATAACATCATCTATAATAATATAATCGTTATATAGTTCATTGCCTATATTATAGCCAAGACCCCGCGTATTAATTACGAAAGCACCCTGTTTTTCAAGATTACCTGGACTATATAATTTAGCACAATTATCCGGGTGAAATTCAAGTATCTCCGCAGTTGGTTCCTTAGCCCTATCTGCAATAGCATGCCAAAGTTTAGCATATTTGGTATTATTACTAAGGTTTGTGTCGCCGCTCGCTATATATGACGTCTGGATAAACCGGAGTGCCTCAGCCTGAGCATCAATTTCTTCTCTTGTCAAAGTAAGCTCAAGTGCAGATTGTGCACTCGACATACTTCCACTCATCACTGAAACCACTGCAATTGCCACCATCGAAAAAATGCCAATCGCAAGCGCTACCTCAATCAATGTATCACCAGGCTTAAACTTCATATGTTTATTATACCATAGTTTATAACCATAAGCGAAACGATAAAACCGAAAACCAAAAATGGCCCAAAGTATATTTTACGATTTTTTGATTTTCTTACATATGGCCACATAATGATGCATGCAGTGAAATTTGAAAGAAATAGTGTTAGTAATGCATAAAAAGGTCGGCCTAACGCAAGCCCAATGATACCAGCAAGTATCCAGTCCCCATCGCCAACCCATTTACCTCTTGATCCAGAAAACAACACGAGATATAAACCGCCCAGGATTACGGCTGAAATGATAGTACCCACAATATCCACCTCGCCATTTATTATTCTTAGTATGGAATATGCCAGCGCAAATACGGCAGCCATAATCAATACAGTAACTGGGAGCTCGCCATACATCCCATCGTACAAGGCTAAGAAAACCAGGGCACTAATTAACAGAAAAAGACTCCCAAAAAGCAACCAATCAATTAAATTTGCCTCGGTGATATTTATAGTGGTAGCAATTAAAGCCATAATTATAGCCGTCGCCACTTCGGAAAAGATTTCAAGATAACCAATCCGCGCCTTACATCTCCTACATTTACCGCGCAGCACAATCCACGACAAAATTGGAATATTCTCGTACCAACTAAGCCTATGACCACATTTTAAACAAATCGAACGTGGACCAAGCTTCTTGCGCCCGACTTCTTTTTCGCGCATCCTACGCGCCTCACAGCAAAGGAACGATCCTACGCATGCTCCAACTACAAACATCATTACTAAAAACACAACCTGCATGCTTTAATTTTATCATTTTTTTGGTATAATAAAACTATGAAGCAAAAAGCTAATGGTTTTACAATGATAGAGGTAGTACTTGTTCTTGCAATTTCTGGTGCGATCTTCGCCGCAATTTTCATTGCTCTAAATGGTGTATGGGCAGATGAGCGCGACAACGAACGCCGCGCCGATGTCATGACTTTTATTCGTGAACTTAAAAATTTCCAGACTAACAATTCTCGCGGCGCATTGCCTGGTAGCACCGGTGGAGACAAACAATTATTTGACGACAAAAAGATGGTTACCATCGTCTATAATGACGACGGGAGAGTCAACACTGCCGCCACTAATAGCGATAGAAATTCTAATATTAGTTGGTACGGATTCTACAATGACTATTTTGATATAAACTTCACCGATCCAGATGGGCCAAGATACAATTTGAGTGCCGTTAAATGTATATCAACGGGGCCCGATCAGCGCTGTACGAATCCAGGACTTGATGAAATAAGCAACGGAACTTTTTCAAATAATGCATTTAGCTATACGCTCTTTGTCGTAACCGAAGCCGTATGCGATGGTGAGGATGCCAAAAAATCTCTCAATCCCCGCAACGTTGCCGTCCTTTACCGTATGGAAGCCGGCGGCGTTTATTGTGAAAACACATAAAAACATAAACTCCGCCTTGTATGATATAATATACCAAAGGAGTTTTAAAAATGGTGAAATCATCAGACTATATTCAACGTACTTTAGTAGTATTAAAGCCGGATACTGTTCAGCGGGGAATCATTGGCGAAGTTATCCAACGGTTTGAGCGCGTTGGTCTTAAAATTGTTGGCATGAAAATGGTCATGCCGGACGAAAAGCTTTATCGCATGCATTACGAAGACATTGGTAAAATGATTACTCGCCGTGGCGAGCAGGTCTTTCGCTATAATGTCGAATACATGATGACTGGTCCAGTTATCGCGATGGTTCTAGAGGGCGTCGAAGCCCAACCGCTAGTTCGAAAAATTGTTGGTCCTACTGAGCCAAAATCCGCTGAGATGGGCACCATCCGTGGTGATTATTCGCATATGAGCTTCGGCTACTCTGATGCCAAGGGCACCGGTGTGCCAAATCTTGTTCACGCTTCCGGCTCTCTCGAGGAAGCCAAAGCCGAAATCGACCTTTGGTTCAACGCCAACGAACTCTACGACTATTCTGATCTCAACGAAAAATACACCCGCTAAAGATAAAATCTGCTGAGAGGCAGATCTTATCGCCGTAGGGAAAATGAATCGCGCAGCGATTCTTTGAAAATCAAAAAACGAGTTGGGATTCACTTTCAACTCGTTTTTAATACTACGTTCTTTGCTGGACTTTCTTACAAGAAAGTCCAAGCTATTTGGTGACC
Source organism: Candidatus Saccharimonadota bacterium (assembly GCA_017537745.1). GTDB lineage: Bacteria > Patescibacteriota > Saccharimonadia > Saccharimonadales > Saccharimonadaceae > Nanosyncoccus. Next base: position 16,672 of record JAFYKF010000005.1, read on the forward strand.
CGGGTGCGAGTCGCACCGAAGGTCCGGCTCGCTTTTTTGTGCAAAATTGCTAAATTTTGGTGACCCGGGTGCGAGTCGAACGCACAACCTCTTCCTTAGGACGGAATTGCTCTATCCATTGAGCCACCGGGCCAAATATGTTATACTTATATTATATCATGAAACTACCCTCAAAGAAAGACAACAAAAAAACCGAACGCCAAAAAGTCGACGAACGTCGTGAGGAGGTTCTCGCGCGTGGACGTAAATTTAAGTATCCTCTGCAATTTACCAAATATCGTATCGTAATCAATACAGTCTTGATATCGATAATTGTTATTGCTATCTTGATGGTAAGTGGCTGGCTGGCTTTGTATCGTTTTGGTATGACGAGCGAAATGCTATTCCGTGTCACCAAGATTGTTCCAGTCCCGGCCGCCACTATTGACGGTGAAAAAGTTCTCTTCTCGGACTATCTAATGCTTTATCGCAGTAGTATTAACAGCATTGAACGACAATCCGGCCAGGTCGACAACGAAGGAAACCTCGATATCCTCCGTACTCAATACAAACGCTCCGCTCTTACTGAAGCCGAGAAATACACCTACGCCATCAAATTGGCTCGTGAATTAAATCTTGAAGTCACCGATGAAGAAATCGACGAGGAATTCAATCGTCATCTCAGTATCGGCGGTATCAACCGCAGCGAAGAAGGTTTTCTGAAAATTGTTAGTGAGAACTTTGGCCTAAGTAAAGACGAGTATAGGAGAATGCTTTACCTTACCTTAATGAAAGTTAAGGTTGAAACTGCCATCGATGAACGTGCCAACGAGCTAGCGACCAAGGTCGAATCAATACTTGCATCCAACGGTGGTAGCTACTCCGCCGTTGCCGAAGCTCTAGGCTCAGCTATTGAATATCAGGAAACTGGCGGCCTTGTCTCAAATCAAAATATTGATGGTGGCCGCGCATCGGAGGCATTTAAGCTCGAACCCGGCCAGCAATCTGGCAGGTTTATTTCAATGAACGGCGACGGCTACTATTTTGTTAAACTAAAGAATAAAACAGATACAGAAGTCAATTTTGTTTCTATTAAAATCCCATTTACTGAATTTGACCGCCGCTTTACCGAACTAACAGAGAACGACGGCCTCGACGAGCTAATCCGTATTACCAGTAACGACTAAAAGCTTCTCCATTTAATGTTATAATATGTTTAATAATTATAATATATCTATATGAATAGGAGAATAATTGATTATGCATAGCTACGTATGTGTATTATCCACAAATGAATATCTCGATGGACTATTGGTCATTAATGAAAATTTAAAAAGACTAAAAAGCAATTATCCGTTATTGTGTTTAATAAACGAGAATATCAGTAAGGAAACGAGAGAAATACTGAATAAGTTCCAGATTCCATATAAAGAGCAAAAATCAGTTATTCTGGAAAGTGATTACGGCAAGACAAGATGGGGGTATACATTCGATAAACTAAACATCTTTAATTTAACTGAATACGAAAAAATAGTGTATCTTGACTTAGATTTTTTGCTTTTAGAAAACATTGACCATCTATTTGACATTGATGTATTTTCTATGGTAAGTGACCATCCAAAATATGAAAATTATTATTGCAGTGCACTAATGGTAATCAAGCCAAACAAAGATGACTATGACGCCTTGATCAGTCTGCTAGAAGAGAAGAATAAAAGCGGCGTAAGCGGCATTGGCGATCAAGACCTAATCAACGAACATTTCAAAAATAATAAAAACAAAATTCCAATAGAATATAATTTTATTAAAGGTATAAAACCACAAATGATTGAGGTATTCGACGAAATAAAAGGCGAAACCACACAAAAGTATTTCTGTAAAGATTATTACTATTCGGAGAAGCCTAAAATAATACACTACTATGGCGACATAAAACCATTTTCAATAAAAAAGGAATTTGATGATGAATATTGCCATCTGTACTATTATTATCTGTCAATAGTAAGAAAGCAAAAGAGAAGGCTGACTCAGTCATAGAAGTTGGTCTAAAGCAACCTAAGGCACGAACATATTGACAAAAATAAGCATATATGATATAATGAACGGATAAGTCAATTCATTAGTAATTGATTAGGAATTTAATACGCAAGCTCCTCCTAGTAGGTATATTTCCACAACTCGTTCTGGGCATTAAAAATGGTTGGAACGAGTTGCGGAAAACACCGCCTCATAATTATTTTGGCGGTGAAACCGCCACCAGGAGGGAGAGACTACAGTGAAGATCGAAAAGTATTTCTTCTCGGACGAACACGAAAACCCGGTTTTCATCAAGGATGGCATCAAACCCATATTTGTCTGCGGGCTGGTGTTTGGCAAACCCGGCTTCAGGGATGGCGCGTCCATCCGTACCTCTGATATCAAGGAAGTGGGGAAGGAATCCGTGACAACGGGGTCTGGCTCGGTGTACGAACTGGGCGAGATGAACCCCGACTATGTGGAAATGCTGGCGGCCAAGGCCGCTAAAATCCCGGTCATCACGGGATGGAGCATGGAAAAAAGAATCCTTATGGATAGGACTCCTGACTCCCTCGAGGAGTATAAGGAGACCAAGACCCATGTCGGGTTTTTCCTTTCCGGCGAGACCACCGACGGCGAATACATCGGCGGAGAAATCATCCGCCAGGAAGGGAGCTATGTCACCATGCTCACGCCTGATCCGAAGAGTTTGTTCCGCCTCGTCGAAACCAGGTGCTTCGTGTGCTGGAGAAACCTCTCGCTCGAAACGGAGGCCTTTATCGAGCTGACCGGCAAGGTCGCTGGATTGGCTTACGCCGACTTTGGCGACGCCTTCCTCATGAAGTGCCGCCCGAAGATTCCGGTTTAACTTCAAATAATCTCAAGCTTGCGAAATCCCGGCCCTTGGCCGGGATTTCGCTTTCACGAACTTAACCTGGTGCGGGTAGAGGGAGTCGGACCCTCGTCTCATCCTTGGGAAGGATACATAATAGCCGTTATACGATACCCGCGGCAAACACTATTATAACATATTCACCTAAGATATGGTATAATAATTTTATGCAAGAAATCGCTGAAAAACTTAAAAATGCCATTAAAGATCTCTATGGCCTTGATTTTAATCCTGAAATTACTCCCGCCCCAGAAAATATCAACGCTGATTATTCATCAAATGCCCCTCTGAAACTCGCAAAAGAGCTTCACAAATCACCGATGCAAATTGCTGAAGAGCTCAACCAGAAATTAAACGTAAACATATCGAACCCCGGCTTCCTAAATTTTGTTCTTTCCGATGATTATTTACAAAAAAATATAAATGATTTATGCAAAGATTTTGCTAGCTCTATTGATTCGAATGAATTTAGTGGCAAAACTATTGTTGCTGAATTTAGCGACCCCAACCCATTCAAAATTCTTCATGCTGGACACCTCTACACTAGCATTATGGGCGATGCCTTTTCTCGTCTCTATGAATCAGCTGGCGCCAAAGTAATTCGCGCCAATTTCGGTGGCGATGTTGGTCTCCACGTAGCTAAAACCATCTATATTCTACTCCAGAAAAAACCGGATACTCTTACTATTGAAGAAATAGGCAAGTGTTATGTCGAAGGCACCCTAGCTTACGACGATGATGAAAAAGCTCACGAGGAAATCACAAAGCTGAACAAAGAAATCTACAAGATTAACAATGAAGACATCCATGGCACTCCACTTTCCGATCTTTATTGGAAAGGTCGCGAGTTGTCTTACGAATATTTTAAGGACTTCTATGCCTCAATCGGTGTCAAATTTGACAAGTATTATCCAGAATCATCCGTCGCCAATTTGGGTCTCGAAACCGTCAAGAGGGAACTCGAAAAAGGCGTCTACGAATATTCTGATGGTGCCGTAGTTTTTAAAGGCGAGAAATACGGCCTTCACACCCGCGTGTTTATCAACAAAGAAGGCGTCCCTACCTACGAAGCAAAAGATGTCGGTCTTATTTTCCAAAAAGACAAAGATTATCATTTTGATAAATCTGTTGTTATTACTGGCTCTGAACAATTAGACTATATGAAGGTTGTTCTAAAATCCGTCGAACAATACGCCCCAGAATTAGTTGCAAAAACTACACACCTAACTCATGGTCTTGTTAAACTCCCTGGCAATGTCAAAATGTCTTCCAGAAAAGGGAACTTCTTAAAAGCTGTCGACGTCATCAATCTTGTGAAATCGGCCCTAAAAGAAGCCTACAATTCTACCGACGAGAAAGTATCTCTCGCCGCCATTAAATACGCTTTCTTAAAGTACAAAATGGGTGGCGATATCATTTTCGACCCCAACGAATCTGTCAAAATGACCGGCAACTCCGGCCCTTATCTACTTTATTCTTGTGTCCGCGCCAAGAAAATCCTATCATCTGTGGGTGATAACTCCAAAGGTGAGAAGTATGCTTTTGAAGCCGCGGAAAAAAATCTTATCAAAAAAATCCTAGAGTATAAGAACGTTTTACAAGAAGCTACCGCTGAAATGGCCCCTCACAAACTCGCAAATTATCTCTACGAACTTGCTCAAGAATTCTCAAGATTTTACGAAAATTGCCCCGTCGCCGGTTCAGATAAAGAACAGGAGCGCGCTAAAATAGTTCGAGCCTATCTTAATACTATGACTCACGGCCTCAACATTTTAGGTATCGATATTCCGGAGGAAATGTAATGAAACGCGCTAAACTTCTCTGGATTGATCTCGAAATGACTGGCCTTGACCCGATTAAGGACCGCATTTTGGAAATTGCTGCCATTGCTACAGATATGGAGCTAAATGAAATAGCCCGCTTTGAAGCCGTAGTTAAAGTCTCGGAATCCCTCATGAAAGAACGTATGATTGGTGATTTCTGGGATAAAAATCACGCATCTCGTGACGCTCTTATTGCGCAAAACAAAACTGGTCAGCCAATCAAAGAGGTTGAAAAATCCCTCCTCGATTTCCTCGGCCAGTACTTTGGTGAAGAAATCTATCTTGCTGGTAACTCTATTCATCAAGATCGCAAATTCATCGAGCGCGAAATGCCCGAACTAAATCAAAAACTTCACTACCGTATGCTCGATGTTTCCGCCTGGAAAATTTATTTCGAAAACGCCCTAAATAAAAAATACATCAAGCCGGAAAATCACCGTGCCCTTAGTGATATTGAAGGCTCCATAGGAGAACTCAAATGGTATTTGACGTTCATAAAGTAACTGGCATCGGTAAATATACTGAAAAACACGAACCAAACGATACCGACGAATCCAAGTCTCGCACCATATATTATAAGGATAAAAGCAACAAAGCCTTTCTGGTCATCAATAAACATACCATTGAACTTCGTACCGACAGGGAACTTGCTAAATTGCTTGAGAATAAATACGAATCGGTAATGGAATCACGCTATTTTGGGCGTGGTGGCATTGAGATCGTCATTGCTGGCAATCAACTTCCCGAGGATGAACTTTGTGATCTCGTCCGTTTAAGCTATAACCTGACAGATATTGCGGCTTAGGCCCGCTCTTGCCATTTTCTGCTCTCTGTGGTATAATGAACCGCAGTATGGCAATTAAAGTTACTAGAAAAGATCAAAGCGAAGCAAACGAAAACATCATTCGTCGTTTCAATCGCAAAGTTCTCCAGAGTGGTATTATGCCACTTAAGAAGTCACAAATGCGTTTCAACAAGCCTATTTCCAAGCGCGAACGTCGCATCAAAGCTATTATCCGCGAAGAGCGCAAAGCAGAAAAGACCGAACGCATCAAATTAGGACTCAAATAAAAATCCCCCCGCAAGGGGGATTTTTAAAGGTTGAATATGATATAATTTAATAAAGGAGAAATATGATCATATTATTTGGATTAGCAGGTTCCGGCAAGGGAACTCAGAGCAAGGCTCTCTCAGAGATTTTTGGATGGCGTACCATGTCGGTGGGCCAAGCAATTCGCGATACTGGTAAGTATGACGGCATTATTAATTATGGCAATATGATTCCAGATGAAGATGTGATTAAACTAATGCAAGAAAAAATCGAAATGAACGAAGCCGAAGGTTATGATATGATTTTAGACGGTTTCCCACGTAACGCCGTCCAAACCAAATGGCTCCTTAAAGAGATGCCAGGCAAAATTCAAGGTGCGATTATTCTAGAAGTCCCCAAAGAAGAACTCTACAAACGTCTTGAACTGCGCGGCCGCGATGATGACAAAGAAAAATCCAGTATCGACCAGCGCTGGGAACTGTTTGAACAAAATATTTATTCAATGCTACCACTGTTAGAAGCCAAAAATATTCCAATTGTCCGTGTTGATGGTGTAGGTACCGAAGGTGAAGTTACCGACCGCCTTGTGGATGTGTTCAAAGAATTAAATCCCAACGCCACCGAACAAAACGACGACGTGAACGGCGAAGAAATCGAAAAGTCCTACGGAGAATAAGATGATTAATATTGATAATAGTCCACGTTCTAAGGTGGAAGAAAAAATCGCCGCCATGCGTGAAGGTGGCAAGATTCTCGGTAATCTTCTAAAAGATCTCAAAGATTACGTCCAGCCCGGCATGACCGGTAAGGAAATCGATGCCTGGGTCCGTAAGGAAATTGTCAAACGCGGTGCCAAAGTCGCCTACGACATGCTAGACGATGAATTTCCGGGCGCCATCTGTATTTCAGTCAATGATGAACTAGTCCATGGTGCGCCCAAAGACGAACCGCTCGAAGAAGGCGACAAGGTCTCTTTTGATTTAGACATCTACTATAAAGGTTATTTCACCGACTCAGCTTTCACGATGTTAGTTGGCGGCAAAGGCTCCCCAGCTGTCAAAAAAATGATCAGCGTCACTGAGTCGTCAATGTGGGAGGGAATCGAACAGGTTAAGCCAGGTGCTACTATTGGTACTATTGGTGCCGCAGTTGAAAAAGTCCTAGAAAAAGACCATCTTGGGGTTATTAAAAATTACGTCGGTCACGGCATTGGTAAATCCATGCACGAAGAACCAGAAGTTCCGAACTACGGCAAAAAAGGCCACGGCTACAAATTGGTGGAAGGGGATACTATTTGTATCGAGCCGATGTGCTGCCTTGGCAAACCAGATAATTATTGTGATCAATCCGACAATTGGACCGTCATCATCAAGGATGGTTCCACCGCTTGTCACTGCGAACACACCGTCCTTGTCACTAAAGACGGCTACGAAGTGCTTACCCTTCCAGATTAGTGTAAATCCCTTGACTTTTTTGGTATTTAGCCATAAAATAAATATAGCTATCGTACGAAAACAAAAATAGAAAGGTCATACGTATGAAAATAAAAAAGAAAATATTTATATGTGCCATTATTTTGTTTTCTATTTTTGCCATCACTTCCGCCATTAAATCAATATTAAGCGGTCCAGTTACCCACGCGGACCAAGTTCCAATCGATGTTCACAAAGCCATCCAACAAACCGCTTACAGCTATTATATGCGCGGCGCAAGGTTTCAATACAATTCACTTAAAGCCAACTCATCGTATTACTCGCCAGAAGAAGCCACTGTGCAAAATATGAACTACGTCACCTGTTCGGCCTTTGTAAAAAATGTTTATTATGATCTACTAGGGGTAAAAATACCACCATATACGGCGTCGCACTTGACTTATGCTAAAAATAATCGCGGCCCAGAAGTAATACTATATGGGAAAAGAAAAAATGGTAAAAACATTATGGATGTCTACGATAAAAATACTGGCGAGCGTATTACGCTAGAAAACCCAACCACAGATGATATTATTCCATATCTTGAAATAGGAGACATACTTACCTATACAGGCCACACTATGATAGTTTACGACTTAATTTATGACAATAATCACAACGTTGTCAATGCAAGAACCATGGAGTCTGGGCACGGCAATAGTGGCTATAGCGCTATCACTAAAATTTCCAAAACGACCAAACTTAGCGGCCTTAGCTTTGGTAGCTCCAATCACACACTATATATCAATAGCAGAACGAATACGAGATTTGCTGATGGGCTTCTGGAAGGAAGCATCCACCTATCTACATTTAAAGACGTAAGTACGTGGAAGGATTTAGCCGCAGCCACTCGGAGTGAATATTCCATACTCCGCTTCTTAACGGAAGAAGATGGCAATGCAATTTTGACCTATCATGGAGAAAGCTTTTCTGAAAAAGACTATAGCGGTGTCTTTGAATTCCCTCAAAAAACTCTAGATAGATTAAAATTCAATAATTTGTTCATTGAAAAAACAGTGGATGTTTTTATGGATAGCGTTGTAGAGGCCGGTGATCAATTAACATATACAATTGAAATAGAAAATAAGAGTAACGCTGACTATCTAAATGATATTCATGTTAGGGAAATAGTTTCTCCATATGCTGATTATGTTTCGTATGAATCAAATAAGAATATTAGTTTTGCTCAAAACACGTCAAATGGAGAACTCTCCTGGAATATTGGAAAACTATCAAGCGGTGAAAAGATAACTATTCAATACACAGTAAAGGTTAAGACTGGTTCTTCTGGCCAAACCATTGAGAGTGTTGGCTATGTCGAGAATATCCCATCAGCCGTCATCAGAAATTCGGTCCAACAAAATCTCACTAGGGAATTGTCAAATAAGATAAAAGACGAATACGAGAATTTAAAAGGGGTCTACGCCGGCAAACAATTAATCAATGAAATTTATAAAAATACTACGGGTGAAGATTTGGGTATTAATCAGTTTGAAATACAAAACTTAGTCCAGAATGAGGACCCATTATCAACAAACGCTTCTTCTTTAAGCCTAAACGCCGAAAACCCCTTTTATGATGCAGTGCTAAGTAAGTATTGGAGTACAATCTACAAGAAAAAGTACACCTATGGGGATGAAGATCTTTATGAATATGATATGAAGAGCTGGGGTGCGTATAACACTAATCGACGTGCAGACACAATTTATGAAGAAAATTTTCGAACGGGAGATATTCTAATCTATACTAATCGAGATGATATCGCTTACACGTATACGAGCTCCACAGACACGGTTGACAAAAAACCAGTGACTAAAGAAAACGGAGAATATATTTACATCTATATCGAAGGTAAAGGATTTGTTGGGGTCAACTACGGTGACGATGGCATAGTCGGTACGGATGACGACAGAAATTCCTTTACTCCTGATTATTACAGTGAAAAAGGCTTACAGCTCTATTCTAATCTCGAATCATTAGAAGCTCAAGGCATCTTCTCGCTTGACTTCGTTAACTATCAAACATTATTTGGCAAAGATAGCTACGTCATATTGCGCCCATCTATGATAATGGAACTAGCGAAGGAAACAGAGGAAGAACCAAGTACTAATCCAGCAGAACCAAGCGATCCAACCAATCCGGGTCCTGACGATAAAGAATCCACCAACCATGCGGAAACACCGGATACTGGCATCATTTCAAATAGCGAAGAGCACCATGAAGAAACAACCATTCTTAGCCCAACAAAAGGATTAATTGTGGTACCACTAATATTTGTCGGCTACTATATCTACCGTAAGAGAAAGATTTACAAAACATATTACTAAACTAAGTATTTGAATTTCTCCTCTTGATTTTTGCCAAATTAATGGGTATAATTAGCCTATGGATAACGATAAGCGTTTCGTAACAGGCCTTGATGTCGGCACGGAAAACGTCCGTGCAATTATTGCTACAGTTAATAAAGACGGCGCCGTCGCTATAGTCGGCTATAATGAAGGAAAATCTGCCGGTATGCGCAAAGGTGTGCCAGCTAATCTTACCGGCCCAGCCGAGTCAATTGATAAAATGTTAGGTGAAGCCGAGCGCATGGGTGGTTACGAGGTGCGTTCCGCCTTTGTCTCAATTGGCGGCTCACAAGTAATTTCTACTAGAACAGAAGGAATGATTGCTGTTGGTACCGTTGAACACGAAATTAACGACCAAGATCTCGATCGTGTTGAAGACGTTGCTGTCACTGGTCGTATTCCGGCCAACCGTGATGTTTTGGATGTTGTTCCGCTTGAATATGCCCTCGACGGCCAAGGTGGTATCAAAGATCCGCTTGGCATGTCTGGTGCTCGTCTCGAAATCCGCGCTAACGTTGTTTCTGCACTTACTCCAAATTGTGATAATCTTAAGAAGGCCACACTCGCCGCCGATGTTAAAGCCGAACGTCTTGTTCCAGGTGTTGTTGCGGCTGCCCGTGCTGTCCTTACTGATCGCCAAAGAGAAAACGGCGTTGCCGTCATCGATATGGGTGGCGCCACTACATCGGTTGCCGTCTATGAAGAAGGCGACTTGCAATATGTAGGTGTAGTCCCAGCTGGTTCCAATAATATCACTAATGACCTCGCCATCGTTCTAGCAATCGACCCCGAAATGGCTGAAGAAATCAAAGTTCGTTTTGTCACCGGAGATTTTGACACCGACAAATCGCCAGTCATCAGAATTGGTAAAGAGGGCAAAACCGAACGTGCCTTTGAACGCAAGGAAGTTGAAACGGTAGTTAAAGCTCGCCTTGAAGAAATTTTTTCTGAAATTCGTAAGAAGCTCAAAAACGCTCACTATGATCAACGCCTCCCAGAGGGAATCGTTTTGACTGGTGGTGGTGCCAAAATGCGCGATATTGAACTATTCGCCAAAAAATGTCTTGAAGCCGCCGTCAAAATCGGCGTTCCACAAGGCTTAGGTGGCGTATCTGAATCTGTCGAAAAACCAGAGTTCGCTACTGCAGTAGGTCTCGCTCTTCTTGCTGCTGAGCAATCATCTGTAAAATTTACTCCAAGTAAGAAATCCGCTAAGCTACCGAAGCTCAAATCCCCAGGCTTCCTAAAGAAGATTTTCTCCAAGTTCTAAGCTATTGAACAATATTCAAATAAGGTGTATAATGAAGCTATAAAAAGCGAGGAAATTATATGCCAGAAATCAAACCGACAGAGGTGGAAAGCAAAGCAAGCATCAAGGTTGTAGGTGTCGGCGGTGCCGGCGGTTCAGCAGTTGAGCGAATGAAGGAAGTGGGCCTTACTGGAGTGGAATTCGTGGCAATCAATACTGATGCACAAGCTTTACATCATTCTACCGCAGACGTCAAAGTCCATATCGGCAAAGGCTTAGGTGCCGGTGGCGACCCAGAAAAAGGTCGTGAAGCCGCTGAAGAGGGTAGAGAAGAAATCGATAAAGCACTAGATGGTGCCGACATGGTGTTCATCACTTTAGGCGCCGGTGGTGGTACCGGCTCTGGTGCCGGCCCGATTGTTGCCGAAGAGTCACGCAAGAAAGATATTCTCACCGTAGGTGTAGCAACCAAGCCATTTACGTTTGAAGGCGCCCGTCGTCGTGCTAATGCCGATCTTGCGATTGACAAGCTAGCGCATCAGGTCGACGCGCTCATTACTATTCCAAACGACAGATTGCTCCAGACCATTGACCCACGCACCCCACTTGTTGAGACCTTCAAGATTGCCGACGATGTTTTGCGTCAAGGTGTTCAGGGTATCTCCGAGCTCATCACGGAACATTCTCTAATCAACCTAGACTTTGCCGATGTCAAAGCTATCATGAAAAATGCCGGCTCCGCTCTTATGGGCATTGGCCGTGCTTCTGGCGAAAATCGTGCAGTCTTAGCTGCGCAGCAGGCCGTCGAATCTCCACTTATTGAAGTGAAGATTGATGGCGCACGCGGAGTATTATTCTCGGTGGCTGGTGGTCAGGACATGTCTATGAGTGAAGTCCAAGAAGCTGCTGAGGTTATCACTGGTGCAGTTTCACCAGATGCTAACATTATCTTTGGTGCCTCTATCCGCCCAGAATTAGAAGACGAAATTGTCGTCACCGTTGTAGCCACTGGTTTTGATTCTGATTATTTCAATAATAACGAACCAGCCCCAGCCGTAGAAGAACCAGTCCCAACCGCCAAGCCGGTCCCAGAGGCTAAAGATTTTGCTGTCGAAAACAAGTCCAATATGTGGGATTCCATCAAGAACGAACCAGCCCCAGAGCCAATCGCCACCAATGATGATGACGAAATGGACGTTCCACCCTCACTCCGTGAGCGCCTACGTGGTAAAAAGAAGAAATTTTAATCAAGGAGCATGGCCATGGACCACAACTTCCGTATCGGCGACAGCAAAGTTCTAGAGTGTCGTGAGACTTTGGATGGCAAAATGATTCGTCGTCGTCGCGAAGCTGCCGATGGTCGTCGCTTTACTACTTACGAGCGTATTGAAATGCCGCCACTTACCGTCATTAAACGTAGTGGCAACAAAGAAATTTACGATCGCGACAAGCTTCTCCTCGCAGTCAAACGTAGCGTTGGTAAATTTTTCAATTCTGAACTCGAAATCGAAGATGTAGTAGGCCGCGCCACCGAGATATTGTATAGCTATAATACTGACCAAATTACCTCAAAGCAAATCGGTGAAGCTGTTCTTGATGTCTTGGCTGAAGTCAACGAAGTAGCCTACGTCAGGTTTGCCAGCGTTTTTCGTGAATTCAAGACACTAGAAGATTTTGAAAATATTTTAAAGGAACAAAAAAAGAAGAAATAATATGCGGGTGGTTTGTATTTATCGGGATAATCAAGATTACACTAGGTCTGTTGACGAATGGCTCGAAAATTTTCGCCGCCAAACCGGCAAAGAACTAGAAATCATGGACCCAGACCGAGATGCTAATTTTTGCCAAGTTTATGACATTGTTGAATACCCCACAATTATCGCTTTAGATAACCAAGGCTCCGTCGCTGCCATCTGGCAAGGCCGCACTCTTCCGCTCATTAATGACGTCTCTTACTACGCATCATAATGAAGCTGAGTATGCTATAATATAAGCATGAATATTTTCGAGGATATTGTAAAAAGTGGGCTCTTCGAGCGTATTATCTGGGCAATACTTGTTATTATACTAAGCTGTACGATCTATGCTATCACCTCAAAATTTTTCAAAGCTAAAGAAAAGAAGAACTCCAAAATTCTAAGCAGTAAAAAGAATAAAACATACCTTCGGATGTTTCGCAACATTATAGGAGCTGTTCTAGGTGTTGTCACTTTTCTTACTATACTCCAAATCTTTGGTGTCAATGTTAGCTCTATGCTTGCTGGCGTTGGTATCGCTTCAATCGTTATCGGTTTCGCCCTTCAAGACGCTCTGAAAGACATTATTCGTGGTTTCGAAATCATTTCGGACGGTTATTATGATATTGGCGACTATGTCAAATATGGCGACACAGTTGGGGAAGTCCTATCTATCGGGCTTCGCACAACTAAAATTCAAGATATGAATTCGATGAACATTGTTTCTATTGCCAACCGCAATATCGATCAAGTTGAAGTTGTTTCTGAATATATTTATATTACCGTTCCGCTACCGTTCGAAATTAAACCAGATGCTGCCGACCTCCTCATGACCGAAATTGCAAAAGAAGTTAAAAAACAGAAGGACGTTGAATCCTGTGAATACCAAGGCCTTAACTCTATTGCAGAATCCACCCTAAACTATCAAATTGCTCTCACCTGTGATCCGGCCAACAAACTGACAGTTAATCGTGAGGCACTGCAGGTTATCGTGAGGGTTTTGGCTGCCCATAAGCTTCGCTTGCCATATAACCATCTTGTTGTCCACGGAAAATAGCCCACCCACCCAAAATATGGTATAATAATAGAATGAAATATAGAGCTGGGGAGCGCCGCAAGGCCATCGAATACGAAAAATCACTCGTCGAGTGGTGGAAAAAGAATAAAACATTTGAACAATCGGTCGAAAGTCGCCCGATTGATAAATCCTACGTTTTTTATGATGGACCACCGTTTATTACTGGTAATCCTCATCACGGCACACTACTGAGCTCAATCGTTAAGGATGCTGTACCGCGTTACTGGACCATGAACGGCTACCGCGTCGAGCGCCGTTGGGGCTGGGACTGCCACGGTCTCCCGGCTGAAAATTTTGTCGAAAAACAGCTCGGCATCACTGACCGTCGCGAAATCGGCACTAAATGGTCGCTTGAAGATTACATTACTAAAGCTCGCGAATCCATGGTTGCTAATTCCGAAACTTGGCGCTCTACCATCGACCGTATCGGGCGCTGGGTAGATTTTGATAATTGTTATCGCACCATGAACAAAGACTTTATGGAATCCGTCTGGTGGGCATTTAAACAGCTCTACGAGGCGGGGAAAATCTACGAAGGTCGCAAAGTTTTAATGTATGACACCAAGTTCGCAACGCCAGTCAGTAAAGCCGAAGTCACCATGGACAACGACGCCTACCAAACCGTCACCGACCCTAGTGCATATGTTAAATTTAAATCTACTACAGACGATTATTATTTCTTAGCATGGACTACCACCCCGTGGACTTTGATGGCCAACCGCGCGTTAGCAGTAAATCCAGACATGGAATATGTCAAAGTTAAAGTTGGCAAAGAGATCTATATTGTCGCTAAATCGCGTGCAAAAGCTATTTTCAATGAAGAAAACGAGCGGGTGACAGGTGCGGAGGGGGACCCCCGCGAGCATCAGCGAGTGGGGGAGGAGAGCACCTGGCAGGACCCGCTCTGTATTATCAAAGGCAAAGACCTTGAAGGCCTCAAATATGAATCTCTAGACGGTACCATTTGCCAAGTCTTTACCGCCGACTTTGTCGGCTCTGAAGAAGGCACTGGTATTGTCCATATTGCTCCCGCCTATGGCGAAGACGACTACGAACTATATAAGCAACATGGCCAGCAGGACCCGTCCAACGATGATTCTATTGGCTTTGTTGATGTTTTAGACGAAAACGGTTACTATATCAAAGAATATGCCGACAAGCTTCACAAATTAGGCGTCCGTGATACCGATGAACACGGTATTCAAATTTGGGCCGCCAACAAATTCATCGCCAAGTGCCTTGAGGAAAAAGGAATTGTCTACAGGATTGAATATATTCAACACGAATACCCTTTTAACCCTAGAAGCAAAGAGCGCATCATGTACCGCGCCTTCCCATCTTGGTTCTTTGATATTGAAAATCAAAAATCCCTCATGCTTGCCGAAAACGAAAATATCAATTGGTTCCCAGATTATTTGAAACACGGCCGCTTTGCTAAGAACATTGAGCAGGCCCCCGATTGGAATTTGAGCCGTGATCGTTTCTGGGCCACCGCCATGCCAGTCTGGAAATCTAAAGAGGGAACGGTACTCGTTATTGGCTCATATGATGAATTAAAAAAGTATTCTGGCAAAACGTTAGAAGATTACCATCGTCCTTGGGTCGATCAAATTGAATTTGACGCTTATATAGTAGGTGGGCGGGTGGTGCCGTCGGAGGGGGACCCCCACGGAACCTTTAGTGACGTGGGGGAGGAGACGGCGACAGGACCCGCCCGTCTAGAACATTTTGTCAGAATCGAAAAGGTCCTCGACTGCTGGTTCGAATCTGGCTCCATGCCTTTTGCCCAGCTTCATTATCCATTTGAAAACAAGAAAAAATTTGAACAAAACTACCCAGCCGACTTTATCGTAGAATATGTTGGCCAAGTCCGCGCCTGGTTCTATTATGTCCACGCCGTTAACACTGCATTGGCAGAAATCGGCGCCTTTGGCGAAAAGGCTAAAAAAGGTCACAAAAACGCCTACAAGAACGTCATCACTACTGGCACCTTGGCGGGCAACGATGGCCGCAAAATGAGTAAATCCCTCGGCAACTTTACCGACCCAAATCTCTTGATGGATCAGTATTCTGCCGACGCTCTTCGTTTCTTGTTCCTTAGCTCCCCAGTCCTCTCCGGAGAGGATTTTGCCCTTCTCGATAAAGACGTCTCCGACATTAACCGCAAGCTTGCCATGCTCTGGAATGTCTACGACTTCTTCACTACCTACGCCGAAATCGACAGCATCAATAGCGAGGACCTGGAAGACATACTTTCGAGGAGCATACGTGACGAAGCGTTCCGAGAAGGTATGCTTCCAAATCCTCTAGACCGCTGGATTATTTCTCGCATGTATGAGCTCAGAAACGAAATCACCGAAGGCATGCAAGAATACAACATTCCAAAAGCCCTTGACGGTCTTCTTCCGTTTATCGACGACCTCAGTAACTGGTTCGTTCGCCGTTCTCGCCGTCGTTTCAGCAAAAATGACGACCAAGACGACAAACAGGCCGCCTACGCAACCTTGTACTACGTTCTAATCTATACTTCTAAAATCCTTGCCCCATTTGTACCATTCTTGGCCGAGGAGCTTTATCAAAAGATGACCGGCGCAAACAAATCGGTTCATCTTGAATCCTGGCCTAAAGCCGGCAAGATAGACCAAGAAGTCATAGATAGAATGGCCGAAACCCGCCAAATCATTACGGATGCTCTTGCTCTCCGTATGCAAAAGTCCGACACCGAAGAGCAAATCAAGGTGCGCCAACCACTGGCAAGCCTCGTCTACGCAGGTGATAAACTGCCAGAATTTTACGAACAAATCATCGCCGAAGAAGTGAACGTCAAAAAAGTTAAAAACGGCAAGAAACTTAAGCTCGACAAAACTTTGACCAACGAGCTCAAAAGGGAAGGTTATGCCCGCGATCTTATTCGCGCCATCCAGTCCGCCCGCAAGAACGCCAAACTAAATATGGATGATCGTATCAAACTCTCACTTTCGATAGACCTACCCAAAGGTTTTGAGGATCTTGTTAAATCCGAGACTCTCACCGACTCTTTCGAAAAGGATGCTAACTTCGCTCACGATGAAATTGCCAAAGTCGCCGGCGATAATGTCACTATCTCACTTGAGAAAATCTAAAAAAGTGGACCTCTAAGTTTTAGCTAGAAAAAACGAAGAGGTCTTTTTTTAAATTTGTTTACGAAGTTCCAAATTTCCTCTGGAAATTTGACAAAATAACAATAAATAAGCATAAAAGGTATTGACAAAAAACACAATGTGTGCTATACTCAAATCAAGTTAGAAAACAAAACAAACATTCTAACAAATAAAAACCAAAATAAAAATAATAAAAACAAAAAGGAGCAAAAATAATGGCGAAACAGTACGAAAACTATAACAATTTCATAGATATAGGTTTTAGTGCCCCGCCAGCAAAAAAGATTAGTGGCGAAACCCAGAAGAGAATCGATCGCTTTATGCAAAGGCATCTAGGCGCAGCTGCCCTCCAAGGATATAACCACTAATCATACAAAACAGAAAAACTAAAAGAAAGGAATAAAATCGCAAACAAAATAATATCAAGCTTAAACGAAAGGATCACCAATGTAATATACGATTATAATAAATTCAATTTTATCTATAGTACAGCAATTATATTTATAGGAGCTTTATAAATGTAAAAGACTAGCCATAAATATCTAAAAAACCGAACAACATGTTCGGTTTTTTGATGGGAAAAATCATAAAAATTCTCTTGACCATTAATAATGCTCGTGCTAAACTAAGAACAAAAGGAAATTACACAAAGGAAAGGTCATTTTTATGGACAACACTAACGTTACGGTGCCACAAACCGACACCACTGATATTACTAGCGATGCAGCTGCTCAGCCAACTGCCACTGACGCAACTGCGCCAATCTCTACACCGGTCCAAGATGCTCCAGCCCAAGACGACACCCAGGATGACGTCCAAGATGATGCTCAGGGCGATGACCCTGCTCAGGGCTCAATGTCCGTGAATGACCTCACCAACGAAGAAGCAATCAATTTGTTTGTCCAAGGCATCATGGAAGAAAAAGGCGTGTCAGAAGGCAGCGAAGAAATCCAGTCCGCCATTTTCCAAGATTTAAAAAACAAACTTCTCCAAGAACTTGACCGTTCCTTAATTGCCGAACTTCCAGATGACAAAATCGACGAGCTAAATAAAATGGCCACCGAAGAGGGCCAAATCGATCCAGAAATCATTGCCAACATGATAGAAGAAGCTGGTCTCAACTCTGCAGAAATTATTGGTGTCACCATGGCCCGCTTCCGCGATCTTTATTTAGGAAATATCTCAGCATCAGAAGATGATTTAACCACGTCAGACGATTTGGAATCGGAAGAAACACAAATCGAAGAGGAGGTGGAGCAATAAAATGGCACCTAATAGCACTAATATGGCCCCAACTGGGGGCGCTGGAGCCGGCCAAAACATGGCCAACGCTCCGGCGCCTGGAGCTCCAACGAACAATTCGGAAACTCCAGCAAACAATCCAGAGGCACAAGAAGTTGATAGAAAAACCGCCGAGAAACTCGGTGAAGCTGCAATCCGTGCTGCTATGTCAGACGAGGAAAAAATCGCCGATGTACTCGGCGGAGCGACAGTTTTAACTGACGTAGATAAAACCGCTCGTGACAATCTCGTTCTTGAAGCTGTTGAAAAAAGAAATGCAAAAGATAGAAGTAGAAAATTCTCCATTTCTAAAGCCGCTATCGGCCTTTCTTATATTCCTATGGTGGGTCCATATTTAAATAGCATCGCAATGTCACTCCCAACCGCAATCTATCGGGCTAAGGCTGCGAAGGCTATTGACGCAACGGGTAACCTCGAAGATGCCTACAAGGCCTTAGGCGTCGAATTTACTGGTAGCAAAGCGATTTCCAGCGACAGCGCAAAAGAAACCGAAAAAAGAGCCAAGCTTGCCATCGAAGAAGCTGGCCTCTCAGAAGGTGAGACAACCATAGATTCCAGCAAAAGTGTCTCCCTAGCTCAGGGTGAAAGCATTACAAAGGTTGAAGAGCCTGTTCAGCAGACAATTAAGGCCGCATATATTACGCTCTTTGAGCAAACTCAAAGCGCAAAGGACGAAAAAGCCAAAAAAGCAGCTTGGGATAATTATAGTAAGACCATTTCCGATTTACAAAAATCAGGTGCCTTTGGTGACGAAAAAACTAAGAGTAAAATTCTCGAATCCGGCATAGTGAGAACCCTTATTGGTGATCACAGCAAACGCGAAATCACTTCGATGGAGGCAATTCATGAAGCCGCTAGAGGCGTAGCATCCTTGGCCGAAAATGGTATCGGCAAAAAGAATCTCGAAAATTATCTTGACAAGAATTTCACCTTGTACCACGCCAAAGGTATGAAAGAAGGTATTCATACTAAGCAAAAAGTTGATAACATCGCTTCAGCGGTCGCTATCGGCGGCTTAGTTGGTGGGGTTGCCTATTCGGTACTAATGCGCGAAGGTCGAAAGGGAGCCAATACCCTTATCGGTAAGGCAGTTAATTCGCTTTCGTCCACCGCTAAAGCTGGTGCATTGGGTGCTATTGCGGGCGGTGTCTTTGGTGGTATTCGTGGTGCTAGCCGAGCCCGAGCAACTGTATCCAGGAATGAAATAGAAGATATTACGAGCGGTAGAGAAATCGAAACTGCAGAAAAAACAGCAGAAACAGCAACTGAAACGTCAACTGAGGCTGAAACCACTACTGGCACCCCTACACCATCGACCGAACAGGCACCCGTTCAATCCGCTCACGAACAAAAGCGTCCAGTTAATGCAAAAGCCGTAGTCGCCAATGTATTGTCTTTCACTAATACAATCAAGAAAAAGGCTTCCAAAGCTGAAGAATATGCCAGAAAAATTAACGAATTACGTGGCCGCAAAGATGCCGCCGACATTTATGACGAACTAGGCGAAAGAATCGCCCAGGTCGAATCGGGCGGCACGCCAGAACAAAGAGCGCAATTGTTGTCCACGATTGAAGATGTCATGGCCCGCAATCAAGTATCAGCATCACAGAAGATTGATTTGATCAGATTTAGTGGCGGCAATGTTGCCAAAGAGCGCCGCTTACTTGCCGAAAGAATGGTTGCCGCTAGGAAGCTTCTAGAAGCACAAGGTGCCTTTACCCTCAACGCAGAAAGCATTGCTAACAAAGTCAAATCTTACGAAGACATGCAAAAAGCAGCCAATGCCGAAAAGCGTAAATATATGGCTAGACAAGTTGCCGTAGATACAATCGCTGGCGCAATCACCGGTGGTACAATCGGTGTTCTTGCGTCGGTCATACGTGAGGCTGTGACTCCAGTTGTGTCATCTACCATGACTAAGCTAAAAGGTGAAAAAGAAAGCAAAAATAATAATCAACCCGAGCAGCCAAATAAAGAATCACTCAATGATAAAGTAAAGAGCGAGGTTGAAAAAGCAAGAAAAGCTAGTGCAACAGAAGAAAATGAAGAGCAAACGAGTGTAGATACAGACAGAAACGGAGACGGCGGTGGCACACCAAAAGGGGCAACATTTAATATAGATAAACGGAGTCAGAGGCTTGCCCGCCAAGACCCGCGACAGGTAGCCATGCGAAATCAGCGCCTGAATAATCAGGCCTCGAATAGCCAAGATCCACGTCTAGCTGCTTTGCGCAAAAGTCAAGACCCACGCTTGGCCGCCCTACGCAATCCTAGCTTAGCCCGAAAGCGTCTAATGGGCGAAGAACCTTCAGGCGACGACAACGTTGAGTTTGAAAAGGTATTAGCAAATAAGCGTGCCGCGGTTCTTATCGAGGATGACCCAAGCAAAGAAGGTCTAACACTGGGTAGAGATCTGAACAAAAACGGCATTCTAGACGAAGGCGACGAAATAATATATGACGAAAACAACGGCACTGGCATCAATCTATCCGACAAAGCAACCTTTGTTGAAGCAAGAGCAAAGCTAGCAGAGCAGGGCATTGATCTAAAACGAGAATCAATCAGCGTCAATAGTTACGAACCAACCTCTGTTGGTGAATATCTACAAAAAGCCGAGAACGTCGTTGATAATTCTGGTGGCATAGACTGGAGTAGAAGCTCTGGCAACATTGTTTCCTTCGGTCAACCTATTTCTAACAGCATCGGCGGTGACGGTCCAGAAACTTACTCAATCCCAGTCTGGGGCCTAAATGGTAATGACATTCCGGAAGGCACCAAATTATATATTGACTTAGATGGAAGTGGCTCAGGTGGAGCACTAGAATTTGACATCGTAGACGGCAGAGCCGTAGTTCCAGCCGGGTTGTTAGACACTAGTAATGTAGACAACCTCGGCACTGCCGGCTTCCTTGGTACCGCCCGCATCGGCGTGATGGATGGCAATACTTTAATTTCCTATGGTACTATTTCTGGTAAGAGCGTAAATCTAGAAGACGTTGTTCATGTGCCAACTGAGGGCAGAGGTTTTGCCTTCACGGCTACAAGGACCGAAACCGGCGAAACCCTTAGCCAATTTGCTGTCGATGCGCAAGGCAAAAAGATTAGCAACCTCAGTGAAATATTCAAAGGCATTCGCGTCGGGAAAAATCTACCGTCCATGTACAAGACCCATAACATCACCAGTGATTCCGCCAACGATAATGGCGCAGCTAGCATTGCTGGTGCCGTCGCTCGCTCCAGCGGTGCTAGGAGAGATGACATAGCAATAATTCGCGGGAACCAGGAAATGCCAGTCTCGAGAGGTTCAGGTGAAGAATTATTAACCGAAACAACTGTCGCAATTTCGAAAGAAGGCTTACCGTCCATGTTCTACGAAGACGAAGTAGACGGCCACGAAGAAACCGTAATTCGCCTCGGCGAAGAATCAATAGCGGTTCCAGAATTGGACTATCGCGGTGGTTATCATGCAGAATATGATTCATCATTAAATACTCCATACATTGAGGGAAGAGTCTACCTTGGTACGCCAACCACATGGGATTTCAACGGCGATGGCAAGATGGATATCAACGAGCAAGGTGCCTATCTCATGCAATCGCTTGTCAAAACTGGTACCGATGCCTTCATGTTGGGTCAAAATGCCTCAAACTATGGCTTGCTTGAACCAAAGGTTCTAGATACAATCATCCCAAGAGAAATATTAATTGGGTGGGGAATAACGGATGGTGTTATTGATAGCAACAGGGAGCTCAATCTCTTGCTAGATAACCTCAAGATGAGAGAAAACGCCGATTACTATGATGCCTTGGTCAATGCTACTATTAATGAGATGGAACGCAAAATGCAAGGTGGTCATTATGCGGTTGATGTCATTACGGACAGGCTTTCCACTTACACCACTCCTGGCGTAGAAGACAGAGACATCATGACCGACTATGCATCAGTCGCAAAACAAGTAATCTTGCCAGTGGGTGCTGATGGAAAGCCTGTCGGCAACGTAGGTTGGTGGGTGCGCAAATACTTTGGCGCAGAAGGTGGCGACGTGTGCGTCTATGATATGCCTGGCTGTGCTCAAAAATGCGTCGGTGTAACTCCAGCACCAGAACCAGAGCCAACCATCCCAGAAAGTATCCCGGAAAGTATTCCAGAAAGCATTCCAGAAAGCATCCCAGAAAGCATCCCAGAAAGCATCCCAGAAAGTATCCCAGAAAGTATCCCAGAAAGTATCCCAGAAAGTATCCCAGAAAGTATTCCGGAAAGTATTCCGGAAAGTATTCCAGAAAGTATTCCAGAAAGTATTCCGGAAAGTATCCCAGAAAGTATCCCAGAAAGTATCCCAGAAAGTATTCCGGAAAGTATTCCAGAAAGTATTCCGGAAAGCATCCCAGAAAGTATTCCTGAAAGTATCCCAGAAAGTATCCCAGAAAGTATCCCAGAAAGTATCCCAGAAAGTATCCCAGAAAGTATCC
>JAFYKF010000006.1 GCA_017537745.1 Candidatus Saccharimonadota bacterium
ATTTTAAAAGAGCAACTCTCTGAAATTATCGCCACCCTCAGTGACCGCGAACAAAAAATCATCCGCCTCCGCTTTGGCATCGGTGGCGGCCGCCCACATACCCTAGAAGAAGTTGGCAATGAGTTCGATGTCACCCGCGAGCGCATCCGTCAGATTGAAGCCAAGGCTCTTTCTAAACTTCGCAAGAATAAAGAAACCAAAAAACTACATGAATATTTAAGGTAAGGAGGAAGTATGAAAAAAATACTATATAGCTTAATAATTGGAATCGTCGGTCTTGTTGGCCTCCTCACGCCAATCTCTGCCGCACCAGCCTATGCAGATGGAGACAGCGGAAGCACAAGCAGCGGCGACAACGACTGCTATGAAGGGGCCATTCTGCATGTTTGTGATGACGGAGAAGGGTCTGGCGTGATGCAAGTGTTAAATATAGTTGTTAATATCTTTACGGTTGCTATCGGTATTTTAGCCGCGGTTGGTATTGCTATCACCGGCACTCAGTATCTCACTGCTGGCCCTAACGAAGAAAAGACTAGAAAAGCCAAGCGCCGTCTGGTTGAGATCGTCATTGGGGTAGCTGCATATGTCTTAATTTATTCACTCTTAGTATGGTTACTACCTGGCTTTAATGGCTTCGGCGGCTAACATGCAGCGTATCTTTGTTATTTACAATAAGCGCTCGTCAAATTATGTGCGTGTCAAAGACGAATTTCTTGCTAAACTCCCCAAATTGCAGTCTTGTACTATTGGCAAGTACGATGTTAGTCAATCTAGTGACTTCGACGAAAATGTCACCAAGCTCTCTAAATGCCTGAAAGACGGCGACATAGCCATTGCCGCCGGCGGTGATGCTACCGCTTCAGTTACCGTCAACGCTATCCTTAAATCTGGCAAAGATGTCACCCTCGGCGTCCTACCATACGGCAACTTCAACGACCTCGCCCGCACCCTCGGTATGCTAAGTGCCGATGAGATATTGGGGTGGGTGACCGGAATGTCTCGCCGAAGGGCCTCCGGAGCCTGGCAAGGCGAGGATGAGCGCCGCTCGCCCGTGGCGCTCGCCCCTTGGGACGCGAATTGCCGAAGGCAAACGGGCCGAGCGGACGCAGCCCGAGGTGAGATCGTTCCGGGCACGACCCACCACACTATTTTTTATCCTCTTAGTATTAGTATCAATGGTGCGCATTGGCGTTACGCCGCTTGTTACGTCACCATTGGCATGACCGCCGAGGCCGTTGCGATTTTTGACGACCCCAAAATCCGTAAAAAAATGCAGAAAGGCCACAAGAGCTCTTGGCGCTCATATATTCAGCTCGCAAGTTGGTATTTTAAAAACCGCCACAAAAAAGTCTTTATTCCAGATTTCAAAATTAATGGTAAGCCTCAGCCGCGCAAAACTTCCGACTACGCCGCAGTTAATGGTCGCAGCATGTCTCGTGTTATGAAGGGCGGTGACGACTATCTAAAACCAGATATCTTTCGTAGTGAAACCGAGAAAACTATCAGTTTTCCGAAATTATTTGTCCTCATGGTGCGAAGTATTCTAAAGCGCACGCCAGGGCACAATACCACCGGTGATACCCTAACATTTGATGAACCCGCCGCCATTACGCTTCAATGTGAAGGTGAATACCGTACTTTTACGGATGTTAAAACAATCGAAATTAAAAAGGAACCCAAAAAATGCCTCAAAGTAATACAGAATTAGAAAAAGTCATCACTTATATGAAGGCCCATTGGCCAAGCCGCGTAAAATCTGAATGGCAAGTGAAATTAGAAGAATATCCAACAGTGGCACAACAAGTTCTAAAAGATTTTACGGCTGGGGCTACCAAAAACCATAATTTTATCCGTATTGCTGGACTCTCCGGTTCTGGCAAAACTACTCAAATTCTTCCCGCCGCAACTAAATATTGTGAAAAGCATAATATCAACCCCATACTCGTTGCTGCTCGTCGTTTTGTAGAATATCATCCGCACTACCAGGAAATTAAGAATTTCTATGGCGAAGCAAATCTTCGCAAAATGACCGACGAATTTAGCACCATCATGATGTTTATCGTGCTATCAGAACTCATCAAGACTGGGTATGATATTATCTTGGATGTCACTTTATTGGACCCCTCCATGGAAGAAATTTTAGTTTCTATGCTAGCAAAGAATAATTACAAATCAATGCTTCTAATGATTGCGACTTCTCCTACCGTCACAGAACATTTTCTCGGCCAACGCGCCTGGCGTCACACTAAAGAGACTGAGCAGGAATTTGTCCGCGCCACCACCAAAGCCATCGATTATTACGCTTCGCACCACGGGGATATGCGTATTATACTTTGGAGCGTCTACGACCTCGAGCCGATCTATGACGGACCCATTAAAAATGCCCTAGATATTTTTGAAGACTATTCTTCGCGCGAAACTCTCCCCGCCAAAGACGATGATGCTCGCGCCTCCGCTAAAATCAATTATCTAGCAAACTTAGACTAAGACCACTCCTTGACCACTCAAATCTCGTAAAATGTGCTATAATTAAAAAAACTAATGGAGACATTATGGCCAAAGTTAAAAAAGCAATTATTACCGACGCAGGCTTCGCTAGCCGGTATTTGCCCATTACTAAAACTATCCCAAAAGCAATGATTCCAATTGGCGCCAAGCCAGTTATGCAACTCTGCGTTGAAGAGTGTATTGAAGCCGGAGTCGAAGAAATCATCATCGTGGCTACACCGAACACTAAATCTCGCGAAATCTACGAAGATTATTTCCACAGTAAAGCCGAGAACGTCAAAGCCTTGCTTGAAAAACAGGGAAAATCAGAGCGTTTTGCTCCAGTTGAAGAAATTCTGAGCTTCCCCAAGATTACAATCATCGAACAGGATCCATCCTTGCCGTATGGCAACGGTTCTCCAATTGCCAGCGCTAAACAATTTGTCGAGAATGAAGAAGCTTTCTTTGTTTTGTATAGCGACGACTTGGTTATTGGCGGCAATGATCTGATTGCTCTTTCTAAAGCTTACGAAGAAAACCCCAACGCTAAAGCTGTTATTTCGACACAAGAAACCCCAGAGGATACTTGGTGTAAATATGGCATGATTGCTCTAAAAGAAAACGGCACCCTCTCTCACATTGTTGAAAAGCCTAAAACTCCAGACCTTAGCCCAAGCAACATGACTACTTATGGCCGATACCTACTTACCCCAGAAGTATTTAAATATCTCTCCCAAGACTATACCGGCCTTGATGGTGAACTCTGGACCTCGGACGCTATCACAGAATTAGCCAAAGTTGGTGATGTTGTCATTGCCAAACGCAATGGTGGTAAATGGCTTACCACGGGTGACCCCAAAAATTACTTCCTCACCCATTTGGAGTATGTACTTGAAAACTCGGACTACGCCGATGAAGTCAAGCAACTAGTACTAAATTATAAAAAGGAGGAAAAATGAACGTAGCAGAATGGATTTTGGTGGCAATATTAAGCGTCACATTATTCATCTTTTTAGTAGTTGGCATCATTTTGATGGTACGATTGATGGCTGTGGCCGAAGAGGCTAAGCGCGTCGCCGTCAAAGGTCAAGATATCGCCGACAACGCTAACGACGTCGTAGAAAACATGAAGGGAATGACCGCCATCGGTAGCACCATGGGCATGATAGTAGATAAATATGTTAATCCCAAAGTTAAAGAAAAAATGAAAGATACTAAAAAGGAGGAGAAAAAATGACAGAAGAAAAGAAAAAAAGTGGTGCGGGAAAGTTCTTCTTAGGTGCAGCGCTTGGCGCTATTGCTGGTGCTATAGCTGGTAAATTCATCTCAGACAAACAAGATGATGAATGTGACGAGGATGATGAATGCGACTGTTGCGATGGTTGCAAATGTTGTGAAAAAACCGAATGTGATAAAGATACGCCCGAGAAAACAGAATCTGAAAAACCAGAACCCAAAAAAACTGAAGCTAAAAAAGCTGAAAAAACAACTGAGACCAAAAAATCTGATTCTAAGAAGGATTAATCCTTCTTATGGCTACAGCACTAAAAACTAGTGACTTTGTGCACTTGCATAACCATACTCACTACTCACTTTTGGATGGCTTAACAAAGATACCAGAACTAGTAGATTTTGTTAAGAAGGACGGCATGGAGGCTGTTGCAGTGACCGACCATGGCACCATGAGTGGCCTCGTGGAGCTTTATAAGTGCTGCAATGACGCCGGCATTAAACCGCTACTTGGATTGGAGTCATATGTTGCCGCCCGCAAACTTACCGATAAAGACCCCGCGCACGACAAACAACGTTTCCATATTACACTTATCGCCATGAATAACAAAGGTTTTGAAAACCTCTGCCACATCATGACTAATGCCGAGGAACATGGTAAGTATTATAAGCCCCGCACCGATCATGACGAGCTTGAGAAATACAATGAAGGTCTAATCTGTCTATCTGGTTGCATGGGTTCCGAAATTAGTGAAGCTATTCGCGCCGACGACGATAAGCGCGCTCTTGAGCTTATCGACTGGTATCGTAATGTTTTTAAAGACCGTTTTTATCTGGAAATGCAAGACCATGGCCACCCCCTCTCTTCTACTCATTCTGAAGAGCAGAAAAAAGTCAACGATTGGCATATGGCTCACGCCAAAGAGCTAGGCCTGCCTTTAGTTGTAACTTGCGATGCGCATTATCTTAATCATGAAGACCAAGATGCTCACGAAGTTTTACTCTGTATTGGCACCGCAGCTAATCTTTCCGATACTAACCGCATGACCTTAAAAGACTATGACCTGCACGTCATCCCGGCTGAAGAAATCATAGCACACTGGCAGGATACTTGTCCCGAGGCGATTCTTAATACCAAAAAAATTGCCGATCGCTGTAATGTAGATTTGCAACTTGGCCGCATTTTGATTCCAAAATTTCCGGTCCCAGATGGGGAAGATGAAAAGACTTATCTCGATAAACTCGTTTTTCAGGGTTTAGTCTACCGCTATGGCGGCAAAAAACTCAACGAAACCACCGAACTAAAAGTTGAAGAATGCCGTAAAATTCTCGAGGACGTCGATAAGGAACGTGACGAAGCCCACAAAGTTCTCCCTCGCATCGACTACGAACTATCAGTAGTAGATAAAATGGGTTACAACGGCTATTTCCTTATTGTGCAAGACTTTATTAACTGGGGTAAATCCAAACGTATTGTTTATGGTCCGGGTCGTGGCTCTGCGGCCGGTTCAATTCTAGCCTACGCTCTCCGTATCACCGAGCTTGACCCTCTTAAATACGACCTCCTCTTCGAAAGGTTCTTAAATCCAGATCGTATCAGCATGCCAGATATCGATACTGATATTCAGGATACTCGTCGTGACGAGGTGATTGAGTACTGCTCAGAGAAGTATGGCTTTGACCGAGTTTCCAACATTGCTACCTTTGGTAAAATGATGGCCAAAAACGCCGTGCGTGACGTCGCCCGCGTACTTGAAGTCCCTTATGCCGAGGCAGACCGTCTCGCTAAAATGGTACCAGACCCAGTGCAAGGTCACCACATAAAGCTATCCGACGCAATTAAAGACGTCCCAGATTTAAAGCAAGAGTACGAGACTAATCCTACCTCTAAACAAGTTATTGATTTTGCTTCGCGTCTTGAGGGGACCATCAGAAACCACGGCGTACACGCCTGCGGTGTCATTATCGCCCCCGATGATTTAGTTAAATTCCTCCCACTTGAAGTCTCCGCTAAAGGCCCTATTGCCGCTCAATTTCCAA
This sequence comes from Candidatus Saccharimonadota bacterium, assembly GCA_017537745.1. Classification (GTDB taxonomy): domain Bacteria; phylum Patescibacteriota; class Saccharimonadia; order Saccharimonadales; family Saccharimonadaceae; genus Nanosyncoccus. Next base: position 5,758 of record JAFYKF010000006.1, read on the forward strand.
TGGGTCAAGTCGAAGAGCTTGGCCTCCTTAAAATGGACTTTCTTGGCCTTTCTAACCTCTCTGTAATTAACAATGCCTTGCGCATGATTCGTAAGGTCTATCAAACTGATATCGATTTATCCGCTCTCCCACTCGACGATCCAGAAACTTACGCTCTCTTGCAGCGTGCAGAGACCACCGGTGTCTTCCAGCTTGAATCTGCCGGCATGAAGCGCTACCTAAGAGACCTCAAAGCTTCTTCGTTTGAAGATATCATCGCTATGGTGGCGCTTTATCGCCCTGGCCCAATGCAGTTTATTGACTCATTTATTCGCCGCAAACACGGCGAAGAACAGGTCACCTATTTGCATCCCGGTCTTGAAAACTCTCTTAAAAGCACCTATGGTATTATGATTTATCAGGAGCAGTTCATGCAGATTTCCAAGGAATGGTGCGGCTTTACTGGTGGCCAGGCAGATACTCTCCGTAAAGCAGTCGGTAAGAAGAAAATCGACCTCATGAAAAAAGTCAAACCTCAATTTATTGAGGGGGCCGTTAAAATTGGTGGCGCTACAGAGGAAATCGCCGAGACTTTTTGGGCTCAGCTCCTTGAATTTGCGAACTACTGCTTTAATAAGTCTCACGCCGCGTGTTATGCGCTCGTAGCCTATTGGACCGCTTATCTCAAAGCCCACTTCCCAGATGCCTTCATGGCCGCCCTTATGACCGCTGATATGCGCTGGACCGACCGCCTCGCAATTGAGATTACCGAATGTAAACGCATGGGCCTCAAAGTCCTTGGTCCAGATATTAATGAATCTTACGGTGATTTTGGTATTGTTGGCGGCGAAAAAACTATCCGTTTTGGCCTCTCTGGTATTAAGAATATGGGCAAATCCCTAGTCGAAGACATCGTTATCCCAGAACGTGATAAAAATGGCCCCTTCAAGTCCATCTGTGATTTTGCCAAACGCGTTGACTCTACCAAATTCAATAAAAAATCATGGGAAGCGGCCATTAAGACGGGTGTTTTTGATCGGTTTGCCTCCCGTTCTGATTTGCTATTCAACCTTGAAGCCATCCAAGCCTACGGTGCCAAATGCCAAAAAGACGTTGGTGCCGGTCAAACCGACCTCTTTGGTATGATGGGCGAGGCTGGCATGATTCCAGAGGTTGAAATCAAACCCGCCCCCACCCAATTCTCAGAGAAAGAGCAGCTTCTCTGGGAGCGTGATCTAATGGGTCTCTATCTGTCTGCCCACCCACTCGATAAATACGACACCTACTTCGAAGAGCAAACTCATCCGCTAGATTTAATCAAACCAGAAAACGACGGTAAGGTTGTTACTATCGGGGGAATTATCACTGCTGTGCGCACCATTCTCACCAAAAAAGGTGACAAAATGGCCTTCGTAAAGCTCGAAAACAAGTCTAACGAAACAGAATTTATTGTTTTTCCATCAGTTTTTGCCGAATATGGTGGCAAATTAGAGGTTGATAATGTCGTAAAAGTCCAAGGCCGTATTAACGCCACAGATAAAGCTGGCAATCTCACCTCTGAAGCAAAAGTTCTCGCCGAAGCGGTCGAGCTCATCTCAGATGAAGTGCTAGAAGCCTATAAGCCAACCGGTACTAAGCTGGCGGCCCCAGTCAAAGCTCCCACCAATAACCGCAAGCGTGGCGGTGGCGCCTGGCGCGAATCCGCCCCCGTGAGCGAAGCTCCGCGCACGGTTCTTGCTGCTCCACCTAAAGACCCCCGCAAAGAGAAACTTTATCTTCTTATTGAAAACCCCAACGATACCGACACCCTAAGTGCTATTCGTCGTCTCGCCGACCTCAACTCTGGTTTTCAAGACGTAATTTTGGTGCTAAAAGATGGCGAAACCAAGCGCCCACTTCGTATGCCATTCAAGGTTGACACAAGCGACGACCTCCTTAAAAAGCTTCAAGATTTGCTTGGCACAGACAATGTTAAGGTGAAGTGATATAATAAAGATATGAAAAAGAAAGCCAAATCAGATTCGGTTACCGTAAACGCCAGAGCGCGTTACGATTATGTTCTCGGTGACGAGCTTACTTGTGGTATGAGCCTTAGCGGCCCCGAAGTTCGCTCCATCCGCGACCACCACGTCCAGCTCAAAGGCTCCTTTGTAACGATTCGTGGTAATGAACTTTGGCTTAATAATCTCACTCTTGGTGCTGATACTGCCCGTAATATCAAGCTTCTTGCCACCAAAAAGCAAATCGCCAGCCTCTCACGTGCCAAAATTGCCGGCTCTACTATCGTGCCAATTAAACTACTTGGTGGCTCTCGCCACATCAAACTCGTAATAGCCGTCGGTAAAGGTAAGAAAAAATACGATAAGCGTGAAACCATCAAAAAACGCGACATAGAAAGGGGCAGATACGCATGAAAATCTATTCTTGGAATATTAATGGCCTCCGCGCCGTACTAAAGAAAGGCTCCCTCCAGGATTTTATTGCTGCCGAGCAGCCAGACGTCCTCTGTTTGCAAGAAATCAAAGCCAAACCAGAACAAATCGACCACGACTTTCCGGGTTACCAAGTCTTCTGGAACCCTGCCGAAAGAGCCGGCTATAGTGGAACAGCTGTGCTAGTGTCTTCGCGTATAAAAAAACCTACTGTACTGAACAATAATTTTAACGAGCTGTCTTCCCGTGAAGGCCGCGTCCTCACGTTAGACTTAGGCGAGTATTTTTTGGTTAATGTCTACGTGCCAAACTCCAAACCAGACCTTTCTCGTCTCGAACTCCGTGAAAAAGCTTGGGACCCTGAGCTCTTACAGTATCTCAAAGAGCTAGAGAAAACTAAACCAGTGGTAACATGTGGCGATTTTAATGCCGCTCATACCGAAATGGATATTGCGCGCCCCAAACAAAACCGCCACAGCGCCGGTTTTACCGATGAGGAGCGCCAAGGTATTACTAATTTACTAAATTCCGGTTTTATCGATACCTTCCGTTTTAAGCACCCAGACGAACAGCGTTACACCTGGTGGAGCCACTGGGGTCACGCCAGGGAGAACAACGTCGGTTGGCGTATCGACTATTTCTTCATCTCTAAATCTCTTAAATCTCACCTTAAATCCGCCGAAATCTACGAAAACTACAAAGGTTCAGACCATTGCCCAGTTAGTATCGAATTAAAGGATGCATAATAATCATGGACTACTTCAAAAAATACGACCACAATCCAGCCGAAGACTTGAAGTGGAATATTCCAGAGCGTAAACAGGGCATTATGGCCGTCATTGGCAGTAATAGCCAGAGTTTTCGCACTAGTGTTAAAGTTGCTGAATGGCTTAGTGCATATCCGCTAGAAAGTGTCAATGTAGTTTTACCGGACGCCCTTAAAAACAAGCTCCCGCCAGTTCCGGGCCTTGTGTTTCTTGGCTCTACCGACAGTGGTTCGTTCGCAAACACCGATGAGTTATCCAAAGCCATCGATGCGGCTGACTCCGCCTTACTAATTGGCGATTTATCTAAAAATACCACCACTGCCCGCGCTGTTGCCACTGCTTGCCAAGAGTCCACCAAGCCACTTTTTATCACTCGTGACGCGGTCGACCTAATTGCCGACTACCAGCCAGAGCGTACCCTCTTAAATCAAAACCTTGTCCTTATGGCTTCAATCACTCAGCTCCAAAAACTTCTCCGCGCCATGTACTACCCCAAAATGCTGATGCCGTCTCAACCACTAGTGCAAGTAGCAGAAACACTCCATAAATTCACCCTAAGCTATCCTACAGCAATTATTACATTGCACAACAACCAGATACTTATGGCTTACGCCGGTAATGTTGCTGCGGTCCCACTGGATCAAACCGATTTTACTCCACTGACGTTTTGGAGCGGGGAATTACTGGCAAAAATCGCAGTATTTAACCTTTATAATCCGAACAATTTTATTAACGCCACCCTCGCCGGGTTGTTCTAAATTTTCACCACAAAAACACCCCCGAGGCAGGGCCTCGAGGGGTGTTTTTAAGGTGCGGGGTTGCCCGGTCAGGGCTCGGGGGCAGGGGGTGTCCAGACGGTGATATCAAATATCACCCCCTCGCTGTCGAAGACAGCGATGAACAGTCTGGTCCCACGAGGCCTTTCGACCTCGAAATGCCTACGCACCGTCGGCTCCACCACTTCGGCACGACACGAAATCATGTCGAAGACGAAGAGTTTCGGGTCAATATCCTCGAAGCTATCTACCGATATAATGATAGCTTCTACATCGAGGGTGCAATAAACTACGCACCCCCGAGTGGAATCTTCCCACGGTGGAAGAGCGGCGGTGAATACCTCTTCCTCAGGAGTCTCAGGCTCCCATGGGGGAAGCGTCGGCTCCGGCACATTGTCACCCGGCATAACCGGCTCCGGCGGACAGGGCAAGACCCGTTCCACCGCGATGGTGATGACGGGCGGCTCCGGATCCTCCGGCCTCGGCACACCCACGATGGGCGGCTCCGGCTCCCACGCAGGAGGCGTGGGTTCGGGCCTCGGTTCCTCCGGCCTCGGCGTCGTTCCGGGAGGGGTATGATCCTCCTCCGGTCTGGGCGCCGGTACCGGCTCAGGCTTGGGCTTGGGCGTAGGCGGCTCCGGCTCAGGCGGCTTCGGGGGCGGGATCGGCACGCCGACATCCAATCCGACAATGTCGGTATCGGACTCAACGACATACACGTTCGCATCATCGATGAACTGTTCGGCTTCCGCCGTAGCAGGCACCGCGAACAGCACCGTGACCACCAGGAGCAGGGCAACGAGCAGAAGGGACTTCCTCATTTGCAACACCTCCATAAATTTTTAGGGTTCTCATCCATCTGCAGCTATAATTATATCACACTTATGCAAAAATGTCAACGATAGCAAGTAATGCTATTTACGCTTTTTACCAAGCTTTTTTTCGATTTCTACCGCATCTCTAGAGATATTATTGCGTCTTTGGGCCAAGAAAAACCACAACCACGCTGCCACAATAATCGAAAAAATAGTAAATATCACTTTTACAACCAGATCCCAACCAGAGGCGTAGAGCGTCCAAATAGCAATTAGTACGATTAGTGCCACGTATAGCCTTCTTCGAGCTAACACTATAATTTTCGCTAGCTTAAAATTGTGCGCCGCTAGCGACCATTTCTTAAAATCATCTGGGTGCCCAAAAATCTTACCATAGATAAAGAAATCGCTAATTAGCGCCAATGCCGAATATCCACCACAGATAATCCATCCCGCCACAAAATCCACCCGAAAGATAAAAAATAACGCCATCCCCACCCCAAGGAGCATATCTGCGAGCATATCATATTTTGCAGCGTATCGCCTGTATTTTGGCTCTTTACCGGCAGGGAAAGGCCACCTAGAAGCACATGTCCCATCAAACGCATCTGTCAGCTCCCCTAATACAAAAACCAAAAATCCCACCCCTGGTTCACCCCCGGCAAACGCCATCACAAACAACACGACCGCAAATATCAAACGCATTCCCACCAAGATATCAGCCAAGTACTTCTTCATACCACAATTGTATCATAAAGCAATCACAGCCGGACACAGCGAACAAGGAATCCCCAAGATTGACCAACGTGATTAGTGAAGCTAAGGTAACTACTATTATAATACATATAATAATGACTTGAGGAGTATCCGTTATTTGTCCACCAAATCCCATTCTGCGGTTCTGTATAGCTCCCATTGTAATTATAAACACCAGTAGCAACAGGGGATAATTTCATAATGGATGTCGAAGAAGTATTAACTAAGCTGTTAATTGAACCAGCCGCGCCAGTACTACTATAGCTAGGTAGATTCCACCCAGCTGGGCAGATATCTTCTGTGTAAGGCGAGGAAGAGATGCTATTAGTTTTAGCCGAAGCCGCAGCAAAATTATACCAAGCTCCTGTAGTAGTATTGCCAGAATCGTGGCATTTTGGTTGGGTAGTGCTACCACCAGTTGTAAGATCACTCTCGCAAATATTTACGCTGTCGTAAGTACTAAAATTCGAGTCCTCGGAGCTTATCGTGCCGGTAATCCTCAAATTTTGCGTCATCCAACAAGCCCCCTCAATATAGCGCACTGTATAGTCATTTTCGTCTCGCCTATCATATAGTGTATAATTTTCATCAGCAGCATACGCTTGACATTCTTCCAATGTAAAATCTTGCATATAACGTGATGGTCCTGTCGGTGGCAAACACGTACTCATAAATGTTACCGTATTGGAATATGTTCCCGGCCTAGTCGCCAGTGTCAACTTCGCCGCAAAGTAAATGTCGGAATTATACGCTGTTGAGCCAGTCTTCTGTTCAAAACTAGCAATCTCATTGTTGGTTTCTACGGTATTATAATTACCACTCGAGCCAATCCTGAATCCCCAACGGTCATCCGTAAAGTTTGCTTCCGATACCGCATCGGATAATGTAGCAATGCTGTCCGCTCCGGACACTAAATCCGTGAAAGAAGTCGTCATTGTCACAGTGCATGCGCCATTTGTATTGGCATAAGTTCCAACCGTAGTATGTGCACTCTTGAAAGTCCCCTCCACGCTCGGCACGATATCAAGCGCGATATCGTCCTCGCTTATCACCATTGTCGAGACTGTGTCAACCGTCGCGACCGCCGTTAAGCCAGAATTTGCGGCGTTTGTAATATTCAAAGCATAAAAATAGTCCACTATATTAAGTAGACCCACAAATAATGCACCAATAATCAACAATTTGTGTATTACCGTTTTTGTTTTCATGACCCCATTATATCATAATAATAAAAAAAGCAAAAGAATAATCCATAAAACCTTCATATTTATGCTAAAATAAAAGCATGAGGATAAAAAGGTCATTATATAAAATCTTGATTTTTAGTATGGCTCTTGGCGGCATCTTCAATGCAATAGATTATTGTTTTACGGCAATAAGTGCCTATGCTTCCACCTCCGGAATAGAGATGTCTGCGACAATCAACCCGTCTTCAACAATCACCATTAGCGCTAATAATGTCGCTCTTGATATTACCCCAAGCGTCGAAGGTACGTTTAGCAGTGACTATGCTACGGTTAGCACCTACACCAACACCGCCAATAATTGCACCGTCACTATGACCACAGCTTCTACTAACCTCACGTCAGGGAATAACACTATTGCAACCTTGCCCGGCTCCGTCTCGGAGGCGAATTTTACTAATGATCGCTGGGGGTATCGTGTTGGCACGAGCGGTGATTATAATGCCGTCGGCGCGAGCAATCAAATTGCTACCTATGCCCAGAATACCGGCTCCAGCAGTGCACTAAATCTCGCCATTTACTTTGCCGCCAAACTCACCCCTGCCACCAAGCCAGGCACTTATACCGACACTGTAACTTTCATCAGCACCTGTGCCCCAGATCCAATACCAGTGAACATTAATAATCTCGAATATATGCAAGACTTTGCCACATTAACCGACAGTGAAATGACCGAGTTATTAGATTCAATGGTTCTAAATCAACAATATCAACTCAAAGACAATCGTGACGAAAAAGAATATTATATCGCTAAACTCGCAGACGGTAATGTTTGGATGACGCAAAATCTAGACCATGATATTGTTACTACTGAAAATTTCTACACCTATGCCAATACCGATATTGGTCATGGCTCTACGCCGGACACAAACGCCAAATGGACAGCCAATGCGGCCACCCATGTTACTAATGATACAGCCTGGGCTGGATCAAATACCATTCTGGAATCTTCTGATCCAGGTAATCTTTGTTGGGACGGTACATTTGACGATGATCTTAATCCTACGTATGGAGCCAACACTGAAGTTTGCGGTAGTGATAGGCATTATCACATTGGAAACTATTATAACTGGACTGCCGCAATAGCTATGAATGATTCATCTGGCTATATTGGTCATGGTATGGATGCAAATCAATCTATCTGCCCAGCCGGGTGGACATTACCATATGATGGTGATGGCCGTGCGGGAAATAAATCTTTTTATGCCCTAAAAACCGCTCTCGGTCTAGACCAAAGCAATTATCATAATGCACCTATTTATTTTGTGTATGGTGGGGGTAATGGGGTGGGATACGTTGGTGCGTTTGGCGTCTACTGGTCTCCTGAGACTTACTTTAGCTGGACTGATGTTGATAATACCGCTTACGCATATTCGCTATTTCTAATGATTCCAAATCAACACGTGTCAGGCGGCACCCATACTTGGCGAGTACGAAGCGGCGGATATTCGGTACGTTGCGTAAATCGTTAATCTATAAGTTTATAACTTCTCAATGAACTTCAACAACTTATCCACTTTAACCGAATTCCTAATCTCCGGCCGATAGTCAATCATCTTTTGGCTCATCTTTTCAATCTGCCTCGGTGCCCGCCAAATCTCCATCAAAGCTTTTGCCATTCCTTCAGTATCGGGCGATGGCGCCAATATATAACTTCCTTTTGGCAACACTTCCGCAAGGTCTGGGTCGGCAATAAATGCTGGCGTGCCGCTCGCTGCCGCTTCAATTAAGGTCATCCCAAAAGTATCAAATCCATACGACACTAATACATCCAAATCTGCCCGTTGTAAAGCCCGTTCTATCACCGCAAGCGACGTATTGCCATAAAACTTCACGTTCAGCCCTAACTTACGCACTAACTTTTGTGCTTTTTTCATCTCTGTTCCATCGCCATACACTGACAAATGATAAGAGCACCCTGCTTCGTCAGCCAGTTTCAACGCCTTAAGAAAGGGAATAATGCGTTTCTCGCCCGACACTCTCGAATGCCAAACAATTTCTAGTGGCCTCGTCCCGTCGAATGTCTTTGCAGAAATCTCCGGTTTTAATTTTGCATCATCAATCCCGTGGTGGAGAGCATGAACCGGCTTACTAACTCCATAGTGCAACAATTTGTCGCGGAAATGCTGCGACGGCGTTATTACAATATCAGCATAATTTGCATGATTTACCATCAACGTCCACATCCGTGCCCGTGCAATGGTTGTAGCAAGATAATCGTCTCGCCCAACTCGCACCGGATGTGGAATATACCACGAATGAAACCAATTCAAACATATAGCCACAATCGTACGCAGCCCAAAGGGAATCAAATTCTCCTCGCCTACATCCTCGCGTCCATGCATTACCTGCACAGCGGGAATATTAAACTTCCGCGCCAACCTCAATCCCGCGATAGAACACCCGGCTTCGTAGTGTGCATAAAACACATCAAAGTCTCGCACTTCTGGATGTTCACGTAATATCTGTCGTTCCACCACTGCCGGCCGCCGTGCAAACGGCGCCGAACCTCTTCCAAATACACGACAAGACTTCACCGGATAAATGCAACTCTTTGCCAATTTCTCCCGTTCCTTTGCGCTTTTAGGATATGAGCTACTAAAAACATACACCGTGTGACCTCGTGCCTCGAGCTCCTTTTTCTCGGCATTAATTGTCGTAACAATCCCACCCGTGAGGTCCAAATAACAATCAGAGAAAAATGCAATTTTCATACTACTATAAATATAACCAACTCAACAGTATTTTGCAACCTCCACCAATGCTGTTACAGATAGATTTTCAGTTTCGTTTTAGTTTTGGATTGCAAAATTATATTATAATTAAACAAGGAGAACAATATGAGAGTACTCTATGTCGAAGACGCTATGTTCCTAGCTGAAGCCGTTAAACATAATCTTGAAAAACAGGGCATCACGGTAGACCTGGCTAGCGACGGCGAAGATGGATTGGAAAAAGCCACGAAAGATATTTACGATTGCGTAGTTTTAGACATCATGCTACCGAAATTATCTGGCACGGATATTTTAAAACGCATGCGCGAGAAAAAAATCCAAACTCCCGTCATCATGCTTTCGGCTTTGTCGGAAGTCGAAACCAAGATTAGCCACCTCGACTATGGCGCCGACGACTATCTCGCCAAACCATTCAAAACCGCCGAACTTGTTGCCAGAATCAAAGCCCTAATTCGCCGCCCGAAAAATATAGACATCTCAAGCGTCACCTATAGCGACTTAGCTTTAGATAAAACCAATGCCACCCTAAATGGCGAACAACTCACCGCCAAAGAAGCCGAAATTATTACCGAGCTCATCAAATCTCCAGAAACACTAATTAGCAAAGAACATCTATTGGCCAGAGTTTGGGGCGGGGAAAGCCTCGGTGAAGACAACTATGTCGAATCCTATATGTCCAGAATTCGCAAATTACTAAAGAAAATTCACAGTAAAGCCAGAATCGTAACCGTCCGTGGTTTAGGATACAAATTAACGAGCAAATGATATGTTTAAGAAACTTAGGACCCGCATTATTATCATCACCATGGCCATCACGACCGCCGTCTTAGTTCTAGCCGGCTCGTTCATCATGCTTTTTTCATCAACTATGCGTCCCGAGCCGATGTTTCGCTTAGAAGTAGATTTCAGCAATATATCAAACCCGCTATCTTTTGATGACCGAGAGCTTAAGAATTTTATTGAATCAGACCGCATAGACGGCAGCAATCGTCTCCTGATCGCTTTATTGTCGGTTGGGGCAACCGTTGAAGTCATTGTGTTTGTCATCGTCTATAGTTTGTCTCAAAAAATTATCGAACCTGTCAAAGATTCTTATGAAAAACAAAAGTTATTTATCGCCAACGCTTCCCACGAGCTCAAAACACCACTCGCCATCATTCAAGCCAACATGGAAGCACTCGACGTAGATAAGGACAATGAGAAATGGAAAACCAATATTGAAAACGAAGTCACACATGCCAACAAGCTAGTTCTAGATCTATTGCAACTTGCCAAAATGGATGCCGGCAGCATCGATAAAGCCGCTTCCGAGCAAATCGACTTAAACAACGTGATTACTGAACGCATTGAGATTTTTCAGCCAAAATTCTCCGGCAAAATTACCCTTAGCAAAAAAACTAAGGATCTAAAACAGACTTTGCCAAAACAAGATTTCTTACAAGTGCTGGATATTTTATTGGATAATGCTACTAAATACGGCAACAAAAAAATCACCATCACTTTAAACCAAAACGAACTTAGTGTAGCCAACGATGGTGCCACAGTGGAGAAAAAAGACCTCGAAAAAATCTTTGACCGTTTTTATCAGACCGACAAAACCAAAGAAGGCTCAGGCCTAGGCCTTGCTATTGCTAAAGCTATTTGCGAGCAAAACAATTGGCGTATTTCTTGCGAAAGCAATAAAAAAACCACAACGTTTAATGTGGAATTATAATGGTGGGCGGCGAGGGAATCGAACCCTCACTCCATTGCTGGAACTAGATTTTGAGTCTGGCGCGTCTACCAATTCCGCCAGCCGCCCGTATCTTTATTTTACCATATTTTGCCAAAATATGCCATATTATGATATAATTTTTACATGGATTCTACTCAAGGTGGGCAAACCGACAATACCTATAATCCCGAAAGCGATTCACAGCGTCAAGCTGCCGCGAGATTAGCCAGGCAAAAAGTGCTGGCTGCTTATTCTGCGCCGAATAATTCCCATATGAAAGACGAGCCAGTCAATCCCAAAATCAATTCCGAATCTTGGAAACGTTATCATACCGCCTGGCAGGATTACTATCAGAAATATTACAGCGAATATTATTCCAATGCCGCTCGTGAATATATTGCCAAAGAGCAATTAAAAGCTGCGCGTGAGCAAGCCGAAGAAGATGAAATTGTCTACGCTCTTACTAAAGCCAATGGTAAAAACAACCAAAAGTCCGGATTAAAGCTCGACCAAGCCGACAGCACGGAAAATGGGCTTCGCCGACTTATTCGTCGTAAAGCCACTGACAGCGTCAAAAAATCTCGTCGTCTTCGCCGTCTCATTCCATTATTTGCCGGCCTGGCCGTAATGTTTACAATTCTTTTCTTGCAATATAATAGATTGATTTTTGCTCCCATTATGGCCTATGTTTCTCCAGGCAACGCTCCGCCCAGTGAAATTGAAGCGCTTGATCCCACCGTCACTCAAACCGTTTCGCCAGATCCACGACTAATCATTCCGAAACTCAACGTGGATGTACCAATTAATTTCAACGTTTCAACGAGCGATATTTATGATGCGATGATGAACGGCGTAGCGCATTACCGTATTGCTGGTGCCAGCGCTTATCCTGGCCAAGTTGGTAATTTCGTCGTTACTGGCCACTCTGCTGGTGATGTCTATAGCTCCAATCCTTACAAGTATATTTTCTCCGGCCTAGAACGTCTCGAAGAGGGTGATCTCATTTACGTCAACTATAAATCAACTCGTTATACCTATCGGGTAACTAAAAAAGAGGTAGTTGAGCCAACCAACGTTGGCGCGCTTATTACGCCTACGGATAAACCATTAATTACTTTGGTTACTTGCACTCCGCTTGGCACTTCACGCTACCGCCTACTCGTTACGGGTGAACAAATTTCTCCTAGCACCGGGGATACTACTGTGGAACCATCAGAACCAGAAGATGAAACCACGATTGACAGCAACGAATTCCCAGCCAACGAGCCGTCATTCTTTGAAAGAGTCTGGAACTTCCTTACTGGACAATAACTTCACGCACTAGTTTATCGTCGCTAAAATAATACAACCACTTATTTTCGGTAATTGTGACAGGGAAATGTGCAGACACGTTATTGCTAAGCGTACGTCTATTAAGCCCATCGAAATCATATACGATCAGTGTCCCATCCTTTACACTATATACAATATGGCCATCCAACCATCCGTAGCTTTCCGTATCGAGAGTCCAATTACGAAGCTCCAATGCTTCCATGTCGAGTGTTATTGCTTGATCCCCACTATTCATAAACACAAAGCTACCATCATGACCTACCTTTACGTTGTCTGGGTTAAAGTTTAGTGCACCTTCAAAGATAGCTTCCGTCCCACCATACTTATAAACAGAAATCATAGCATCGGTGATTATTGTGATATATTTCTCATCATAAAAACGGCTAATAAAAGCCCGAATTGGCTCCTGTGATGAAGTTATATAACTTACTCGCTCGGGGTCATTGAGTTTGACGACCCCAGTGTAATAATTCGGGGCGGGCGCTACCTCTTCTAGCGTTTCTTCCTCCTGTCTTAGTATTTCATCGGAAGAATCATATGCGCTCTTTGCATCTACGGCCGCTGTAAAAATAATTTCCGAGCCAAACACGTCAAAACTTTGGATTTCTTCAACTAGCACTGCAGAAACCTGACGACCGGGGACATCGATTTTATGCAGATTAGAATCTTTTACTGCTAGTAGAATCGAAGCGGAATTATCAAAAATTCGCATTTCATCAAAACTTGTCGCAAATTGACGCGTAATATTAACACTCTCTGTTGGATTCTTGATATTCAAAAGCGCCCACTCATCTTTATTATCTAATCTAGATTTAACCAAAACGTGCTCGTTATCTTCGCTCCAACTTAACTCTGTAATTTCACCCATAAAAAGCCCAGTCGTAGCTCCACTCGCCATACTCACCGCATCAAAAAGCGTTGCTACCGAAATAGTTTTAGGCTCAACCTTGTCGCTGTTTAAATTCAGTAACTGCCACGCAGTCGTATTGTTGATTATTAGCATCCATTTGTGATCTGGCGAGATGGTAGCCAGTGTCGCCGTGGAGCCATTATACACCACCTCTTTTTCGCGTTCCAATAAGAATAATCGCGGATAATTCACGCGATAGAGCAAACCATCTCGAATATTCACAGTTCGGTTCCAAGAATCATACCCCTCTTTGGTAAGGCTTACGGTGTGCTCGCCACTAGTTAGGACTTTGCTCGTGTTGGTCCGCTGATACCAAGGGGCTTCGCCATCCACCGCCACAGTGGCCCCGATCGGTACCGAACCAATCTGGAGCATCCCTTGTCTTTCGACTTGAAAACCGCTACCCAACCAATATCCAGACACCAAAAAAGCCAGCACTACCACCATTGCTACTACGGCAAACACCATCACCGTCTCAGATATAATCAAACGAATACTCTGCCGACGGGCACGCTTTTCAGAATCCATAATAGCTATATTATAACATAATTCTACGGTAAAAATAACCCTTGCGCTTTTCTCTAAAATCATGTAATATTAGAATAGATATTAAAAAGAGGCAATAAATGTCACAGACAGATAGCAAAAAATCAGTTGATATTATGCGCCGTAGGACGCAATTTCCAGTTATTAGAGACCGGAAAATGATACACCAACAAACAGCCCAGAAAACTGAGCCAGCTATGCTCAAGAAAGAAGAAATAATTATTTCGCCAGCGAAGGCTACGGCCCCAATTGCCACTAAAAAGATTGAAGAAATAGAACAGCCTCAATATACTGCCACCCAAAAAGCCGCTCGGCGATCCACCCGCCAAACTACCACGATGCAAAATACCGCTCAGAAGAGAACGGCCGCCGAAATTAAAAACCACGCTATTGAGCGCGCCATCCGTGAGGCGTCTAGTTCGCCAACGATTCAAAAGACACAACGTCAAAAACATAAAATTAACTTCGGTTTCAAACGTCTAGCTTTGGCTTTGGCGTGTACTGCTGCTGCCGTCTTCGCTATCGTTTATTTTGTTAATCTCAACACCCCAGACATCTCCATTCGCGTTGCCGCTCTTCAAAACGGCATCAATGCGTCTTACCCCAAATATACTCCGCGCGGATTTAACCTAACGGACATTACTTCCGAAAATGGTAAAATTACTCTTAGCTTCAGAGACGAAGCTGCCGAAAATTCATATACCCTCATCGAAGAAAAATCTTCGTGGGATTCAAATGCTTTGTTGTCAAACTACGTCAAGCCAAATTACGAGGATGATCACACCGTCATCAAGGAACAGGGGCTAACGCTCTATGTGGGTAATAATGAAACCAGCTGGGTTAATGGTGGCATCTTCTACAGATTGAAGATTACTAGCGGTTCTCTCACCAAGAAGCAGATCAAGACCATTGCTACCTCACTCTAAAAGTGGTATAATATTTTTATGAAAAAAGCAATCACTAGGTTTGCACCAAGCCCTACTGGCTATATCCATATTGGGAACTTACGAAGTGCAATTTATCCATATCTAACCGCACAACAAACAGGCGGCAAAATGATCCTTCGCATCGAAGACACCGACAGGGAACGTTATGTTGAAGGTGCCACAGAATTGATTGAGGATACTTTAAAATGGGTTGGCCTTGACTGGGATGAAGGCCCACTTGTTGGCGGCCCCAGTGAACCATATTTCCAAAGTGAACGCCGCGATATTTATATGAAATGGGTACAAAAATTACTCGACAGCGGCCGCGCCTATGCGGACCCTACTCCGCCAGAAAAAATTGACGAATACCGCCGCGAATGTAACGCTGCCAAAAAGCCATTCTTATACCGCAACTATCGGCCAGAAAACCCACCCAAGTGGGAGCCAGGCATGCCAATTCGCTTTAAGTCCGAACCCAAATCATATGATTGGCACGACGAGGTCATGGGTGATATGCATACTGGCCCTGAAGTTTGTGATGACATTATCCTAATTAAACGCGACGGCTATCCTACCTATAATTTTGCTCACATCGTAGATGATGCCGAAATGGGAATCACTCATGTTATGCGCGGTGTGGAATACTTGCCATCTACTCCAAATTACCTTGCTCTCTACGAGGCTTTCGGCCTAGATCGTCCACTTCTTGTATCATTGCCACATATTCTTGCGCCTTCCGGCAATAAAAAACTTGGCAAACGTGATGGCGCCAAATCAGTTACCGAATACCGCTCCGATGGTGTCTTGCCAGAAGCAATGCTGAATTATCTAGCCTGCCTTGGCTGGAATGATGGCACCGAGAAAGAGATTTATACTAAAGACGAACTAATCAAAGCTTTTTCTTTGGATCGCATTCAGAACTCCGGCGCTCGTTACGATGAGACAAAACTTCTCTGGATGAATGGCCAATGGATTCGCCGTATTTTCGACGAACAAGGCGCTCGCGCCCTCTATGACCGCACTGTAAATTTCTGGCCAGAAGAAGCCGCCAGCTATCCTGAAGATTATCGCGTGAAAGTACTCTCAATCATCTACGACCGCCTCAAAACCATGTCGGATCTCCGCACTATGACTACGTACTTCTTTACTGACCCAGAAATCAATGTTGACACAATAATCAATAATAAATTCCTCAAAAAAATATCTGAATCCGAAATTGAAGACTTATTAAAGAAGACTATTTCTGAGCTGACCAATCTAAAAGAATGGAACGAGGAGTCAATACAAGACGCTCTTAATAAACTTTTGTCAGACACCAATCGTAAGCCAGCAGAACTATTCTCACTTATTCGTATCGCTGTATCGTTTGCGCCATTTTCACCGGCCTTGAACCTTACGCTAGATGTGCTTGGCCGTGAAACCACTCTCGCCCGTCTTAATGCAGTTGCTCGCGCTATCTAAATCTAAGTTGGTGCTAAACAAGAAAATAGCCTCACAACGAGGCTATTTTTTAAAAACAATTCCTTAAATTCCTAAAGTTGGTTTTCTTCCTCATCATCTTTGCGGCGACGCTTTGCTACGATGAAGAATACTACACCAGTTGTAGCAGCTACACCGGCTGTTACGGCTAAACCAGTTGCAAGTGGCGTGCCCTCATCAACGGCAACGGTGTTAGATACACCAGCCGGACTTACATAAGTCGAGGTTGTAGTATCGCCACGCGTAACCGTTGTGTCAGTTGTGGTAGTATTGGTGCTACCGCCGCCACTGCCACTACTTGTGGATGTGTGGCTATAGACTGTAACGCCAGTGGAAGAACCACCTACATTGCCAGGAACATAAGTTGGAGTATTGTCGTTTGGAATTGGATCGCTACTTGGCGTCACGGGATTGGCTGGGGTAACTCCACTTTGGGATGTATCGTCAGTGTTTATTCCGGATACTACATTAAACACCACCGTATTGGAATAAGTACCAGAGGCCTTAGCCGCAGTAGCTTTAGTTCCGAAATAGACGTTCCTAGTCGTAACAGTAGAATTTGATGCAACGTTCGCAATATAAGATGGCGCACTCGCTCCTAGCGCCGCAATTGGACGGTAGGTACTACCGGTGTTGCCGGCTGTTGTGTCATCAATAGAATAGCCCCAAGCATTATCAGGGAAAGAACCTCTCGTCGTGTTGGAACTCAAAGTAGGAATAATATAATTATTGTCAACTTGGTTAGTTAAAGCTGTGGTAGCAGAACTGGACGTCATTGTGGCAGTAAAACCGGTAGGGTTATTTGTGGCAACCTGGATTGTTACCATATTGCGCAAAAAATCACCAGGATCACCAGCCGCCCCGCTGTCTGGCGTAATAACTTGTATGGTCAACATTTCCTCCGCTTTTACGCTAACCGTCGCATCGGCCGCAAAAACCTGAGAAACCGGCGTGATAAGCAAAGACGTCAATGCGGCAGCAGTAATACTACCGAAAAAGAGTGTATGATTCGAATGTTTTCTGACCATACCCTCATTATACCACAACCTTTTTATTTTTAATGAATAAATTTATGCTAAAATAGTATTAAATAAAAGTGGGAGTCAAATGGTTATTAAAAAAATACGGTTTAGGTTAAAAAAACCAAAGAAAAACGACTTTGAAGAAGCAGCAAAAGAACCCGATCTGAATTTAGATGAACCTATGCAAGCAATCAAAAAGAGTCAAAAAACCCCTAAAGCCTGGCTTGTTATGCTAATTATCGGCATAGTGAGCTTCATTGGCGGAATTGTCATGTTTTTAATTCCACTTATTGTCCCGGAAGAAGTTTTACCTGACCTTATTTTTCCAAGCGTCCCATCTCAAAAGGTGGAAGATGCTGCCGTGGTGTATAGTGATTTGACCGGCCTTCAATTGGCCGACGCCGCCATAAAAACCGCACCTACATTCTGCGTCCAAACTCCAAACGGGATTGACGGTGCTCGGCCGCAAGTAGGCCTACATCAAGCAGGTGTAATATTTGAAGCTATTGCAGAGCGGGGAATTACGCGTTTTGCTGCTATCTACCAAAACCCCACCAGTGCTGTAATCGGCCCAATCCGTTCGCTCCGGCTCTATTATTTGCAATGGGATACACCATTTGATTGCACTATCGTGCACGCCGGCGGCGCCGATGACGCTATTGCAGCAGTTCGCAGTGGTGGTTACAAAGATCTAACCGAAAACTACGTCTACATGTATCGCGGCAATTATCCAAATTACGACCGACTCTGGAATAATCTTTTTACCACCGGCCCATATCTCATGCAATTTAGCTCTGACTACGGTTATACCACATCAAATGTCAATGGTTTCTCGCGTATGACGCCAGCTGTGTCCAATAAAGCTCGAATAGACAACGGAATCGCAGAGAAGCTAGTTATCACAGAGCCCGCCACAAACGACATCAACACCGTGACGCCATCAGTTTCCAGTATTTCGCTCATATTCGGTGGATTGCTAGACTTTAATGTTGACTATGTATACAATGTCACTACAAATAGTTATGATAGAAGCTATGCTAATGGAGAAGCCCACCTAGTATACGACTGCCCAACTGAAAATCTTGGTGAGCCAACGCCGGAAGACGTATGTACCTTAAAGCAGATGTCGCCCTCGGTGGTGATTGCCATCGTGGTAGACGAAAGCCTAGCTTGGGATGGTTATCACGAAGACATTACAGCCGTGGGCAGCGGCTCGGCCTATATCTTCCAAAATGGCTATGCAGTACCAGGGGTTTGGACTAAAAATTCCGTTGATTCGCAGATCGTATTTACGGACGCAAATGGGCAGGAAATCACTCTTGCGCCAGGTCAAACCTTCGTAGAAGCTATCCCAACCTACGGTAGCATTGAATACTGACCGTTTTTATGCTATAATAGATAAAAGTTGTGGTTCCGTCGTCTAGTGGTCTAGGACGTCTGGTTCTCATCCAGAAAATCGCGGGTTCGACTCCCGCCGGAATCACCAGAAAATAAAAGAAGCCCTTCAGGGCTTATTTTATTTTCTGATAATTTGGGTGGGAGGCGAGCCAAGGGTTCGCTCGCCGAAGGCGAATAGCCGAGCGAAGCGAGGCTAACTCCCGCCGGTTTTGCGAACGTAGTGAGCAACCTCCCGCCAGCCATTATGCTATAATAAATTCATGGCTAATAATGAAACAATTCAATCACAAGACGGAAGTAGCCCATGGCTCAAAGAAGGACTATTTAACGGCGTCCAATTCGCCAGCGACAAGTCAAAAACAGAGTCAACAGCTGAAGATGCCATAGGTGACCTTCCTACTACTAGTGTAGATCCCACTTGCCAATCATATCTGCAAATTATTAACAGACGCGGAAAAATGGAAAGCGTCAAAGATTATTTATCAAAAATGCTCACCTCTCAACCAAAAACATATGCTTCTGCAGATGATTTCGAAAAAGATAATCCAGATTACTTTGAGATAATTGACAAAACACTACCATATAGTGAGCAGAAAGCTCTGCAAGAATACTCTGGCACAAGGTTTGCCTGGATTAATTCAGTTGCTCGTGGAATATGGGACTATGACAAACTGGGGCGAAAGACTCCAGAACTTGAATCGCATATCAAATCTACCATTCAAGAAATATCCAGCGCAATTGAAAAAGCCCCCGCCCCAAAAGAAGATTTTGTTACTTTTCGTGGCACCAACCTTGATGGTTTTCGCAACTATGGTGTTCGTAGCATCTCGGATCTAAGCAAATTGCAAGGACAATTTATGCTCGAAAAGGGTTTCACTTCCACCGCTATCGAGCGCGACAAGAGCTTTGCTGATAGAGATGTTAGCACTCTCTGGATTGGCACCTCAAATATTAGAGTTAACTATCATATTCCGTCTGGCTCTCGTACTGGCGTCGCGCTACTATCGGATGATCTAAGTTACTCAGCAGGACAAACTGAGTATCTAATTAATCGAAACAGCCTAGTTTATGTTTCAAACATTATGTTTGACAAAGAAAACCACGCCACTATCGATGCGGTAGTTATACCACAAGACGTCTATGAAGATGGAGCACCGCGCTAACTTTTGGTTACCAGTTTTCATATGGTATAATTAAACTATGAAAAAAGCAATTCTAAAATGCAAATTAAAGAATCGTGATAGTTTTGAACAAAAGCTAGAAGATATCAATCTAGAATTTGGCCCCATCTATTGGCAGCACGACCGCGTTTATGTACCACGTGGCTACAAGAAGAATATGAACTACCCCCGCCTCGTTATGCGCACTACTATGCTCGCAGTAGACGAGAAGCCCACCTATAATCTTATTTTGCGCCGCCATATTGAAGATTCCGGCACTGATATCGTTGAAGAAAC
Organism: Candidatus Saccharimonadota bacterium; assembly: GCA_017537745.1. GTDB lineage: Bacteria > Patescibacteriota > Saccharimonadia > Saccharimonadales > Saccharimonadaceae > Nanosyncoccus. The sequence goes on from JAFYKF010000006.1 coordinate 26,046, forward strand.
CCCAGTCACCGACTATGCAACTACTGTGAATATCATTTTGCAACTCGGCTTCAAACCTGCCGGCGAAGTTTCACGCCGCCGCCAAGAGCTCGAAATGGGTGAGGGAACGAAGATCTACCTAGACGAAATCGACGGCAAAGACGCCACCTACGCCAAAATCGAATCCACCATCGTGGAGGGCGACTCTATTCTGGAAGCTAAATCCGATCTCAAGAAAACCTTCGAAACTCTCGGCGAAACCGACATCGTCGAACTCCCTTACGCAGAATTATAACCCATTCTTTCGTGAGTATTGAGCAAGCCAAAGAAAGTATTTGCAGAATTTAAGAAATTTTTGCAGCGAGCCCCCAGCCGGCGTGAGACGCAAAAATTTCCGTTAAGAATTCTGCAAATACTTTCATTGCGCGAAGCGATTCATGAACGAAAGAATGGGTTATAATTCTATCCGCGTGGCGGTTCGCCGTCCGGCTCACCGAGTAATTTTTTTGACTTTATTTCGTATCGCCTTCCATTTACCGGCGACACATAATAATCCTCGTTCAAAAGATTTACAAACATGGTTAAATCTTTGTCATCCATAATGATAATCGAGCCATCATCGTCTGTCATGAGTTCCAACTGCATTTCGTCCGCATAATCCAGCAGCTTGTCCTGTGGCATCTCCTCGGCAATATCCATCGCCTGAACCTTTTTGAGCAGCGGTTTCTTATCAGCTAGTAAGCTATCGAGCGTTAAACCTTCCGAAAACGATAGTTTATACTTCTCGCAAATCTCTTTTGCCTTCGCCTCTGCCAAAACTTGTGATTTGTAATCGTATTGGAACAGATTCTCAAACTTCGCTTGGTTGAACACAATAATTGTACCATCAATAATTGCAACCTGATTATCATCTGGCATTTTGAGGGCAATTTCAGCTGAGAACGGCTCGAAACTTTCACCGTTTATTTCCCACGAAGATGCGCCTTTCAAGGCTGATGAGGCCGGCAAAAGCTTCGCAATGTAGAATGTCTTCATTCCAGTATCGCCAGGGTAAGTGAACTTCGCAATAATACCTTTGACCTTCTTGAAATCATATTCATTCTCTGTAAAGTAATCAATATCTTTGTACTCTTTTTCAATTAGATGAATCAAGGTCTCGGCCCGACCAACCTTAGAAAGGGAAGTGTGATAGATAACTTTTTCCTCGCCATCTGCGCGCTCATATTCCCTGCATTCCAAACCCTTATCTGCCTCTTTAATGATAAAAGACACAGCCTCTTGCATAAACATCGATTTTACGGCGCCAGTCAGCTTGTCGGAATACTTAATCTTAAACGGCGTATAGTTCTTATTAAACAAAAACAACTCCGCTGAAACATTGTTCTTTATCTCATCAATTTCGTTTGCCCAAAGGAACACATCAAACGGTTCACCACTATTTTCTTGCATATAAATCTCCACTTATTTTTTCTCATTATAGCACAAAAAGGGAATTGACTAAAGAAAACGCTACAAGAAATCAACCTATACCCTAATTATAACACAAATACGGCAAAAAGTCAATGGTGACTCAACCCCGCCTATGTTCGGTTATTAAAACATAAAACACCACACATTTCAACCACCACTTGTTCGGTGGTTTGTTCGGGAAATTTCAGGGATCTTTTCCACTGCTTGTGGAAAACTACCCAATACAAAAAAGTCTAAAAAAGTCCAAAAAAGCTCTTGCTTTTTTTGAAAAATTATAATAAACTAGAGTCAGTGGAAAAAATAATAAAAACCACAAACAAAAAATGAACATTAACATAGTTTGAGGCCGACCAACTAGGAGTTTCAGCGCGCATTAAATTTTAAACGAGATGCGACAAAAAAATCGTGCGCACATTGTTCTAAACACACCTCCCAATAAAACTCTATGGTCTAAAAGACCCTAAATGCACAATAAGTCTCTCAACGGCTATGATTGTATGCTCCGCCTTGCGCGAGGCAAAATCGTAGTAGATTAATTGTGTTAACCAAACAAAAATTAAAAAAAACAAACCCGCAGAAATTTCTAGTTGAACGGTCTCAAACGTAGTATAATTAAGGTAATGAAGAATCATCATGTACCGGTGTTATTATCCGAAGTCTTGGCATATCTCTCACCGCAGTTGAACGAATCATATTTAGATCTTACTGCAGGATATGGAGGGCATGCCGAATCTATTTTGGATGTGACGCAGGATTATAAAGATTCTGTTCTCGTGGACCGCGACGAATTTGCGATTGATTATCTCAAAAGTAAGTTCCCGCAGGATATCACACTGATTAATACGGATTTTTATAGTGCTACGCTACAACTTTTAGAGTGTGGAAAGACTTTCGATATGATACTGGCGGACTTTGGTGTTTCTTCTCCGCAGCTGGACAATGAGGACCGTGGTTTTTCGTTCAAATCAGAAAGCCCTCTTGATATGCGGATGGACCGACGTCAACCACTTACAGCAAGTGAGATAGTAAATAATTTTAGCGAAAGAAATCTCGCGGATATTTTCGTAAAATACGGTGAGGAAACCCCTGGCCGCGCGAAAATGCTAGCAGCACAAATTGTGCACCACCGCCCGATTAATACCACCAAGGAGCTTGCTGATCTAATTGCGCATTATTCGAAATATAGTCGCATTCATCCTGCTACCAAAGTTTTCCAGGCCATCCGAATCGTAGTAAATGGAGAACTAGAGCAAATCGAAAAGACTTTGCCGCTTCTCCCCAAACTACTTAATCAGAATGGGCGTCTCGGATTTATCACCTTTCATAGCCTTGAGGACCGTTTGGTGAAAAACTTCATTAGTGAAGCCTCAAGCCATGGTGAAGAGTCTGAACTAACCCAGGTGACCAAAAAACCAATCGTTGCGGACCCGAGTGAATTAGTTATCAACCCGCGCAGCCGGAGTGCAAAGTTTAGAGTGGCTAAGCGGAATTGATAAAACAAAAACTAAACATAAAAGGAGGCATTATGCCAAAACAAATACTAGTAGCTAACAAATCTCGCAAGCAGACTGTAAAAGTCAACTTCCGCTAAAAGGGAGAGCAAGCGGGTTTGAAGGTGGGGCCTCCACAGTGGCCCCACCACCTAGTAAAAAGAAAACTTTACTGCGATATGGACTTCATCTCGAAGTCCACCAATTAGAGTTTTCACAGGAGTGTGAAGTGTATGACCTTACCGGGTGGCCTCTCTAGAGCACTTATAGCTCTGCCTAGAAAGGACCCCCGGACTAAGATAGCCAATCCGTGAAAACAAACACAAAATGAAAATTGAAAAATAAAAAACTAAAAGCGAGGAAAAATGTTAAATCAAACATACGTGACAAGAAGGGCAAGTGGAGTTAGCTTCGTAAGAGGCCGCAATACAGTCAGATATACCAAACGTAGCCTAGGTTCCATCTCACAAATCGTAATCATCAGTCTTATTACTCTAGTATTTGGTTTAATTTATGTCGCTGAAGGCACCAAAGCCACTAGTTTTGATTATCAAATATCTGCTGTTGAATCTGAAATCTCCGAAATGACCGCCCGTCGTGACGATTTAGCTGTTGAAAAAGCTCGCCTTACTTCAATTGCTACTGCTAAGAATAGCACCGTGGCCGCCAACATGGAAACATCCACTGTTACCGGCTACGCCACCGAATAGAATATAGTATAATATATTATATGCTAATTAGTCGCATCAAGATTCTCAAATTTTTAACTCTCGCCGCATTAGGGATTATCACCGTGCGGCTTTTTGCGATTCAGATTATTGAGCATGACGGCTGGGTGGCAAAGGCCAATGACCAGCACACTCTTCTTGAGACCATTACTGCTAAACGTGGCGAAATTTACATGATGAATGGCGACACTCCCACCGTGGTTGTCATGAACCAAACCGCCTACTCAGTTATTATTGACCCTGCCGTCACCGACAAAGAGGAAATTAGCAAACTACTAAACGAGGTTGCCAAAGATTACATCGCCGCTGATATAGATGAGGTATATAGCATCGAAGGACTCCGCTACTATGTTGTAGCCAAAAATCTTCCTTATAGTGTTGCCACCAAAGTTGCTGAAGCTGGCCTCCAGGGCGTCTGGCTCAAATCTGGCAACCAACGCGTTTATCCGGAAGGAGAACTCGGCTCTACTTTGCTGGGTTTTGTTAATGCTGATGGTGTTGGCCAGTACGGTGTAGAGGGCTCACTAAATGATATTCTTTCCGGCAAAGACGGGCTTTTGAAGACCGTCTCAGACATTAATAATGTTGCTCTCTCAATTGGCAACGATAATGTTAAAATCCCCGCCGAAGATGGCAAAAATATTGTTTTGTCGGTTGACCGTAATCTTGAAAGGGGCATAGAGGAAATTACCACCGAAAAGCTCGCAAATTCTAATGCTACTAATGCCGCCGTACTAGTAATAAATCCAAATACCGGCGAAGTTCTCGCTATGACCAGCCTGCCCGGTTATGACCCGGCCAATTACGGCAATGTCACTTCAGCTGCTATCTACATAAACCAGGTTACCGAAGTGCCATACGAGCCAGCCTCCATTTGTAAGAATTTTGCCTATTCCGCTGCAATCAATGAAGGTAAAATGACGGCGGATAGCACTTATTTTAATGAGCATTATGTCTATGTTGATGGCTGGAAAATCGAAAACGCCGAAATCCGCGATTTTCTTTATGGCGAAATTGACATGAAAACCGCTCTTTATTGGTCGCTTAACTCCGGCTCGATTCAAGCTCTTAAATTCCTCGGCGATGACCCGAATAATATCAATCAGCAAGGCAGGGAAAGGCTATTTGACTATTATTATAATAAATTCCGTCTCGGCCATCCCACTGGTATTGAAATTATTGAGGCCGAAGGCTATATTGAAGATCCGAACGTTGGTTGGGGCCGTGATTCGACTTACGCCAACATGACATTCGGCCAAAACCTCGGCATCACCATGATTCAAACCGCTACCGCCTTCTCGGCCGTAGTAAACGGCGGTTACTGGCGCACCCCCACGATAGTGAAAGGCATCCTTGAAGATGATGGAGAGATTATCCCTCTATCTACAGAGCGGGTGACGACCGCGGAGGGGGACCCCCGTGGAGCCTGCGACACGGGGGAGGAGAGCACCTGGCAGGACCCGCTCCATATAGAGGACAAGATTTTATCCGACGATACCTCTGCTACCATGCGTGATATGCTAATTAACAACCGTGATTATAAGGTTCGTTGGGGCGTAGACCGCGAAGGCTACGCCATCGGTGGCAAATCTGGTACCGCACAGGTCATCGTCAACGGTGCCTACGATGACACCTATGGCGCGCTTGTTGGTTCGTATATTGGCTTCTTCGGCCCCAGCGGGGAAATGCCAGCCTACGTCGTAATGACTAGAATGTGGGGCGAAGGCGAAGCAGTCGGCAGTGGTGACGCGATGGACTTGTTTGACAGCATCTCTAACTACATGATAGACTATTTGAAGATGAAGCCGGGAGTGATATAATATACTTATGAATACTGAATTTATCAGCAACGAGATGTTTTATGGTCTTTTGCTTGCCTTAGCTGGATTCCTATTCTCGATGCTACTTACACCTTTTTATACTCATTTTGCTTACAAATATCATTTCTGGAAAAAGCAGAAAAAAACTACCGTTGACGGCAAATCCTTGCCAGTCATGACTAAACTTCACGCTCACAAATTTAAACGTGCCTTCCCGACTATGGCTGGCCTCGTGGGTGTTATTGCGGTTACTCTGGTGACCTGGATTTTCAATCTGGATCGTGGGCAAACGTGGTTGCCATTGGTTGGTTTTCTCGGTGGCTCGCTTGTAGGCGTTATTGACGACTCCATTAATATATTTGGTTCCGGTCGTGGCGCTGCTGGTCTACGTGGTCCAGTAAAATTCTTTCTCATCACTGTTGTTGGGTTGTTGCTTGGTTGGTTTTTCGCATCCAAGCTCGGTTGGACCACCATGCTGGTTCCTTTTGTAGGCAATATCGAACTGGGTGTTGTCGGAATGATGCTTGTTTTTGCCTTTGCCGTAGTTGCTACAAGCAATGCTGTCAATATCACCGACGGCCTGGATGGGCTCTCTGGTGGTCTCGCTATGATTTCGTATGGCGCATTTGGTGTGATTGCTTTATTCCAGGGCAACATGCTCCTCTTTGGCTTCTGTATGACGGTGGTCGGCTGGCTACTTTCTTACATCTGGTTCAACGTTCCGCCCGCCCGCTTCATGATGGGTGATACTGGCTCATTTGCGCTCGGTGCTGGCCTTGGCGTAGTTGCCATGATGACCAACTCTTTCTTGCTCTTGCCAGTCATCGGCCTAGTATTTGTCGTTGAAACTGGTTCTTCGCTAATCCAACTCGCTTCCAAAAAGTTCTTCCACAAAAAAGTCTTTATCTCTGCACCACTTCACCATCATTTAGAAGCCAAAGGTTGGGGTGAAGCTAAAATCGTAATGCGTTTCTGGATTGTTGCTGGTGTCTTTGCAATCCTTGGAATCTTTCTTGCTGCAGCCGGAGGCGCAATTTGAATCGCAAGCACAAATCTGATATTGTGATTCTTTTTTCGGTACTAGGCCTGATGGCGCTAGGCCTGATTGTCATCTATGCCATCGGTCCGATGCGAGCTAATGTCTTAAACTCAATTTATGGCGCTAATTACGATCCGAACTATTTTTTCATGGGGCAGCTTCGTTCTGTATTGATTTCAATTGTGGTCTTTTTTCTAGCGTTCAAAGTTATCCCGTCTAAAATCGTGCAAAAATTTGCGCGCCCAATTATGGTTGTTGCTTTAGCTCTTTCTGGTTTACTTTGGATTCTCGCCATGAGCGGCTCTTCACTTGCTAAATGTGAGCTAGGTGAATGCCGCTGGTATAATCTTGGTCCAGTTAGCTTCCAGCCCGCCGAGTTTTTGAAACTAGCCCTCGTTATTTATCTCGCCGATTTTCTCGCTCGTAAAAGGGAACAGGGCGAAATTGGTAAGTTCCGCGAATTCTGGGTTCCACTTATTATCGTAGCCGGCGCCTCACTTGGTCTTGTTGTAGTTGCACAAGGCGATTTAGGCACTGGTGTGGCATTAATGGCTATTATTTTTGGCACCTTGCTTGTTGCCGAAGTGCCTGCAAGGCAATATATTCTCATGGTTGTTATAGTTGTCTTGGTAGCAGTGGGTGCAGTTGCTACCTCTACGCATCGTCGCGCCCGTATTGATGCTTGGCTTGATACTATTTCGGGCAGTGCTTCTTCCGACTCCACTTATCACATTGAAAATGCCATCCTTGCCATTGGCACCGGCGGTCTAACGGGCGTAGGTATTGGCAACTCCGTGCAGGCCACAGGCTACCTGCCAGAATCCATCAACGACTCGGTTTTTGCCATCATGGGTGAAACATTTGGTTTCGTCGGATTATTTATTATCGTTTTGGTTTTTGGCGCTATGCTCCTCCGCATGTTAAAAGTGGCTAGTCATACTGCCGCCATGGAAGAAAGACTAATCGTGGTAGGAGTTTTTTCTTGGACTCTTGCCCAGGTTACCGTTAACATTATGGCAATGACTGGCCTGGTGCCCGTTACCGGCATCACGCTCCCGCTGCTCTCTTATGGCGGCACCAGTATGGTGTTTTTGGCTTATGCTTTAGGTCTCGTTTTGCAAATTTCGTGCTATACTAGTAGAGAGGAAATCAAAAATGAAGATATTAGTGGTAGGGGGCGGCTCGGGGGGGCATATCACGCCGGCCGTCGCCGTCGTTCGTGAAATTTTAGAAATGCGCCCCCGTGCACAAATTGAGTTTTGGACCGATTTTAAATATTTTAAGAATGTCACCAAACTTTGCACCGAGCTCAGTTTGTCTTGGGTAAATGGGCGTGAGCCGCGCAAGGGCACATCTGTGCGTGTTCGCCGCATTCTGGCAGGGAAATTTCATCGTTATTCAGGCTGGAAACTTAGCACTTATTTCAAGCATTTTGACGTCACATTAAAAGACATTATCATCGGCAACATTTTGGGCTTCTTGGGTTTTATTGGTGGTATTATTATTAGCTTTTTCCGTTTAGTTCGTCCATCCAACCGCCCAGATATCATCTTTTTAAAAGGTGGTTACGTGAGCTTGCCGGTTGGTCTTATTGCCAAACTCTTTAAAATACCTTATATCATTCACGAATCCGACGCAGTTGCTGGGCTCGCCAACCGTCTTCTTATGAAACGTGCAAAAAAAGTCGCCTTCGGTATGCCGATTCCAGACGATACCAAAAAAGCCCACCCAAATTTTATCTGGACTGGCATTCCGGTTGGTGCAGAATATCACGCCGTCACCGAATCTCGTGTTCGTTCACTCAAGAAAGCCTTCTCGTTCAACGAAAATAAGCCCCTTGTCGTCATAACTGGCGGCTCACAGGGCTCCGAAAACCTCAACGAGGCCACCAGAATTATATTGCCGGAGCTTCTCAAAATCGCCTCGGTTGGCTTAGTCGCCGGCCGTAGCCATTATGAAGAAATGGTAGATTTGAAACGTTACGAAAATTGGGATCACGCCAAACTCGAATCAGATTTTAGGATGTGGGAATTTAATACCACCATGAACGAACTGATGGGCGCCGCCGACGTCGTAGTCTCGCGGGCTGGTGCTACCACTATTGCCGAACTCGCTTCGCTTAAAAAAGCTGTCATTCTTGTACCTTTTGAAAAACTTCCAGGTTCACATCAAGTTCGCAACGCTGAACGTCTTGGTGACTTAAATGCCGCCGTCGTTTTAAACGATGCCGACATGATGAAAGCTCCCACCAAATTGTTAAACGAAATCCGCCGCCTCATCAACTCGCCCAAACTCCGTGCTAGTTTAGCAACGCGTCTGCATGACGAAGCTCGCTCTGGCGCTGCCCGCCGCCTCGCTGAATTAATTATCGAGGAAGCCGCCGCCAATGGAAAATGAAAACAATCCACCCAAAATTGCGCGCCGCAGATTAAATCGTAAATCCACTATCCGCCTCGGCCGTACCATCGGTGAAAAAAGGGAAAAGCTTGAGACCAATTCTGAACGTACCGCGGCCCACAAGAAAATTAGGCAACGCCAAATTTCGCGTATTTTCTTTACTATCCTTGGATTCGCTGCAGTTGCACTGCTACTATTCTATATCGGGGTATTCTTCATTGGCGAAAAAGATGAAAATCCAACCGTTGCTACAACGGTCACCAGTTATCAACCAACCATTGAGATAATAGATGAAGATGCCACATCGACCGGCGGTCATTTATCTAGTCGGATGAAAGAATACATCGGCATGCTCGAAGAGGATTTGCGTGCCTTAGGTATTACGCCAACTAAAGCTGTCATACCTACAGGTTCTATCCGCGAAGTGGACATTTTTATCGAAGGATACACTGGGTATCTCAAAACTATCATCGACCGTGGCTCCGGTGTTACCGCTGAAGATGCCGAACGCATGCTTCGCTACCTTGCTTCTATTAATGTTGGCGATTTTCAATATATTGACCTTCGCATCGATAATAAAGCTTATTGGAAATAGGGAAGGCGTTCGGTTTTTGTTCGGTTGAATGCAGTGCTCTTCCTGTTCGGTTTTAGTTCGGTTTTGGGGAATAGCATATATCGATTCAGCACCAAACTCAGCCAGAAACAGGGAAAAACAATAAAAAGGGAAACAAAAGCGGGGAAATGTCAAATTCGAAAAAAAAGCCGCAAAATGTGGAAAACTTTACAAATAACAGGGGTGGCGTGTTGGAGAGGCTTTCAAAGTACTTTTTCTAAGCATAAATGAGATTTAGACCAGATTTGTTTACTGTGGTTTTTACGATAATTACAGTGTGAAAAAGTCCCAAGCGCCAAAGGCGCGAATAAAGACTTTTTCACCTGACTAATTATGTAAAAACTATCAGTAAACAAGTCCAAAGCTTAGAAAAAGTACTTTGAAAGTATCTGTAACCGCGATATTCCTGGCGCGAAGCGTAGCGTAAGTTAGAAATACTGTTTGGAGGGCCAACATGATTCCCGATTTTTAGCCGATTCAGACCAGTCATAAGCATTATTGCCCGGTTTAGACGCATAAGTTTACGTCTTTTGAATTTACCTATAATGTCTTAAAATCTATATTGTACGACATTAAATCTACAACAAAATGTCATATGACAAATCGTCCAAAAAATACCTAAATTTAAGTAAGCCTCATTTTTAACGACGCGTTTCCCTCGTCATTAATGCTTGATTGCCAAGAACCCGTCTGCTGACTTATCTTTTGATTCAAATTGATCTGAGCGACCGACTGGAGCCCTTAAATTAATCTGTTTTTCAGAGGTATTTATCTGTACAGGCGACTTCTCTTGGTACTCAACTTCAACAGGGGAACTAACAGGGGAAGCAACAGGGGTAGATTTTTTGTCCTTATTTCCCTTTTTGTTGGTTTTTACACGCTTATTTTGCCCAGATTTATTAGCGACTTTCGGATTGTCGACTGGCTTTGCCTGTTTTAAAGAAGCCGGTCTTTCTTCTGCTGATGCTTTTGCGACTGTTTTCTTCTCTGTCGCTTGATTCTCTGCTACTAGTTTAGCTAAATCCTTTAGTCCTAATCTCTCTTTACCTTCAGCGGCGTTGGGGCTAAGGCCAGACTTTCGCAGATCTTCCTGTGGAGTTGGCGTGTATTTTAAGTTCGGTTTTTGTTCGGTAGCATTACCAGCACTACGTGGGTCAGAAACACTAACGGGCGCACTGTTATGGCGCGATATCGGCGCAAATACTGGCCTAGAACCAGCCTCTCGGCCAGAATCCGATAATTCCTGCTTGTATTTTTCGCTCTGTTCGATAGTTTCACGTATTTCGGCCTCAACTTCTGCACGCGGCCTGGCGTAAGCCTCACGGGAAGCCTCAATGATAGCATCAAAGTTATCTGACGGCGAATCTGGAATCGATAAGGTAGTAGCAGAGAAAGCAGGCACCTTTTCCCCGTTAATAATCATCGAAATGATGAAGTGGCGGTTGTTAAGCTGTAGTAAGTCAGATGCCTCAAAGGTTGGCTCAAATTGTTTGACCAGCACTGGCGCATCATCGGCGGAAACACGGAAGGAGATAGTTGTACCGACGTTGCCAAATACTGCATCACGCACACTTTCAGTCATTTGTGCTACATACTGGTTAGCTACGGTCAAATTAAGGCCATATTTACGTGCTTCGGATAAAATTACTGCGAATGAATCAGTAGCAAAGTTCTGGAACTCATCTACATATAAATAGAATGGACGCCTATCTTTGACATCAGGGATATCGGAGCGGCTCATTGCGGCAAGCTGAACCTTGGTCACCAAGAATGCACCTAGAATCGCAGCATTGTCTTCGCCGATAAGACCTTTAGATAAGTTTACGACCAGAATCTTCCCTTCGTCCATAATCTTGCGAATATCGAATGACGACTTTGGCTGCCCAATAATATTTCGGATAATTGGGTTTGCCGTAAAGGCACCCACCTTATTGAGGACCGGCGCGATTGATTCGTTAACCTGTTTTTCGTTCCACTGGCCAAATTCGTGTTTCCAGAACTGTAAAACGGTCACGTCGTGACAATAGTCCAAAGTCTCTTTGCGGAAATCACGGTCTGTTAACATCCTTGAGATATCAAGCAGAGTTGTAGAAGGACGATCCAAAAGCGCTAATAGCGTATAGCGGAGAATATGCTCTAGTCGAGGGCCCCACGAATCGCCAAACATTCTTTTTAGCACGCCGATAACCTCCGAACAGATATTTGGCTTCTTGGCTGGGTCGGACACTTCCAGAGGATTAAACGCTACAGGATAAGCTGTATCAGCTGGGTTAAAGTAAACTACATCCGAAACGCGTGCGCTCGGCACAAACTTAAGGTTGTCAATCGCAAAATCGCCATGCGGATCAATAATACAATAGCCTTGATTGTAAAATACATCAGAAAGCGCTAACAGTTCGAGAAGGCCACTTTTACCTGCCCCAGTTTGACCAATAATATATACATGGCGCGAACGATCTCGACGAGTCAAGCCAAACTGATGATTGATTCCACGGAAATTAGTCAAACCAAACGCAGAAATGTTCTCGTCTGTTACTGGATTACCAGTTAGTACCGGTAATTTGGCGGGCGGCTCTGCTGTCTTAGATGATGCCCATACGATATTCGGTGTCTCCACCGAAGTATGAGGTAGATGGTAAACTGAAGCCAACTCGGAAATATTTAGAATAAAACCATGATCCGAGAATTGCCGAATCTTGTATGCTTCCAAATCTTTTTTATTAAATGATCCACCAACTTGCTTAAAACCATTTAGGTTTGTGGAATTAAACTGCTTAAACGTACCGACCAAAGCCTGCATGTTAAGTTTGGCATCTACGTCGGATTGTCCAAGGTAAGCCAAACGGATTTTTACTTCATAACCAAGTTTAGTAGCCTTCTCCTCGGCCTTGCTGATTTGGGTCTTAGCACGTTCAGAGAGTTCTACTGCTGGTGCGTCAGACCCGGTACCGCCAGCTGGTGGACGGAATAAAGCACCCAATATTTCCACTAAATAAGTCCAATCGATGCCAAGACCAGGTATAATCGAGCGTCTCCCAGATTTAATGCGCTGCACCCATGTATCAGTTGTGCTCTTATGCCAATCATCCGGAATCGGTCGTGTCAGGATTTGAATCCACATTTCTTCGTTGTTGTCTGGGTCTAACTTTGCTAAGGTACCAGTAATACCGGCTAGTGGATCGACTTCAAATGTATCAAAAGTTTTGATCGGCAAAGCGCTGTTTTCGACTAGCCCGAGCTCCGCAGAATATTGTACTGGATACTTATCACGTCCATCCACATAATCTTCATCCATCTTATAAATCTGCACGGTTGGGTATTGTGAATAAATCTGCCCTTCTACAAAGCTCTGTAGTACTTTTGGTACCCAAACATAAAATCTAATCTGCCCCGCCGTGGATACAATTTCAAAAGACAGATGTTCCTGTACTCCGCCGGAGTTTTTTAATTCGGATTTGTCGCGAAGGATACCGTGTAGAGACGCAAACATCTGCTCTGCCGCCAACTCTTTTTTATCATTGGTGCGCGGAATTTCTAGCATCAACAATACAGAGTCAACGTTCAAGACCTTTAGTGTGTTAAGCTTCTTGTAATTACGATATGTTAAAAAAGCCAGTAACAATACCAAGGGAATCCAGAATATGGGCATTAAAACAAAGTGTATAACTGCGTCCATATTATATATTATATCATACTAAGCGTTAGTATATAAATTTCGATCAATTTTCTTAAATAGCTTTTTATTCTGCAAGTTTAGCAAAATTGTTGTCTCTTTGACGCGACGAGTCTTTAATACTTGGCGCACAATCTCTTCCCGGCTCAATGGCTTTCCTGCCTCTGTCAGAATAGAGGTGATAATTTCAGAAATAGTTCCCTTTTTGTATCCCCAGGATGAAAGCGCATAGATACCACGTCCAATCAAAACAAAACGCGGATCTTTGATCAACTCATTGTGGATTGCCTGAACAGTCACATTCTTGCGCTTAAATTCGGATTCTTTAATCTCTTTTGCAATCTCTGAAAAATGCATCGGTTTCTTGTGCGACTCCAAAATCACAAAAATCTTATCACGGATATTGCGCGGATTAACGGATGGCCACTTAGTTAATCCCCAGAGGCCATTAAGAGAAGCAAGGGACTTGGAAATTGACGCAACAGCCCGAATATTGTCAGGATGCTCATAATTTAACACATTGTCAAGTTCATCGATAGTCATTGGCTTGCCGTTCTTGCGAATAACACCAACAATTTCGTCCACCATTTTCTTGAGCGCATCAGTAGTGCCAAAATCAGCAATACCTACCGCAGAAAAATACGAATCATTCTCTTCTATAACGGTTAGCCCCTTAGCAAAAGTGGCAATAAAATTAATTCCAGAACGTTCTTCTGGAGTGGATTTTTTCTCATAAACTTTATCGCTAAGAGCAGAAAGTTTTGCAACTCGTCCCATCTCTGCCAAGTTACGAACTAATATTTTTTCGGCCGGCGGGAGTTCAGGAATGTTGTTGTCTTCAGCTGTAATTTGTAGATGAATAATAATTGCTTTTTCTAGCTGCCTGACTCGCTCGCGTGTGATCGACAGACTTTCTCCGATTTGTTCTAGTGTTTCTTTGGGGCCAGCAAGTCCAAACCGCCGCGAAATTATTTCCCTCTCGCGCTCTTGCTCAACAATTTTGAGGCTGCCGGAGATTGCTTTTTTAAGAATTTCTGAATTTTTATTCATCGATACTTTCCTTGTCCCGTCTCTGTTAATAATATTACTTTTACTTATAATATCATAGTTTTACTACATTGTCAACTATGGTATTTAGTACTTTACAACACTATTGTATCACATTTTTTACAATTACGAAAAAAAATGTATAAACATAAGATTTTTGCTCCAAAATATAGTATTATAAGACGAAATTATAGTATAATTAAAGTATGAAAATTAGCTCAATTCTTCTTAGCTTGGCAATCATAACTTTTGGTCTAGTCCCAGATTTTGGCTTCGCTGGCGGCGGTGGTTCCAGTTCCGGCGGCGGTGGCGGCGGAGGGGGAGGTGGTTTCTCCGGCGGCTCCAGCCACAGTAGCTCCAGCTCCAACTACGCATCCGAAGAAGATGATCCGTGGATTACTTTGGTCGTTTTCGCTATTATAGTTATAATATTTATTATTGGTTTTAGAGCGGATAAAAACGACATTAAAAAGAAAAAAGCCCGCAATAATTCTACCGAGCAAGAAAAATGGATTCATACTGAAGGACAACGAATTTTTGAGCAGTATCAAAAAGATTGGACTGAATTTAATCTGAATAGTATTAAAACCTACACAACACCTAGTTACTTTGAACATGCCGGTTATATGCTAGAACTCCTCAAAGATCTCCATCGGGTCAATAAGGTTAGTAAATTGAAAGTTAACTATGTATGCTTACTAAACCCAGTAAGCGATAAAACATCCTTGCCGGCCAATATCCGTATCGAGTTTGGTTTTAGTGGTTTAGACGAGGTAATAAATACCGCCAACAGCAAGAACCTATATAAAAAATACGCCGCCAGCGTTAATGAAACTTGGAATTTTGTTTACGATGGCAAAACCTTAAAACTATCAGGTATTTCACAACCCACCGAATCGGCACCACATCTCATTAAGTCTCTCGCCGACTTTGCGACGCAAAATAAACTATTCTATAGTCCAGACTGGGGACGCTATGCCCTACCGGCTCGCGGCCTGATCTTTGGCAAATCCAGCATGTCTGTTTCGGACATCAACAACCATATCATAGGCAAGTGGGGCGACCTCTTGATTCAGCTTTATACTTATGCTGAAACCCCTGGCGTGCCATCTTCATATTATCTTGTTGGGCAGATTAACGTGCCTAAGGACTATCTTGGCGTTATTGTAAAGTCGCTCAAGTATAAAACTCATCACAAGCCGGAAAAATCCTACGAAAAATTTGAAATGGAGTGGCCAGATTTCAATGACCGCTACGAAGTTTACGCAGCCAAGCGTGATGCCCTACCTGCCTTCGAGCTTTTGAACCCGAAATTTATGGAATACCTCTATGATAAAAACCTCAACTACAACCTAGAAGTGGTTGATAATGTAATCTATATCTTTGCAAATGTCAAAAACATCACCGAAGCCGATTACGCCGAGCTTCTAACCGTTCTTGAAAAAGCCCACAAAGAACTTAAGATGTAAATTAGTATTATCAAAGTGTTTTATTTCTTCGATGTCTTTTTGTGCTTACCGCGCGTCCCACGACGAACCTTAGACTTAGCGGCCTTTGGCTTGTTTGTGAGCATTTCACGCGCTTCTGCTTCGGTAATAGTCTTTGGGTCGCGCCCTTTTGGTATGCGTACATTATTGCGTCTGCCCGGGCCTTTTATATATGGCCCATAGGCACCGTTGATAATCTGTATTTCTCCCCAATCCGCAATCATCGAATCAACCTTTTTCTGGTATAGGGGCAAAGCTTCCTCAAGTGTCACCGTGTAGGGATCAAAATCTTTCATCGGAATATTATACTTGCCACCCTTAAGATATGGTCCAAACGGTCCGTTCGCGGCTATCAACTCGGTTTTATCTGGTGCAAAGCCTAGAGACCTTGGCAGAGTTGGCAAAGATAGCTGCTTAAGTGCTTGTTCAAGTGTTACAGTCTTTACAGATTTTCTCTTTGGTAATGGCGCAAATCTCGGTTTCTCACCCGAAGACTTCTCGTTGTCGCCTAGCTGGATAAAACCACCATTTTTGCCAATTTTGGCATAAATTGGCTTACCATCATCCGGATGGTGGCCAAGCAATCTTGAATTATTATATCGTTCTACGCCCTGCGCAATTAGCACCGTATCGTGAAACGGCCCGTAAAAGTCGCGCAGCATCTTGACCCGCTCCAACTTTGCATCAGCAATCAAATCCAAATCCTTCTCGATGTTTGCAGTAAATTTATAATCAACGATGTTTTTAAAATTATCTGTCAAAAACCCGGCCACGAGCTCGCCGATTGGTGTGGGCACTAACTTCCCTTTATTCGCGCCATATTTCTCACGAACCACCGCGTGTGAAATCTTTCCTTTTTGCGCAGTGAGTTCCACAACTTCCCGCTCGCTGCCTTCACTTTCGCCCTTTATTACATACCCCCGCGCCTGGATTGCGGTCATAATTGAGGCATACGTAGAAGGCCTACCAATCCCCAACTCCTCAAGCTTCTTTACTAGCGAACCCTCGGTGTATCTTGCTGGCGGTTTTCCAAAATTTTGGCGTGCAGTTAGCGAAAGGCAAGAAACTGCGTCACCCTTTGCGAGCTTTGGCAGCTCAAGGTCCTTGCTCTTGCCATAAACTCTCAAAAAACCATCGAATATCACCACCTCGCCTTTAGCGGTAAAGGTAGCGTCCTTTGCGGCATTCGTAGAAAGTTTGATCGTAGTCTTCGCTACACGCGCATTTGCCATTTGCGTTGCCACGGTTCTCGTCCAAATCAGATGATAAAGACGTTTTTCGTATTCGTTTTTCCCGGCCGACATCCGCAGGATATCGGTTGGGCGAATTGCTTCGTGTGCTTCCTGTGCTTGAGCATCTTTAGTTTTAAAATGTCGCACCTTTAAATATTCTTTACCAAATTTGTTCTCGATGAATGATGCAATCGCAGCTACCGCCTGTGAGCTTAAATTGAGAGAGTCAGTTCTATGGTAAGTAATTAAACCAGATTGGTATAATCCTTGCGCTGCACTCATTGTTGTGCGTGATGAAAAACCTAACTTACTGTTTGCTTCAATTTGTAAAGCGGCAGTCGTGAAAGGTACCGGATTTGCCTTTGTTCCCTCAGCTTCTTCTACTTCTGCAACTTTAAACTCTGCTGGAGCAAGTTTCTCCAATAATTTCTTTGCCGCCTCTTCATCTGCGGGAGAAGTGCCGTCATACATAGCGATAAAAGACGCATCTTTAGTGGAGCCAGTCGGTAAAAACTCGCCAGTTACTTTAAAGGATGATTTACCTTCGTATTTTTCAATTTCCTTCTCGCGTTCTACTACTAAACGAAGCGCAGGCGACTGCACGCGTCCCGCAGATATCGCACCAGGCACCTTTTTGCGTACCATATCGGACAAATCGTACCCCACAAGCATATCTAGAGTTTGCCGCGCTTGCTGTGAAGCCACCATATCCATATCTACGGTTCGGGGGTTCTTGATTGCGGCCTCAAGCGCCGGCTTGGTAATCTCATGAAAGGTGATTCTCGCCGTGTTCTTGGGCAAATTTAATACTTCACACAAATGCCACGAGATGGATTCTCCTTCGCGGTCTTCATCCGTCGCTAGCCATACGCGATTGGAACTTTTTACAGCTTTCTTCAGTTCAGTAATGATAGATTTATGTCCTGGGTCAATCTCATATGTCACATCAAAAGTACTTTTATCTACTTTTGTATCTTTCCGTATGTGCCCCACGCTTGCCAGCACCTTAAAATCCGCCCCCAAATACTTCTCAATCGTATGTGCTTTTGCCGGGCTCTCTACTATTACTAAATTTTTAGACATATATATTATAATATCACAATTCCTTATTTTTTTCTTCGCAAACTCCCACAAAGGCTAAAATAAACTCCAATTATTCATCCCCAACGCTCTTACACGTGATTTTAATTCTAGGAGCGTAATTGTTTGGTTAAACACCTCTGGCGGCAAGTGTGTTTCTTCAATGATTTTTTCGCCAGAGTTTATACCCTTTCCTAGTGCTTGTAGAATAAAAGTTTCTACATCGGTATCGCCAACCAGTTTCATTTGCCTCTGCCTCGTTACTTTTTTGGCAAAATCTTCCGGGAATAATTCCCTCAAAATATCATCTGGCTCGGTGTAGACCATGGCCCCCTGCCGAAGTAATTTATTGCACCCCTGTGAATAAGGGGCGGTAATATTCCCTGGCACGGCAAAAACGTCTTTTCCCTGCTCTAGGGCGTGCGTTGCGGTGTTTAACGAGCCAGATTTCTCCGCAGCCTCCACCACAACCACAATATCTGCCAAACCGGCAATTATTCGGTTTCGGTATAAAAAAGCCGCTCTCTGTTCAATGTGTCTCCGTCCAGTTTCTTTATCTCTATATTCTGCCGGCCCAACCAGGGCGTTTCCTATAGACAAGGGTGCATATTCTGAAATAATCGCTCCGTTTTTCTCTAAAATCTCTCGTGCCAGCCCCAAATGTTTCTTGGGGTATATTTCATCGATCCTTGTCCCTAATACTGCTACCGTAATACCACCAGCATCTAAACAGCCCCGATGCGCAATTGAATCTATCCCGTACGCCAAGCCACTTATTACGATCGCGCCGCGCTTCCCTAGCTCGTAAGCCAGTCGATAGGCCACATCTTCACCGTACCTTGTATTATGCCTTGAACCGACAATTGCTACAGTTTTTGGCCGCATAGATATCATACTCTTACCGCCAGAGAGGCCCTTTTTGACCACATTTTCCGGCAATTTTCCATAAAAATACAACATTTTAGGCGTAAGCGCAATATCGCTCAACACCTCTGTAAAAATGGTCTCCAGGGGTGAAATTTGATTGATTTTATTAAAAAAGTGTGAAAAAAGTGTTGACATATATTCTCCTGTGTGATATAATTGTAAGCAGTTAGGGACAAAAAATCCCTACCGCACCTAAATAAGTTATAATTTCAGCTATACTATCTTTAGTATAGCAGAAGTTGCGAGCTTTTGAAAGACCTTTCAAGCATTAAATTTCTTCATGGTTTAGTGTTTTAAGTATTACCTCCACTTTAGAAAGGACAAATTTCGAAAGCTTAGCAATCCCTCTAACCGGCGGGCCCCAATTTGTGTGAGGTGGGTCGCGCTTCCGGGGTCACCCGGTATAGTAGTGAAGCGTTAGAGGGCCAAAATAGCCTCATGATTAAGTAGTGCCCACCCATACTCAATTGTGAGGCTATTTTGGTTGCTGTGAATTATCGGGTGGGGGTTGAAGATTCTTGTTATTTATGCTACGGTTATTTGCGTGAAAATAATAGAATTAAAACAGGTATCAAAGGATAGGTGGGGCATTTATTTAAAGAACGACGTCAGGATAGAACCCCACGAAGAGCGAACGGCAAAGTTTTTAATACGATTTGGCTTTAACATAGATGTAATTTGTCCAACAAACATTCCAAAGGTGCATAACCCAGATATTCTAATGGCCGGCACAATCTGGGAGATAAAATCTCCAGAAAGTCCAAACAAAAAGACATTAAAAAAGAGAATCCACGAAGCATCAGAACAATCTAGCCATATTATACTTGATTTGCGTAGGGTGAAAGGTGATAGTAGTAGAATTGAAACAGCTGTTTTGGAAAGATTTAAGAAGAATGCTAGTTTAAAGAGAATGATACTTATTACCAAAAAAGGAAAAGTTATTGATTTTCTGAAAAAATAGATATATAATATATATCATTGAGGGTGACCCTGTGGTTAAGTCCGCGAGGCCAAACCCTCTTTTTTGAGTTTTTGTGAAACAAAAATGGCGGATCCGTTTACGAAGTTCCGGAGCCGCAAAAAAGCGCCGTAAGGCGTTTTTGTGGCGGATCCGACGAGACTCGAACTCGCGACCTCTGCCGTGACAGGGCAGCGCTCTAACCAACTGAGCTACGAATCCAACAATAAATATATTATAGCGCACTTTTGAGCTAAAATCAAGTTCTACATGCCAGGAATCTTAAAGTCAGATGGGGCAGTCGGTTGCTGGGCTGCCGGCGCCGCCGGTGCAACTGGCGCTGCCGCTGGCATAGCGCTCATATCGGCAGTGGGAGGCATACCACTCATATCAATATTTGGTGCCGGAGCTGGTGGTAAAATGTTATCGCCAGGCATCGATGCATAGTTTATCTCTGGCACACCGTTTATCTCCGGCGCTGCTGCCACTGATGGCGCAGCAGACAAAGCTGGATTATTAACAACTGGTGCAACCGGTGCAACCGGTGCCGCCGGTGCGGCTGGGCCATTAGCGGCTGGCGCACTATCAAGCTCTGCTAAAGCGTCTGTTAGCATTTGCCCGTATTTGCCGGGATCATTCTCTTTCATTTCTGCGGCGAAATCACTGGAAGGCGCTACAACGGTCTCCGATTTTACTTCGTTAACAGCAGTATTAGAAAGATCTGGGGCGAGCCCCAAAGCACTAAGCGGTGTTTGTACTGGCGGTAAAGAAGAATCGGTGGAATCCGTACTGGCTTCAGTAGATGAATCATTTGTTGGCCAAATCATCGGAGGAGCGGTTGGTTCAGGTGAGGTTTCCGATGCAGATTCAGCAGCTGACACAGCCTCTGCGGTTGGCGCGACCTCTGCGGTTGGTGCGACCTCTGCGGTTGGTGCTGGTGTTTCCTCGGCTGGCGCGGCGGCCTTTACTGTAGCTTCAGTAGTCGTCCCCTCAGCAGCCGGCGCCTCGGTGGCGGCCGGAGCATCATCTTTCTCAATCATCAAAACACCCTCGTCGGCGGGCTGCTTCTCCTCGGCTGGAGTAGTACTCTCGGCCTTCTTTACATTGTCCGCTAATTCAAGTATCTTATCTTTCAAATCGGTCGTAATATTCTCGGTAATTAATTTCTGGTCGGCACCAGAGCTCATTAATTTAGAAGCTACCTGCATGGTTTCTGGCGAAGTATTAGCTTCCGAAAAGCGATTTGTTGCGGCGATAATACCAGTTAGAAGTGCAGTAGCATCATCTTTCTCAACGGCAACATCGTCACTCATGCCATAAATTAGCTGTGCAATCATCTCAGAAACGGAGCTAGATGTAGGATCGCTCCATTCAACCTTACCAAAACTGCCAGGTTCGCCAGTAGTGATATTTACCACTGTAGCATCATGCAGTACTCTCCCCTGTTCACGCAAGGCGTTGTCTAATTCTGATTCACTTGCTACATTAATCGCAATAACCAAATCAATATTAAAATCGCCATACGAAAATTCCAAATCATCTTCCGCAATACGAGTCCTGTATGGCGTGATATAAATCTTTACGTAATCGCCGTCCAATTTATAACGCAAATGATCGGCTTTATCCTTACTAATTGCAATCACAAAATCCTGAAGTGTATCAGCGGTTGGTTTTAGGGTGTCGGCCGGATTCAAAAATTCCATCGCGTTCGGTGTGCGACCAGAATAAATCGCCACGGCGCGCTTGCCAGAACGTTCCAAATAGAGCGAAAGGCCAATTGCGGCGGCAAGATCGTCAACAGTTGGGTCGGAAGACAATGCAACCAAAATATTGTTAGCATCAATAATCTTTGAGCGAACGTCTGCCATCACCTTTTCTGGCGCACCACTGGACTTAGCTGGCGCATCGGCTGGAGCCGCATCGTCGTCAGGTGCAACTTTAACAACTACGTCATCCGCAGCAGTCTTTTTTACGTCATTATCATCTGTTTGGTTTTGATTTTGATCTTGCATTTTAACTTCCTGACTTTATACTAACATAACTACGAAAAAAATACAAGTCTTTTCGGTGTCCCCTCTTTACTTTTTTGATAAGTTGCGGTATAATCAAGTGAAGCAATAATTTTTAATCTATATAGGAAAAAAATGCCAATTATTAAATCTGCCAAAAAGGCCGCTCGTCAGGCGACAAAGCGTACAGAACACAACGCCGAGATCAAGAAGGATATTAAGGCCGCTGTTAAAGCATTCAAGGCTAATCCATCGGCAAAGACTTTATCCAAAGCCCAGTCTGAGTATGACAAAGCCGTGAAGAAAGATTTGCTCAAGAAAAATACCGCATCTCGTCGCAAAGCACAACTTTCCGCCTATGCTAAAGAGCACAAAGTCAAACTAGCCAAGTAGTTTATAAGCTAGACAATCTTAACAAAAACGACTCCACCAATAACCAGGGGTCGATTTTTGTAGATTTCATGTCAAGATCGAGCTTAGACAATTCTTTTAAAACCTTTCGTTCCCTCGCTCCGTTTGGCCTTGTGGCAAAATCCTTAATTGCCTGCGAAACTATCAACCCAGTAAATTGGATTGGGTCCTCGTAGGGCTTGACCTTCCCTAAAATTTGGAGCGCTCGCTTCCCGTCGGTCTTGGCGGCTCGATAAATATCAAAAACTTGCCGAAAATCAATCTCGGCCGGCAAAGTAAATTCGCGAATCTCCACCTTGTCCCTCAGGGCTTTATAAGTCACGCTCCTTTTATCTAATTTCGACTCCAAAATAATCACCTCGTGCGGCGTATTTAAATACTTTGACAACTCGTCGTAGGCCGGCTTATTTAAAGAAATATCTCGAATTAAAATATGCCGAGTATCGGTTAGCAGTGATGCGCCCAAAAAAACGCTTGGTAAGTCATTGACATCCAATTCGCTCCCCTCTATCACTTCGTACCCATCGCCCAGTAAACGCTTAATTTCCTGCTGGGCTTCGACCCGGTCGTCACCATAGAAAATCCGCATCATCTTGAAACCCTATCTTTCTTCTGGCAACACGGACAAATATGTGTACCGCGCCCAGCTACCCGGATTTTGATAATCTTAGCACCACAATTTGGGCAAGGCTTCCCTTCGCGTCGAAAAACCTGCGCAAATTTCTCAAGGTAGTCTCCGCGCGTGCCATCAGCTTTGACATAGGTGGCCATTGTAGAGCCACCCGAATCAATCGAGCGTTCCATTACGGCTCGCGCAGATTCCAGTAATAATCTAGCCTCTTCAGGCGTGATGCTTCCGCACCTTCGTTCAGGATGAATATGGCTCATAAATAGCGCTTCGTCGGCATAAATATTCCCTAGCCCACAAATCACCCCCTGGTCCAAAATAGTGGCTTTAATACACGAATTTTTATGTCGCATTAAGCGTTTATAAAAATCATCAGCTTTCATTGTCCACGGTTCAGGTGCCAATTTCTTAATGAATGAATCATTTTCTACCTCAGTAGTTGGCAAAACCTTAATAAAACCAAACTTGCGTTGGTCATTAAAATATAGCACCCCGCCATCGTCAAATTTCAAAATCACACGAGTTTGTTTATTTGGCAACGTTGCTACAAAATTTTCACTTGGGTGCCCGGCAGCGTAACGCTTGCTGGCTCCATCATAGATTAGCTGCCCAGTCATCCGGAGATGTACCATTAGCGATGTCTCGCCTTCCAAATCAATAATCAAAGCCTTTCCGTAGCGCCGGATCCCCTTAACCGCTCCAGTCACTGGCTTGCCAATAAAAGATTTTTCACACAAAATATCGGTCTGAGTAAGTTTCTTATTTATGACAAACTTGCTCAGACCGCGTTTAATCGTTTCAACTTCGGGGAGCTCTGGCATACCCCAATTATATCACACCCTAATGAGCGTAGGCGATGTTTTGTTCCATCGCTTGTGTCTCGAGGGCCGCCAAGCGTTCAGCGTCATCGATAGCAGAATTTACACAGTGCTTAACACGGGCTGCTTCCTCGGCTTTTTTAGCATCATTCCAACGATCCAAAGTGCCAACGAGATAACCAGTAATTCGGCGAAGACGCTCAAATTTTCCTTCGTCAAAGTATTCGGCATGGGCATTGAAATAATCGTGAGCCTTGTCCTCACCGGCCTTCTCTGAAATCAATTTCATCCCAATTTCTACCAAGCAAGAAGCGTGCATAGTCTCATATTGCTCATAATCTTTCATCGCCTCGTTAATTTCCTTTTCGGAAATCTTTGCATATTGGTTTAATGATTTTGAAAAACGCTTAATATCAAAATTCTCGGCGTCGTTCGGATTTTTGTAGATAATTTTCTTCATGGTTCTTCCTTGCCCACTCGGGCGTTACATTTGTTATAAGCATTACCTACTTTTAATTATAAACACCATATATAGCGTTGTCAACACTTTTTTTACGCTAAATATGGAATTCTTGTGGAAAACTACAATTCTCCCCAATTGGTGCCCGTAGTGACTTCGACGGCCAATTTGACCGCGAGTTCTGGCGCCACCGACTCCATTTCGCGCTTCAAAATTCCTGCCACTTCATTGGCGATTTTTTCTTCACATTCAACAATCAAAGAGTCGTGCACCTGCATAATTAAATCCGCACCCTCCGGCAAAGCCTTGTCGACTTTAATCATCGCGCGCTTCATTAAATCCGCTTCCGTGCCCTGAATTGGCATATTCATCGCAGCGCGCTCAGCGGCCTGGCGAATCACGAAATTGCTAGACTTCACATCTGGCGTTGGGCGGCGGCGGCCATAATAAGTTTCAACAAATCCAAGTTCTTTAGCTTGTTTCAAAATGTCTTCCAACTTGTTTTTAATCGGAGCTCGCAAACGGAAATAGTTTTCCATAAAACTTTTTGCTTCGGTTACAGACATGTGGGCTGCATCGGCCAGGCCTTTTGTGCTCATGCCATACAAAATTCCAAAATTAATCACCTTTGCCGCACGACGTTGCTCCTTGGTCACCTCGTCGAATGGCACACCAAAAGCTTCCGATGCGGTCTTCGTATGAATATCTACGTCGTTATTGAAATCACGAATCAAATCTTGGTCGTTAGACAAAATCGCCGCCAGCCGAAGTTCAAACTGCGAATAGTCAGCCGAAACCAAAACCTTGCCTTTCGGTACCACGAATCCAGTACGAATTCGCTTCCCTTCATCTGTACGCACTGGGATATTTTGAAGATTTGGGTCTTTGGAGCTCAAACGTCCGGTCGCGGTAACGTCTTGGGTAAAGGTGGTATGGATGCGCCCATCCTTATCCGCAAGGTCCGGCATAGGCGTGATATAGGTGCTAAGTAATTTGGCGGCCTCACGGTACTCAATAATTTTTTCAATCACCGGATGCTCGCTGCGGAGCTTTTCAAGCTCTTTTGCACCGGTAGAATAACCCCGAGAAGTTTTCTTGATTCCCTTTGTTGGCAATCGCAAATCAACAAACAAAATTTCAGACAGCTGAATCGGCGAATTGACATTAAATTTCTTGCCGACCAACTTATAAATTTCTTTTTCAAGCTCGGCCACTTCGTGAACATATTCTTTTTCGAGCGACTTGAAATAGTCACGATCAATCAGCATGCCCTTCTCTTCCATCTTGTAAAGAATCGGAATTAACGGCAAATCTAATTCAGCCAAAACTTTATAAAGTTTTGGCTGAATTAGATTTGCCGTTAATTCCGATTCTTTACAAGATGGAAGAGAAGGGCATGCTGA
>JAFYKF010000007.1 GCA_017537745.1 Candidatus Saccharimonadota bacterium
AGACCGCAGTATCATTTAGGTCTACGTCTATTTCAATATCACTTGTTGTAATAGTAAGTGTTTCTTCATTTCCTGAAATATCAGCTATTGCATCAACACTCTTTGTCATTTTGTCTATATTAAGTACTCCAAGTACACCAAGAAGTACTACTACGGATAACGTAGTTAATTTAGCTACTAAGTGTTTATTAGTATGGGTAGTAAAGCGATTTACTTTCTTGCGGCGAGAAATTGCAACAATGATACCAGCCATAATAGCAACAACAAGTACTATTATGCCAATGATTGGTAACACCATGCTAGTATTAAAGTTAACTCCGTCCGTATGCGAGACGCTAAACATACCGGTGTCTGGCGTAATAGCACCCGGTACATCAGTATCTGGCACCACCGCAGAGCTAGCGTCATTTACATTGATTAATAATTTCGATGACATGTCTTTTGCCTTTTATATTTTTATGTGTTTGTTTGTAAATACTTACGGTAATAATTATAAAGCAAAAGCCCTAAAAGTCAAGAAACAATTATTTCCCATCCACCTTCAAGTATTCATCAATTTTACTAATTACT
Organism: Candidatus Saccharimonadota bacterium; assembly: GCA_017537745.1. GTDB lineage: Bacteria > Patescibacteriota > Saccharimonadia > Saccharimonadales > Saccharimonadaceae > Nanosyncoccus. The sequence continues at coordinate 571 of JAFYKF010000007.1, forward strand.
TGCGCATAAGACTCCTCATCTGGCAACATAACCCAAAGCGGCATATCTTCGCCATATGTATAAGTTGGCAACATATCGCCTACACCACTAAGCCCAATCGATTCAATTTTCCAAGGCTTTCCGCTCGCTAATTGAAAGCGCAAGAATTTAGTAATGTCATCGCGTGTAAAAGAAGTCTCAAACGAATCCGCCGCAATATCAAGTATTTCTGGAAGCCTCAACAGATAATCGTTCGAACTCGTCATTTTATTAATAATGGCCGTCAAAACCTCCTGTTGATTTTCGCCGCGATGCATGTCGCCTCGTCCGTAAGACTTGCGTTCTCGCGCAAATCTAAGCGCACAATCACCATCAATATGTTGCGTCCCTACATAGAAATAACACATTTTGCTAGCATCAGTTTTACTATTCGCATTCAACCACAATTCCGCATCCGAATAGATATCGATTCCGTTTAATTCATCCACAACCTTTATCACTGTATCAAAACTCACTTTCACTGTATAGCTTATTTCAATCCCCAAAAAGTCTTCAAGCGTAGCTTTGCTAAGCTCAATATTATTATTTAATCCAGCATGAGTTAATTTATCACGCAGCCCCGTTGTGCCATGCAATTGCACATAAGTATCGCGCGGAATTGAAACGAGCAAGAGCTTATTATAAGCGGGGTTCACTACCATCAAAATATTTACGTCGCTGCGCGCAGTCGGATCATCCACGTTGCTCCGCGAATCACTACCAGACAAATACACAATAAATGGTTCCGCAGTAATATCCATATCAGAGATAAGCGTATTGCCATCTTCGCTCGTGGTTAAACTTACCTTATCAAGCAAATTATTAAGCGCTTGCACATAACGCAAGACGAATATGCTTCCCGCGATACAAATTATAGAGACGACCATGCTTATTATTCGCATAGCGATTATCTTTTTCTTCCGAACAAAAAACGGAATTAAGCATAGAAAAACAAGTAAAGTTAGCAGCCCTGCTGTCAATACTACAACCCACGCTTCAAAAATGTGCGTTCGAGCCAAAGCCACCACACATACAACAGAAATTACCGCTTGCGCAAGCGCAAGCACCACGCCAACAATCCGCCAAATTGATTTTTTCATATTATCTTTTCTTCAAACAATTCAAATAATTTATCGTGTCACGCATCGCATCAGCCACAGTGAGTTCAGTCTTCCATTTTAGTTCCACTTCCGCTTTTGTAGGGTCAGCAAAAATCTTAGCGAGATCGCCCGGTCGGCGTGCAGTAATTTTGTATGGCAAAGTTTTACCGCCAGCTTCTTCAAATGCTTTAATCATTTCCATCACCGACGTCGCTTCACCAGTACCAAGGTTATAAATTTGCACACCTGGGCCCATTTTTTCAATCGCCATTACGTGTCCACGCGCCAAATCCACTACGTGAATGTAATCACGCATACCAGTGCCGTCCGGCGTATTGTAATCGTTGCCATAGACGGAAAGTATTGGAATTTCACCAGTAGAAACTTTCATAATAACTGGCATCAAATTATTTGGGATATCATTTGGATCTTCACCGATGAAACCAGATGCATGAGCACCTACGGGATTAAAGTAACGCAAAATCGTCACTTCAAAATCTGGATTCGCCACAACATTGTCTTTCAATATTTGCTCAATCATATACTTAGTCTGGCCGTAAGGATTTGTAATACCAATACCAGTTTGATTTTTCTCGGTTAGCTTCACACCATCCTGGTCACCATAGACTGTAGCCGAAGATGAAAAGATAATTCTCTTAGTGCCGTGCTTTTTCATTGCCTCAAGCAGATTAATTGTGGTACCGATATTGTTGTAATAATATAACAGCGGCTTCCCCACCGATTCCCCTACCGCTTTCAAACCAGCGAAATGCATCACCGCATCATAATTATTGGATGTGAATATCTCGTCAAGCTTTTCAGTGTCGAGCAAATCTGCATGATAGAATTTTGGCTTTACACCAGTGATTTTTTCGATACCGTCTAGGACGGTAATTTTACTGTTAAAAAGATTGTCGATAATTTCGACTTCATAGCCACGCTTAATCAGCTCCACCGCAGTATGCGAGCCAATGTATCCTGTTCCACCAGTTAATAGTATTTTCATTTCTGCTCTACAACCTCATTATATATTATTTAATCATTAAAACAATGATTTAAAAAAGGTGGCAAATCTAAACTTCTTAGCGATCTTGCTTTCAGATTTCTGTCCATTTGATATAGCATCCGTCACAGGAGTTTTATTTGATATTTTTTCACGAAGCATCGTCGAGGAAACTTTCTTGGTATATGGGAAATAAACCACATCCACACCATACTTCTTTAATTCGGCTTCACACTTGCTGAAAAGTTCAGAACCTTTCCAGTCATCACCCACGAACATTGCGTCAAATTTATATTTGTGATAAGCAGCAATTTTATCTTTATTAAATTGTGGCACCACCTCGTCAACATACCTACAACCCCGAACAATCTCCATACGATCTTCGAGTGGAATAATAGGTGTCTTGTTTTTAGTTTTTTGCACAAGTTCATCGGTAGACACGCCCACGATCAAATAGTCGCATTGTTCTTTTGCCCGACGGAGCAAATTTAAGTGTCCAACATGGAACATATCATAAACACCCGTAGTGTATCCAACTCTATATTTTTTCATAATTATATTTTATCACCGATTTGTTAAATTGTCAATTATATTACAGAGATTAAGAACTCACCGTCTCATCAATAGTTTTATTTGTATTCTTTTTTCTAGACTTAAGCATACCAAGAATACTTTTCATATTATTACGATTCACCAGGAATACGTATATCCCCACAAACAAAACATTCGCGACATTTAACCACATAATATCAAGATGATATGCCACAGCTGAAATAATAAAAATTACCGTAAATAATGCAAACCCTTTATAATCAAATTTATATTTGACATACTTTTGACAATCATACACACGATAAATACCCATCGCCATATATGACGCAAGCGTCGAAATAGTGGCAGCATGAATACCTATAAAATGTATCAGGGCCAAATCGACCACAATGTTAATTGCAGCAGAAATCATTGTGGTATTCGCAATCGCTTTAGTCTTCTTCTTTGCAACATAAATACCGCCAATCAAACTAATCAAAACATGCCAGCTATTAGCATAAAGAAGCACTGGGATATAGCTATAAGAAGACCGATAATCGCTTCCGATTATAATATCAAACACAATCGGAAGTACCACAAGAATAATCAAAGCAATACTCGAAAACAACATCAACAGCTGATTAATCATTTTTGTAAAGAATTCATCTCGATCTTCATCGTCAATATGCACCGATGCAGTCTCTTGCCATGACACATTAAAAATAGAAAAAATACTATTTAATATATTTGAAAACTTACACGATACCGTATAAATACCATTCGCAGAAGCATCCAAAAACATCCTAATAATCGTCCTGTCAGAAACATTCACCACCCACCAGGACAAAGAATTTGGAATCATTGGAATTGAGAATTTTAGGAACTCTTTAATAATCTTTTTAGAAACCAATCTGAATGATACATTTCTATATAGTTTTGCACTAAGAAAAACATACAAGAAGCAAAGAATATTTGCAACAGAAGACGAGATTAGAATACTCTCGGCTCCACGATTCATAAATAGTATTAAAACTATGTTCGCAACTAAAGTAGTCAATCCAGTTAATACGCTCGCGATTGCATAACGAACAATGTTGCCCATTCCTCGAAGAATTTGCAAAGTAACACCGGAAATCATGAGCACAACCAAGTTTAGGACAATCCAGAGATGGTTAGGCAAAGTTACGAAAAATGAAGCAATTAGACATATTAATAGTGCTACGACGACGGACCAAGTCAGAACAAATAGAATATTGCTTATCATTGTCTTAGTCTTCTCAGGCGACTTTCTACAATCCACCAAAAACCTAAACGTTGCACTATCCATACGGAGCGTCAAAACTGGGACAAGCAAAGTCAGATAAGACTGAATCAAATCTACAGTACCATAATCATTCGTGGCAAGTTTAGAAGTATAAAGCGGGAGCAAAAGAAGACTCATAAACTGCGTAGCAAATTTGCCAAGCAGTAAAACAAGCGTATTCTTGATGAATTCTCTTCCCTTACTCATTTTTTCCCCTACATTTATCAACAATTAAACCTGCAATAGTTTTTGAGGCATTTCCTCTTTCACAAAGACCGATTTTCTCACTAAAAACTTGAATATTTTTCAAGTACTCTTTATAATCAAATCCTTTTATGGTATTAATTAGCTCATCTATGTTAGAAGTTTTTTTGAATGGCAGCTCATCAAATGAAAAATATAAATCTCGCTCATTTTTCAAGTATTGCTCCAAATCTGGCACGTATAGAATACATGGTTTTTTTGCAATCATCATATCAAAACAACAACCTGAATAATCTGTTATTAAGTAATCAGCCGCACATATTAATTCTTGCATATCCGGATACTTTGAGGAGTTTATGATATTTGAGTTTATCTTAGTGTCATTCATATTTGGATGCAATCTTAGAATTAAGGTATAATTACTACCCATTTTTTTTGAAAACTCGTCGCAATCAATAAATCTATCATCAAATTTTCCATCAACGCGGAATGTCGGCGCATATAATATAATTACTTTGGTTGGATCTATGTTAAAAAAATCACATATTTTTATTCTATTTTTTCTAATTCCATCTTTTTTTAACAAAATATCACATCGCGCTGTTCCACATTCAAGAACCTCACCATCATACCAAAAAGATTTCTTATATATATCTGTGCTAAAACGACACCCCGAAGTTATTAAATCAATCATTCCAGAATCATGTTTACAAGTAGTAATATACTGCGGCGTCATATGCTTTAATGCATCTTTTTCAATCTTTTTCAGCCTTAACGAACTATGCCACGTTTGGATATAAAATTGATTCTTTCTTTTTACAATTCCGTAGTCAAATCTCATATTATTAATCCATATTTTCGCAGTAGCCAAATGATAATAGTATGCCAACGATTTATATCTCGTATACTTCACTCCTTCAGGAAGACCTTTCTTTAAATTCTTCTTGACAGCACAATAAATAATCATATCTTTTTTCTTTAGTAGTTCATCCATAATATACTTTGCATTATCACCATATCCTTTACCAACAAAACTGATAAAAATAATCTTATTCTTGCAGATTGGAAATAAACGGAATAATTTTATGAACAGATAATAAATTGCACTTGAAACCCAAAACTTTATTCTACTTAAAACATAAAATAGCTTCTTATTATTTCTTAATTTATTTTTGACAATCTTTACCAACATACTATCTCCTAAAGACGAACCGCCCCCTTATTCTTCAAAAATAGATAAACCTTGATTGAAATAATCCCAGCCCTAATACCAAATATTGAAGAAATTTTATTAAACTTCCTCACTTTATAATTCAAATCGTTTTTTAAAATACCTATTATACTTTTATACTTTTTTATTTCTTCTTTTGTTGAATTGTTACGTCCAACGATAGATAACAAAATTAAATATTGGTACGCCAGATAAGACAAAAACATTTTCTTAGTTTCTTCAGCTGAATAATTATATGAACACCACTTATTGATGACGTACCAAAGAGATTTGACTCTTTTTCGACTAACACCATTCGTAGTAGACCCATTCCTTTGTTGTCTATACACATAAACATCCGTATTCGTAATCGTCAAACTATTAATGTGTTGATAAAGACACAATGAGAAATCCAAATCTTCAGACAGAATATTTTCATTAAAGAAAATATCATTATCAGTTATAATAGAGCGTCTTATTATTTTATCACAGCCAGCAGATAAAGTACTATTCCGAATCATAACAAAAAACTTATTAAATAATATGTCGTCATTATTGCAAATAATATCATCAACAAAATGATAGCTCTTTTTTCTTTCATAATAATATATAAATTTATACTGAAGAACATCTGGTTTTTCAGTTTTTAGTACATAAGCGAGCTTTGCTAAACAATCTTGCGAAAAAAGATAGTCATCGCTGTCAATAAACATAATATAATCACCAACGGCCTTTCTAATTCCAAAATTTCTTGCATTAGACACTCCATAGTTTTTCCTATGAAAAACCTTGACCTGCGGCAACCCAGAAAAGGAATCACAAATTTTCCCGCTTCCATCAGTAGAGCCATCGTCAATAATCAGTAATTCATAACTATCATATGTCTGAGAAAGAATACTCTCTATACACTGCCTAACATATCTTTCAACATTATACACAGGAACAATAATACTAAACTTCATTTTTCACTCTCCTATGATAAAATGATGCGATCATTACTAACTCCAACGGTAAAATCTTAGATCTATGCCTCATCGCCTGACCATAGTTATTCACTCCTAAACCAAAAATTATATAAGTAATCAAAATGGCCAATAGATCACAAATAAGTATTGCTTTTTTATCTTCTGTAGTTTTCTTATTCTGAATAATTGTCTTAACAAGCAACACGAGAATAATCAATCTGGGAATACCATCAATCAACAGTGCAATGATAGTCTCAACATTATATACTTGCCAAGGTAATGGCGCAATGGCAAACATTAACGCTCTATAAGGAATCATGGCAATTAGCTCAATGAGATTTGTCGGATCATAAAGAATATAATTTGTATTACCACCCAATAGACTATTTGTCTTATTAACACGCATTACAAGATCATCGCCACTTTCAATCCCAGAAAAACGCTTCGAAGCAGAAGACCATATACCGGTTGTTGAAAAAAGTGCGGTAATCGCGGCCGTAATAAAAATCATAATTGGACGAAAAATCTTTATTTTTTTCAGAAAACGTTTTTGTATAAAAATATACGAATACACAATTAAAAGGCCTAGCACTCCAGAATGCATCATCGATGCTAGTATCACGCACAATGCCGAGATAAAATAATTCCTATTTATGTCATTTTTCATATAACAAACTATATTATAAAATGACAGTATTACTAATAGCTGGACGGGTATTTCGCGTAAAATCGACATACCGAAAATATAATTTACAGGATAGATTGAAAGAATTGTTGCACCGATGGTTGCTTTTTTCTTGTCATTGCAAATCAATTGAACAGTCTTATATGTATATAAAATAGATAAGTAAAACAATGGCAAAATATAATAATGAATTATGGAAATGTTTCTACCAAATAATTTATAAATAATCGCAATCATTCCGGAGAACAAATCTGGAGCATTACTGAATATAGAAAATAAGTTATCACTGTTCAATACGGTATTGTTAGCGTAAATATCGTAAGTCTCCCAGTCAACATTCGTAAACGGCAAGTTATGCGTAATCGAATTATAAATGTTTAAGGCCAATTGCGATAAGAGTATCAGAGAAAAAATTATAAATACCGTTTTATTACTACGTAAATAGTTCCTGTAACAAAGATGAACAACATAAAATAGAATAATATTCGGAATAATAATAGAAATAAAACTTACACCGGAAAAATATGAAGCAATAACGCTATAAAAAAACGGGGTCAAGCCGACAAATAGCGGTACCAACGATTTTCTATTTTTCATATATATTCCTCATTTTTAAAAGGACATAAGACATAAACCAGCCGCTAAAAGGCTCACTTAATCCTTTTTTAATGTATCCATTAATCACATCGGTGCCATTTGCTAAAACACTTCCATTTGCCTTTTCGCAAACGTCCCTGTTCCCCCTACAATCCGTCGCCACAATCGGAATGCCACGAAATGCAGCTTCAAGCAAATTAACCGGCAAACCTTCTTGACGAGATGACGATACTGCCACATCAGAAATCTGCAATAACTTTGGAATATCATTTCTAAACCCAAGAAAATGTACTTGGTTCTCCAAATCCAATTTCTTTGTGAGTTTTTGGCATTTACCATTCAAGCTATCTTTACCCGGCAATAATAGATGCATATCTTTTCTTTCATCAAACACCGGTTTCAATGTTTTAATCAACCAAATTTGGTTTTTTCTTTTCGATAATTCCGCCGGAAAAATCAGTACGAAATCATCAGCTTTTAATCCAAGCTTCTTTCGAAGTGAAGTCTTTTCTTTCGCGCTCAACTTCTTCTCAAACTTCTTCGGATCTACACCCACGCCTGGCACATATTGGATATCTTTGCAGCGTTTACTAAACTTCTTTTTTGCACGTTCATAGTCTTCATTATTAATCGTAATTAACGTATCCGTGTATTTAGCAAGATACCATTCCACAGGATAAAACATCAACCAAAAATGTAGTGGTGCACCTTTGTAAAAATGGAACCCATGCGCCGTATAAATCACCCTCGTGCCACTTTTCCGAGCCGACCTCGCAGCCATCCTTGCAACTACTCCACCCATCGGTGTATGACAATGGACAATATCATATTTTTCTTCTTTTATAGTTTTGCGAAGCTTTCTAATTGCCTTATAATTTGAAATCAATTTAAACGGACTTCGTTTAATAGGCATGGAGATTTTTTTATCACAATATTTAATCGGCTTATCAGACTCAGTCGCAACCGACGTTTCCCATCCTTTCTCTTTAAACATTTTTAAAAATGGCAAATGAAAAAGCTCAATATGCGAATCCACCGTTGCCACAAATAAAACTTTTTTTGCCATTTTTTCTATTCTTTCTTCAATAAAAAAATCCCCCTCACACCTATTATTATACCACACTTTACCCTATTTCGTCAACTACCGGCACCATAACAAGTCAACGAAATCAAGCACAAGCCTACCGGCTATTCTCCGCCATCAAATCAGCAATTTCGTTGTGCACCTTTTGCTTGCCCGCCTCGGCCCCCTCTTTCGACACCACCGTCTTTACTGTCAAAAACACCACCTTCACATCCTGCCGCAAAGAATAATTCGCCACATATTCCAAATCATAATTAATCTTCTCGAATATCGACAGATCGTTCCTCCCCTTTGCCGCCGCCAAACCCGTAATTCCCGGTCGCACCGCCACGCGCCCACGCTCGCGCTCATTCATATTCTCAAAATATTCCGGTACCCATGGACGCGGCCCAATAAATGCCATCTCACCCTTCACCACATTAATCAGTTGCGGCAGCTCATCAATCGAAGTCCGCCTCAAAATCTTACCAAACCTTGTATATTTATCATCACAAGACGCATCTCTCACGTCATTATCCGCCACCATGCTTCTAAATTTCACAATTCTAAACACCTTGCCGTTCTTACCGGTCCGCTCCTGCTTGAAAAACACCGGTCCCGCACTATCCAATTTAATCACCACTGCCACCACCAAAAACAACGGCAACAAAATTAATAACATAAGCGCTGAAAAAAGCAAATCAATCCCCCTCTTGAAAGCTCCGTACTTAAAAATCGTGATAGCCATTTTTTAACCCAAAAAAAAATTTCACTCTTGTTTCCCCCATTCTATCACTCTGTTAGCAAAAAATCAAATGCTCATGTTTAAAAAAGCCAACTTTTTTTGACAAAATCAATAAAATATTTAAAAATATTACATTCCTCGTGGCATACCAGCCCCACCTGGGCCCATCTCGCCCGGATTCATCTCGCCCGGCATACCACCATTCATTCCACCCCCACCCATAAACTGATTTGTAATTTCGTCCACTTCTACACCATTCACAATCACCGTGCCACCCGTAAAGGTCAGTTTACCATCATAGTCAAACGGCGATTGTGCCACGATGATAATCGTACCACCAGTAATTTTAAGATCGCCATTTGAATCAATCGCATCCGTATCGCCTGCACCCATATCAATCGTTAGTTCACCACCATTGATTTCGATCATAATATCATAGGCATCAGATTTATCCCCCGCATTCATCCCGTCATCCGTCGCCTTAATACTAATTTTGCCGTCATTAATGAGAATATATGTCGCCTCAATCCCCTCATACGAATCTAAATCAAACGTCCCACCATTTATTTCAACCTTACCTTTTGCCCTAATCCCATCGTCACGATTTTGAATTTTAAAAGTTCCACCATTAATCGTCAAATCATCTTTAGCTTTAATTCCATCATATTCGGCAATAATTTGATAGTTTCCGCCCTCTATTACTACACTATCCCTGCCTACAATTCCATCATAATTGCTATTAATTGTTAGACTACCCTCCCCAGACAACACCAAATCTTCCTTCGAATGAATCGCCCCCTCAAATTCTTCCGTAGTGGTTGCACTAATATAATTTTCACCCTTTAGCACAATCTCCACATCACCAGACTCCTCAATATAAATCGCCGGCCCACTTTCACAAGTAATAATCGCATTATTTAGAATTAAACGTACATCGTGTAGCGTGTTCACTTTAATGCATTGATACGAGCCGGTCAGCTCATGCGTGCCAGACACCGATATTACATTTGATGAACCGTCCTGCTCACCATTGGATTTATCTATCCCCACGAGGAACGCCACCACCAAAATAATAACTACCAATACCCCCACCCCCACCGCGAAAATTATTTGTCGAATTTTTGTATACTTTTCATTTACCATACCATATATTATATACTACAACTGTCCAAAAAATAACCCCTTGCGGGGTTATTTTTCAGTTTCTTATCAGACTCTACTAATTACCAGACTTTCACTAGCAATTCGCCACCTAGTCCGTTCTTGCGAGCTTCGCGCCCGTTCATCAAACCTTTAGAAGTAGATACAATCACCATACCTCGTCCAGATTTAACAGTTGGGATTTCGTCAGCACCGACATAAACACGGCGCCCAGGTTTTGAAACTTTTGTAATCTCGTTGATTTTAGCTACGCTACCCGGTTCGTTAATCACGATGTGAAGTAGCGCTCTTGGGCTAGCTTCGGTCACATCAGATGCCACCAAGTATCCATTCTTCACTAAAATCTCGACTACTGCCGCTTTGAGCTTGGAAGTAGGAACGAGAATTTCGGTCTTGCCAACCGTCACCGCATTACGAATACGAGTGAGAAGGTCAGCGATTTGATCTGTAGATTGTAATGACATATTTCTCCTTTCTCCTTACCAGCTACTCTTAGTTACACCAGGAATTTCGCCCTTGCTGGCTTTTTCCCGGAAGTTAATACGTGAAAGACCAAATCGGCGCATGTAACCACGTGGACGACCGTCCAACATGTCACGATTCTTAAGCCTTGTTGGTGAAGCATTGCGAGGAAGTTTTTGCAAACCTTCCAAATCACCAGCGGCTTTCAGTTCTGCCCTTTTAGCCTTGTATTTTTCATTCATCTTGCGTCGTTTTTCATCACGAAGAATTGCAGATTTCTTAGCCATGCTACTTATCTCCTTTCTTCTCAAACGGCATTCCAAAGAGTTCCAAAAGTTTTGTACTCCCTTCTTTCGAACCATTCTTAATTATAAACGTAACTTCAAGCCCGTGTAGAACTGCTGCATCTTCAAAAGTGATTTCTGGGAATACAGTCTGTTCTTTGAGGCCCAAATTGTAGTTACCTTGCTTATCAAATGCGTTAGCACTCACACCGTGAAAGTCGCGTACGTGAGGAAGTGCGATATTAATCAATCTATCCACAAATTCGTACATTTTATCGTTACGAAGAGTAGTAAGATAACCAACTGGCGCACCCATTCCTTTACGAATCTTAAACGTTGCAATTGATTTCTTTGCCAATCTCGAAGTTGGTGCCTGACCAGTAATCTTCGCGATAGTAGTTTCTACCGTTTCGGTGTACTTCTTGTCTTCGCGCTTCTTACCAACGCCAGACGACACAATAACTTTCTTTAATTCTGGAACTTGATTGATATTCTTAAGTCCCAATTCTTTTTGAAGTTTCGCCTTCAACTCTTTGTCGTAAAGAGCTTTAAGGCGTGGTTGTGCTTTTAAGTCAGCTTTGCTAGCTGGCTTTTTAGCAGCCGTTTTCTTTTCCGCCATTACTTAGCTCCTTTCTTTGCTTTCTTAGCAGCTTTCTTGTCTGCCTTTGCTTCAGCTTTCTTTGCTGGCTCACCAGCTTTAATCAGCTTCAAATTCGACATATCGATTCCCACATGAATTGTCTTCTTACCACCTTTAGGATTGGTATAAGATTTCTTCATATGGCGTTCAACTACACCGATGCCTTCTAGGCAAGCTTTGCCATTTTTGCGATCGATTTTAACAATCTTCGCTTCTTTACCTTTATTATCGCCACTAATCACGCGGACTGTATCATTAACTTTCATTATAGTACCTCCGGCGCAAGGCTAATAATCTTAGTAAATCCAGCATCACGTAGTTCACGAGGAATCGGGCCAAACACACGTGTACCACGTGGGGTCTTATCTTCGTTTACAAGCACAGCAGCATTTTCATCGAAACGGATGGTTGAACCATCTGGACGACGAATTGGCGCTACCGTACGCACAATCACAGCCTTCACTACGGCTTTTTTCTTAACGTTACCAGTAGGAGATGCATCCTTGACTGAGCAAGTCACAATATCTCCAACCTTGGCATACCGAGCACGTGTACCACCAAGCACCCGAATCACTCCGAGCTCCTTGGCGCCACTGTTGTCGGCAACCTTTAATCTAGTTTCTTGTTGTATCATTTAGGCCTCCTCCCCTTCAGACTTTTCGGCTTTTGCAGCCTCTTCAGCCTTCTTTGCCTTCGCGATTTCGTCTGCACCGACTTTCTTTTCTTCGATTACAGTGTTGACATCTTCTTTTAGCTCCACGCGGCCACGTGCTTTTTCGATTACACGTACCAAAGTGTAAGCCTTAGTTTTGGACAAAGGACGACAAGCGGCGATTTCTACACGATCACCAATTCCAGCCTCATTCTTTTCATCATGAGCAGTGTATTTACGAGTTTTAGTGTACTGCTTACGATAAAGTGGATGAGTTTCACGAGAAACGATGGAGACGGTAATGGTCTTATCGCGCTTATCAGAAGTCACAGTTCCAATCAAAGTGTGTGCCATTTTAAAACTCCTCTCTCTTAATTATCTTACATTTTACTGGCAATTTGTGTGACGCAAGTCTCAAAGCTTCTTTTGCTTGTTCATCGGTCACGTCAGCGATTTCAAACATCACCGTACCAGCTTTCACCTTTGCTACGAAAAATTGTGGTTCACCTTTACCAGAACCCATTTTTACATCAAGTGGTTTCTTGGTCACAGGTGTATGTGGGAAAATCCGAATCCAGATTTTACCACCACGCTTAATATAACGGGTAATTGCCTGACGAGCGGCCTCGATTTGTTTGGAAGTTACACGCTCATTGTCAAGCGACATGAGACCATAATCACCAAACGCTACCGTGTTGCAACGTGTAGCAATACCTTCGTTTTTGCCTTTGCGAACCTTGCGGTGCGCAGTTTTCTTTGGAAGTAAAATAGCCATATTATTTCTCTCCCTTGTAGATCCAGACCTTTACACCTACGATACCAGCAATGGTTGGAGCATGATGACAATGAAAATCAATGTCTGCTCTTAAGGTATGTAGAGGCACTGAACCTTCAATAAACTTTTCACGACGGCTCATCTCAGCACCGTTCAAACGGCCAGCTACCTCGATACGAACACCTTTAGCACCAGCGTTCATCGTAGATTGAAGTGCCATCTTTACAGCGCGGCGGAAATTCATACGCTTGCCAAGTTGGAAACCGATGTTTTCAGCCACGAGCTTTGCATTAAGTTCTGGTTTTTTAACTTCTTCAACGTTGATACGGATTGGACCTTCAACGATTTTTTCAAGCTCTTTCTTGAGCTCATTGATGCCGGCACCCTGCTTGCCGATTACCGCACCAGCTTTCGCAGTGGTGATAGTAATCGTCGTAAGATTAGCCGAACGCTCAATACCGACTCGCGCAATTGTTGGACGAGCTTTGAATCTCTCCTCAATCACTTTGCGAATCTTGTCGTCTTCATAAAGCCAGCGGCGAAAGTCACTTTTGCGGGTAAACCACTTACTCGACCAGTCTTTGCTGACCTGGAGACGGTAAGAGATGGGATTAACCTTTTGACCCATATTACTTTTTCTCCTTTTCTGTCTTCTTAGACTTCTTAGCCGCAGCTTTTTCGACCTTTTCTTCAGCTGGTTTTTCGGCCTTCTTTACTTTTTCTTCACCCGCAACTTCTACAAAGATGTTGCTGCTAATTTTCTCATATGGAAGTGCGCGACCACGTGATGCTGGTACATACCTACGCATCCTGGTACCACTTGTCACAAAAATTCTCGCAATTCGGATTGTTTTTGGATCAATCGAAACGCCAGTATTATTCAAAAGATTAGCGTTGGCTGATTGTACAGCTTTTAATACCGCTTTTGCAGCACGGCGTGGAGTGTTTTCTAGAATCACTACCGCATCCGCTACATAGCGATCACGTACAAGCGATGCTACAATGCTAGTCTTGCGCGGCAAGCTGTCGATACCTTTTTCATATGCATGCGCAAAATGAGTAGTCATAATTAACTTTCTCCTTTCGCAGCAGCAGCCTCAGCAGCTTTCTTACCACCATGGCGCTTAAATTTACGAGTTGGCGCAAACTCACCAAGCTTATGACCGACCATATTTTCTGATATAAACACAGGTACGTGAACCTTGCCGTTATGAACAGCAATTGTCCTACCTACCATCTCTGGCGAGATGACAGATTGGCGTGCCCAAGTTTTAATCACGGTACGGTCTTCCGCGGAGAGAGCAGCAACTTTTTTCGCGAGTTTGTAGTCCACAAATGGACCTTTCTTCATACTCCGAGACATTATTTCCTCTTTCCTTCGTGGCGACTGCGCACGATCATTTTATTAGTTTTCTTATTATGACGAGTTCTATAACCAAGCGTGAGCTGACCCCATGGTGTACGAGGAGCTTTACCCGAACCGTGACGACCACCGTCACCACCACCGTGTGGGTGATCCGTAGCGTTCATCACAACACCACGTACAGTTGGGCGAATGCCTTTGCGGCGCTTGCGACCAGCGGCACCAATCTTGATGTTCTGGTGCTGGAGGTTAGAAACCGTACCAATTGAAGCTTCACAAGTTAACAATACCTTGCGTACCTCACCAGAAGGCATCTTAAGAGTGGCGTAGCCATCTTCTTTTGCCATCAACTGTGCGGCTGCTCCAGCTGCGCGTGCCATTTGTGCACCGCGACCCGGGGTAAGTTCAATTGCATATACAAATGTACCAACTGGAATATTCTCTAGTGGCATGCGGTTGGATTCTTCTACTTCTGCCGCCTCACCAGATTTAAAAGTAGTACCTTTTGTCATCTTGATATCAGCAAGAACGTAGTAATATACGTCGTTTTCGTCTTTTACGCGAGCAATTCGAGCTGAACGATTTGGATCGTACTCGATTTCCTCAACCGTAAAAGTCATATTCTTCGGTAGATTGTAAGTCATGATGCGATAATGACGCTTCACACCGCCACCACGATGGCGAACAGTAATCTTACCTTGGTTGTTTTTACCCGCCTGTTGCTTTTTGGCTTTGAGGAGAGACTTCATTGGTTTCTTCGACGTAATTTGGTCGTAGTCCTCAGTCGTCTTTTGCCTCTGCGCCGGCGTAATTGGGCGATAAGCTTTAATACTCATTATTTCTTCTCCTCTTCAAACACCTTAATGGTATTGCCCTCAGCAAGAGTTACATAAGCATATTTCTTGTCTTGGCGATGTGTAATGCCAGGATATGCATGCTTTCCTTTGCTAAATTTAGTAGCTTTACCATCACGAATCAAAGTCCTCACGTCGGTTACTTTGACGTTAAACTCATTTTCTACAAGTGCTTTAATAGCCTGCTTGCTCATCGAACGCTTCACTGGGAAAACGTAAGTGCGCTTGGCTTGTTCCATGTAAGTCTTCTCGGTAGCACGTGGCTCCAACATTTGGATTTTAAGAGAAGCCGTATTCATTTCAGTAGATTTCTTGTCTGCCATATTACTTCTCCTCTCCCTTTAGCCATGCGGTTGCCACTTTTAATGCTCCTTCGCTAAATACAATTGCATCAGCATTCATAATGTCAAAGACATTAAGATAAGTTGCACGTACAAGTTTGACATTTGGAAGATTACTAACTGAGCGCATTACTTCCGGTGATTTTTCTGCTGCCACCGCAAGCACATTTTTGCCCTCAAGCTTCATATCTTTCAAAACTTTAACAGCATCTTTTGTTTTACCAGTTAATTTTACATCTGCTGGCAAGATGAAAACTGCCTTGTCAGCATTTTTCATGCTTAGAGCCTGGCATACAGCCTGACGCTTTGCACTTACTGAAATCTTCTTAGTGAAGTTCTCCTCGCCGGTACGACCAAACGCTACACCACCATGGCGCCAAATTGGGTTACGAGTAGAACCAAAACGTGCTCTACCAGTACCTTTTTGCTTCCATGGTTTCTTACCACCACCGCGCACCTCACCACGCTTCAAAGTTTTAGCATGTGAAGAACGTGAGTTAGCAAGATATGCATCGTAAGCGAGTTTCACGAGCTCGTGGTTTTCAACCTTTAAGCCAAAAATGTCTTTGTCTAAAGTAGCCATATTACTCCTTTCCCTCCACCGTTACGATTGATTTCTTTGGCCCAGGCACTGCGCCTTTTAGACCAATCAAATTGTTAGCAGCATCAATATATGCTACTACGAGGTTCTTGACAGTTACTTGATCGTGACCCATACGTCCAGGCATTTTCTTGCCCTTCCAAACTTTTTGTGGATACATCGAACCGATGGAACCAACTTTACGAATATCGCCCTTAAAACCATGGGTGTTGCGAGATTCGTTGAAGTTCCAGCGCTTTACTGTACCTGCATAACCTTTACCTTTGCTAGTACCGGTTACTGTTACCTTGTCGCCAAGTTTAAAGCTCTCAACCGTGAGAGTATCACCTAGCTTCATACCCTCTGGGATTACGTCTGTACGGAATTCCTTGAGGACTTTAGGATTGATATTTTCACCGGCCTTTTTAGCGTGGCCAGCCACCGACTTGCTCAGATTCCGACTCGAACCATATCCCACCTGCACAGCGTTATAACCGTCGGTTTCGACAGTTTTAATCTGAGTCACCGTGCAAGGGCCAGCTTGAAGGATAGTTACTGGCGTAACTACACCATCTTCGCCAATGATCTGAGTCATACCAACTTTGGTGCCGAGAATGACTTGCATTGTCTTCCTTTCCTTTAAAATTTATTATTTTTTATGGAGTTTTACCTCTACGTATCAGGTAAAACTGCACTATTAAAACTAGACGTCTAGGCTGGTTTCCAGATAATAAAATTATCCAGACCTGTCCTTCTATCTAGATTAACTTGCTACATTATATCACAGATTTTCTATCTTGACAATATCTTAAATTAAAAACCTTGCTACGATTTTTAACCGTAGCAAGGAAACGAAAGGTTATCTATTCAAACTTTAGCGCTTTTTTGTGAAATTAACTTTCTTAGAAGTAGCTCTTTTCACCATCCAACCACAAATCAGTAGAGCAGTTGGAACCGCTACATAGATAGCGACGTTATTAATTTTACCAGCTTGATCACCATCAGTAGTCATTATACCAGTATCAGGCACTGGAATTGGTGTAGCCTCCTTCCAAACTGCATAAAGCATTAATGATTGACCATCAATGTGAGTCGTCGTTGCGGCTTTTGTTTCAACGGCTTTTGTTTCAGTGGCTTTCCTTGTTTTTGGCCCCCGCACCACTTCACCACGGCCAGCGCCGCCGAAGGTCAGAATATCACCAGGATTAAATGCTACAGTTGTAGTATCGTTAATTGTTGCCCAACCAAGAAAATCGTAACCATCCCTCGTTGGAACTTTTTCTGGAATTGTGATGTTACACTCACCATAAGTAGTAGTATCCGAATGGCACGTTAACACTTCCGTACCACCAGTCTTATCATTTAAATTGAAAATTACACTATAAACCGGTGCCCAAATTGCATAAACCGTAGTTGATACAGAAATTGTATACTTTTCACCAGGATGCGTAACGGCTTCCGTAGAAGTACTCGCTTCGCCCCAACCTAAGAAGAAATATCCATCCCGTGTTGGCGTATCAGATTGGATCGTTACATTGCATAAATAATCCGATTCACTCAAATCTTCCTCAGCTACACCGTAAACTGCAGAAGCAGGTTGGCAGAACTGTGGTTTTATATCACCATATCCACCGTTTAAATCAAACGAAAGCTGATTGCTCCAAACTGCATAAAGATCGGTCTGATAAGAATGCGCCACAAGCGTATCACCAGGATAGTATTCTGGCTCTACAGCCTCACGCGTTGTAGCCCAACCCCAAAAGTCAAACCCCTCCCTAAGCATAATCGTATCCGAAACGACGAATTCACAAGATTTCTCTTCATTCGCACCTACTTCAGGAGTACAGAACTGCGGCTCTGGCACATTACTACCAAAATGGTTAGTACCATTGTTGGTGTGATAAATCAACATCCATGTATCCCACGCATTTGCGCCACTAGAATTAATAATCCCTATGCCAGTAATCAAAGCCACTGGCAAGAACAACGCCATGGCAAAAACCAGCCTAGCGATGTGCTTATTTTTAAATATTGACCTTAGCATTTTAGCCTTTCGTTTTTTTTGTTTAGTTTTTGTTTGAATAGAATCCAACACCTACTATTATACATAAGCATTAATATAATGTCAACACTTTTTTAAGCTTTTTCTAAAAATGCGTTGATGAATTCATCGATTTCGCCATCCAACACTGCATCTACATCCGATGTCTCAAAATCCGTCCGCGTGTCTTTCACCAATTTATATGGCTGCATTACGTAATTTCGAATCTGCTGGCCCCAACTCGCCGACTCTCCTGCCCGCAATTCACCAATTGTTTCTGCATGTTGCTCCATTTTCATTTGCGCCAATTTACCACGCAAAATTTCCATCGCTTTTTCCTTATTTTGTAGCTGCGAACGCTCATTTTGAATCGCTACTACCGTATTTGTTGGTAAATGCGTAATTCGCACCGCCGAATTCGTCGTGTTGACAGACTGCCCACCATGTCCACCGGAATGATAAACATCAATCCTTAAATCTTTATCATCAATCTGGACGTCCGTATCGGCTTTCAAAATCGGTAAGACTTCTACAAGCGCAAATGACGTCTGTCGCAAATTATTTGCATTAAATGGCGAAAGCCTCACAAGTCTATGCACACCATGCTCAGATTTCAGAGTACCATAAACATTTGTTCCAATCACTTCATAAACCGCAGTTTTAATGCCGGCTTCTTCGCCCTCCACTCGTTCAATCAATGCTACTTTCCAACCTTTTTTCTCAAAAAACCTGAGATACATTCGTTCGAGCATTCCAGCCCAGTCCATCGCCTCGGTGCCACCGGCACCAGAAGTTAATCTCACAATTGCACCCGCGCCATCGTATTTGCCATTAAATCGTAAGGCTTTCTTTAACTCCGTTAATTGCTCTTCCATCGCCGTAAGTTGTCCGTCAATTTCTTCTTTCAAGCTCTCATCCGACAATTCCAATAATTCCTTCAAATCCTGAATTTGCGTTTTTAATAGTTGCCAAGGTTGCACTTCGTCATTTAATCTCGCAAGTTCTTGATTTTTTTCGGTTGCTAGCTTCACATCTTTCCAAATTTCCGGCTCCGCCACTTCTTTTTCTAACTCCGCCACCTGCTCTAATTTCACATCAACATCTAGTTTTTCCCAAACCTTCAAAAAATCAGCCTCTAAGATGTCCAATCTTTTTGTCAAATCCTGCATACCAACAATTATATCACACCCAATCTACAAAAAATTAGCACCCCGCAGGGTGCTAATTGTAAGACAAATCATATTATTGTTTCTGAATATCACTTAGCACATAATGCCCATCATCTTTTACAAATGTCATCGTGTAGATTGGAATATCGTCCGCAAATTCAGAAATTAGATCACTCATATTATATTGGTCAACAGAATTAACAACTGCGTTCTGCAATCCTCCTGCGTCGATACAATATCCATCATTAGTATCTTCCTCAAAACAAATAGATACTAAATCGTGGTAAACTTGCACTATTATACTTCCATCATCATAATTTGCGCTTTTAACAACACTGAACATCGCCTTGCCCGCACCACCGCCATAAAATGGTAGCACATCATAGTATTCACCATTATCATCAGAATAAGAAAAAGATATAGAATGCCCTGCATCATAATCCTTCTTCTCAAGAGATTTAGAACTACCAAACATTTCTTTATATTTGTCGTTCAAACTATTATAATAAACCTTATATAATTCAAAGCCATTTTCACCATCATGACTATGTGCCCCATACGGATTAATATTTTGAAACGCCACAATTATTTTAGCATCATCATCAAAAGAATAATCCAATAAATTATTTAAATAACCGAAACTTTCCAAATATGGATTAATTAAAGTCTGTGCCAAATCATTCGTAATCACATTTTTCACAATTTCAGTCGAAGTACCATCTGGACAAGCTACGGTAACATTTTCAGTACTATCATCACCTGCATTTGCACAATTCGCCACTTGTGTCTTTAAATCTGCAATTTTCGCATCTTTATTTTGGCCTTGCATCATTTCCCAAACACCAAACCCTACACCGCCAATTGCAATGAGAGCAAGTAGCACCATACCAATAATTAATCCAGTCGGAGTGGATTTTTTGTTATCGCCATGAAACACCGGCTCAGCAGTATCTACCGGCGCTTCAGTTTTTGCTTGTGGTTGTTCGTTATTCATTGTGCCCTTTCAAAAAAAATAGTTATATTAAACCAATTATACCATAAAAAATTAGCACCCCGCAGGGTGCTAATCCCTAAAAAGTCCGAAAAAACCTATTCTAGCATCGAAGTGTCATATTTTTTGTAGCTTCCATCAGACAATACAAACATCGACGACACGTAACCACCGTACCCTCTTTCCAAGTCCATCACATTAATATCAATCACATCAACTACATAACCTTCAATATTCACGCTTCCTTTTATACTGAAATCATTGCTGGTCACGGCATCATAAAGCGGAAAATACTTTACAGTACCATCCGTCATTATAAACCCAATACTATTATCCACATTTACTTGTCCAGCACCGAATTCAACAACCTTATATATTTCACCAGTCAAACCAGTAATATTACAGTCACCGAGGCTAACCGCTCTAGAACCACCATTTTCAAAATATTCCTTATCCATCAATGTACAACTTGTTATGCGACCATCTTTAACTGATATATTAACACTATCAACTTCACTACCCTGAATGGCACTAGACTGAAAACCAATGCTATACGCTTCTGAATCGGTAGATTCTATTACAGGATTCTTGTATTCTGAAACTTTTTTATCAACATCAATCACGGTTCCATCCGGGCAAGTGACGGTAACATCTTCAGCTTTATCATTATTTGCACTAGCACAATTTGCTACTTGCGTTTCCAAATCTTTTACTTTTTGGCCCTGTGAAACCATTTCCCAAACGCCAAACCCTACACCGCCAATTGCAATGAGCGCTAGTAGCACCATGCCAATAATTAGACCTGTTGGCGTAGATTTATTACTGTTATCATGAAATACCGGCTCATTCGTATCTACCGGCGCTTCAGCTTTTGCTTGTGGTTGTTCGTTGTTCATTGTGCCCTTTCAAAAAATAATTGTTATGTTTAAAACCATTATAGCACAGAATTAATCCAGTTTTTCATCAACTTGCAGATAATTATTTAATTTGATATAAAAAACGCAAGCCTATTAATCCTCCGCTCAAACTAACATAAAATCAGCCCCTTGCGGGGCTAATTTTATTGTGTGAGGTACCAAGATAAATCGCGCGAGTTGAACTCAAGTCGCATTTTATCTCGGCCAACCAGAACGTCGAAAACGTGAAGCGCCACCTGCCCCACAAAACGCACTTGCGTTCTGAGAAGCTCAGTGACTTCAGTTTCTCGCTGATCGCCACGTCGCCGAAAACTTAGCGGCTGGCACGGCGTCATCTCGTAACCGAAAAGCGCCATCACCTCGACCCTTTCTGTGTTGTTTGTTAAAGTTTTCATAATTGACTCCTTCAAATAATTAATTGTTAGAGTCATTTATGTGAGCCTCTATTTTATTGGCTCATAGTTACGACCATAAATGACAATAGCCGCAACCTTAAACTTTTCTCATTGCCAGTGACCGAAGTATAGCATGAGACACTTTTATTATAACATACAAAAAACCATGAAAAAGCCTCGGCTGGCAGCCAGCCGAGGCAGTCTAAGGATTGAATTGCTTATTGAGCTTTCTTATAATGCTAACCATTAGGATACTAAACCAAATCCTCGATATCAATCGTAGCGCCGTATTCAGTGAGTTCATCATAGTGTCGAACCACGTCATCACGCGACAACAACATCGCCACAAGGTCAGCATCGAAACCAGCTTCCAAAAAATCTTTGTAGTATTCTTCCGCTTCCGCATTAATGTCGTATAGTTCCAGTGCATCCGCTTCCTCGAATTCATCCAACAGGGTTTCGAAACGCGATTTTAAAAACGCTTCCTGCTCCAACTCATCCATCCTCCTCTACAGAACTATTCCGTCATAATCGAAAAACATCTAATAAAGCATCTTTCTTCATTCTTTTTATTAATATACTAGGCATATCCGCTTTTAGACGGCGCCAGTATTCATATCATAGCACAAAATACCAGAAAATCAATGTGGAATAACCTAGCTCATGTAATATGTAGCATTCAAATCAACAGTCTGTCCCCTTAGAAATTCAAAATTACTCTCTAAATATTCTATTACATTCAATTCACCAGAAAAACTATCAAATTCATCATGAGATACCACTCCCCAAGTATCCCAATCGTTATAATCGGCCGGATCATACACGCCATTTTTAGTAGAAAAATCATAAACCAAAACCGGAACTGAACCCTCACGTTCCTCATTATAAATTGGATAGCCTCGCATATAATAACCATATGTTTCAACATAATTCACATCGGAACGATAAAGATTTATGCCAATAGTCGCACTATTGCCACCTATATAAAATCTTCCGGATTCCAAAAGAAACATATCTTCATCCAAGTAATAATATTCAAAAGGACGACTCCAGTGATACCAAGTCCCCTTCCCGAGCATTAATCTCCGATTGCCATCAGCATTAACACCGTACTTCACATCAACCACCAACCTATCGGCGCCAGGAGCAATAATGGAATCGTAAATTGAATCATTATCCAAATCATATGTACTCACCTTATTACCATCATCATCAATATTGCTACTCTTTGCGATAAAACAGTTTTCGTAATCAATTGTACTGACATCAGATGGCTTTTTTACATACACGGGCGTAATCTTTGCATAATAACCATAGCTAGCACCAGTATATCCATCACTGCCACCAGAAGTAGTAGATAAACCAATAACATTTGAATCATAGTTAAAAACAATCGTTGTAGTTTCTCGATTTACATCCCAATTCTGATTACTACCAAATTCACCAAATAAATGAGTCCAATCACCCGAACCCTTATAGATCTCAACTCTAGAAGTATAACGAAAACCGTAGGTCAACTCAACACGCAAATAATCTGCATCAACAAATTCAATATAATTAGGTTCATCATTAGAAGTCATCATTAATTCTAGCATAGTACCATCATCGTCTATATTGTATGACTTCAATATTTGTGGCTCACCCAAATATTCAGTCGAACAACCATCATAATAATAAGCAACTCTAGGTTTAAAATTATAAACAACCGTATTAGTTCTAGCACTCGAACCACCTCCAATATGATACCTCACCGTCACCACATCAGTATTGACATTTGCCAACGCAACATAATTAATCGTAACACCACCGTAAGTGCCATAATCCAAATCCGGAGTAATGTAAGCCCCATAATAGAAAGTCGACTCGTCTCCAGCCGCCGTAGCTTCACTAGTAGCTTTAAGTGTTATAATTTCTTTTTCCGTAGTAGGCAACCCTCTAAACAAAACATCTTCTTCGGAATTTGGCTTAGAAATAGCCATGCCCCACGTATTATCAGTAAGAGCTTGCGAATAAGAAGTTTCCAACATAGAAATAGTACTCGTAGAAGATGTATCTGTTTCGTTTTTCAAATTAGTCGAAGCGCTATCTACATAAGCCATCAAGGTATAACCAGCAGTAGTGGCCGAATCAATCGACACCACACTCTCACCTACACCAAAAACTTTATCATCTTCTAGGTCCAGATTAATGGCGATGTCATTAGTAGTGATAGATAAAGCATTGACACTGTCATGGATACTTGCTTTAGTACTCGAGTCACCCCCAAAAAGCAAAGCGCTAACCGACCCAGAATCGCTATTCAGATTCGCAATCGCGAAAAGACCGAGTAGTAACACAATTGAAAGAGAAGCCACTTTGGCCACCAAATGCCGTGAAGTATGTACCGAAAACTTATTAACTTTGCGCCGACGAATAGCAGCAGCAATAATAGTCACCACAATTATCACCGCAAGAACCGCAGTCCCCACAATCGGCAAAACCATACTAACACCATTATCACTAATATTCTTAGTGTCAAGAATCGTATTACCACCAGTATCTGGAATCACAATTGGTTCAACATCCGTAGGCTCATCCGGTACATCCGGAGTAACCGGAGCATTTGGATCATTAACGTTTACAGATAACTTTGATGACATATTATATCTCCACTTTAATCAAACATTTTACGTCTTATTATTCTATATGCAAAATGTGTAAGAATCGCACCACCAATTATCCCACATCCAACCAACACGATACCAAGCACATTTTTAACAAAATCCTCGCCAGTATTAGAGAAGGCACCAGTATCCGGCACTAAGATATCCTCATCTTCCTCGTCAACACCTTCCTTAATTTGCATCAACACAATCACGCCTTCTTCATCATTTGCATTAATTGCGAAATCTTCAGAATAGACCAATCCGTCTTCCTCGTCATAGCCCTCACTTTGTTTTCTACTATATCCTTCCGGGGGTGTAACCTGGGCGAATCTGTAGACCCCAACACCTAGATTTGAAAACAGAACTACACCCTCATCATCAACAGTCCTAATTAACTCACCACCATCGCTTGCTTTGTAATCAGTATATTCACCATCCTGTCCTTTCAATTGCAATTTATAAGTCCCACCAGCCACCACTTCGCCTGAATCAGCATCAGCCTGCATCAGCAGAGCAGAAAAGCTACCTACTTCAATCGATGATGAAATACCAACCAACGTAGCACTACCATTCATAGTAGTTGGCACACCATCATATGTATAAATAGCATCGGAGGAAAGAATGCGTTCTTCCAGAGCTAATGGGTACGTTGCGCTAATGAAAATATTAAAAGTCGCCACCGCTTCATGAGCCACGGAGTTACGTCCAAAACTCGCTGTTAATCTATTTGCCAAAGCAGAACTCTGCTCTTCAGGATAATAACCATTACTGATTATTTTATCAACAGCCGAATTAATATAATTCTCATCAATATCCCTCCATAAAGGACCGTCCGCCCCAATTTCTCCAAAATAAACAACCACCGAGAATAATCCATCACTAGATTTATAAACGCCATACTGCAACGGTGCTCCAGCTACTCTCGCTTTAAAACTACTATATGTTTCCCCATCTCGTTGAGTCACTTCCGTAAAAAAGGATTCAACATTAAAAGTGTATCCAAACGAAGCACCACCACTTCCGTTTTCCAAGGTCAACGGAGCAGGCAAGAGTGCCTGTATCCTTCCAATCGAAACATTGGTTGCCTCTTCATAGCTATCCTCAAAAAGACCATCGACAATATCTCCAGAAGCACCATTGGAACTTAGTAAAGAATTACTCAGAGATGTTCCAATTCTATAAGCCCAAGATACATAATTGTTTGAAAAAGCACCACTCTGCCACCGAGCATCTATCAATCGATGAAGATTTTGGCCACTAATCTTAAAATAAAAAGTCTTATCCCCAATCGTCATCTGGCCAACCCTAGCATAGCCAATCTGCCATGATCTTATACTTCCGTCCAAAAAGGCAAGTTCAAACGGTTGCATCACACTCATACCAACTGCATTTTCATTGAATATACCAACAATGTTGCCGCCCTCAACTCTCCACTGCCCAATATTAACATTGCCATTAGATAGATCAACGTAGCCAGTGCTACTTGGAAAAGAAAGGTCTGAGGCGTTCCCCGTAATGTGTGTTTGAACTTGCACAGTAAAATGGTCGCCATTTTGCAAAGTCTCACCAGTCGGCAATTGCATCGAAAGCGTCAAAACAGCAGCGTTCACAGTCGCAGCATCAACTGTATAATCCTCTGGATTCGAAGATGCCGACGCACCAGTTTGAATGTCTACTTCAGTACCATCCGGAAGAGTTAAGACCAAATTATCTACATTAATATAATTACTAATGTCCCTTCCTTCATCAGCAAAAGCATTGCCCATACTAAGGCAACTAATCGCAAGAGCTATTACCGGAACAAAAAGCATAGCGACGCGCTTCAACATTCCAAAACTTTTTTTATTTTTCATTTTTGTTTTTTATGACCTTTCCTACTATAATGATAAAGCTTATTTATATTTTTGTCAATACAAAAAACAAGAAAAAAACCTCGGTTGGCGACCAACCGAGGCAGTCTTGCTTAGGATTGAAATTGTTCGCGGAAATATTTGAGGGACTCTTCGTCCAAATGCTACAACAAGTCTTCGATGTCAAGCGTAGCACCGTACTCGGTAAGCTCCTCGTAATGTTCCACCCGGCTCTCCGGTGAGAGCA
This sequence comes from Candidatus Saccharimonadota bacterium, assembly GCA_017537745.1. Classification (GTDB taxonomy): domain Bacteria; phylum Patescibacteriota; class Saccharimonadia; order Saccharimonadales; family Saccharimonadaceae; genus Nanosyncoccus. Next base: position 27,362 of record JAFYKF010000007.1, read on the forward strand.
ACATTGCCACGAGGTCAGGGTCAAAACCGGCCTCCAGGAATTCTTTGTAGTATTGCTCCGCTTCGACATAAATCGAATCACGCTCGAACTCATCAGTTTCATCGAGCTGATCAACCAAAGTGTCGAAACGATCCTGCAGAAAATCCGCCCACGCCAATTCGTCCATCCTCCTCTACAGAATTATTCCGTCATAGTCATAAAACATCTAATAAAACATATATCTCGCTCCTTATAATTTATTTAGGCTCATCCACTAATCGGACGTCGCCTCTTGAATGTCGCGTAATATACTCTTTTGACTTCCTCGTCGCTCATCGAGCTAATGTGACGAATCTCCTGAATCGACACATCGGTCTCTCGGTCCATTTTTTCCATGGCCCACTCAGTGTACGAATGCTGCAACGTCACTCCATTTCTCAGTGCGTCCATCACCGTCTCTGAATACTCCTTGAGCAGTTTTATACTCGATTCGTTCAGGCGCTCGCTACAAGCATCCATCAACTCAGCTTTCATTTTTGTGATTTCATCCTGCTGCTGTTTTTTGCTAAGGAACATTTGTTCACCCCCTCCAAAATATATGTATATTATAACATATTTTTTAAAACATTAAAACCCCACCTACTTAGCGGGCGATTTTATTCACTTTTTCTCTTTGCTTCAAAAAACACACACGGTACCGCCGGTGGCGGCGTAAAATCACTTGGTCTTAGAGGCAATCGAATTTTAGTTTCATAGTCTTCCGTCAACCGAAATCCCAATTGCGAAGTATAATGTCTAGTATTATTCAAAAGCTTCAGCGCAAATTGCTTCTGTAAAATCAAATAAATCGCCTCTGGCGGATTTTTCGCCTCAATCAACTTATGAAGAATCTCCGAACTAATATGAAACGGCGGATTTGCAAAGACTTTATACGGTTCATCCGGCAGTTCAAAATCTTGAAATTCTTTTGCCACCACTTTCACATTGGTAATCCCTCTTTTCGACATATTCTCTGTTAATTTTGCTACACTTGTAGCATCTGGCTCAATTGCAATCACCTGCCTCACGCGTTTCACCAGTGCGCTCGTAATCACACCAGACCCCGCCCCAATCTCCACCACCAAATCTCTTTTTTTGAGATTCGAATGCCCGATCAACATTAGCGCCAGCCTCGGCGACCTCAAAAAATGCTGTGACAATCTATAATCCCGCATCTTCTATCACTTTCCACGCCTCTTCCACCGAGTGCGTCTCCATCAACTTTGCCCGAATCTCCCCCGCCCCCGGAAAATTATTGATATAAATTTTGAAAAAATGCTTTAGCGGCTCATATGGAAGAATATGATGATAAGGTTCTGAGGAGCATAATCGCCGACGGGGCGATTTCGGAGCGACCGAAGCCCGTGACGACGGGCCTGAGGGAGCGTTCCGAAGAACCTTATTATCATATTCTGCATACAACCTCAAATGCAATTTCAAAAGTTCTATCAAATCTTCCCGCGTCGGTTGATATTCGGTAAAGCAATACGGATTCGCAAACACCCCTCGCCCAATCATAAACCCATCCACCTCTGGATATTGTTGATGCAATTCTAAAGCCTGCGCTCTATCCTTAATGTCCCCATTAATAATTAGTTTTGTCTCTGGGCTAATTTCATCGCGTAATCGCACAATTTCCGGTATCAATTCATAATGAGCCGGCACCTTGCTCATCTCTTTTTTCGTCCGCAGATGCACCGTCAAAGCCACTGGATGTTCCCTTAATAGTACCGGTAACCACTCTTTATATTCATCAACCCGGCTCCACCCCAATCGCGTTTTTACTGAAACCGGCAAATTTGTCGCTTTTTTAGCATTCTGAAGACATTCCACTGCTAGTTCCGGTGTTTTTATCATTGCTGCACCACCCCCAGCCCGATTTACATTCTTATCTGGACAACCAAAATTAATATCTACCCCAGCAAACCCTAGCCCCTCTAAAGCGCCTGCTACTACTGCAAAATGCTCAGGATTTTTGCCCCAAATCTGCGCAATAATAGGTGAATCCGTCGGTGCTATTTCAAGCCTCTCTAGAGCATTAGCTCGCCCCTTTTCTGAAGCATAAGATGAAACATTGGTAAATTCCGTAAAAAAGAGGTCCGGCCGACCAGCTTTTGCCACCACCTGCCGAAAAATCACATCTGTTACCCCTTCCATCGGGGCCAAAATCAAAAACGGCTTTGGTAATTTATCCCAGATATTCATATCCATTATTATACCACAATTTCCCATCTTAGAAAAACATGCCATAAATATTGACTTTTTAAACAGTTTATGCTATAATTAAAGTACAGTTGAGGGGGCAAAAACTTGAACATTTACAGAGGGAGGAATTATTTTGAAGAAGACTATTCTGAAAAACGCAGCAGTCATCCTGCTACCCGTGGCGATCGTCGCCATCGTTATGTTCTGCATCTGGTATTTGGCCCTGCCGGCCATCACCCTGCAAAGCAAGGGTTTCGCATGGTTCATCGCAGTGACGCTGCTCCTTCTGACGGCCGGATTGACCTTCGTCATCCGAATGGAAGATTGGAGCGAAACCGCCGAACAAATCCTCTGGGGAATCTTGGCACTAGTGGTTCTCGCGATCATTATTACGTCTATCGTTTCATGGACCTGCTTCCACGCCACAAAAGCATGCGCAGTAGCAGATATCACCGTGAACGAAGCAACCATTACCGATGATTTCCCTGACCTGACGGAAGCCGAAAACGTCGCCAACCTAGCGCTAGTCGACCTCGACACCGCTCGCATGCTCGGCGACAAAAAAATCGCCGGACTGAAGAACTCTTCGTGGTATGAGGTCGACACCGAGTACAACCTTATCAAGTACAACGGAAAGTACTACCGTTTGTCGTTCCTCGACTACGGAGGCTATCTCAAGTATCGCAAGGCCAAGCACGAGGGAATCCCCGGCTATATCCTGGTAGAATGCACGCCCAGCGGCGGCATCGTTACCCAGAATGCCACCCTCGTAGAATTGAATGAGCCAATCAAGTACTCTGAAGGTGCTTATTGGGGCTATGACCTCAAGAGACACCTGAGGTACCAGTATCCCGGATACATGTTCGACACATCTTTTCCCGAAATCGATGAGGAAGGCGTGCCCTACTACGTAACCGGAGTGCTCCGTCCCACCGCAGTCTGGGGAATAAAGACAATTAAATCGTTCATCCTCACCAACGCGCAAACCGGCGAATCTACCGAATATTGGGTCAACGAAGCACCAAACTGGATTGACCATGTCTTCTCGCTCAACTATCTCACCACCATCGCGGAATGGCATTATACCCTCCGCAACGGCTGGTGGAACTCGGTGACTGCCAAAACTGGAGTCTGGCATACCTCGTATCACTACAGAAGTTCACACATGAACAGCGATGACGGCAAATACGCCATCTTCCACGGATACAGCTCCGCGGTTATCGATGGCAACGTCCAGTTCTACACTGGGCTCACTGCCGCCAACGCGGCAGAGTCCAACCTCGGCTGGCTCCTAATCGACACCAGCACCGGGAAAATGACCCAGTACGCAGTAGTTGGCGCCGAGGAAAGTTCTGCACAGGCAGCTGTCGAGCAGTTGGTATCCGCCTACCGCTATCAGGCAACGTTCCCGTTGCCGGCCAATATCAACGGCGAGGCCTCGTATATCATGTGCCTCAAAGGAGATGCTGGCCTGGTCCAAGCGTACGCTATTTGCAACGTACAGAACTACGCCATCGCGGTTCAGGCAGAAACCCTGCCCAAGGCAATCGAACTCTACCTCAATAAACTGGGGTATGTCGTGCCCGAAGCAACGGCCGACAACGAGTCGACCGCGGATTATCCGCAATTCGACCCCGACGACATCGTGGGCGTCCACACCGTCGAAGTAAATGGCACCACGCAGTGGTATTACGAGATGGCAAACGGCGAACTCTATGTCGTCGTCAAAGTCAAGTAACCCCCCCTCAAACCGAAAAGGAGGCCCTCCGGGACCTCCTTTTTCAATCTCTAAACACTTAGCCACTAGCACCTCAGCGCCTAGTTTTTATGCTATAATGATACTATGAAAATCTTACTATTAGGCTACGGCGTAGAGGGGAAAGCCGCGGAAAATTATTTTAAATCTCACTTTGAAGACGCCAAAATCGATATCTTAGAAAATTTCGCACCAGCAGAAATCAAACAGGGAGATTATTCATCCTATGATATTATTATGCGAAGCCCATCCGTCCCACCCCTGAATCTGCCCAACGAATCATCTGTCACTAAATACTTTTTCGACCACTGCCCATGTCCAATCATTGGAGTTACCGCCACTAAAGGCAAAGGCACCACCTGTTCGTTCATTAAATCACTCTTAGAAGCGCACAACGAAGACGCCTATCTCGTCGGCAATATCGGTGAACCTGCTATCAATACCCTAGATAATCTTAAGCCCACTTCTGTCGTAGTCTACGAAATGTCCAGCTTCCAGCTTTGGGACTTGCAAAAATCTCCCCACATTGCCATTGTTGGACAAATCGAACCAGATCATTTAAATGTTCATGACGGTTACGACGACTATCTAAACGCCAAAGGCAACATTTGCCGCCACCAATCGGCCGATGATTATTGTGTATACTACAAAGACAATCCAGAATCCATCAAACTCGCCGACCTCTCTACGGCAAAGAAAGTTTCCTTCCCATTTGAAATCCCAGATGATGTCAAAAATGCCATCACAATTCCAGGTGAACACAATGTTAACAATGCTCTTGCTGCCATTGCGGCTGTCGCTTGCTACAAAAATATCTCACCAGACGAATATATAAGAGCAAACAAAACCGAAATTATTAAAGGCCTTAGTAACTTCCGCGGTCTTCCCCATCGCCTAGAATTTCTCCGTGAACTTAACAATGTAAAGTATTACGACGACAACTTCTCCACCAACCCATCTTCTACACGCGTCGCCGTAAATGCCTTTCCAAATGACAACCTCGTCGTTATCGTTGGTGGCCGCGATAAAACCGAGAACAAAGACATCCCCGAAATCTACGAAATCCTTAAGTCGCCTCAGATTAAAGACATTATTCTAATGGGCGAATCCGGCCACGAACTCGCGAATCGTTATGATGACACCCGCTTCACCGTAGTAGAATCACTTGAAGAAGCCGTCAAAACCGCCCGTGAAAAAGCCGAAAAACAAGCTCCCTCCATCGTTTTGATGTCCCCTTCCGCCGCCTCCTTTGACATGTTCGAAAACGTCTACGACCGCGGAACCCAATATAAACTTCTAATTAGTAATTTTTAAGCATTGAGCAAACCCGAGAATTAAAAAATAATTTCACAGATTTGAATCCTGTACTGTTAATACAGGTGAAAATCTGCCTGAAATTATTTTTTAATTCCCGGCGTGCAGCGAACCGCGAAAAAATTACTAATTAGAAGTTTAACTTAGTTTCCAGCTGCGATATCACTGCTTTTTCAACCGAAGACACCGTGGCAAATCCCTTAATTCCGGACCCTGCAAACTCGCGTGCGAGTTCAATCATTTTAGCCTTGTCAATCGAGCGAATTAATCCCGGCATATCATCATACCGTTCCACTGACTCATTCACAAAATAATTCTCAGCATAATAATCCGCAATTTGCCCCACCGTTTGCGCCCCCATCTGGAATCGCCCCAGCGCATACGATTTTGCCGCTTCAAAATCCGCATCCGAAATTTCACCATTTAAAGCCTTCATCATTTCTGCCTGAATCAAACTAAACAACGCGTCGGCATTTTCAACGTTTACTTCCCCCTCAAAATCCCAATAAGTATCATTCGTATTAACATTAATCGAGCTTCCCATCCCATAAACTAACCCTTGTTTTCGCGCCTTACCAAAAATCTTCGAATTTGTCGTTCCGTTCAAAATATGGTTCAAACACCCCATAATCGCTGCTTCACCCGGGCTCAAATACCGATGTGTCACCAAAGAAAAACCGAATGTAATATTTGAAGCGTCTTTCCGCCTTATCGACACTGCTTCCCCAGAATGTAACTCTGCATACGGAATATCAAATTTCTCTCCCGGTTTTAACGGCCATTTCTCGAGTTCACGAATTATTTTGTGTTTCCGCCCTCGAATTCTTCCAGCAATAATAAATAGCATATTGGCAGCTGTGTGTGTCCGGCGATAATGTTCACGAATGTCTTTTAACTCAATATTCGAAATCGTGTCGCGCCGCGCCGTTAAATCCAATACCGGCTCACCTACCGCCTGCTGCACTCTTGGCCATAACAACCGATAATAATCATTCATGTAGCCAGTTAATTCACTTCGCACGTTGGATTTTTCGGACTTTAACTCTTCCTCATTAAATCTCGGCTCACAAATGGAAACCTTTTGTAGCTCCATGATTCTTTCCCATTCAAAATCTGCACATTCCGTCTCATAGCACACCGAAACATCCGACGTCCAAGCGTTATGGTAAGCTCCATTTTTTGTGAACTCCGCTTCAAAAGCCTGTTCATCACGATATTTAGCATTCGCGCCAAATGCCAAATGTTCCACCACGTGTGGCAGTTCATACACATTGGGATTTTTTGCATAAAGCATTCCGGCTCGAAATTCAACCCTCGTCGCCATCACGCTAGCCCCGGGGATATCTATCAGGAGCCCACTTGCTCCATTCTTAAGCCTTACCTCCTCTACTGAATGCTTCATGTTTTCACCAAAATACAGTTACGATAAAGGGATACTTACTTCCTTCTTTTACCAGACTTCTTTTTCTTCTTAGATTTCTTCGAAGCTTTTCTTGACGACAACCTCTTAGCAGATGCTACCCCACCATTATTCTCCTTGAATTCATCATCCAAATTACGCTCACCCTTTGAAATCTCATTTACACCCCGTTCAGTTTGGCCCTCTGCCATCTTGGTAAGTTCTGATTCGTATTCCTTACCATCGGTTACATCTTCAGCTGCTGCCTCAGACGGCGTAATCGTGAGCAATATCTTCAAAACTTCTTCACGTAGGTTTCTTTGCAAACCGTCAAACAATTTCTGCGATTCGCTACGATATTCCACCAACGGATCACGTTGACCCACACTTCGCCAGTGAATTCCCTCGCGCAAATGCTGCATATTTTCCAAGTGTTGCATCCATAGAGTATCCAAAACTTTAAGGTAAACTTCACGCTCCACTTTTCGCATTGTTTCTGCACCGAACTTTTCTTCCTGCGCCTCGTAAGCCTCTTCCACCGCTTCAAGTGCCAGTTTCTCACGGTCTTTCTCTTTGCGCTTCATTCCAATTTCGTGGATCAAATCGCTATCAAAATCAAATACAGCCCCAAATTCTTCGTCAAAATTCTTATTAACTTTGCTCGGAAACACCGTTAATGCTTTTACTTCATCTCGCATCAACCGCTTAATCTCTGGTTCGATATCCTCACCTTCGAGAATCTTGCGTCGCATCATGTAAACCACTTTACGATGACGATTAATAACGTTATCGTACTGTACCACGTTCTTACGTGAATCAAAGTTAAATCCTTCGATTCGCTTTTGCGCCGATTCCAAAGTTTTCGAAATCGACTTAGTCTGAATTGGCATATCGTCTGGCAGACCAAGCCTCGTCATTAACATTTTTACTCTATCACCCTGGAAAATTCGCATCAAATCATCTTCGCAGCTTACAAAGAACTGTGTTGTGCCCGGATCCCCCTGACGGCCGCCACGACCACGTAGCTGATTATCTACCCGCCTTGAATCATGCCGTGCCGAGCCAATTACTACTAAACCACCCAATTCTTTTACACCTTCGCCTAGCTTAATATCAGTACCACGACCTGCCATATTCGTCGCAAGCGTAATAGCACCTTTTTCACCAGCTTTAGCAATAATTGCCGCCTCACGCTCATTGTTCTTCGCGTTCAAAATTTCATACGGCAAACCATACTGATCCAAATATCGCGCAATCTCCTCATTATTTGCAATGGAGTCAGAACCCACTAGCACTGGCTGCCCTTTTGCATGATATTTAGAAATTTCTTCAGCAATTGCTTTAAGCTTGCCAGCCTTAGTTTTATAAATTAAATCGTCCTTGTCTACACGAATAATCGGACGATTAGGTGGAATCTGAATTACATCCAAAGCATAAATCTGCTGGAATTCTTCTGCTTCCGTAAATGCCGTACCAGTCATACCAGACAATTTCTTATACAAACGGAAGAAATTCTGGAACGAAATCGTTGCCAGCGTCATCGACTCCTGCTTTACCGCCACACCTTCTTTGGCTTCGATTGCCTGGTGCAAACCTTCATTATAACGGCGCCCCTGCATCAAACGGCCAGTGTGTTCGTCAACAATGATTACTTCACCGGAATTCGTCACCACATAGTCTTTATCACGCTTAAACAGCACTTCGGCACGCAGAGCTTGCTCCATATGATAAACTAGTGGCGTATTCTTCACCGAATACAGGCTGTCCACGCCCAACATTTCTTGAACTTTTTCAATTCCTACGTCGGTCAAAGTCACACTACGGCGCTTTTCATCCAAGATGTAATCATCCGGAGTCAATCTCGATGCTACCTTTGCAAACTGATAATAAGCTGCCGGGTTATCGCCTGCCGGTGCAGAAATAATTAATGGTGTCCGCGCCTCATCAATCAAAATTGAGTCTACCTCGTCTACGATTGCAAAGTTAAGCTCTCTCTGACGCAAATATTGCACTTCACTCGTCATATTGTCACGCAAATAGTCGAACCCAAATTCGTTATTCGTACCATAAGTAACATCGGCGTTATAAGCTTCCTTACGAGTTGCTGGACGTAGATGACGGAATCTCTCATCATCATGTTCCTCGTTTTCATATTCTGGATCATAAACAAATGAAGCTTCATTAATAATTACACCCACAGACACACCCAAGAAATTATAAACCGGACCATTCCACCCAGCATCACGTTGCGCCAAGTAATCGTTCACCGTCACAATATGCACGCCACGCCCAGTCAAAGCATTAAGATAAGCCGGCAACATTGCCACCAAAGTTTTACCTTCACCAGTCTTCATTTCGGCCACCGCACCCATATTGAGTACCATGCCGCCAATCAGCTGTACATCATAAGGCCGCATCCCAAGCAAACGCTTCGAAGCCTCTCTCACCACCGCAAATGCCTCTGGCAAAAGTTCATTCAAAATTTTTGCATCACTCAAAGGGGCTTTTTTCTTGACTTTCTTAGCTTTTTTGCCCTTCTTGTTGGCTTTCTCCGCTTCGGCCTTCGCTTCCTCAGTCCGTGCTTGCTTCAAAGCTTTATCAATCTTTTCTTTAAAAATCGCAGTTTGAGCCTGGAGCTCTTCATCGCTCATCGCTTCATATTTTGGCTCTAGTTTACCAATCTCTTGCGCCCGCTTCCACATCTTCCGAAGTATTTTTTTCTGCGCATCGCCAAAAACACCCTGCAAAAACTTCGTCAGAGCAGTTTTATCCGCCAACTTATCAGTCGGTCTCTTCTCCTTCGGGGCTTTTACTTTTTTAACTTTTTCGGACTTAACCTTTTTAACTTTCTCAGTTTTCAGCTTTTCAGCCTTAGCCTTCTCGGCTTTCTCAGTCTTTTTCACCATAAATAACTCCAATTTTCTCTATTGTATCACATCAATGCCTCTTAATAAAGAGGTTTTTGAGGCTTTTCTTCTGTCGATGTGGTTGAGCTTCAAGTTTGTAACGACGAATCTGGCCAGTCAACTTCGCATCCACCAAATCCACCCCAGCAAACACATTAGCACACTCATCTTTTGCTGCAATTACCTTGCCACCAGGAATATCCATTGCCGCCGACACTTCATATTTCTCGCCCCGGCTTTTCCCAATTTCTGTCACTATTACACTTACCACCACATCTTTTTTAGAACCCCTCGGCAAATATCTATCTAATTTACCAATCTTTTTCTGTATATGCTTTTTCAGACTCTCTTCGATTTTGTAGCCGTTGCCAGTAATTTCAATCTTTTCTATCATTTAGCCTCCTTTTATAGCTCTTCTTTGCCACCCAAATATGGACGCAAGACCTCTGGCACTTTCAATTTGCCATCAGGAGTTGCAAAATTTTCTATCATCACCACCAGTGCACGCGCAAGCGGAATCGCTGTCCCGTTCAAAGTATGCACAAATTCTACCGTGCCATCTTTGCGACGCACCCGCACATTACAAGCTCGCGCCTGAAAATCTGTACAGTTCGAGCAAGAAGTGATTTCTTGATATTTTTGATTCACTGGCGACCAATATTCCATATCATATTTCTTTGCCGCCGGCGCGCCCAAATCACCCGCCGCGATATTAATAATATGGTAAGGCACACCCAAACCTTGCCAAATGTCTTCCTCAATCGCCAAAATCTTTTCATGAATTTCTTTGCTCTGTTCTGGCAAACAAAATGCGTACATCTCTAATTTATTAAACTGATGCACTCGGAACAAACCACGTGTGTATTTACCATAAGTCCCTGCTTCCTTGCGGAAACATGCCGAATAGCCAGCATAGAATAATGGCAACTTGTCTTCATCGATAATCTCATCCATATGATAACCGGTTAATGGCATTTCGGCCGTTGCAATCATCGCAAGATCTTCGCCCTCAATATAGTATTCATCAGACTGCTCCGAAGTTCGTGGACTAAACCCACAACCTTCCAACACCCGCGAAGACACCATATCCGGTACCGTCATAAATGTAAATCCATGTTCCAAAACTTTCGACAGCCCATACTGCAAAAGCGCATTCTCTAGTAAAGCCAAACCATCCTTCAAATAATAAAACTTCGCACCTGCCACCTTTGCCCCGCGCTCAAAATCTACCCAATCACGACTCACAGCATAATCCAAATGATCTACACCAGTCTTGTGATTTTTGCCCCACTTCTTAATCTCCACCGAGCATTCTTCACCACCTAGCGGCACATCGTCAAAAATAATATTTGGCACTTTTTTAACCATTTCATTAAGCTCACGCTCCGCTTTTTCAAGCGCCTCTTCTTTTTCCGCCAATTCCTCTTTGATCGCCTTACCTTCATTAATCAATTCTTGAGAAGGCTTACCGCCTTTCATCTTGCCCGAAATCTCATTCCGCCTCGCCCGCAAAGCTTCTACATCAGCAAGAACTTTCTTGCGAGTATCGTCGAGCTTCACTAGCTTTTTTATATCAACCTTATACCCCTTTTCACGCGTGGATTTTTCCACGAGCCCCAAGTTTTCTCTAATGAATTTCACATCTAACATAATACCTCCAATTATATCACTTATTATATATTTTGTCGTATAATCTCTGCCAATCAGAGAGATGTAAGTCCGCCGGCCGCGCATCAATATTAATATTTAGCTTTATAAAAACATCTTTAAGCTCATCTCTTGGCAAAATCATCGCGAGGTTTTTGGTTAACTTCTTCCGTGGCTGAGCAAAACCTTTCTTAATCAAATCAAACACTTTGTCTTCCACCACTGGTTCGTGCGGCATCAAGACAATCACTTGCGAATCAACTTCAGGCGGAGGCGTAAACTCGTCTTTTAGGACTACTGGCCCCAGCATAATATCAGCTCGATTCTTCACCGTCAACGATAACACAGATTCTCTTTCGCTTGCAATCCGCTCCGCCACTTCTTTTTGCATCAACAGCACAATCCTAGCCGGCACATTCTCAGCCGAAACAAGCTTCTCTACAATCGGGCTAGTTATATAATATGGTATATTTCCACATACCACATATTCTTGCGGCATGTTGGATAAATCATATTGCAAAATATCCTCATTTACCACCTCCAGATTCTTCCCTGGAAACGACGCTGGCAATTTCGTCGCCAGATTCTTATCATATTCAACCGCCACTACCTTCTTAAATCTTTTTAACAATGAAGAAGTCAAGGTCCCAAGTCCCGGGCCAATCTCAAGACATACCTCACCTTCACCCGCCAAATCCGCAATCTCCTCTAAAATCGCCCGGTTTTTCAGCCAATGCTGGCCAAGTGCCTTGTTAGTTGCCATTACGATTGGTCCAATCCGTTGCCAGGTCAAACTGTTCAGGGTTATTTTGTGTAAAAGTCCCTGTGTCATAAACCCGACCCAAACCCAAAGAAGTTTCTACCACCGAACACCTCGGATAACGAGTCAAATCCGCCGCCACCAGCACATAGCCCTCAGCATCCACTTTTACGCCATCTTCACGCACCGTATAGTACGCTTCCACTCCGCACTCACGCGCCGCAATCGACATCACGCCTTTCATCGGCAAATCGTAATAAGTTTCTTTTCTTTCAATTATTACTCCGTTCACATTGACAGTATATATATTCACCCCGCGCGATGCCGTAAGCGGTGTTCTCTCAATTTCACTCGCGCCCACCGCCACAATTCTCGCCACCGGCTCACGCTTTACTACATCAGACTTAAGCTCTCGCTTTACCTCGACATTATTCTCATAAAACACTTCATAAGTTAATTCCCTCACACCAGTCTCACCAAGCTGTTGCACCGCACGCTGTCCTGGCTCCAAGTTATAATCTTTTACCGTCTCCTCTGCAAACGGTATTTCCTCTTCTTCTGTTACCGTACGTCCACCATTACGGGTAATTTCATAGATAGTTGCCACTCCGGTCTCCAAAAAACTTTGTACTGGCGCCATCCCAATTTCATCTCCATCATAAACCGTTATGCCGGCTTCACGCGCCACAGCCCGCAAATCATAACTTGCCGTCATGATATATTTGCTAGTCACCCCATCTCTTATCACCACCGGTCGCGCACGATAAATGTTAATAAAGAAATTATCCGCATTAATTTCGGTATCTACACCCGGATCAACAATGTCACTTTCATTAATGATTATACCGGCTCTTTTTATAGCTTCACCCACCGTTGGCGCATCAGTTCTCACGGTCAATTTATTGCCTTCATCATAAAAACTCACAAAGTATTCGGTCGAATCAGCATAAATACCATCCTCATTATTCGCAAAAGTGTCAAAATTATTGCGATTTGCACCAAAACCTAGCACGAACGCTAAGATGAACACGGTCGCAACCATTAGAGCCTTATCCGTAAATCGAGGAAGTCTCATAGCACAATTATAACACAACTATTATATTAATACAAAGTAAGCAAAACTACACACTAAGTTCGGGATCCGACCAAGAGGAAACAACCGGACGAGCGACGCAACGGACTGAGAGGCCGTAATCGCGATAGTCTCCGTACGATGGATCGGCGTAGCCACCCGTATCGAAGCCCGCGTAGCCAGCGCGCACCTCATTGTAGGCAATAGAAGACCAGAAACCGCCACCACTCCCAACGTCACCTAAGCCACCATACCAGTTGCCACTAACGGCGAAGAATAGTGGTTTTTCCCATAAGGCATGACGCCCGTCGTACCAATAATAAGAATCGCCCTCAAAATAATACATATACCACAAGGAGTAGAATGAATCGTCGCCATTGCCTGCTCGTGGAAGTGTCCAGCCAGCTGGACAGATAGATTGTTCTATTAAGCTACCGTCGTAATAATTAGAACTGTCGTTCATAGCTACAGCCGCCGTCCAATTATAATAATTACCTAGATGGTACTGTGGAATACCAGTAGATGATACATAGGTCGAAGTAGGATTAAGCGACTCATTGCAATTATATGGCATATCGTTAGAGTCCCAACTACAAGTTTGCCAATAAGAAGCCCATTCGTCAAAATTCCCTTCTCTACCATTCCAATATATATCACCTGGGTCAAAGGATTCTGGAGTAATATATGAGCTTCTCCGAGTAGTAATGCCAGTAGTATAAGTAGATAGGCTTGGCGTCCAAGAGGCGGATTCATACTGCCCAGTACGCGGATTATAACCTAGGTCTGTATCTTCATTAGTATAGGTAGTGTTGGAATCTAAGTCTAAGTCTAAGTTCTGAGTCATCCAGACGCCATATTTCCAACCATCTACACTACCAACAGAGCGTTGTCCAAATTTTGCGATGGTATAAGACTTCTCATCACGCTTATCAATAAGCGTATATTGTGTTTCAGGCGTCATAGAATCTACGATTTGGTCACGGTTAGGACCAGCGAAGTCTTGTAAACATTTAGCTTCTTGTATGGTAGTAGCATTTGGATTACATGGATCAACATAATTAGCAATTGCAATATATGTAATAGTAGTACCAGAATAAGTACCATAGTCTAAGTCCGGAGTAATATAAGTACCATAGTAGAAAGTAGATTTGTCGTTAGCAGTGGTAGCTTCTTCTGTAGTTTTAAGTGTCATTGCGGTATCTTGTGTAGTAGGAAGACCAGTAAAGACTGTTGAGGTTTGGTCTGTTGGTTTCGTAGTTGCTATACCCCAGGTATTGTCTGTTAGGGCTGTTGGTTCATTGGAGCTTAACATGGAAATAGTACTTTTAGAAGATTTATTGGTTTCATTTGTTAAGTCTGTAGTAGTACTATCTACATAGGCCATGAGTGTATATCCTGCAGTAGTTGCAGAATCTACTGTAACTACACTTTCTCCAGTAGCAAATACTGCAGTGTCGTTTAAGTCTACGTCTATTTTAATATCACTAGCAGTAATAGTAAGTATATCTTCTTCTGAATTATCTGCCGCATTAACCATACTAGTTAATTTATCTGCATTTAATACACCTAATGTACCTAGTAATACTACTACGGATAATGTAGTTAATTTAGCTACTAAATGTTTATTAGTATGCGTAGTAAAACGATTTACTTTCTTGCGGCGAGAAACCGCTACAACCGTTCCTGCGACAATAACAATTATTAAAACAGCAATACCAATAATTGGTAGTACCATACTAGTATTAAAGCTCACTCCGTCCGCATGAGAGACACTAAACATACCAGTATCTGGTGCACTAGTGTCTGGTACTACAGTTGGCGTAGCATCGTTTACATTAATTAAGAGTTTTGATGACATATGTCTTTTACCTTTTTGTGTTTGTGTTTATAAACTTTATAAAAACATAGTAGCACAGCAAAAAACAGATGTCAATAAAAAAAGAACCAAATAAATATCTGATTCTAAACAACTCAAATATAACCAAACATCCACCCCTCAAGCGATCATAACATTTTTTCTAGGCGGTACATAACCATATAACACACACTGGCCACCCTACACTTTACCTCCGGTTCCGGCCTCTCTCAACGGATTGATTTGGTCTGAACCTACTTCCATTTTAGCATATGCTAATACGTTGTCAATATTGATTTTCAACATTTTTAATGTTCTAATTAAAAGTTTTCCACAACCAGAAATCGATTCGAAATCGCGAAAATAACAGAGACAAATTCAAAAAACCGAACACTAGATGCTTGACAAAACTACAAATATATTTTAACTATCTAATCCTGCATCAAAGTACATTAACACATGATCCCAGCCCCAGCTCAAATCAAAACCAGAAAGCACATATGAATTGAACTTAAAATATGGCAAACCGTTTACATATTGCACCATCCGCTTGGCATCTTCCTTCACTTGTGCCACGGTTTCATCGTTTTTCACACATTGCTCAAAATCCTCACCTAGCCCCACGCTTTTACCCATTTCTATCCAATAATCTCTCCCCATCTTGTTAAACTCCGAGAAAGAAGACTTACCCGTACCCTTAAACCACTCATTCCACACCTTAGTAACAGCCAAATCATAATACTCCCAAAACTTTCCCCTATCCCGCGCACAATAAGTCGCCACCGCCGAATAGCGTGATTCGATCGGCATCGATTCACCATATTCAAACAAGAAATCTGTTGCTCTTACTTCAATCAAAATATCATTTGCCTCTATATATTGCTCTAGCTCTTCCTGATGTTCGATCATCGCATTCTCGAATGCAATACAATATGGGCACGCGATATCTGAATAGATAATAAAATGGTTTTTGGCGTTCAAATCACCCATCGTCATCTCTTCGTACCATACTTCTCTCGGTGTCGAGTCTCCACCACCACCCATACTTGCCACAATTGCCGCCCCAATCGCAAAAATAATTACAACAATCAGTACAATTCTACCTACCACGCCCGCTACGTTTGACTTCTCGCTCGTTTCCATCTAACTCCTCTACTCTTTTAGCTTTCTTGGCTAAATATTTTTCATTAATTATTATAGCATACATTTCGAGCCCCATCCGTTTTAAAGATAAAATCGCAATTACTACCGCTAAAACCGTCACCACACTAGACACTACACCGGCTATTGCAAGACTCCCAGTCGAAAAAATCATCCCAAGAAACGGCGTAATCAGCGTAGTGCCACAAGTCGGGCAACCAGCTCCAAGCGCAATTAATCCCGTAATAATCCCGACTTTCTGCACATTCTCTGAGTTTCTGTTTTTCTTATTCCAAAGTAACACAATTAACCCAATCAAAATCCCTTGCAATAACGAAATGAAAAACACAAAAATCCAATTTGAAAATATCATATTAACACCGAATATCCCAACAATCGCCTCGGCAATAATTCGCAAATTCTTCGGGAATCCAAGTGCCCCCATCAACTCAAACTTTGTTAGTCCATTGGACAACAGATTCATCAAGGTCCCAAAGAACAAAAAAGCAATGATAAATCCTACCCAGAATTTCCTTTCTTTTGTTGCGAGCAGAATCCCCTTCCCCGCCAACACAAATTCATCGCACCACTTGCGCCAATTAAACCTAATTTTTTTCACCCTACCTCCACTAATTAGTTTTTACTTAAATTCTTTGACCACGTATTTTCCTGTAGCAGCCTCATTCTCGCCAATCACAATTCCAGCTTTTGCTACAGAAGCAGCATATTTCAATTTGTCACCTATATTTTTACCGGCATAAATCACATCAACTCGATTGCCCTCCGCACGCAATTTTTGCGCCACCTCCGTGGCGAACGGTATCTCAGCATCCGTAATTGGACAAACGCAGTAGTCAAGCAAACCTCCAAATTTTTCTTCATCAATCAGCCCATATTCGTTCAAAATATAAAATAGTCGTGTCAAACCAATCGAAATCCCCACCCCTGGTAGTTGCTGTTCAGTATAATAACTAGCCAAATTATCATATCGCCCACCAGAACAAATCGAGCCAATTTCCTTGTGTTCTGGTATCACAGTTTCAAACACCGAACCGGTATAATAGTCTAAGCCTCTCACAATCATCATATCGGCAATCACTTTACCATTCAGGCCTTGAGCCTCAATTAAACCTAAAATGGCCTTCAGTTCAGAAATCCCCTCTGCCAACAACTCGCCGCCAACCTTATCGCGAATTATTTCAAGCTTCGGTAACACCTCATCAAGCGAACCGTGAATCTCGGTAAATTCCTTTAATGTCTCAATCTGTGAATCATCCAGGCCCTCTTCAGCGTATGCCTCTAGAGTTTTCTCTATCGGCACCTTTTCAGCGTGATCAATTATACCAAAAACCTCATCAGACTTATCTGCAAGACCAAGCCCAACCAACAGACCACCTAGAATCTTCCTATTTGATATTCGCACTAATATCTCTGGTTTTACAAATGTCTTCAGAGCCTCATATGCCGTCATTACCACATCAGCATCATAAGACAAAGGTAGCTTCCCACGCCCAATTACGTCTATATCACATTGATAAAATTCACGAAAACGCCCCTTTTGCGCTCTTTCCCCCCGAAAATTCCGCCCAATTTGCGTCACCTTAAATGGAAATTTCAAATCATTTTCATGCTCCACTACGTATCTTGCCAAAGGCACAGTATGGTCAAACCGCAGCGCTTGGTCAGCATCATCGGCAGTCTCGTTGGTTTTTATTACCCTATAAATCTGTTTCTCTGTATCTCCACCAGCCTTAGCTAGTAAAATCTCTGTTCTATCTATTAGGGGTGTTTCAATTGAAAGAAACCCATGTGCATGATAAACATTCGCAATCTGAATCAAAAGGTTATTAAAAATAGCCTGTTTATTAGGTAATAATTCTTGCATGCCAGATATCGGCGAAGTATTTATCTTTTTCATACTTTTCATTATAGCACAGATGTGGTACAATATGAATATTGGCGCTGGTCACTAACGCTCCCAGCACCACGTTCGGGCCAAGAACCGAAAAGCAAGCTTTTCGCTTCTCGCCCTTCACTCGGCGCTGTAGCTCAGTTGGTAGAGCAGAGGCCTGAAGAGCCTTGTGTCACTGGTTCAAGTCCAGTCGGCGCCACCAATTCGCTTCGCGAATTGACGAGACTAACGTCTCATTTTTTCTTGCTACGCAAGAAAAAGTGTCGCCTCTACCGCCTTCGGCGGGCGGCGCCACCAAACCGTATCTAACTCGGCATTTTGGCCGATTTTTTAGTAGTAAATTCCTGTTAAGTACCCTACAAAAATAGGTTGCAGAATTTCAGCATTTTTGCAGCAAAAAACCGCCAAAAAAAGCGGTTTTTGCCTCTGTTAAAATGCCTGTTAATACCCTAAACAATTTGGTCTAAAAAGCACTATGAGCTAAACTATAGTGCTTTTCTGAAATTCTTAAGTTTGTACTAGGAATTCTTGTATACGTTTCCATCAATATCAATCAAATGAGCATACAAATCACCACCGCCAAAAATTGAAACAATTTTTTCATAACCATCCAAGTTCTCAATAGTTCTAGCACCATTTTTGGATATATCTATACGCGCCACACTACCATCTTTCTTAATTATGTACACATAAGGAACACTACCGTTGCCTATTTTAACTAAATATACACTTATGATGTTGTCGGATTCAGCAAAGATAGATTTACCACCTCTTCCATCTACATTAAAGTCAGAAATAGTAAGATGAGAATTCTCAACATCAATTGATACGCCATCTTCCCCATCATAACTAAAAAGATGTGCTTCATAATTGTTAGCAAGATTATCTGCAAATTTTTCATAACTACCATCAGCAGCTATCTCTTCATTAGTATTTTCAATTTGAGTTTTCAAAACAGAAACCTGTTTATCTTTTTCAGAACACTGTATCATGCTATAAGCACCAAACCCAATACCACAAACCGCCACAATACACGCAATCACAGTAGCAATTTTTAATCCATTTCCACTTTTTTGCTTACTATCTACCACTGGCACTACTGGCACTCCAGTATCTGCGTTCTGTTCCATTAAGTTTCCTTTCTATAATACTTATGTCTATATTATAACATGGTTTAACTTTTCCTGAATATCCTCTCTATAGATTGTTAATGTCTAAACAATTCGCCCCCACCAATTTACCAGAGTTGGCAAGAGGTAACCTCTGTGATAAAATATTGAAATGAGTAATTTTAGACAAAAGGGTAAAATTATTATTCCAGCTGGTCGTAACCCATGGCCGCATGAGTTACGCATTGCTAATATTTTAGCGATGGCTGGACATAATATAGAATTCTTACCAGAGTCAAACATAAGCACTGCCGACATCCTACTAGACGGCGTTGAATATGAAATGAAATCTCCTTTTACTAATAAGTCAGACAAATTGGAACGCAATATTAAACGTGGACTTAAACAATCCAAAAACATTATTCTTGACTCATCTAGAATAAAAGACATGCGAGACGATAACCTTAGGCGGTTTTTAGTTAGAAAAGCTAAAGAGCAGAAACAGATTGGCGAGCTCATTTTTATTACGAAACGTGGCAAAATTATTGACGTTAAATCCTTAATTTGATATAATTATAGGTAATGAAGTTCTTGCACGGGGCAGTATGCTCCTACCGCAGGAGCTTCTTTTTATCTCATTATTAAGTTCAGTTTTTCCTGAATGTCCTCTCTATAGATTGTTAATGTCTAAACAATTCTCCTGGGGGTCATCTTTCTGGCCATTCTCACCTGGCTCCTGGTCGAAGGGCTGATCGCCGTCGTGAGACGGATCTAAACCCACGCATGCGACGCTTCGACGTCGCTTTTCCTTACATAGATTTTTTGTGCTTTTTCCAATTTTTGTGGTATAATAATGAAGAGAACCAATCATGGGTCGGTAGCTCAGCTGGTTAGAGCACGGGCCTTTTAAGCCCGGTGTCGAGGGTTCGAGCCCCTCCCGACTCACCAAATTGCAAAGCAATTTGGTGAGATAGCGAGCACGTTAGTGCAAGCGTCCTCACCAAGTTTTGGGCGGTTAGCTCAGTTGGCTAGAGCGCGTCTTTGACGTAGACGAGGTCAGAGGTTCAACTCCTCTATCGCCCACCATTCAACAGGCTCCGACGAGCCTTATTTTGTTAGGAACCTCTGGAGCTTCGCAAACAGAGGTTCAACTCCTCTATCGCCCACCACCTACTTAATAATTTCGACCACCTTCTGGTGGCTTTTTTGTCCTCGGCGTATCGTAACACAACTTTTTGCCACATGATAGTATTCCGCCAAAGCCCGCACGAGCGCTTCATTTGCCTCTCCATCATGCGCCTTCTCTCGCAAATAGACTACCAAACCATCAAAAGAAGGAGCCGCCTCTACGAGCGGCCCCTTCTTGCTTCCAGGTTTTACTAAAACCGAAACAATCATTATTTCTTAGTGTTGTTAGCAATATCCTGAGTGTTGCGCCAAATCATGATAAACATCATCAAACCTTCATAGGCAAGACGGACCAAGACTGGACCAAGGATAAGCATTAGTAAGAATGAGAGGAAGCTAAAACTAATCATCGAGAACGAAGCAAGAATCACATAAATCGTTGCAATGTAGTAAATAATCTTTAGCAAAGTTTCAATCCACATAATCTTGAAGGCAAGAAATTCCTTCAACCATTTCATGAACTTGCCTTTTGGTTCGTTCTTGCCTTTGACAAACAAGAAATGGACCAAAATGCCACCTACTAATGCGATAATCGCTGCAATGATTAGCCAAATACCGGCGTCAGCAGCAGACGACCCTGTTGAGTAAGTTGATGTATATGTTGGCATTTTAATAACTCCTTTACTTAAATGTTACCTCAATTTTAGCTTAAAAAATTTAATTTGTAAAGACTTTTTGCTATAATTGTCTCATGAATCGAGTTCCGTTGGCTGAACGCATGCGCCCAACCAAATTAAACGATGTTCTTGGTCAAGAAGAAATTATTGGCAAAGGCAAAATTTTAACTGAAATCGTAAAAAAAGGTGAGCCAGTTAACCTAATTTTTTGGGGCCCACCAGGTACTGGCAAAACCACCCTCGCCCGTATTTTAGCACGCGAATTTAAAGCAGACTTTGTAGAAATTTCCGCCGTTACCGCCGGCAAAAAAGACATCGAGGAAGTCGTTAAACGTGCTAAAACTAACTGGAATTTGAAAACCCGCACCGTATTATTTGTAGATGAAATCCATCGTTTTAATAAGGCCCAGCAAGACGCATTTTTGCCACACGTCGAATCAGGGCTCATTACATTAATTGGCGCCACTACCGAAAACCCATCATTCGAAGTTATTTCCCCACTCCTTTCCCGCTCCCGCGTCGTTATCGTCAAACCACTCAGTAAATCCGCCATCCTTAAAGTCCTAAAGCGCGCCTGTGCAGCCGAAGGCGTCAAAGTAAAGAATGACGCTATTGACTACATAGCCGAGCTCTCCGGCGGCGACGCTCGCAGCGCTCTTGGCGATTTGGAACTCGCTTTATCACTTACAAAGAATGTCACCAAAGACACCGTTATCGAAGCTGCTGGCCGAAAACTTCCCGGCTATGATAAAAAAGGCGACAATCATTATGACACAATTTCTGCCTTTATTAAATCCATGCGCGGCTCCGACGTAGACGCAGCATTGTACTATCTAGCTCGCATGGTTCAGGCTGGCGAAGATCCCAAATTCATCGCTAGGAGAATGGTGATTTTTGCCTCCGAAGATATCGGACTTGCCGGCAACGGCGCTCTAAGCCTTGCTACCGCTTGTTTCCAAGCCGTCGAACGCGTCGGCATGCCAGAATCCGGCCTCATTCTTGCCCATGCGGTCGTAGCCCTCAGCCTCTCCAAAAAATCTCGCGCCACTACCGACGCTTGGTTCAAAGCTCAAGACCTCGCCAAACAAACTATGAACGAACCAGTTCCTATCTGGCTCCGCAACGCCCCCACCAAACTCATGAAAGACCTCGGCTACGGCAAGGGCCAAAAATGGGAATCCGGCTTTCACCTAGACAAAAACTACCTACCAGATAGCATCAAAGACGTAACTATCTGGAATAAAAATAAATAGATTTATTCTAAAAAAGCTCCACTTTGACGGTTCCAAAGCTTCGCGTATTCACCATCTTTCGCCAACAATTTTTTATGCGAACCTTGCTCCACGATTTTCCCTTTATCAAGCACTACAATAGAATCTAACCCCGCAATCGTCGACAACCGATGTGCCACTACGATCGTAGTTCTACCCTCCATCAAATTCGCCAACGCTCCTTGGATCAAGGCTTCCGACTCCGAATCAAGCGCCGAAGTCGCTTCATCAAGCACCAAAATTGGCGCATCTTTCAAAATTGCCCGCGCAATCGCAATTCTCTGCCTTTGCCCACCAGAAAGTTTCACCCCTCGCTCGCCCACCATCGTATCATAACCATCTGGCAAACCGGCAATGAATTCATCCGCATTTGCAAGCCGCGCCGCTTCATACACCTCTTCATCTGTCGCATCCGGCCGCCCATATGCAATATTTTCAAAAATCGATCTATGAAACAGCGAAGACTCTTGTGGCACATAAGCAATTGCCTCACGAAGAGATTGCTGAGTCACGTCGCGAATATCTTGCCCGTCAATGTAAATTGCACCTTTTTTCACATCATCAAATCGAAGCAGCAGTTTCGTCAAGGTTGTTTTACCAGAACCAGACACTCCTACTAGACCCACACTTTCACCTGGCGAAATCTCCAAATTGAAATCCTCAAATAACTTCCCCCTCTGTTTTTCATGACTAAAACTCACATGGCTAAATTCAATTTTCGCATCAGAAACTTTAAGTGGTTTATCGGTCTTATCATCCACAATGTATGGCAGATCCAAAATCGAAACCATTTCCTTTGCATCACCAAATGATTTATTGATATCTCGTAAAATATGATTAATCGTCCAGACATTAGACAATAATAAATTCGAAACCGAATACAAAAATACTACATTTGCAATCGTAAGCCCAAACAAATTATGACTCAAAATAATTAGAATTATCAGCGCCACAAAAGCCACAATATTTACCACATTCATTGAAAAATTACGAACAAATGAAACTTTCGCCACCCGCATCGTCGCATCCTGAGTCCGACCCGCCACTCGTTCAAAACGTGAACGTTCAAACCTTTCGCGCGCATATGATTTTACCGAAATTTCATTCGTAATCGAATCTGCCAATTGCCCAGTTTGTTTATTTTCCGCATCGGCCAAACCCGCATCCACATTCATCGTCTTATAGTAAGTAATTATCGCCACTGCCATATAAATAATAGTACAAACACCCAAAATCAATGCAAATGGCACGCATACGAATGCAGCACTACCCACCGAAAAAATCACTGTCAAAATCAACGGGTAACCTTCCCATACAAAATTTGATTTTAGTCTAATGAATGCATTTGGTAATTTGTTCGCTGCACTCGTCAGAGATCCCGAAAACCGATTATTGTGAAATGTCATCGACTGATTTACAACCGCATCAAAAGCAAGTAACGCCAAATACTTGCCACATTTTGCATCCAAAGTCCAGTCCAACCAATCAATTAACCGAATAACCAACAAATTATTAATCACTACCGGAATTAACATTACCAAAAGAAGCCCCACATAATTTGCAATTTCAAAATCCCCCTCGGATAATCTACCAATAATCTCCGAAACACCATACGGCTCCCAAACATTTGATACAAAAATCCGCACCGTCACAAAAACAAAAATCAAAATAGTACGCAATTTATATTGCATAAAAGCTTTCCAAAAATAATACAGCGTACGCTTCATAAAAATATTATAACATGATATAATATAAAAAACTAATAAGGAGAAATCATGGCAGACTTTAATAAAGTTTTAACACCTGGCGATTACGAAAATGGCGAATTAAATGTCGTTATCGAAATCCCAACTGGCAGCAATCATAAAATTGAATGGGACCGCAAGCACGCCTGTTTCATGCTTGATCGCGTCGAACCGATTGCGTTTGCAAAACCCTGCAATTATGGTTTTATTCCACAAACCTTAGATGAAGATGGCGACGAACTTGATGTCCTCATGATCACCGATCAGCCTCTTACCACTGGCATCTGGATGAAAGCTAAAATTCTCGGCGTTATGAAATTTGTCGATAGCGACGAAGTCGATGACAAAATCATCTGTGTCCCAGCCGACGACCGCAACAACGGCGACATGTACAATACTTTAGAAGATTTACCAAAACAAACGCTAAAGCAAATCGAATATCACTTCAATCACTACAAAGATCTCAAAAAGCCAGGTTCTACTGAAGTTAAATCATTTGAAGGCCTCGATACAGCCAAAAAAGTTATTGCTGCCGCTATCGAACGCTTCAAAAAACAATAACAATTTCAACAAAAAAATAACCCCGAAAAGGGGTTATTTTTTTAAAGCTCTTTATTCCTCAGCTTCCTCAGTTTCCTCAGATTCAGCTTCATTGGCTTCGCTAGAGTTTAAGATTTGTTCATAAAACTCAACATAGGCCTTTATTTCTGACGCAGTAGTGTCCGCATAATCATCCTCATCGGCAATTGCGATTACATACTTCCCACTCAATTTGTAATTGCCAGATTCTTCATCGCTTTCACCAAGACTAGACACAAGATCGTAGAACGTTTTTGCAGCTACACTATCCTTAAATTCATAATAATATTCCGCACCAGTAATAGCATCATCCTTATAATAATACACCGCATGAGTTCCCACTACGCCATCTTCGTTCTCATCAGCAGGAACATTTAACACGTACTTAGTAGCATCAGACACAAAGAAATTATCACCTATCACTTGACTTTTCAAAGCAATCGCCGCAGCAACAACTAAAATCGCAACAATAGCCACACAAAGACAAACAATCTTACCGATTGCTGGCTTGTCCCAACCACCATCCTTCTTGCCAGTCACCGACGACTTAATTGTAGGTTCTTTTGTAGCCCGTTTAGTTGTAGTTTTTGTAGCAGTTTTTTTACTGTTTGTAGTTTTTTTAGCTTTCGCAGCCATAATATACTCCTTTTATAGAAAACATTATATCATGCTTATGCTAAAAAATCTACAAAATATCCCAAAAATCAATCACCAAAAAGTCAAATTAACAGACTTATAACTTGCTGATTTTAACGCGTTTTTGTTTGGTGGTATCACGATCACGTACTGTTACCGTATCGTCATTCAAAGTATCAAAATCAATCACGACGCACTTAGGCGTGCCAATCTCATCTTGCTTGCGATAACGCTTGCCAATATTTCCAGAATCATCCCAAGTTACATACACATATTTCTTGCGAAGTAATTCATATACTTCCTTAGCCTTCGCTACAAGCTCTGGCTTATTCTTAAGTAGCGGTGAAACACAAAATCTGTAAGGAGCGAGATTCTCAGGCAACTTCAAAACTACACGCTTTTCACCATTGACCTCGTCCTCTGTATATGCATTTGAAAGAACCGCTAAGAAAAGTCTCTCCACGCCAATCGAAGGCTCAATTACGTGCGGAATAAAGCTTTCACCAGTGTTTTTATCGCGATATTCCATCGACTTCCCAGACTCACGCTGAATATTTGATAAATCAAAATCGGTACGATAAGCCAAGCCCATCAATTCTTCTTCACCGTTTGGATAATCATACATAAAATCGATTGTACGTTTACTGTAATGAGCACGGTCTTCCTTTGGAACATCCAATTCATGAATATTTTCAGGCTTCAAACCAATCACATTCTCAAGAAAATCATGCTGTAATAAACGCATTTTCTCAAAATTCTCTTCCCAAGTATCAGGTGCTACAAAATATTCAATTTCCATCTGAGAGCATTCACGATCACGCAGAATAAAATCGCGTGGACTAATCTCATTACGAAATGCCTTCCCCTGCTGACAAAGGCCAAACGGAATGCTTGGATAAATCGTATCAATCACATTCTTATAATTAGTGAAAATACCTTGGGCAGTCTCAGGGCGTAAATATGCAGTGTTCTTCTCAGCAAGTTCCGGGTTTTCCGAAACATCTTCCGGAAGCACTGCACCAACGTGAGTACTGAACATCATATTAAACTTACGAATCGGCCCCCAATTTTCCTTACCACAAGTTGGGCACTTAGTATGTGTAGCTAAAAACTCTTCAGTAGTAACAGACTCGGAAATTCCGTCAGCAATTTTATCAGCACGGAAACGCGATTTGCATTCTTTGCATTCTACCAGCGGATCAGCAAAGGTAGCCACATGCCCAGAAGCAACCCAAGTTTTAGGATTCATTATGATGGCAGCGTCAATCCCGTACATATCATCACGTGATTCAACAAAATAATTCCACCACACATCCATTATTTTTTTCTTAGTCATGACACCAAGCGGACCAAAATCCCAAGTACCAGACATCCCCCCATATACATCACTTCCCGGGAAAATAAATCCCCGCCTTTTACATAAGCTTACTATATCATCCAATTTACTCATTACTATATTATAACATATTTTGGACGTTATTGTTCCAAATCAGCATCCTTATCAATACCAAGCGCTTCTTTCAATAAGTCCACACTTAAACCACTCCACGACTTCCTATTTGTGTTAAAGATAATATATTTACCGTTCAACTTACGACCAGTCGCCCAAGCTTTACCATCCATTGTAATGTTTTTGTTTGCTTCACGCGCCTCATCCTCGTTGTTATAGCTATAGAAAATTCGAACATCAGTTATATCGTCACCATTATAATAATACACAACATATGTCACATCCGATTCATACTCACGTGATTCAAAATCCGATGATTCTTTCGAAAGCGTAAGTACCATTTTATTGTTGTCCGAAACAAAATAATCATCGTCAATCGGTTCATAATAAGACCCGCTAGCCAGTATTGCCACTAGCACCACTATGAACAACGCTACTGCAGCAATTATCACTATCCTACGATTCTTCTTTATAAATTGTTTAAACTTTTCCATTATAATGCTTCTCCTTATTTTATTTTACCATAATTCTCACCAAGTTTAAGACCTTATCTATCCAACAATCTAGGTTTTTCACCCTTGACACCAATTTCAACTCCGCCGTCGTCATCAATCTCATAATTTTAATTTCCTCCGCTCCATACTCACCATTTTCTTTTGGCAAATATGCTTTTTCCATTACATCGTAATCATAGTGCATATCTACCGAAAGTTTATTGCCATCCCCGTCACGGTATAAATTCACTTCCTCGCCACTTGCTTTGGACAAATTAATCAAAAACCACGCTTCAACCACACGTTTATCAATCCCCTCGTCTAAGCCTTCCAAACTTCCTTTAGTAATCCGAAAAAAATCAGCATTTATCGCCCCCTCCGCCGCTCTATTAATCTTCTTTAGTATTTCTGCCGCAAGCTCCATTTTATCCAAACTCGTTACCAAACTACTATAATACTTCAGCATCCGCGCGCTCGTCACCGTGCCAAGCTCGCTTTTCCCTTGATGAATATTTAATTCGATCAACGAAAACATTTCCACGCCACCCGCCAATTTAGATTTTTCCTTCCGGACACCTTTTGCAATTGCTGACATTTTTCCATTAGGAGTAATCAAATTCAAAATCCGGTCCGCCTCACCATAATTTGTTCGCCGAAGTACATATGCCAAAGTTTTAATATCACTGTGCGTATTTTGTGACATACTTCCTAACATCCTCCGGCTTCATTGTATCCTTATTTAGAACTCCCACCACCCCATAAATATCCAAATTATACTTTTCCAAGTCCAACGCGCTTGCCACTACCACGGGCACCTTAGACGTATCTTCATAACTAATTAATTCGTTCAAAAACGAAAAACCATCTGGCCCCGTCAACATTACGTCCATAAAAATCAATTCCGGCAGTTCGCCACTAAGCCCTTGCATTGCTTCAATAGCATTATGAAAAATTCTTACTTCGTTATTTTCGCATGCTCTTACTATACAGTCAGCCATTTCCACATTACTATCTATTACAAAAATCATCAAAATAATCTCGCTTGTTTAGAAACTGTAAGATCCACATAAAAGCTCGTTCCGTCACGATGCCTCACTGCCCCTATCTCCGCTCCCATATACCGCGAAAATCTCGACGCAATATAAAGTCCCAGTCCACCAGTCCCCGGCCGCATCGCGATTGAAGTCGGTTTTTCAACAAAACCCCGCTTCATCTCTCTCCATACATCCACCGGCAAAGCCGGCCCAAAATCTCTCACCAATACTCGCACTTTATCACGAATATCTTTTACTACTAGTTCAGACTTCACTCCATCACCAGTATAATAAACTGCATTCAAAAGATAATTATATATAATACTCTTCAATAACTCATAATTTGCCGTCACGAGTCGCGCGCGATTAGAATATCTAATAAACAAATCCCTCTTATTAAAATGAAACAAGTATTGCAATTCCCTCGTCACCTCATCGCAAACACCTCTTACCGCTACGGGCTCCATTTCAAAAAGTCTCTCATTCAGTTTTCCGATTTTCATCAAATCATTCACCTGCCGAATCGCCCTATCCGATACCACTACCATATCATCGCGCAAAGATTCATTATTGCTATCAAGATTGTCAAAAGAAAGTGCCATTTGTCGAAGCGTTGCAAGCGGGCTTTTTAATTCCGCCGCCACCAACAAAATATTGTTCACCTCCTCTTCCATGCCCCCATTATAGCATACTACTCGTTGAAATGGACCGTCGCAAGCAAAGCGTCAAAATCGCTAATAAATAGTCTCGCATCGGTTTGCATAATTACAGTTTTGTCACGAATTTTAAAAATAACGATTACACCATTTAAATCAGTACCCGGAATTGTACCCGTAAAACGCAACCCAGCGCTACCATTTACAGTTATCGATTCAACAGACAAATTTGAGTCTTCATCTCCTACTATATCTTTGTACTGACCCACCACATTATCATACGCATTATCAAGAATAAACACCCTTAGTGCATTAACCGTCGAGCCAGAAACTGCCTCCACAATTAAAGGATTGAAGTATGCTTCAAAATCACCACCTCTCGATGCATCCGCAGCCACATATACACTCCAAGTTTTAGGATATTCAAAAGAAAGTTCACCATAGTCTACAGGTCCAGCAAAAGTTCGAAGCGGATATTTTTCTTCTTCTGCAAATTGCGCCAAGTCCTTCGCTTCTTGTTCATACTTCGCATCCGCAACCGCGACTGCGATTTTGTTTTCAACATCTGTGCTAACTTCAGTATATTGGTTATTTATCCAAATGAATAACCCTACAAATGTAGCCGTAGTAAGAAAGAGGATAACGATAATTATTATCATGATAATACTTGTCGTCTTACTCTTTTTCTCAAGCAACATTGCCCTAGCCTCCGCCTGTCTCACATTCGGATCAGAAGATATCGTTGGTTGCACTTGTGGCATCGCAGTAGCCTGACCAGCCTGTGGCGTTTGTGTTGCGGCAGGAACCGGCGATACCGGCTGCGCTTGTGGCATTTGTGGAACTTGATTATTATCCATAAGAATATTATACCACTATTTTGAAAAATCTTCCGATAATACTTTAATTTCGTTCGTAAGTTCCGACAAGTCTTTCTGTAATTCCTTAGCCAGCGCAATTGCTTTGTTATATTTAGCCACCGCCTCGTCCAAATTAAAGTCGTCCGAATAAAACCACTCGCTATCCTTCTCAAGTTCTAGCAATTTTTCACTTAATTTTTTTGGTTTTTCACTCATCCTTACTCCTTTTTATTATTTCTTGAATCGACGCCGTAATTTCATTCTCATATGTTGTAATTTTCACAACACCACCAGGAGATATTTTTCCAGAAACAATCGCATACCCCTGCTGTAAAACTCTCTCCGGGTTTTGTGCTGCTATCATTTTAATTTGGTTTGACAAAATCTTACGATAATCTGTTATTTTTGTCTCAACCAAGTTCTTAATTTGAATTATCTTTTCTTTTTGTATCCGTTTTTCACTATTAATTCTATTAGTAAGCACTTCCTCGAGATTAGAAATTATCATACTCACACCAATATCAATATTTTCACGATCTGGTGTCAGTTTCTCAGCCGCATTAGAAGGTGTTGAAGCCCGAATGTCCGCCGCAAGATCGCATAAAGACTCGTCTACTTCGTGCCCAATCCCAGTAATAACTGGAATTTTGCTAGCCGCCACGGCTCGCACCAATTGTTCATCGTTAAAGCACGCTAAATCATCCGCGCTACCACCACCGCGCAGAATTGCAATTACCTGTACATCAGTTCGTTCATTAAAATATTTCAGTGCTCTTATAATTTGGTCCGGCGCATCCATCCCTTGCACCTGAGTATGCGCAACCATCACCTCCATTCCGCCCCACCTCGCATTTATAATCTTAATAAAATCTGCATACCCCGCTGCCTGCGTAGATGATATCACGCCAATCTTATCCAAATACTTTGGAATACTGCGTTTTCTCTCTGGATCAAATAATCCCTCATCAGAAAGTTTCTTTTTCAAAATCTCGTATGCTTTCTTGAGAGAACCTTCCCCAACCGGTTGCACCTGCGAAACCGTCAATGAGAACTTTCCCCACTTTGTCAATTTTGGTACCCCACGCACCACCACTTTCATTCCATCCTCAAGCGGTTGTCTCATCGACCAAAGCGTCATAAAGCACGATATGCTAGATTCTTCATCCTTAAGATCAAAAAACACCCACTTGCCCTGATTAACTTTGAAACTTGCCACTTCCCCCACAATCGTCACTCCAGAATACGCATATTCTAGCGTCTGATTAACAACCGCGATAAACGATGAAGGAGTAAAAGCATCAACTCCGGATAAGTCATTTTCAACTATCTTCTTTATTGTCGTGGTCATCTTTCCCTCGAATCACCTTATAATACGGCACAGTGCCGGTAATAATCGTAAAGATCAAAGTAAACACCCTCGTCATTACCGTAACAATAGTTGCAGTTGGAAAATCCACTCCGAGCGCAATCATCACACCCGCCATCCCAAGCTCATAAAGCCCATAGGGCACAATTCCATCAAACACCGAGCCAATTGCTTCGCCAACTAAAATAAATGGCAAGAGCTCCGGCCGTCCTAACGAAATTGCCACAATCCAATACGTCGCAATTTCAAAAAAGGAGTATATGAAACCCCACAGTACTGGCGTTCTTAAATATCTCTTATTGTCCTTTGCAATTTTTACACTCTCATGAATGTCTGCAAAATAATCACTAATCTTTTCATCTCTAATAAAATGATTCCTATGACCAAATGTTGTAATTTTTACGACAGTATTTACTAATTTTGCAACAATCCGCGAGAAGAAACCAATTCGTTTTTTGCTACTTGCCACATAAACAATCAAACCTAACCCCAACGCCACACCAAAATTCATTAAGAGCGACACCGGTATCACCCACATTGCACTATCTGGAATCAAATTTAGTGCAAGTAGTACTAAAATTGCCACCAAAGCCTGCGCATAATTCACTACCGTCGTTACAGCATAACGAAAAATATACAAAAAACTTGCCTGCCCCGCCGTTACATTAAATGGCCTCAAACGATAGGTTAAATATGCCAAACCACCAAGCCCACCAGCTGGCACCGCATGATTCACGAAATTAAGTTCCGTCGAAATGGTTAAAATTTCCTTTGCCGAAAATTCCTTCACATTCTTACGATTCCGAAGATACGAAAAGAAAATCTGTCCACAAGCATAATACATAAACAACTGTTCCGGCACCAGCAGCAACAAGACGAACAAATTTGTTTCACCCAAATGATGAAAAGTATCTACGATGTCCGGCCAATTTTGATACACTACATATCCCACTAAAATTACAGTCAAAATAGACAAAATTGCCCGCACAGAAATCAGCTTACGCTTTTTTTTCGCCATATAATTCATTATACCACGTTTATGATATAATAACCTTATGAAATATCTTGCCGTTCTTGGTCGTGAACCAGTCATTTCCCTAGCGGAACTCTCCAGTCTTTTTGATAACATTGAGCAAATCTCCAGTAATCTTGCATTATTAAATATTAGGACGGGTGACAGATCTGGAGGGGGTCCCCCGCTAAGCTTGCGAAGTGGGGGAGGAGAAGGTCCGGCAGGACCCGTCCCAAATATTAATAGGCTGGGCGGCTGTTTAAAGCTAGCAGAAAAACTCGACACCACACCACTAGATTTTTTGCGCAATTTGCCAGATGGTAAAATTACTATCGGTGTATCAGATTATTCCAAAAATGCCAGCAAAAGAACTGCCACCACCGAAGCTTTAAAACTTAAAAAAATCCTCGTCCGTCACGGCCGCTCTGTTCGGGTTGTCGAAAATAAAGACGCCACCCTCTCTACCGCCACCTCACTCCATAATGGATTGTCCGGCAAAAACGACCGCAAAATCGAATTAATCAAATATAATTCCGACTGGTATAAAGTAATCGGCATCCAAGATATCGACGCCTACACCAAACGCGATCAAGCTCGCCCAGCTCGCGATGCCCGTGTTGGCATGCTTCCACCCAAACTAGCCCAAATTCTTATTAATCTTTGTGGCCCGTTACCAGAAGGCTCTCGCATTCTTGACCCCTTTTGCGGCACCGGAGTCGTCCTTCAAGAAGCTCTCCTCATGGGCTACCGCGCCTACGGCACCGACCTCAGCGAAAAAATGGTCGACTACTCACAAAAAAACTTGAAATGGTTACTTAAAGAAACTTGGAAAAGGTCTTTCGAAGGGTCTCCGGAGCCTGGCAAGGCGAGGTGTAGCGCGCCGTCCCCGTGGCGACGGGCGACGGCGACGCGGCCCGAGAAAGATCCTTTTCAAGTTTCTTTAGGCGATGCAACCACATTTCAATGGATTCAGCCTATCGATGCCGTCGCCTGCGAAGGCTACTTAGGCCAGCCCATGTCGCAGATCCCATCCGAAGTAAAGCTAAAAGAACAACAACAAGAATGCAGTAATATCATTTTAGGTTTTCTAAAAAATCTATCCACTCAAATTAAATCCGGCACCCCAGTTGTCATTGCTGCCCCCGCCTGGCTCCGTCAAAACGCCACCTATGAACGCCTAAATATACTTGACGATATCGAAAATATGGGGTATAATGTTAATAAATCATCTCGTGATGGTCTACTTTATCATCGTGAAAACCAGATTGTCGCAAGAGATATAATAATATTGAGGAAAAATTAAATGTCACACGTAAAAGCTGGCGGTACCGCCAAAAACGTCCATAACAATGCTGGCCAGCGCCTTGGCGTCAAGCGCTTCGGTGGCCAAAAGGTCAAAAAAGGTGAAGTGTTAGTTCGTCAAACTGGCGCCACCAAACTCGCAGGCGAAGGCACATATATGTCTCGCAATTTTACCATCCACGCCGCCAAAGATGGCGTAGTCACTTTTGTCAAAACCAAAAAAACCCACTTCTCCGGTAAAAGCTTACCAAGAATAAGAGTAGAAGTAAGATAATTAAATAAGTTTTTATGAGCATAAATGAGATTTAGACCAGATTTTTGAACGTAATTTTTATCAATTTAACTACGAAAAAATGTCCCATAGCCCGAAGGGCGACTAAGGACATTTTTTCTAGACTTAAATTGTAAAAATTACAGGTTCAAAAGTCCAAGCGAATAAAAACTTATTTAATTATCACAAATTTATTTTTACCTTTTTTCACAATGGCAGTTTGATTAATTGCAATATCTTCTTGTACTTTTATGCCATTAATCGAAATAGCTCCTTGTGCCACAAACTCACGTGCCTTTTTCTTGCTTTCAGCAAGCCCCGTAGACATCAAAACGTCAATCAACATCGTTCCTTTTGCTACTACCGGAAGGTACGCCGCAAATTCCGTCAACTCATCTTCCGAAAACTCCGAAAAATCCGTATCGCGATTAAATAAAGTCTCAGTTAAAGTTTCCACCGCTTCAGCCGCTGCTGCACCGTGCACCACAGTAGTTGCACCTCGCGCCAAAGCTTTCTGTGCAACACGCTTTTCCGGAGCCTCTTTGTGGCGCTTCAATATATCTTCAATTTCTTCCTTTGATAGTAGTGTATAAATCTTAATCAAATATTCAACCGCCTCATCCGGCTGGTTCATCCAAAATTGATAAAAATCAAAGATTGAAGTGTAATTACCCGAACCATTATCAGTTCCAGCTAACCAAACCGCATTGCCTTCCGATTTGCCAAATTTCCGTCCTGTTACTGGGTCAATTACAAGTGGCGTACTCCACACATCCGCATCCGCATCCTCTAGGCGTTTAATTAAATGGATACCAGAAGTACAGTTACCATACTGATCCGCTCCGCAAAGCTGCAAATTAACCCCATATTCACGATATAGATGCAAGAAATCATACCCCTGAATCAAAGTATACGAAAACTCCGCATAAGAGATACCCGAACCACCTTCACCAATTCTATTTTGCACAAACTGCCTATCGAGAAGCTGAGTCATCGAAAATGCTTTGCCCACCTCGCGCAAAAACGAAAGATAATTCATATCTTTAAACCAATCATAATTATCCACCATCGTCAAACCTGGCGTCTTGAAATCTTTTACATTTCCATCACCTACATTTATTACACGCTCAATCTGCTCACGAATGCATTTTTTATTATGCTCTACTTCATCTAAACTCTTCAAATCTCTTTCACCGTTCTCTTTTGGATCACCAATTTGCCCAGTCGCGCCACCAACCAAAAGGTATGGCTCATAACCATGTCGCACAAAGCACGCGCACATCATAAGTGCAGCCAAATTCCCAATCGTAAGCGAGTCTGCTGACGGATCCGCCCCCCAATAGAATTTCTTCACTGCCCGAGTATCCAAATCCTCCGGCTTCTCAATTGTCGTTTCCGCTACAAACCCCCGATATAATAATTCCTCTGATAGTTTCATATATATAATATACCACATTTCCCATCTTTTTTCACCACCCCAACCTATAAACCGACCGTAATTTGTGTTATAATTAAGTTATGTTAATCACAGCAAGTAAATTTATCGGTACTCCAATTCTCAGCATGCAAGCTAGCGGCCCAATTGGTCAAGTAACCGATTTTGTTATCGAACCAGAATCATTAAAAGCAATCGCCTTTATTGTTTCTGGCCCTGGTATCAACCCAGAAACAAATATTCTAGACACTAAATCCATCCGCGAATATTCCAGCTATGGCCTAGTTATTGATTCAGAAGACGACTTAGCTGCACGCGGCGACATCATTCGCGTCGACAAAGTTCTCAAACTAGATTTTGCGCTAAATGATCTTAAAGTTGAAACCAAAAAAGGTAGTAAACTTGGCCATATCATTAATTTTACTATGGCCAGCGACGATTTTACCGTTCAACAATTAATAGTCAGACGTCCAAAGCTAAAAGCTATTATTGATGCCGAGCTCACCATCCCGAGAAACGAGATAGTTGAGGTAACAGACGATAAAATCATTGTCAAAGACGAAGAAAAAGTCATTAAAGCCCGCGCCGAAAAAGAAGATTTTATTCCAAATTTTGTGAATCCATTCCGTAAGACTGAACTTTCTCGCGCGCCAGCTCAAACGAAAAACCCTGACGACATAGATATTGAATAAGTTTTTCATCGTCCGCATATCGCATCCGTTTTTTTGCAATTATCTTTTCAATTTCTGCTTCATCATCGCGCGCATCCAACACCTCATCAATGATATTCTTTGAAATTCCTTTTTTTAACAATTCCATTCGAAGTCTTTTTTGCGAAACCCCCTTCTTCACAAAACGATTCTCCACCCACCATTCCGCGAACTTTTGATCATCCACATACCCGCGAGCGACAAGTCTGTTGAAAACGTTCTTAAGAAGTTCAGAATCGTCTTCTGAGGAGGTTTTCGCGACAACGGGAGCGAATGGAGCGCCGCGCTCCCCGTAACGACGGGCGAGCGCAAGCGTCTCCGAAGAAGACATTCTGAGCTTCTTGCAAAGGTATTCTTTCAACTCTCTTTCGCTTCGCGGCCTTGTGAGAGACCACTCGAGTGCTCTTTGATAAAGTTTCCCAAATTCACTAGCACTTTTTAACTCATTAAGTTCTTCTTCAGAAATTTTCTTCCCAACTTTTAACTTGAAATCCACCACCTGCGAAACATCCAATGAAAAAGAAAATTTATCATTTACAAAAACATTGACACGATCTGGATTTTTCACCCCCTGCTTCAAATCGGTAATTATCAAAGCCTTTACATTGTCAACCGTAAAATCTTTTAACTTATAGATTTCCATTCTGTAAAAACCATTCTCTAAGCAATTCGAAAGTTAATTTTTCTTTTTTAAGTGGAGCTTTGGCGTATTTTGAACAAAAATCTATCGCCTCCGCAAACGGAACCCACTTCACTTCCGACACCTCTTCATCGTTAAAATGAAAATCATCTTCTTTTCCAGTCCAATCTGTCATAAAAACCCACGCAAAACGATTTCTGTTAAAAGGCCGCATCGTCACAAACCTTAAATCATCAGTATTAATTTCCGCTCCAATCTCTTCATGACACTCTCGCACCGCACCTTCCACCACCGATTCGCCCAAATTAATATGCCCACCCGCCGAAATATCATAATCACCCGGAAAACGATCTACTTTCTCAGAACGCTTCTGCCATAGTAATTCCAGTTCACCGGCATCATTTAATCGATAAACAAAAATTACTGAAACGCCAACAATTTTATCACTGCCAGTTTCTTCTGGATTACCCAAAGCCGAATCCCACCCCTCACCAACCACCGGTTCGCCATTCGGCCGATAAACCTGCCACATTTCATCGTGATGCATAATTATTCTTCGGCAGCCTTCTCACGTACTTGCTTTTCAATTTCCGCCATAAGTTCTGGCTTCTCGCGGAATAGTTTTTTCACCGCTTCACGACCCTGGCCAAGAGTTTCACCTTTATATTTGATAAACGCACCCGACTTTTCCAAAACGCCATATTGTACGCCAAGATCCAATACGTCACCAGACTTTGAAATCCCCTCATTATACATAATGTCAAACTCTGCCGTACGGAATGGTGCTGCAATCTTATTTTTCACCACCTTAATCTTGGTCCGGTTACCAGCGATATTATCACCGTCTTTGATTTGCCCAATTCGTCGAATATCAATACGTACTGATGCATAAAATTTCAAAGCATTACCGCCAGTCGTAGTTTCTGGATTTCCGAACATCACGCCAATCTTCATACGAATCTGGTTAATAAATATTACCGTCGCACGAGATTTAGAAATGATACCAGTAAGCTTACGCATCGCCTGTGACATTAAACGAGCCTGCAAACCCATTTGTGAATCACCCATATCACCATCAATTTCCGCCTGTGGCACCAATGCCGCCACTGAATCTACCACTATCAAATCAACCGCATTCGAACGCACCAATGTCTCACAAATCTCGAGCGCCTGTTCACCATTATCTGGCTGCGAAATCAAAAGATTTGCCGTATCTACACCAATCTTCTTGGCATATGCCGGATCAAGAGCGTGCTCCGCATCAATAAAGGCCGCCTGCCCGCCCTGCTTCTGAATCTCCGCAATCGCATGCAAAGCCAAAGTTGTTTTGCCAGAAGACTCTGGTCCATAAATTTCAATAATCCTACCTTTTGGATAACCACCACCTAGTGCCAAGTCCAACGCTAAAGACCCCGACGGCAGAAGTTCAACATTCATTTTAGGCGTATCACCAAGCTTCATAATAGAACCGTCGCCAAATTGCTTTGTAATTTGTGCCATCGCAAGCTTCAAAGCTTCACTTTTGCCATCTTTCTTCTCCACCGCTTTTGTTTCTTTTTCCACCGCGTCTTTTTTCGTCATAATAGTATTACCTTTCTGATATCTATTATATAATATTTTAACATTTACGAGTAGAGCTGTTTTTAGATATACCCACCTCTACTCTCGCAACACTAATTATCACACTTAAAAATCAATTGCAAGCCCCCACTTTTCAAAAAATAAGTAGGGGGTTGAAGATTTTGTACACCCATGTTACAATACCCCCACCCCAAGTCACCCAATTCATATAAAACCCTAAACGTGTTATAATATAAAATATGAAAATAACCGAAAATGTCCCAATTAAAGAGCTTACTACCATGCGACTTGGCGGACCTGCCCGCTATGTTCTAGAAGTAAACAACCCTTCCGAAATCCCCGAAGCCTATGAATTTGCCAAATCCAAAAACCTCCCCATCTTCATCCTCGGCGGCGGTGCCAACACCATCGCTCGCGACGAAGGCTTCAACGGCGTCATCGTTCGTAATACCATGACAGGAATTAAGTCGGCGGGGGTGACGGACCTGGAGGGGGTCCCCCACGGAACCTTTAGTGACGTGGGGGAGGAGAAGGTCCGGCAGGACCCCCGCCGCTATATTATTACTGCCATGGCAGGAGAAGTTTGGGATAACGTCGTCGCCTTCGCCTGCGAGCGCGGTCTTACTGGCATCGAAGCCCTATCCAAAATTCCTGGGCTCGCCGGCGCCGCGCCAGTTCAAAACATTGGCGCCTACGGCCAAGAACTCGCCGATACCTTTGTTTCCGCCGAAGTTTATGACTCTAAAACAAATGAATTTAAAACTCTCAATAAGTCTGACTTTGGCTTTTCATACCGCAAATCCATCCTAAACTCCACCGAAAAAAATCGTTATTTTGTTGTATCCATCACCCTGGAACTTCAACCAGGCGAAATGCAAAAACCTTTTTATAATTCCATCGAGAAATATATTGAAACACATAATATTACCGATTTCTCACCGCAATCCATCCGAAATATCGTCACCGCTATTCGCGCCGACAAACTCCCAGACCCAGCCAAAATCCCCTCCGCCGGCTCGTTCTTTAAAAACATCTATCTTACCAAAGAACAAGCTGAAGACGCCGAAAAGAAAGGTTACCCAGTTTACAAAGGCCACGATGGACTCAAAATTAATTCTGGCTGGCTAATCGAACAAGCTGGTTTTAGCGATAAATTACTCCACGGCATTCGCGTCAACAAAAAAGCTGCTCTCGTCCTCATTAACGAATCAGCCAAATCTTATGATGACCTTGCCAAAGCCCGCACCGAGATAATTGAAGCCGTCAAAAACAAATTCGGATACACCCTAGAACAGGAGCCAAACGAAATATGAAAATATTAAACGGCAAAGAGCTTGCGGGGTTCGTCAAAGAACGGCAATCTCACATGGTTAAAACTCTCAAAGAAGCCCACATCCAGCCAACCCTTCTAATTATTTACGACAACGACAACCCTGTCATTCAAAAATACATCCAACTCAAAAATCGCTACGGCGAAGACATTGGCGTAAAAGTTGAAATTCACCGTGCAGAAAGTTCGGACGACATCGCCACTACAATCGAGGAAGCAAATAAAAACCCTAACATTCATGGCATTATTCTTCAACTCCCCATTAAGGACCAACAAAAAACCGACGAATTAACCAGCAAAATCGCCGCAGAAAAAGACGTCGATGGACTCTCAAACAACGCCAATGCCTTTGATTCTGCCACCGCCACCGCCATTAATTGGCTTCTCACCGGCTACAACATCCCGCTTGAAAAATCCAAAATCGCCATCATTGGCCGCGGTAAACTCGTTGGCGCCCCACTTTTTAAAATGTATCAAGCCTCAAATTACAACGTTACACAATTTCACAAAGGTGACGATTTATCAAGCCTTACTAACTACGACGTCATTATTACTGCCACTGGCGTTCCCAATCTCATTACCAACGAAATGATTCGCCCGGGCACTACTATCGTAGACGCCGGTACCGCCAGCGAAAAAGGAGTTATTAAAGGCGACGTTTCCGACGAAGTCCGTACTCGCACCGACCTCACTGCCATTACTCCGATTATTGGTGGGGTTGGTCCACTTACTATTTCATGCCTATTCGACCACGTCATTCAATCCGCTTCAAAAAGCCAAAAAAAATAACGGAGAATTTCTTCTCCGTTATTTTTCTCGACCACCCTTGTGAAGCGGCCAATAATTAACGATTTTTTCGGCTAAGAATAAAGTAGCCAGCAGCGGTTACAATAGAACCGGCACCGAGCGCAGCACCAGTAACTTCAGTTGCACCAGTGTTAACAATTACCACTGGATCTGGAGTTGGTTCTGGATCAGGTGTTGGGTCTGGATCCGGAGTTGGATCTGGATCTGGAGTAGGAGTTGGCTTTGGCTTACAAGCATCATCATTACGATTTACCATCACCGAAGCGTCATCCTTAACCACTGTGTCGTGACCAACCGTAGCATTTGCCCAGTTGACCAATTGGTTGCTACCACAAGCCAAGGTTTTATTAACCACCTTAGCAGTAAAGCGTACATACGCATTACCACGAGACTTATAGCTACCAATGTTAATACCAGTAGTAGTTACAGTATTTTCATTGATAAGTACACCGTCTTTGTGGTTAGAGTTATAAACGTAAGTAGAATCCTTAACATATT
This sequence comes from Candidatus Saccharimonadota bacterium, assembly GCA_017537745.1. Taxonomy (GTDB): domain Bacteria; phylum Patescibacteriota; class Saccharimonadia; order Saccharimonadales; family Saccharimonadaceae; genus Nanosyncoccus. The sequence goes on from JAFYKF010000007.1 coordinate 67,934, forward strand.
CCATGTTAGTAGGAAGAATATCACGAATCATCACGTTATTAACAGTCTGATCAGAGAGGTTTTTGTACGCAATCTGGAATTCAACCTCATCACCAATCTTCGCATCAACGTGCTCGGCAAACTCATTACCAGAGCCTTTGATACGTACAGTTTTGGTGATACGATTTGGTACAGAGTTGTGTACTTTAACCTGAATAGTTACCTGACCATCATAGTCGTAACAACCAGGGATTTGACCATTCATAGAAGTGTAACCGAGTTTAGCGCCAGATGTAATAACGCTATCGTCCAATCTAAATGTACCTTGTGTATTGGTATATCTAGCTGAACCACTTACGAACTCAAGATAAAAAGTATCGTTAGACGTAAATGTTACCTCATCCCAGTAACGAGTAGGTTTTGCATTTTCAGCATTCAAATACCCAATCACAGTATGAGATTTGCTTACTGTGGTAGGAAGTGAAACACTTGCCGATACGCCAGTTGCAATAGCACTAGTCCCAAGAGGGCTGTTATTGTGAACATAAAGACGAATCGTATAAGTTTCACCATCTTTCACAGCAATCGTATCCGCATTCCATTTGTCAACGGTGCTAGAGCTAAGCTTAGCTCCAACGAAATTGCGCTCATCACCAATTTTACCATTGGTAATAGAGTTAAAAGTAATGGTTTTACCAAGTTTACCAGCATTAATCTGCTCTAAAGTATAAGTGGTACGACCATTATTAGAGTCGCCCCAAGCTAAAACATTAGCCGGAACGATTATTGACGCACCAGCCACAATTGCAGTAGCAGCTACGCCAAGAATAGTTTTGTAAACTTTATTCATAATAAAATTCCTTTCCTAATCTATTAAAAAACGTTTACAGTTGATATTAGTTACATCTAAATTAACTCGTCACTTCTTAGCCGAATTGTTAATTTTCGTCTGCAACCGAATCATCTCAAATTTCAAATCATGGGGGAGGCCCGGCAGCCGAAGCTGCCGAGCCAACGCTAAAGGACAATATATACATTGCAGATTAGGGAGCGTCGAAGTCCCACTCTTCTCCGGGCTCCTCATCGGCAAATGATCCAGTTTCCCCCGTATCCGGGTCAGTGTAAGTCACTTCCGGAACGATCGGAGTGGGGTCGTCTGCACCCCCATATCCAGTTCCTTCATCGCCGTTATTGTCAATGGCGGGGGGAGGGGCCGGAGGGGGTTCCGGAACATACGAAGGTTCGTTCGAATCCCCAGCCTCTTTCTGAGGCTCTTCCAACTCTTCCAATTTGTCCCAGTATTCATCCAGGGTATCGTGCAGCGAATTGCTCGGCTGCTCGTCCTTGGACTCCTTGGCTCCCCGGCCGTTATTTGTGTCTGGTCCAGGACCAGGCACGTCATCGGGCCCTACATCGGTCCCCTTGGTGGGGTCCTTAGGCTCAAACGAAGGAATCGGGATCGTCGGCGTCGGAGACGGCGGCGGAGGCGGAGGCGTAGGCGTCGGGGTCGGCGGCGGTACCGGTCTCCAAGTCGGAGGTGGCGGCACCGGAGTTGCCGTCGGCGTCGGGGACGGAGACGGAGTTGCCGTCGGCGTCGGGGACGGAGACGGAGTTGCCGTCGGCGTCGGGGACGGAGACGGAGTTGCCGTCGGCGTCGGGGACGGAGACGGAGTTGCCGTTGGCGTCGGAGTCGGATCAGGCTCCCGAGGATTCGGGATAACCGTCACCGGCGCGACTTTGCTGACATTCGTCGGCTGGAAGTCGCAATCCGCGCGATACTGCACCTCTTTTTTCTCCGTTCCCTTGATATAATCCCGGAAAGTCAACATGAAGCCACTATGATTGTGGCTCGTCATCACGATGACATCCGGGATCCCGTCCAGCGTAAAGCTCGTCATATACATCTGGTCGTCAAGACCAGACTTCACATACGAGATGACTATCTCGTCGCTGTCCAACAGAGCCGCTTTAAAAATTTCCAGGACTCTCAGATATTCGTCCTGATCCTCCAGCCATTCCCTCGACTTCGCGTTGATGTGCTCCATCAGGGCGTCTGGATGATCGAGGAGCTCAGTTACGAATGCACCCAGGAAACGAGTCCCGTGGATGACATCGTAGTAGCCCATGTCCGCCGCACCCTTCACAGGGTCCTGCTCCAAAACCTCAAAGAAATAGTCAAGAATGTCATCAGCGACGAGCTGATACAGCTCTTTTTCCGTCTTATTCTCGAGATCCTTCGGAGTCAATTCCCCACAAGCCACTTTTCTGGCGAAAATCTCGGTCAACGGGTTCGGACCGAAATCGTCGTCATTAGACTTTTCTTCGTCCTCCAAAACCAACAGGTGACGAAGGACGTACCAAGCCTCTTCTTCTTCGGGTTCAGGCTCGGCGGTAGGCTCAGGGGTGGGTACGGGCGTAGATTTAGGCGTAGGTGCCGGCGTAGCCGTCACAGTCGGTCCCTTTATTGCGATATCATTGCTCTTTTTAGGGATGGCATTCCATTTAACACCCAAAGCAAGCAAAAGAATCGCAAAGATAAGGAACAGCACCATGAAGAACCAGGCGCAGACGTGTGCTCTATTCTGCTCCGACGAACCAGGAGTGGCTCGCATGTCGCGGTAAAAGAGACACAGGTCAACAAGCATCACGCCAAAAGCCAAAGTTCCCACCGTCCAAGCGATGGTCGTCAGTAAAGACAACACAAAGTCAGACTTAAACAACCCGGCCAACATAGCCGCTTCCACCGTAGCCGCCCAGCAAAATGCCACTATCAAGATGGCAAACAGGATCAACTCGGCAGGCTCCGAGCCACCCTTCATCGGATTTCTCCACCAAAAAACCAAGCCAACGATAGCGGCCAGACTCACGGCGAAAAGACCGATGTGCAGGACCCAATACCAGAACGTAGCCCCGGTAAAAGTGGGCCCGAATTTAATCACGAACCACCAGGCGGCGGCAACGAGAATGGCATAAAGCCAACCCCCGAAGTCACACTTATCCAGGAAGGTCCGCGACGCGCCAGCCACAGGGGCAGACGCACGTACTTTCCCACCATTCATCAGATGAATGGTGGCGGCCATAAGGAAAATCATGACCAAACCAGCAACAAATTTCATATGTTGTTGACTCCTTTCAAATAATAAATGAGTGGGATAGTTCTGCATGTATATATAACAGGTTATCATTTGGCATCAAAACCATTTGAAACCTGAGATGATTCGGTTGTTAATGGTCTTCGTCGTTTTAAAAAAACACACTAAAACTCAGACTGGTTCCATTATATCACACATAAGCGTATTTGTCAATACTATTACCACTAAATCACGCTTATGGCAAAAAGCAACAAAAACGCCCCCGGCCTAAAAGGTCGGAGGCATTTTTTCATAGGAGGAATCAGAAGATACCGGATCCCAGACCCAAAAGGTCCAGGAGGTTCCCATCGGAGCTCTTCCGATCCTCGGCGCCCTTCAGGATGTTGCCGGCGTTCAGGGCGTGAGCCCTAGCTTCGGCAATTTCCTTACGGAATTGCGAGTCTTCATCGGGCGTCATTCCCGCGTTCTTCACGCGGTCAACCAACGCCTGAGCGTTCTTGGCGGCACCACCGCAAGCTTTGGCCTTCACGACCTCATACTCGGCGGCGGTGAGCTTCTTCTGGAGCTCGGCGCATTCGTCCTTGGCCTTCTTGGCCTCGGACTCCGCAGCGTTCAGCTTCTTCTGGAGCTCGGCGCCCTCGTCCTTGGCCTTCTGGGCCTCGGACTCCGCAACACCCAGCTTCTTCTGGAGCTCGGCGCATTCGTCCTTGGCCTTCTTGGCCTCGGACTCCGCAGCGTTCAACTTCTTCTGAAGCTCGGTGATATCAGCCTTGGGGGCCTTTTTCTTGAGGTCATCGACCTCTTTCTTAGCGAGCGCCAGATCTTCCGTAAGTTTGTCGTTCGCCGCCTTCGTGTCTTCGAAGGCCTTGCGAGCGTCATCGCGCTCCTGGATCGCCTTCTTGTACTCTTCGCCGGTGACGATATACGAACCCTTCATTTCCTTTTCCTCCTATTTTTAGGTTCTAGAATTTTTTATATATAAACCCCATTAGGGGAAAAAACTCTCAAACACTATCATTATAGCACACGATTCAAAATTTGTCAATACTAAAACCATAAAAATAATAGAATCCAAAAACTTGCAATTTCACCCTCCTTGCGTTATAATTATTTAAACGACATCTGGTGGGATTAGCTCAGCTGGTTAGAGCGTCTGATTGTGGTCCAGAAGGTCGTCGGTTCGATCCCGATATCCCACCCCATATCGTTGTAACTTGCGGGTATAGTACAGTGGTTAGTATACAAGTTTTCCAAACTTGGGATGAGAGTTCGATTCTCTCTACCCGCACCAAAAAAAACGAGCCTAGTAGCTCGCTTTTTATTTCCTAGTAATTCCCGGATTAATCCGCTGTGGTGCCGGTCTATTTTGCGGAGTATCGGCTGGCTTCACATAAGTGCTTGCTCTTGGGGAACTAATCCTCGCCTGCTGCATCAAATTTGAATCACTATATCTTCGAACAGCCTGTCGATTCGCCTCAATCTTTTGTCTTTCTTCGAAACTCTGCGTCGAAGAAGCACCCATAGCCCCGCTATTCTGGGCTCGAGCATATGCCGAAGTATGCAAAACATCCTTAACTTCTTCTTTCATCATATACTTCAAAAGAGGGTTTTTATCCATATTGCATCCTATTTAGGCAGCAACAAAAACGCCACCGTTCCTGCCGCAGCACCCAAAATAATAGTTATGATAATAGTAACCACCAAGCCTACTTTCGAATCTTTTTCTGGCTTTTGAATAATGGTCACCGGGCCTTGCGGAACTTCCTTCGGCTCTACAACCTTCTTCTGATAAACGTTCTTTGAAAGTGGCCTTTTTACCACTTTGTCAGTATTTACAAATCGCGTCTGCGACACTCTATACATCTGATTGGCCGTCCCCGCCCTCGCAGCAGTCTGTTCCAAGATTTCATCTTTCTGAGCAGGCGCTTCAATGCTAGCCGATTTCGCCACCTTAGCGGCCTTCTTAGACCTAAAAGTGCGTTTCATCGCCGAACGAATCATCCCGTCGCCCATCAATGCCGATGGTTTCATTGCAATTTTTTTGGATTTTGCACTTTTAACAGATTTAGCATCATCAACATTCTTTACGACTTTTTCCTCGCTAGCACCACCAGCAACCGGCTTCTTCTCTGTCGGTTGAGAAGGCATAATCACCTGTGGTGACTTCTTAGCTCGAGCTGAGCCAGCGTTCTTCGGGACAAAATCGATGTATTTTTTATTCATCTCTGCACTCTTTTTGCTATTTCTATTATATCAAGAAATTCGCTCAGAATCAAGCTTGACCCACCCACTAATACTCCATTTACACCTGGTATAGTAAGGTATGCACCAGCATTCGACGGATTAACGCTCCCCCCATACAACACCGGCACATCGTCACCTTCGTCAAAAGACTCCTTTAATACATTTCTAATGAATTTCACGGCATCTGTCACCTCGTCGATTGAAGCCAACTTTGATGATTCCTCAGACGAAATCGCCCAAATCGGCTCATACACAATCATAACCTTATTAATATCTTCCTTAGAAACATCGCGAAGCCCAGACAGCACCTGATCTCGCAAAACATCCGCTGTTTCCCCATATGCTCGCTCACTCTCTGTCTCGCCCACACATAGAATCGGCGTAATTTTATTTCGTAATGCCGCAGAAACCTTCCGCGCAATCACTTTATCATCCTCACCAAAAACATATCTCCGCTCGCCAGAACCGATAATCGCATAATCCACTAATCCAACCATTTGCGAGAACGATGTCTCACCTGCGTACGCTCCATAATCACGATAAAACCCGTTCTGCGCCGCAAGTTTCAACTTATGCACGTCAACTTGCAAAGAAAGCGATTGCAATGCAATCATCGGGGGCGCAACTATCACCGCCACATCCCTGTAATTTGGTAATTTTCTTTGTATTTTGTGAAGATAAATCGATGCCTCACCCACTGTAAAGTTCATCTTCCAGTTGCCCACAACGTATGTTTTCATACCCCCATTATACCATAGTCAGCATAAAAAACACAAATATGTTATAATTACCGTATGGATATCTTTATCGTGGGCAATATAGTAAAAGATGTTTATCTTAGCATTGATTCTCGCACCGAGAATCTCGAGACCGACCGACACAACACTAAATGGCTTAATCTCAGTTTTGACGCTTCAGCACACCGCTATTTCCATCGCATCAGCAGCCTCGGCGGCGCTGCCGTCACCAGCGAAGTTCTTACCAAAATGGAGCTTGCAAATACCGTCACAAGCTCTCCAAACGATAGCCGCACTTATCGCTACATTTTAACTTCCGACGACAATGTTTGCTATCTCACCCCCACTAAATACACCTCAGCTACTTTCGTCGAGCCAGAATCCCCACCAAAATATCTCTATATTGACCGATCAGCCAACCTAGATGGCAAAAATAGCGACAAAATCAAACGGTATCTAGATGCTAACCCAAATCTAACTCTTATTCTCTACCTGAAAGACTTTAATAATCGCCACTTAAACAACCTGATCGAGAATGCAAAAATTATTTTTCTTGAAAATTCGAACTCCACCCCAAAAGAATACCAGACACTTCTAGTAAACACTGAAAAAATTATCTACATCAACGAACATTCACTCAAATACCAAAATTCCACCGAAGTAGTCCGCCGCGAACGCATTGACAAAATGACACACCTATCTGCTTACTCTATCGCCTCCGCTACCATCCTCGGCGGCATCATTCTCGGCAAGCCAGTTGAGGAATGCCTCCGTCTTGCTCGCGTTAATCTAGAAAACTCCACATTGGACACCTGTCTCACCATTCACGAGCTCCAAACTATTGCCAACGTTCCACCAGAAAACCTAGAATTAATCGCTGCCACTCTTATTAAAAGCACAAATAATCCCATATCCGCCTCATCAATCACCGCCAAGTTCTCAGCCAACCTTTCACCCGCACTAAATAAAAAACTCCTTCAAGCCTACTCCGACGGCTTCCGCATCGCTGAATACGATTTTAATCTAACTGGAGACATTGACAAACAGTCTCACGCTCTTGCCGATTGCGCTAAACGCACCCAATCTGCCGGCCTTGTGCCAACAATAGTTTTTGACACCGTTCCAACCGAGCCCAACTTAAAAGCCCTCCTAAGAGAGCTTTCAAGTTACGGTGTAAATCTTTATGCCACCGTTTTTAAAATAAACCAGGATTATTCTTTAGCTTCTTCAGCTTCAGCTGGAGCACTACCGTTCTCGGATGGCACATCTGCTGCTTCAACTGGTGCAGCCTCAGCCGCAGCCTTCTCTTCAGCTTCACGCGCAGCAGCTTCCACCGCTGGATCATAAAGCGATACCACCACTTGCTCTGACGACATTTCCTTATCAGCAAATTCTATACCAGATGGTAATTCAATATCACCAACTGTTAGTTTATCGTCAACATTAACGAGCTTTGAAGCATCAATTGTGAGTTCCTTTGGCAAATCGGCAGGCTTAGCTTTTACATTGATTTCTTCCATCGCGCGTACCATTGCAAAGTGATAAATCTTCGAAGCATCGCTACCCTCAAAGTTCACAATTACAATCGGTGTAGTCGCTTCCACCACTGAATCAGCCTTAATGGCTTGAAACTCAATGTTAATAATTTTACGCGAAATTGGATCAAGCTGCACATCTTTTACGATTGCAAGCTGTTTTTTACCATCAACATCCAAATCAATTGGCGAGTGATAGCCTGCTTGCCCCAACACCTTTTCAGTTGCAACATATTCAGAAGCACCAAGCCTTGGTTCGCCCTCACCATAAATAACGGATGGTATCATCCCGCTTTCTCTTAAAGTCTTTAATTTCTTACCTGTAAGCTCACGCTTATCAAGCTTCAAACTATATTCAGCCATGTTTAATAATCCTTTTTCTGCTAATTATTACATATTTTATCACTTATCGCTTATTTTGTAAACCCCTAGTATTCACTCAACCACTTCTCAATCGCCGCTTTATTCTTCGTAATCATTTTCAATCTTGCCTCAATTTCATTTTGACCCATCTCCATCGCTCGCGCAAGAGCCGGATCATCTTTTAACATCCCAAAACAGTCCAACCAACCTTTATATTCTTTCTCGTTTCGCACAGATACAGCCGTATAACGCGGATAGTTCTCTAGCGATTTGTCACCAGATATCTTTTTGATATACTCCCACCTCCTTTTTGCCCAGTCAAGTGCTTCCGTTTTTACCCTGAAATTACGATACAAATACAAGAACAAATGGAATAAGTCTTGTGGCTTTACTATTTCTGGCTTATTTAGTAATTCCATTACTTTCTCAAGCTGTTTTTTATCTCGGACCAACGTCACAGCAAATAGCAAATCGTATTTTATTTCAGCATCCGCCGTCTTGCTATATGCTTCCAAATATTCACCAGTAAATTCTGGCTCCAAATAAAGTTTCGCATCCAAAATATCATCACGTATCTCTGGATCAAGTTTTGTATAGTCTTGATCGTACATCTTCGCTAGCTCTTGCAATCTCTCTTTATCTTCACCAAAATAATTTAACGCCAACAAAATCGACCTTAGTCTCAAAGTATTTTCGTCATCGCTCTCTCGTGTCACTAACCCAATCTCAGACAACAACGGAATCGTCAATTCTCGAACAAACTTTTTATATTTCTTTTCCATCGGAGAGTCGTGTTCAAAAAACAGACTTATTCCATTTATAATCGAAGTCACTATACTCCAAACCGCCGCACTATGCTCGTTCTTAAATTTCTCAATCAGCGGTAGCAACGAAACCATCTCTACCACCCCAGCTTTAGCTAGTAAATCGCGGTCAATCAAGAGTCTTAATTTCTCCTCTAGTCCAAGTTTATCAAATCGCGCCAACCGTTTGTTGAATTCTTCTTCCGACAAATTCAAAATGTAATGTCCGCTCATATCCTCGGATATTTCCGGCAACAACCAATTAGATTCCAGCATTTCTGCGTCCAACAAAAACCTTCTTTGAGTATAGTTATTGAAATCTTCCCCATTACTAGTAATAACCGGATAACCTGGCTGATCAATAAAATCATGCATCATTACACCCACATCAAAACCGGCATGACCTTTAAGCGCCGTCCACAGATCATCTCCTACTGTATTGCTATACTTAAACTTTTCAAAGTAATCTCTCACACCTAAACAAAACTTATCCCAACCCATTGCGCGAATTACCATTAATATCAATCTCGCACCCTTTGCATAAACAATCGCTGGGTCGAATAATGTAGAGATTTCCGCTGGATCATTTACGTCTTGATGCACCGGTTGAACGCCACTTAGACAATCCCGTTTCAACGCCGCCAAAGCATCTCCAGTAAAGAACCCTTCCCAAATTTTGAACTCTGGATAGATAAAATCAGTCGCATAATATTCCATAATACTAGCAAACGATTCATTCAGCCACAAATCATCCCACCAGCTCATCGTCACAAGGTCACCAAACCATTGATGCGATAATTCATGTGTCACCGTGAGTGCCACACCTTTTTTAGTATCAAGCGTAGCATTTTTGTTAGCAAGCAACATTGATTCACGATAAGTTACTAGCCCCCAGTTTTCCATTGCCCCAGCCTCAAAATCTGGTAACGCCACTTGTGTGCATTTTGGCAAAGGATATTTTACACCAAAATTATCGTTAAAATATTCTAGCGCCCTTGCCGCCGTCTCATTGGCAAACTCCACCGACTCAATATCCTGATTCAAGGCTGCATAAGTCGTAACTTCCACCCCATAACGATTTGTTGTCGTTTTCCCATGAAACTTCCCAATCACCCACGCCAACAAATACGTACTCATTTTCGGCGTCGGCTCAAACCGAGTTGTGTGGTAACCATAGCCAGTATCTGAGTTTTGATTCGGGGCATTGCGGAGCGCTAACTGTGGTGTATTAGCTAGCACCATATCGTCTTTATCTGTCGTAATCGCTAGCTCAAACACTGCTTTCGCCGCCGGCTCATCAATACACGGAAACGCTTCCCTAGCAAAATGCGACTCAAATTGTGTAGCCACAATTACTTCTGTCTTACCCTCATACTTATAGGTAGACAAATATGCTCCTATCATATTTTCGCTTAAAGAGCCATGGTACCGCATTTTAATGCTTGAAGCATTCCTAGGTACCTTAAATAACGTCAGAACACCTTCTTCACATTTATAATCATCTGGTTTTACATTCTTACCATCAATTTCCACCCCCTCCACCTCTAATTTTACTGCGTGAAATTTGACCGTTTCAGCCCTAACTTCGCCAAATACTTCCACCGACCCAGAGATAGACTTTTTAAACTTATCTATTGACAAATCCAACTTGTATCTTTCTGGTACAAAATAGTCCAAAAATCTCTCCATGTCTTTCCCTCCTTAATGTAGTTTCGCAGTTGTTGGCATTTTTGCATCTTTAAGCAAAGGCTCAAGTTCCTTTTCTTCCAAAGTTTCATGTTTTAGTAGTTCCTCTGCAAGACCATCCAAAACTTTTTTGTTGGCTTTCAAAACCTGTTCTGCTCTTACCGCTGCTTCATCAGACAACTTTCGCACTTCCGCATCGATCATCTCAGCGGTTTTCTCTGAATAAGGTTTACCAGTTGTAATTGTATAATACCCAGTTTGTTCATCTGGGAACACGATATTACGAAGCCCAGCGCTCATACCTTCTTCTATCACCATAGACTTCGCCAATTCTGCTACGTTTTTCAAATCCGACGACGCGCCGGTCGTAATTGCATCTTCGCCAAATATCAATTTCTCTGCAATCCTACCGCCCATCGCCCGCGCCAAAATATCCTTCAATTCATAAATATTCTTGTAGCTTCTATCTTCTGGCGGCAAGAACCACGTCACACCACCAGTTTGTCCACGTGGAATAATAGTTACTTTATGCACCGGGTCAGAATCTGGCAACACATGCCCTACTACCGCATGCCCAGCCTCATGATAGGCCGTAATTTTTCGCTCTTTATCGTTCATCACTTTAGATTTTCGTTCTGGCCCAATCGCCACCCGTTCAAATGCCTCAGTCAAATCATGATTCGAAATTGCTTTATGGCCCTCACGTGCTGCCGTAATAGCCGCCTCATTCGCAATGTTAGCCAAATCAGCACCAGACGACCCTGCTGTTTTCTTCGCCAAAGCCTCCAAATCCACGTCTGCTTCCACTGGTTTACCCTTAAAATGTACTTTCAAAATCTCCAGCCGGTCTTTTCTTTCTGGCAAAGTTACATTAACGTGCCTATCAAAACGCCCTGGGCGCAACAAAGCCTTATCCAACATATCTACCCGGTTCGTCGCCGCCATTACAATCACGCCAGAATCATTATCAAAACCATCCATTTCAACGAGAATCTGGTTCAAAGTTTGTTCGTCTTCACGCCCAGCTCCACCGCGTGCATCACGCTTGTGCGCCACCGCGTCAATTTCATCAATAAAGATAATTGACGGCGCATTTTTCTTTGCTTTTGAGAATAAATCACGCACGCGAGAAGCACCTACGCCTACAAACATCTCTGCAAATTCCGAGCCTGAAATCGAAAAGAATGGCACATCAGCCTCACCCGCCACCGCACGTGCCATCAAAGTTTTACCAGTACCAGGATCACCGGCTAGCAATACACCACGCGGAATTTTAGCTCCCAGCTTCTCATATTTTTTCGGGTTTTTTAAGAAATCAACAATCTCCGTTAAATCCTGCTTCGCCGACTCATTCCCCGCAACATCATTAAATGTAACCTTTTTCTTATCTGGACCATACATCCTAGCTTTTGCCTTGCCAAACGACATAGAAGAATTGTTTGCCGCTGTCGCCTGTCGCATAATCCAAGCAAAGAAAATTGCAATTGCCACAATCGGCAGAATCGTCAAAATTACATCAAGCACAATTCCCCATACATTTACATCTTCTTTGTATTCAATCGTCGGATAAGTATCCAGGCATTTCGCTAACTCCTCGCCTTCCAGCTCCTCACAATAGTTTTTCAGCCCTTGGTCATACAAAGTTCCAGATGAATCTTTACGAGATGTTTCGGTCGGCTTTTCCTCACCCTTCAGAGTAATATCCAAAGTATTGCCAGTTATCGTGATTTTTTCAATATTACCCTCGGGGTCATTTGCTCGCATTATTACATCCGAGATTGCCACTTCGGCTTTCTGTGCATTCTCACCCGAATTATTCATATTCATTACCATCGCTGCCGCCAGACATGCAATCAAAGTAATAAAAATGATACTCCTAAGATTATTTGATTTACTCGTATTCGGACCTTTTTGTCCGCCGAGCCCCGCGTTTTTTTTCGGTAACTGTTCCGCCACTTTATTATCTCCTTACTGTATTAATTCTATCATAATGGTATTATTTTTTCTACAAAAAATAATTATTGTGATATAATATTAACATAAGCAAATTATTTTTAAGGAAAAATAAAATGGAACAGAATCAAACAGGTGCACAACCCGCACCAAATCAACCAACACCAACTCAACCAGCAGCACCTGCCATGACCATGGAAGAACAGGTCGCAGCCGCAGTTACAGAAACAGCTCCAGAACAAACAGTCACTCAAGACACTGCACCAGCAAATGAGGCGGAAGCCCCCAAGAAAAAGAGCAAAGTCGGTGCTCTTCTTGCGATAGTTTTTGCAATTGCCGCCATCGGTGGTATTGGCTTTGGCGTAATGATGATGATGCAAAAAGACAATCAAGCCAAAAACTACGAAACACAAATATCTAGCCTCAAGAAATCCAATGCCGAGCTAACCGAACAGCTAGCAGATGTTGCACTAATTAATGGCGACGAAGCTCTAGCGCTCATGAAAGCAAAGGTCACTGCCGACAGTCTGCCATACAACATCCTTAATGCCAACGTCTACGCTGTTTACGATGGCGAAGAAGAAGAAACATCTTATTGGATAAAAATGGTCTATTCTTTAGCTGCTGCTGACACAGTCATGTTAACCAGCAATGTTATCTTCACCTTAGACGAAGATACCGAAAAATGGGATTTCGATTTGCCAGGCTTCATCACAATTAGTGACGAAACAGCCAAAGAATACAAAGTCCTTGAATAATTTGCCAACCTTAAAAGAACCGCTCACAATTTACTGGCGGTTCTTTTTTATTCAAAATATTTTATGTTATAATTATTCTTATGAAAAAGTTTTTGGCTAGTCTGATACTTGTAGCAGCCGCTCTTCTAGCGACTGTAACCAATCTCAATTTTGCAAAAGCCGAAGCAAGTACCGATTTAACTACCGAACAAATAAACGCTATCAAAAAAAATTGCGCCATCATCAAAGACAATCTCAAAAGCATCCAATACGAAGACTCTCGCGTACGCGTACATCTGGGGCGTTACTATGACACAGTTCAATCCAACTTTATCACGCCACTTAATATTGCGCTAATCGGCAACAATATTTCAAACATCAATCTTATTGAAAACCAAACCAATTTCGTAACAGCCCGCTCAAAGTTTGCCAGTGATTATATCGCATACCAGAAAAGCCTCGAAGAATTAGTTTCGCTAGATTGCACGATTGAGCCAGTAAAATTCTATAACAAATTAGTCTCCGTCCGCGAAAAACGCGCCAAAGTTGCAAACGATACCACCAAATTACGAGAGCTCACCGAAAAACAAGTTAATCTAGTAACCAAACTTAAGGAGGTCCTATGAGCAGCGGCGCCCGCAACCTATTAATCCTTGGTTTCTTGTCTGCCGCCATCGCATTAACCACTACCGGCGTCAGCCTTGCCATTTATCACAACTCTGGCGACATCTACCTTGATCGTTCACGACCAGGATTCCTGCCAGACGACGACGAAATTGAAAAAGACAAAAACGAAAACGACGATGATTATAAGCTCGACGAAAACACCATCATCACAACAGAAGTACTAGATGAATATCTGGAAAGCCTCCTCCACGAGATTGAAAACATCGATGCTTATAAAAACCCGTTCTCTAGCGAGGGTCTAAGTGATAGTCGCTTAGGTATTTAATAAATCTTGCACATTTTAGCCAAAAATATGTTATAATTATATTATAACTGGGTGTAGCACAGTTGGTAGCGCGCGACGTTTGGGACGTCGAGGTCGCAGGTTCAAGTCCTGTCACCCAGACCACAAGAATATGAACAAAAATCCAAAATTTATTTTGGATTTTTTGATGTTAAAAGCCCCGGGGCGCACGCCCCAGGGCTTTTAATGCTAGTTATCATACGGGTTGTAGGGGCTACTGAATGGGTCATAGATGTCTCCCCAGCAATAACGGTAAAATTCGTTATAGTAGGGATTATCATCTCTGTTGTCAAAGAACAGATGCGTCTTCGGCACCGTCCTGCCAACTTCCCACTCGGGGGCACCCATGTCCTCCAGGACCTTCCGGGCAAATACGTCCCGAACAATCCACTCGACACGAGGGTCCGGCTCTACCGACAGATTTGCAGTGGTATACGTGGAGAACTGATTCTTCGCCGATAATACACCGATGATGGTGTCATTGTTGGCGAACCCAGAAGCGCCCACACGCCCAACGATTACCCAGGCATGAGCACTCCAAATCGTGTCGCTATAAGCAACCAGGTCCTCCGCCATAATAATTTGCGTCGTTTGGCGGATTTCTTCCTCGGTGTAATACCGATCAAGGTGGGCTTTAATCCAATCCAAATCGGCATACTCCTTGGCGTCCTCTTCAGCACGCCGAATCCGAGCTTCTTCCTTCTTGGCCTGAATCATCAGATCGACTGACGCACGAGATTCGATAGTAGTCTCATCCTTGCTAAGAACAGGTAGGTCTTCCGCCTTGGTCGCATCTTCATCCGGGAAATCCTCAGCGACAACCATATTGTCAGGTTCTGCCACGGCGGACTCTTCCACCAAAGGGGTCAAGGCACCGCTAATAGACGCTGCCATTTCAGGTACCAGCCCGAGACTTTCAGCCCCAACGACTTCAACGGCCTCACCCATAAAGGACACCGAAGTTGCCGCTGTCTGATTCGAATACATCGCGAATAAAGACGCAAGTAGACAGATTGCAACGATGATACCACCAAACTTCACAAAACGATAGTCAGACACAAACAATTCCTCTCTTTCGTATGATTCTTAATCTACTTTTACCTCTGTGCCCCCCTAGGCAAATATCTATACCATTATAGCATAAAAAGAATATTTTGTCAATCAAGAGATGCTTCCCCATTGGTTAAATTTATGATATAATCAAAACAATCTGGGTGTGGCGCAGTTGGTAGCGCGCAGCGTTCGGGACGCTGAGGTCGCCCGTTCAAGTCGGGTCACCCAGACCAGATTATCAACAGGGATTGGCGCAGTTGGTAGCGCGCACGCCTGGGGGGCGTGAGGTCGCCAGTTCAAGTCTGGTATCCCTGACCAGAGCGATCTCGCGAGCTAAGCGAGCGAGGAGGCTCTACCAATTTACACTTTAGTCTCTCTTTAGCATCACCATAAATGCTTCAGACGGAATATCAATCTTACCAAATCGTTTCATGCGCGCCTTGCCGCGCTTTTGTTTTTCCAGAAGTTTCGCTTTTCTATCCCTATCGCCAGTATGAATTTTCACCGTCACATCCTTACGATATGCTCCAATCGTCTCACGCGCAATAATCCGTGCCCCAATTGCCGCCTGCAACGCTACTTCATAGTTCTGTCGCGGAATTACCTCTTTTAATTTTTTAGTTGTTTCCCTTCCAATCGCATCCGCTTCAGAACGATGGCACATAATAGAAAGCGCGTCCAACCGATGTCCACCCACTAGGAAATCCACTCTCACCAAATCCTCGGCCCGGTAGCCATTCAACTCGTAATTAAACGACGCATACCCAGAGGTTGCCGACTTCAATTGATCATAAAAATCCGTCAGCAAATTCGCCATTGGCGCCTCAAAATCAATTACCGCCCTGTCCTCAATGTAAGACACATTAGTCTGATGACCTCTTTTTTTATTAATCAAATCCAGTACTGCCCCAATCATCGATTTTGGCAAAATAATCTCACCCTTCACCCAAGGTTCCCGGATCTCGGAAATTTCACTCATATCCGGCAAATCCGCCGCCGATTTAATCTCCACCACTTCACCATTGTTCATCACTACTTCATAATTCGTTGATGGATTTGTTACAATCAAATCCAAACCGAATTCTCGCTCCAATCTCTCTTTAATAATATCCATATGGAGAAGCCCGAGGAACCCAATCCGAAGCCCAAAACCAAGCACCGGCGAATTCTCCGGTTCATATCTTAAAGCCGAATCAGACAAAGCCAACTTCTCAATTGCCTCTTTTAATTCCTTATACTGATCATTTGAGACTGGGAAAAATCCCGCATAGACAAAAGGCAAAACGTTCTTATAGCCCGGCAAAGCCGTCGCAGCAGGATTACTGACGAGCGTCACCGTATCGCCCACTTTTGCCTCACGTGTAGACTTCAAATTCGTCACAATGTAACCAATTTGCCCCTCTGATAATTTCTCCCGCGCAGTCATTTTAGGCGTCAGAATCCCAACTTCAAGCGCCAAACCCTTCGTCCCCGCCGCCATCATCAAAATCTCTGCATTCTTCGCAATTTCCCCCTCAAACACCCTCACGTACAACACCACCCCTCGGTAATCATCAAAATAAGAATCAAATATCAGAGCCCTGGTCACAGTGTGACCAGATAACCCTTCTGAGGAATCTTCGCGACCAACGGGGAGCGATTGAAGCGACTGAGCCCCATAACGATGGGCGCGAAGGAGCGGGTCCGAAGAAGGGTTATTGGTCACTATTGCATCTAATATTTTATCCACCCCGAGCCCCGTTTTCCCGGACGCCTCGATGATTTCCTCGCGCGAACAGCCCAAAAGATTCATAATTTGCGCCGCAACTTTTGGCACATCCGCCGCTGGCAAATCTACCTTATTTATCACCGGAATTATTTTCAAATCTTGTTCAATCGCCAAATATACATTCGCGAGTGTCTGCGCCTGAATTCCCTGCGTTGCATCTACTACTAAAACCGCCATTTCCACCGCTTGCAAAGACCTCGAAACTTCATACGAAAAATCTACGTGCCCCGGCGTATCAATCAAATTTAAAGTATAGCCTTTCCATTTCATCGTCACCGGCGTCAGCTTAATCGTAATGCCTTTTTCGCGCTCCAACTCCATCGAATCAAGAAGCTGCGCCTTCATTTCGCGCTTTTCTACCGTACCAGTAATTTCCATCATCCGATCCGCAATTGTCGATTTGCCATGATCGATGTGTGCAATTATACAAAAATTCCGGTTCTTTTCCATTCTCTATATTATACCATGTTTATCGGGGAACACAAACTGGCAATAATCTCACCAAGACTAAACATATTATGATATAATTAAACCATAAGCAAATTACATTAAGGAATTACTATGAAGCCAACTCAAAAAAATCGAGCAATTAACCGCGCCAAAAACAAAAAAACCAATATAAAAGTCTCTAAGAAGAAGGACAACTTGGCTATCATACTTAGCATTATTTTACTTGCCATTCTCGTCATTAGTGGTATCGCCTTTAGTGTCATCGAAGCGATTAATCGGAACAAAGAAATATCTGCTTTAAATGAACAAGTCACATCCCTTAAAGAGTCCGTCAATATTCTCTTGGAATCCGAAGAAGGTCTAATAGAAGAATAAAGCAAATCGAAGCTTGTCAAGAAAAAAGACCCGCACCAAGCGGGTCTTTTTTCTTTGGCTTTATTGCTCTACGCCAAGCATTGATAAGCTAAGTTTACCATTATCAATTGCTACTAGTTTCACTTTTACCTTGTCGCCCACATGCAAGACTTCTTCCACGCTCTTTAATCTCTTACCTTCTACAATCTGCGAAATATGCAACATTCCATCGATTCCAGGCAAGATATTGACAAACGCACCAAAATCCTTAATCGTCACTACGGTACCATTGTAAATCTTCCCCACCTCCGGTTCTTCAACCAAAGACTTAATCCATTCTACCGCCGCGTTAATCTTAGATGCATCAGTGCCAGACACTGTCACAAGACCAGAGTCGTCAATATCCACTTCAGCACCAGTCTCGGCCGTAATTTTATTAATAGTCTCACCGCCTTTACCGATAATTGTGCCGATTTTATCTTGCTTGACTTGAATTTTTTCAATTCTCGGCGCATATTCCGAGATACTTTCACGCGGCGCCGCAATCACAGAAAGAATATGATCTAGAATAAACATTCTCCCCTCATGGCTTTGTTTCAAAGCCTTCTCCATGATTTCTACCGGCAAACCATGCACCTTCATGTCCATCTGGAGCGCTGTAATACCTTCCGTAGTGCCAGTCACCTTAAAGTCCATGTCACCAGCAAAATCTTCTGCATCCATCAAATCAGTTAGCACATAAGCCTTGTCGATATCAGATGCTTCAATCGGGGTACCTTTTTCTACATCCACCATCAAGCCCATCGCCACACCAGATACTGGTCGTTTCAAAGGCACACCAGCATCCATCAATGCCATACAAGATGAACAAGTTGCCGCCATCGAAGTTGAACCATTTTGTGACATAATTTCTGTCACGCTACGAATTGCGTATGGAAAATCTTCCACCGATGGCAACACCGGCATCAATGCTCTCTCAGCCAAATAGCCATGTCCAATTTCACGACGACCAGGAGAGCCTATTCTACCTGGCTCACCCACTGTATAAGATGGTGCATTGTAATGATGCATATACCTACGCTTGCCATCAGTTACCTCCATTGTATCCACTTCTTGTGCATAAGACAAAGGTGCCAAAGTTACGATGTTCATTGCCTGCGTCAAACCACGCGTAAACAACGACGAGCCATGCACCCTTGGCAAGATTCCCACCTGTGAAGACAACGGTCTCACCTCATTCAATTTACGTCCATCTGGCCTTTCACCTTCAACAATGATGCCACGTCGTACTTCCGCATGTACCGCCGAATTAAACGCCTCGGTATAAACAGATTTCAAATTTTCATTATACCAAGCAATTTTCTCTTCATCAGTTTCACCTTCGCCATGTTTCAACGCCATTTCAGAGTGCATTTCATCGGCAATTGTACCAAGCAAATTCTGTCGCTCAAGCACGTTTCCTCTCACACCAGAGAATCGTCCATTCGTCCAATCGTTCACCTCCATCAAAATTTCATCTGGTGGCAAATTCAACTCGTAAGCTAGTTCATCCGGCGCTACCAAGTCACGCAATTGTCGTTGCAAATCCAGTACTGGCTGCACCTCAGAAACCGCCCAATGCATTGCTTCAATAATGGTATCTTCTGGCACTTCATTTGCGCCCGCTTCCACCATCATAATCTTACCATCTTTACAAGCCACCACGAGATCAAGCGGTGATGTTTCTCTTTCTTCTGGTGACAAAAATCCCTTGAATTCACCACCAATTCGCCCGATTCTAATCCCTGCTACTGGCCCATCAAATGGAATTCCGGCATTCATCAAAGCCGACGATGCTGCAATCATTGCAACACAATCTGGCCGAAACGCAGGGTCCATTGACAACACTGTACAAACCACCTGCACTTCTTGTCTATACCCCTTAGGGAACAAAGGCCTAATCGGACGATCAATCAAACGACCAACTAGAACCGCTTCATCGGCCGGCTTGCCTTCGCGCTTAATAAATCGCGAGGATGAAATTTTACCTGCTGCATAGTATTTTTCTTCGTAATCCACAGACAGTGGGAAGAAATCCTGCTTCACTGGGTCTTTGCTCACCACCACTGAACCCAAAACCACAGTATCTCCATAGGTAACCAATACCGATGAAGTTGTCCTAAAACCAACCCTATTTACTTCTAGAGTGAGTTTTCTACCTAACCAGTCGCACGACACACTAGTCGTCTTTTTACCAGACGGGTTAATTATGTCCATAAAATGTCCTTTCTTAAGAGAAAACTTCAGGTACAGAGCCAAGAACAATTTCGCCTTCTTGCCACTATATCTGCCGTTTTCTCTTGATTATTAATGTATGCTACCATTATACCACCCCTTGAGTTTTTATGCAAAATATGATATAATAAACACAAGCCTGTATGGGCAAATATATTTTTGGGGGAGTACATTTGGAAGGGATTGAAATTGTCGAAATCACGCCGTTCGTTCTTCGATTCAAAGGCGTCGGTTTCAACGAAGTTGAGAAAATCATGTATATCGAAAGCGTGTGCCATAAATACAAACACGTTTTCATGGAGGGTTTTCCCTGTGGGCGCAAGACCCGCAAACGGCTCGGCGCTCGCATGAAGCGGTGGCAAGACTACCCTGGCATCTGCCTCACCTATCTGGTGACGCCAAGGGAAAACAACACCGCAACGGTGCGCGTGCTCGTTAGCAGCGTTGAAAAACTGTTGAGCCGATATACCAGAAGCGAAGTCGGCTACTTCGTTCAATTGTATCTTCAGTATGTCGCTGAAGAAGTAGTCGCTCAGCCGGTCCTCGAATAACAATCCTTCAGCAAAAATCCCCCGCTCTGCTTGGCAAGGCGGGGGACTTCCTTTTTTAAATCTATTTCCTAAGTTTCAATTTGGCCACAGTCTTCTTGTATAGCTCAAAATCAGTCTCTTCCAGATACTTGAGAAGTTTTTTACGCTTCCCGACCATCTGCATTAGGCCTCTTTTAGCCATAAAGTCATGTTTATTATTCTTTACGTGCTCAGTAACCTCTTTGATGCGAGCCGTAAGAATAGCCACTTGAACTTCAGGAGAACCAACATCGTTCTTATTTCGAGCGACACTGGCAATAGCTTTGTCCTTATTCTCTTTTGTTATCATAGTGCCACTATTATATCACGACTCAAGAGCCTAGTCAATAAATTCCCATCCAATCTAGGCATTAGGAATCGGCATGAATAGGTACCATGGCTGATCGTTCAACAACATCAATCGTCTGTCCAGCAAAATCATCATAATAAAAGTCCACAAATAGCTCAACGCTTCTTTCATCGAAAAGTGGCAAATAATATCTGTCGTAATCATCGATACCATAATAATAACGCCACATTGCATGCCCAACCGACTCGCCATAGTTGCCAACTTTTCGTGCGACAGTGCTAGTCTCCACAGGCACCGTACCCTCATGCTCTTCATCATACACCGGATATAATTTAATATTAAATTCAAAAACCCTATCTTCCGCTAAACTTCCTCGATCGGAAACCATAAATGACACAATACCACTATCCAA
The DNA here is from genome assembly GCA_017537745.1 of Candidatus Saccharimonadota bacterium. GTDB lineage: Bacteria > Patescibacteriota > Saccharimonadia > Saccharimonadales > Saccharimonadaceae > Nanosyncoccus. The sequence continues at coordinate 89,223 of JAFYKF010000007.1, forward strand.
GTATATTTCCGTAGAACCAGAAATCGTTTCATCAAAAGCCTGCAAAACAAAACCCGGAACCACCATCTCGCCACCGTAAATCATTCCGAGCTCAATACCAATAGGGCCAAAATTACCTTCCGCAACATAAAGTTGAAGGCCAGAATCCAATTCATAGTCTATTTCCATCTTCATTTTCTTTGCCCCAGGAATTAATATCTGATGAAAATACATTCTATCAAACTTATTCCATCTACTACTTACCTCACTACTTTTTTCAGAATAACAAGTCGTTTTTTCAATCGCCCCTACGTCTTCTGGCTGCTCCGCATATATTGGGAAAACCTCCGCAAAGAAACCATAATCATAACCCTCTTGCGGCCCATCAAGAACGATAGCTGCCACAGTTACAGTGTCACCATCAAAAACATATTCTGCATCTCCTTCCATCAATGGACTTTCCGTAGGCATTATCATTTGAGATTCCGCAAGCGCAGCAGCACCAATACCTAATGGACTACTTTCATCGAGAATCTCATCAATAGCCCATTCTCCCTTAAACACTGCGATGTAGGCTTCGGTTATTCTATAATCAATATCTATTTTTATGCCATCCGCACCAGGAACATTTACCACTTGATAAGCAATAACATATACATTACCACCATTTAACATTACCGGCTCCATAATTGGCTCATACATCCCATTCTGCACACCATTATTATTCAAGTTACTCGTCTTTACGATAGCGTTTGGCTCAGCAGTAGTATATAACTTCCCACAATTATCACCTATATAAGCTAATCCAGAAGTTTTATTGTAGGTTACCGTGTTGATATATCCATCGAGAAAACGCGTGTCCCCAGATTTTTCAGGGAATATATGTTCAACGTCGTCGGGCATATGATAATTCACCGTCACATCATCCTCAACTACATTAGCAATTGCAATATAGGTAATAGTGGCACCAGAATAAGTACCAAAGTCTAGGTCTGGAGTGATGTAAGTAGCATAGTAGAAAGTAGATTTGTCATTAGCAGATGTAGCATCACTAGTAGCTTTAATAGTCATAGCATATTTTTCTGCAGTTGGTAGACCACGAAATAGTGTATCGTCCTGTGAGGTTGGTTTAGTAATAGCCATGCCCCAAGTATTGTCTTCTAGAGCTTTAGAGTAAGTAGAGTCTAGCATGGAAATAGTGCTTTTAGATGATTTATCTGTTTCATTGGTTAGGTCTGTAGTAGTACTATCTACATAGGCCATAAGTGTATATCCTGCTGTAGTAGCAGAATCTACTGTTACTACACTTTCTCCAGTAGCAAATACTGCTTTGTCTTTTAAGTCTACGTCTATTTCTATATCACTTGCTGTAATTGTTAGTGTATTAGATGCTGCGTTTACATTGTCTTCTTGTTTGGTATTAAAGTTTAATGCTACAAATGTAGTAATAAGAATTAAGGTCATGATACTTGTGATTCTAAGGATGGTATGTCTCCTAGAATAAATTGAGAAGTTATTTGTCTTCTTACTCTTCTGTTTTCTTACTAAACTAATTATTAATGCTACTAATACTACAAGTAGTACAGAAATGCCAACAATAGGAGCTATCATATTAGAAGTATTATTAACCCCATCATTATGAGAAACGCTAAGCATACCAGTGTCTGGTGCATTAGTATCCGCATCAGTGTCTGGTACTACAACTGGGTTAGCGTCATTGACGTTAATGAGTAGTTTGGAAGACATGTGTTTATCCTTTTATGTGTTTGTTTATGACCTTTTGTGGTTATGATTATATACCACAATGAAATAATAGTCAAGAGTAACATCAAAAAATGACAAAACCAAAAATTATGTTATAATAACAGAATGGAAGATCAAATCATCTTAGTCGACAAGCCAGCCGGCATCTCCAGTTTTGGCGTCGTCGCCAAAGTTCGTGGTTATCTCAAAGCAAAATATGGACACAAAGTCAAAGTTGGCCACACTGGCACTTTGGACCCTTTTGCCACCGGCCTCCTAATTCTTCTAACTGGCAAAATGACCAAAAAATCTGATGAATTCCTAAAAAAAGACAAAATCTACGAAGCCACTCTCAAGCTCGGCTACACCTCCACCACCGGCGACCCAGAAGGCGAAATCACAAAAACCAGCGACACCACTCCAACAATCCAAGATATCCAGACAGCAATCTCAAGTTTCATTGGCGATATCAGCCAAACAGTCCCGACCTTTAGCGCCGTCAAAATCAACGGCGAACGCGCCTACAAACTTGCCCGCAAAGGGGTAAATTTTGAAACTCCCACCCGAAAAGTCACCATCTATAGCATCGAAATCCTACGGTATAATTATCCAGAACTAACCATCCGCTGCCACGTATCAAGTGGCACCTATATTCGCACTCTCGCCGAAGATATTGGCAAAAAACTCAACACTGGCGCCTATCTCACTTCCCTCCGGCGCATCCAAATCGCCGATTACAACATAAAAGACGCCCTCCCATTGTCTCATTTTGAAAAATAAAGCAAAAAAAATGGTGGTAAGCTTTTAATCGCTTCGCGATTAAAAGCTGGTACCACTGCGGTTGCTCAAAAAATCCAAGTCAAGACTTGGATTTTTATTCGCAACCTGGTGGTACCGGGTGGAATTGAACCACCGACCTCGGGCTTATGAGTCCCACGCTCTAACCAGCTGAGCTACGGTACCATTCTTTTATTATATCATACATTCATGATATAATAAAGCTATGAAGAAGAAAAAAGGCTTTACAGTCCCAGAAATTAGCGCTGTCATCGTAGTAGCACTATTACTTTTCGTCCTCTTTTTCACCCAATATCAGAATTTCGCGGCTATGCATCGCGACGAAGCTCGAAAGACTGCAATCAACACCATCTACTACGCTCTCGAAAATAAATACAAAGAAATTGGTTATTATCCTGAATCCATCTCTATTGCTAACTTACCAGTAGTCGCCGAGAAGTTCTGGACCGACCCAGAAGGACACGATTTTAATACGCCAGAGAGTTCATACATTTACCAACCCGCCAATTGCCATCAGGCTCGCTGCACCGAATACACCCTTCGCACACGCCTCGAAAAAGAAGACGATTACATCAAAACCAACAGCCAAACTAAATAATTTAATCTTCAGATTTCTTGCGTAGAGCTTTCTTTTTCGCATCGGTAATCAAATCCGACACCTCTTTGAGCTCATTTGGCTTAATATCAGAATACTCAAAAGTATATGTTGTCTCATCGCCCACTGTAGACAACCGGAAAGTTCCAAAATTAAACAACTTTTGCCAAATTCCATTTTGGCTAAAACTTGCATCCTCAATCGACGAAAGATCAATCACATTGATTGATGTTGCCATTGGTGATTTCATCACCATCTGAATCGCATGCTTATTAGTTATAAACAAACGGTTCCCACGATACACCATCAACGCAAACAACCCAATTGCTATTGCAACCATCACTAATGTAAACAGAAGTATATACATGAAATTCCGCCCCATATCGTCAATCGTGCTCTGCCCTAGCACCACCAAGAGAAAAGCAAACAAAACAAAAATCAATCCTGCCGCTACCCCACCAAAAATCAAAGCAAGACAAACTTTTGCCCTCGTAAAAGCAAATTCTACATATTCATCATCATCGAGTTTCAAAAACGGAAAATCTTTCTTACTCCGTTCGTGTCTAATTTTAGCTAAACCTTCGTCCATTAAAATTCCCTTTCACTTATATTATATCTTATTTTCTGGATTTTGCAAGTGCTTTCTCCCTTTTTCTGTCACCACTCTCCCCTTAGGCGTCCGCGCAATCAACCCTAATTGCAACAAATACGGCTCATAATAATCCTCAATCGTCGTTGCTTCATCACCAGTGAGCGCCGCAATCGTCGTTAGCCCCACCGGCCGCTCTCCATAATGCTCCCACATCAGTTGCAACATATTCCTATCCGCCGGATCAAGGCCCAAATAGTCGATTTCCATCAATTTTAGCGCGCTCGTTGCTACCGCCGTGTCAATTATTCCATCCCCATTCACGTCTGCATAATCTCGCACTCGCTTGAAAATCCGATTTGCAATCCTCGGTGTCAAACGCGACCGCGACGCCAGCAATTTACATGCTTCCGGTTCAATTGTAGTCGTCAAAATCCCCGCCGTCCGATTCAAAATCTGTTCAATCTCTGGTTCCTTATAATATTCCAACCGGTGAATAATTCCAAATCTATCGCGCAAAGGGCCCGCAAGCGAACCAGTCCTAGTGGTTGCACCAATTACCGTAAATCTCGGCAAATCCAGTCGTACACTCCGCGCCGCCGGCCCTTTACCAATCACGATATCAAGTTTATAATCTTCCATCGCAGAATACAGCACTTCTTCCACCGTCCGACGCAACCGATGAATCTCGTCAATAAACAATACATCGCCATCTTTTAAATTGGTCAAAATCGAAGCTAAATCCCCCGCTCGCTCAATCGCTGGCCCAGAGGTCACCCGAAGAGATGCTCCAAGCTCGTGCGCTATCACCCCAGCCATCGTAGTCTTGCCGAGTCCTGGCGGGCCATATAGTAGCACGTGGTCCAAAGTCGAACCATCCGCCCGCTTTTTTACCGCATCAATCGCCAACTTGATATTATTCTTAAGATGTTCCTGCCCAATATATTCATTAAAAGTCGTCGGCCTAAGCGAAATCTCAATTCGCTCCTCTTCGCTGTCATTCTGCGCCGCAGTCGGCTCCACTAACCTCTCTATTGCCATACCATCATTATATCACACGACCAAACTATTCAAAAACCGGTAGGTCATCTGGAAATGGGTCAAAGTCACTACTGCCAAAATCATCGTCATCGAAGTCTTTAAATCCATCCCCATCTTCGTCACGAGCCGAAACTCCAAAACCGCCAAATCCACCAGAGCCATACGGATTATAGCCCAATTCCATCAAAAACCTCGATGGCATATTATAATTCCGACTTCCAAACGAATATCTACTCCCCGCATAAGTCAAAAACAATCTCTGCATTGCCCGCGTCATCCCTACATAAGCCAATCGTCGCTCTTCTTCAAGCCCAGCCGTTTCCTCCGCCGCTCGCGCGCTCGGAAACAACCCCTCTTCCATTCCCACCACAAATACCACTGGAAATTCCAAACCCTTCGCCGCATGCAAAGTCATCAAAGTCACCGAATTCTTACCAGAAGCCTCGTCTGCCGACGACATCAAAGACGCATCCGCCAAAAAATCCTCTAAATTCTCGTATGCCTCAGCATTAGATTCCAAAACCTCCAAGTTTTTCATTCTCTCTTCAGCACTCGGCGTCCCATCATCAGTCAAAGTCCGAAAATCAAAATACGAAATCGCCTTTTTAATAATCTCACTTGGTGCCATTGTCGAACCTACCATCCGATAAAACCCAACCAGTTTAGCAAACGCCGTCTTTGCCTTGGCAGATTTCAACGCTTCTGATAAATCCGGGTTCATTAGTGGCGCTTCACCCTCTACTACGTCCATCGCATCCATCAATTTATTTAGCGACGCTTCACCAAGTCCAGACAGCACGTTTTTCGCCACTCGCGTAAGACTCACCTTATCGCGTCCGCTCACCATTAACTTCAAAATCGCTAGTACATCTTTCACTTCCTTACGATCATAGAATCTCACCCCACCCACAATTTTATAAGGAATGTGCAAATTAATAAAAACTTTTTCAAAAGCATACGATTGTGCATTTGTACGATACAAAACAGCAAAATCACTGTAATCAGGATATTTGGCAGTGAGCTCTGTAATTTTCCGCGCTACAAACTCCGCTTCCTTGTTTTCGTCCGCCAAGGCTTCAATTTCAACCGGCTCCCCATCACCCGCTACGGTAAACAATTTCTTATCTGTTCGCGTTTTATTCTCTTTTATCACTTTCTGCGACACCGCCAAAATACAACCCGTCGAACGATAATTTTGTTCCAATTTTACCACCTTCGCACCAGGAAAATCTTTTTCAAAATTCAAAATATTGGTAAAATCCGCGCCCCGCCATGAATAAATCGACTGCCAATCATCCCCCACTACACAAATATTACGTTTTTCATTTACCAGTAACTTTACTAACTGATATTGAATCAAGTTCGTATCCTGATACTCATCAATTAAAATATGTTCAAATTTCTGTTGCCATTTTTCACGTATTTTTTTATTCTTCGCAAATAATTCCAAAGTCTTCAACAATAAATCATCAAAATCCAAAGCCCCAGCTTTTTTCTTTTCTTCTTCATAACCACGAAAAATCTTCGCAATATCACGTTGATTAGGATAAAGCGCACTCGCAGCATATTCTTCTGGCCCATTTCCACGGTTTTTTTCACCTGAAATAATCGACTGAACCGACTTCGGCTTCAAAGCCTTATTTTCAGACAAATGCAGACTTTTCATCACGCGCTTAATCAATGAAATCTGATCGTCAGTGTCATAAATCACAAAATCCCGCGTCAACCCTGCCGCCTCCGCCTCAATCCGAAGAATCTTCACGCAAATACTATGAAACGTCCCCATATACGGCATGAACGACTTTGGTGGTTGGTCGGGGGTGGCCGAAAATGGTCTTTCGAAGGGCCTAAGACTTGGCCGAGCGGCCCGGAGCGGCCCGAGAAAGGCCTTTTCGGACAGGACCCCCGAAACTAGCCCCCAGAGTCTCTGCCGCATTTCATTGGCCGCTTTATTAGTAAACGTCACCGCCAGTATTTGATTCTCGCGTACGCCATGCGCAATCAAATTTGCAATTCTATGCGTCAGAGTCTTAGTTTTACCAGACCCAGCTCCCGCCAAAATCAACACCGGTCCTTCAAGACATTCCACCGCTTCTTTCTGCTGCTCATTTAAGCCATCAAAAATACCACTATCCATCGCAAATTAAATCCCAGTCAATGGCGAAATATCTGCGCCCAAATGTCTTAATCTCGCCGCAAAATCCTGGTATCCACGATTGATCGGATAAACATTGCGCAAAATTGAAGTTCCTGGTGCTGCCAGCATCCCAATCAGCACTACTACTGCCGGTCTTAAAGCCTGTGGTGCCGTCAAATCTGCCGGTCGCCAATTGGTTGGGCCCTCAATATATAATCTGTGTGCATCAAGAAGTTCCACTTTTGCATTCAAATTTGACAGTTCTGTTGTATAGATTGCCCGATTTTCAAACACCCAGTCATGTATCATTGTTCGTCCTTTTGCCACTGCAGCAATTACCGAGAAAAATGGCAAGTTATCAATGTTGAGCCCCGGGAACGGCATCGGATGAATCTTGTCTTTTGGTGCCACCAGCTCAGACTTCATTATCTTCAAATCAATCAACCTTGTCCGTCCATTCGCCGACAAATATTCCGACGATTTTTCAAATTTTGCATTCATTGATTTCAAAATTTCAAGCTCAATTTCCAAAAATTCAATCGGCGCACGCTGAATCGTAATTTCCGAATTCGTTACATATGCTGCCGCAATGAAACTCATTGCTTCAATTGGGTCTTCCGAAACATCATACTCAACGTTTTCGTCGATTCGTGCTCGTCCTCGCACAGTCAAAGTTGTAGTCCCAATTCCGCTAATTTTCACACCTAATTTTTCTAGGAAAAAGCACATATCTTGCACCATATAGTTTGGCGAAGCCCCTACAATTGTTGTCTTTCCCGGCGAGAGAGCCGCCGCCATCAACACGTTTTCTGTCACGGTGTCACCACGCTCAATCAAAACAATATATCTATCACTGTATTTATTCAAAGTATGTTGATTTACCGTCACATCATAAAAACCACTTCTGCATTGCGCATCTACATCCAAGCCAAATGACTCTAACGCCTTAATGTGTGGCTCTACCGTCCTCGTCCCAAGCGAACAACCACCGGCATACGGCAGCTGAAAATGTTTGTAGCGATGAAGCAATGGCCCCAAGAACATGATTATAGAACGTGTTTTACGTGCCGCCTCGAGATCCATCTCTTCAAGTTTCAATTCACGTGGTGATATAATTTCTAGGTCTCTGTGACGATTCGTCCACTTACATTTAACACCAATCGACTCCAAAACTTCAATAATTCTGAAGACTTCTTCAATGCGCGCAATTCGATGAAAAGTCGTTTTTCCTGCATTTAAAAGCGATGCACACAAAAGCCCCACTGCCGCATTTTTGGACGTATTGACCGTTATTTCACCAGAAAGCTCCTTCCCTCCACGTATCCTAAAACTCTGCTTTGCCGAGTCATTTATAGAGAGAATTTGGCTTCCCAAAGCCTCCGAAAGCTTTTTAATCATTTCGAGCGACACATTTTGACCGCCTTTTTCAATTCGATGGATTGCCGACTGACTCGTCCCCACCATTTCCGCCAATTCACCTTGCGTTAACCCCCTATCAGTCCGCATTTGTTCAATAGTTTCACCAATCACCTGATGATAAGTCTTCATTTTTTTCATAAGCAAATTATATCACGGGATGAATATTTTGTAAAGAATTTTCTTCTATGTTAAAATTAAGATATGAAAACTATTGAATCCATCAATGTCAAAGATAAAACCGTTTTAGTCCGCGTCGACTATAACGTTCCAGTCAAAAAAAACAAAGTACTAAGCGACCTACGCGTAAGAGCCAGCCTGCCGACTATCAACTATTTATTGGAAAATGGTGCCAAAAGAATCGTCCTCATTTCACATCTCGGACGCCCAGAGGGCAAAATTAATCCCGAATTTACCCTTTCACCAGTCGCAGATTGTCTTCGCGCCCTTCTCCCCGACCAAACTATCGGCTTCTACCCCACACCAGAACCAGGCGAAACAGTCAAAATCCCAGACAATATCAAAATTGCTCTCCTAGACAATCTCCGCTTTAACCCAGGCGAAGAAAGCAATGATAAACAATTCATCAAAAGCATTATCGACGGTGTAGGTGCCGATGTTTACGTCCAAGATGGTTTTGCAGTTGTTCACCGCGCTCACGCCTCCACCGACGCCGTTAAAGAATTCCTCCCAGTCTACGCCGGTTTATTGCTCGAAAAAGAAATTAAAAACCTTGATTCCGTATTAAACAATCCCGCTCGTCCACTAGTCTTAATAATCGGTGGTTCAAAAGTTGAAGACAAAGAACCTCTCATCAAAAAATTCACCAGCCTCGCCGACCACATTTTAGTGGGTGGCAAAATTGCCGCCGATGGCTACAAATCAAACAACAAAAAAATCTATGTCGCCACTGATTTTGACGAAGATTCCACTGGCGCCAAACTAGATATTGGACCCATTTCCACCGCCGAATTTGCCAATCACATTGCCGACGCCAAAACCATTGTTTGGAATGGGCTCCTCGGTAAAGCCGAAGACCCAGCTTACGCCACCTCTTCCAACATTGTAGCTGATTTAATTGGCGAAAAATCCGACGCCACCACCATCATTTGCGGTGGCGACACTACAGGATTTGTCGAAGAATTAATGACAAAACACAAAAATCTCAAATACTCCCTCATTTCTACCGGTGGCGGCGCTAGCTTAGAATATCTACTTGGCAACCACCTGCCTGGCCTCTCCGCCATCAAAAAATAATTATTTAGATAAAATCTAAAGTTTAATAACTTCAAACTCCAAAATCGTCAATGAGTTCATGTCGTCCTGACCGTCAATTCCATTACCACCAATTGTTATCGTGGCATTAGATAAATTATTTGGGACAGCGTTGTTACCTCTAATATATTTATTCTGATACCCGCCCACCATGGACGCATTAATAATTGGTTTTTTATTCCATCCAGTCGGCTCATAAGTAATCGTTACATCAAAAGTCCTTTCGCCAGTCAAGGCGGAAGAGCTAAGTGCCGCATAATTATTTGGAGTCAACAATCCAGTACTACTACTTCTGGAGCGATTAAAGTAGGAGCCAATCCTCAGATATCCTCTATTGTAGTTATACAAGGCAAATCCATCATAGTTATTACCATTAGGCTGCAAAGCCGTCAAAACATACTTACCATTCTCATTGGCAAGATCCGTCTTAAACACAATATGTATCGAGAACGCATTACCGTCAAATGCAACCACTCCAGTATCTATATTGTTTCCAGGCAAAACCTGCAACCCACCACTGGTGCTATTCGTTGTATCAATTGAATAGCCAACTACCCTACCATTCGGATCAATTTCTTGCACAGTTACATTGCCGTATTGGTCAGTCGTAGTAATTGTTTGTGAACCGTCTGGATTTACAACTATCACCGTTCCGCCAGTCACCTGAGTAAATTGATAATTAACTATACCATTAGACAAAGTCTGATAAGCACTCGCCACCGTTCCCCCCGACACAATTGACGGGTCATAGGCATATTTTGCATAAAAACTCGCTACTCCACCAGCCGGAACTGAGCCCGTCATATCAATCACATTCGTAGTTGAAAGCCCCAATGTAGTTGCATCCGCCACCGACAATACCGATGGCACAATATATTCATTTGTATAAGTCCCAAGTTGGCTCGTGGGATCATACAATACATCAGACAATTTATATGCATCATTATTTTTATTTTTCACATCTATTTTATAAATCACATAGGAGCCACCATCCGCATCTAGATAAATATAATTCGTTAATAAAGTTGAATAATACGTTTTTATTGTTTGGCTAGTACTCGCCCCATTCATCGCCGCCACTGACACATTTGTAATAAAAAGTCCGCTCTGCGTGTCAGCACCAATATCGCCGCCGATAGATAATTCCGAGGTAATACTCGCATACCCAATCCCCAAAAAAATCACCACCACAATAAAAACTATTGCAAGACTCGTGCGCACAAAATTAAACAAACTTTTTAATTTTCTGAGATTGGAAATCCTGATTTTTCTGAGACCGGTCTTATTCCTTTTCATTTGCATCTGTCACCTTGAAGATAAATCGATACACCGTATTATTGTTGGTAGCTGGAATTATAAATTCTGTCTGTTGCGGTTTATCTTTTTGATACATTAGTACTGGCGATTGCAACGAATCTCTAATTTCAAACAAATCTTCAAGCGTTTCCGCTTCAACCAAATGATTTTTCCCAATTTTATATGGCTCCGTAATTGGTTGCAAAAATGCTGAATAATTCTTTTCGATTTTTTCAATCTCACGTTGATAATTTTGCAATGGCGTCCTCGCCCTGCGTATTCTTCGCGCAATATCAAAGAATTCAAACACCGCGATCACCAAAAACATTAAAGCAAAAATCAAGAATGGAGTTTTGTTGCCAGTTTGTTGCACCTTTAGAAAATCGTTACTATAAAAATCATTTTTGCTTATGCTCACTGCTACAGTCTTAGTTGTAAGTGGCACCGAAAAACTAATTCTTGCCGATTTATTTGCATTTTTCACATTCAAATCCGTTTCCGTTGCCACATCAACATACATCGTCACAGTAAGCGTACTCTCAGTCCCGTCCAAATCGTAAACACTTATGAACTTACTTATTAAACCATTATATTTAACATAATTAATACGTATGGTCTTATTAAAATCTTCTTCCAGTGCCAATTCGGTATTGGGCACCAATTCATCTTCGTAATTATAAATCGTATTGTGTGAGACCTTGTCCAGCACATTAACTTCAGCTATTATTTTGTAGCTTCCTTTGAGATTAACTCCTTCCGCCAAAGCATCAAAACTATACCGGAAATTTGCATTAATATAATCAATTAAGCTTGCCACATATTCATTGCTCTTTTTTTCGTATTCCTTCTCAAAAAACTCATTTTCTTTCAAAATAACGGACGTAGTTACGTCGCCATTTTCAGAATATAAAATATTATAATCTCTCGCCAAGAAAATATAAGCCGACAAGCTACCAAGCATCAAAATTACATCAAACACCAACAAGACAATCAGCTTTGGCACCAAATTACGCTTCTTCTTTTTTTGCTGCTGCTTTTTCTTCTTTTTCATGCCTTGAAAACTTCCCTTAACCACAAAGTTGGCCACCCGACCACTGGCACCCTAAACAATACTTTTCCGATCAATTCATTTTTAGTCACATAACCATCATCTTCTGCCTCATTAGCATCGCCCTTAGTATAATATCTTTCTTCACCAGCCACAGTACTTATCTTTATCACCCGGTGGACAATTTTTTCGCTTCGCCTATTAAACACGATAATGTCGCCTTCGTGCACTTCTTCGTTTGCTCCATATTCTTTTGTTATTACCACATCACCTACATCAACTGCACCGGACATCGAACCAGACCCAATCACAATCGCCCCTACGCTAAATTGACAAGACACCAACATAATAAATCCCACCATCACAATGCACGTGACGGTCCCAAATATTCTGCCCAACACTGTTCCCCCTTTTGCCAACGCCTTTGTCTCGTGCTCCACGAAAGTCCTATCAATTACCCAGTAAACAAATAATGGCGCCATCATCCTGCAAAAACTACTAAAGAACGCATAAACGTCCGGCAAAACCGGAATAATATATGCATAAAGAGATGTAATAAGTCGATAAGCAATAATCGAACCTGCACCAAACCTTGCACTAACAAAGTTATATAGCAAATTTGATGTTAATGCGCCGCCAACCAAACCAATCAATAACAATAGTTGGTCTAGCTGTCTAGTATCGTAAACCGCCATGTAAATGATAATTTCTGACAACACACCGATTATATAAGTCATCACCTTGGTGTATCTACCTTTAAAACAAAGTAGTTTAGCACGAATTATCTCTGTACCAACAATAGTTATGCCAATGGGTAATATAAAATTAATAATGCTGAACCATCCAAATTGAACATTGTTCACTGCAAAACCAGTGTATGCCCCAATTGCATAATAAAGCCCGACGTAAAGTAGCCCAAGCACAATCATGTATTTTACAAGTGTACTTTTTTCTAAAGGCAATATTTTAAATGATTTCAAAAAAATCACTACTAGCACTGCAGCTAGAACAGTAATACCGGCAAGTATTATCCTTAGCGACAGACCAGTAAAACCTGGCAATTTTAATGTCGCCAAAACCATCAACGCGGCAAGAAGAGCTACCAGAATCCCCTCAAAAACCTTAACTTTCTTACTCGCCGGCATTTTATCCTTTTATTACAAACCTTCAGTTAGTTGCAGTTGCGACCAATGTGCAAGTAATCGTAGTCGACACATTACTGTCAACTGGCAATTTTATCAACGTGACTGTCACCGTCTGACTCGTCGATGGCGTTGCACCACCAGCCTTGGTCAAAGTACTTGTTCCAAGTGTAGAAGCAATTTGGAAATAGCCACCAGTATCAGTCTGCGTACAGGAAGGCGTAGCAAGAGAAGCGCCAAGATCAGCACTTGCATTTGTAATCGTATAGGTCACAGTAGCAGTCTCATTCATCTTAGACATACCAGTCGCTGTAAAAGATGCTGTTTTTGTCGGATAAGATGTAGTAGTATCAGTCACCGTACCAGTACCACCAGTACTAATGCTAGCAACAGTGTTAGCAGTATAATTGATGTTAAACGCGGTACTATCCGGTGTAGCTGTCGCTTCCGTACCAGAACCACCAATGACGAGGTTTGATGTAATTGCAGCATAACCTACACCCAAAATCGCTACCACTACTAACGCAATAATCGCAATCAAAACTTGTCGGTCTTTCGTAGAATGTTTCTTCGTCACCCTAGTTACTTTAGTTTTCTTTTTAGCCATTTTAATTCCTTTTTCATTAAAGAGATTAAGCTTTATTCTTAAGACAATTATACAGTCCTTCCATAAAAAAATCAATACCAACAATAAGCAAAAACCAGACATAATTAAAACCGTCCTAGATGGGTGTTTTCTTCTTGCAAAGTGCTATTATTGATAGAGCGAGCAAGAAAAAACGCCCAGATAGGCGATTCTAATATGTCTGGTGATCTCTGCGAGAGTTAGCTCGCTACGCTCGCTATTCGCCTTCGGCGAGCGAACTCGCTGCGAGTTCAACCTCCTGACGGAGGTTATCAAAACCAACAAAAAATACCCTTCGGGCATTTTTTTTGGTTTTGGTGATCTCTGCGAGAGTCGAACTCGCATTGACGGGATGAAAACCCGTTGTACTAACCGTTATACTAAGAGACCAGCCGTACTTGTTTTATTATAGCAAAATTCCCTAGAATATGCAAGCATATTTAAATTCAACACGGTAATCCTCTGCACCAAATGGGTCAACTGGATAAAAGTGTACCAAGGTCTCATCCGGATCGCAATATCGATACAGCTCCGCTTCCGCCTCCGCATGTCGACGGCCATCAAACAGCATCAATTGTCTAAGCGATACATCAGAAAAACCACCCTCAGCATATCGTTCCATCACTTCGCTCATCACCTTATTCGACGGCACATTGTCCAAAATCTTCTCATAATAATAATTCTCATAATAATCTGCCGCAATCGATTCAATCTTTGACTTTATAATTGCTTCCGGATTATGAAACACCACCATCAAAACCGCCAGCACCACCGACATCATCGCAAGTAAAATTACCATCAGAATCACCTTTCGCACTCTCGACACAAATTTTTGGTCTTTCTCTTTTGTCAATGCATATTTTGATTCCCCCATTTTTGCCCGTTTTTCATGAATCGAAGAACTCGCAACCCTCACTGGCTTCTTTGCAACTTCGTCTTTTTTGGCTTTTTTATTTTTGGTTCTACCCATATCCTCATTTTAGCATAAATAAAGTTTTTATGGTAATATATTTATATGAGCAAACTTTTTAAACGCACAAAAATTCTCGCCACCATTGGTCCAGCTACCAACTCTGCCGAGCTAATCGAATCTGCCATTATGGCCGGCGTTAATGGTTGTCGCCTCAATTGTTCGCACGGTTCCGACGAAGAACGTCATCAACAAATCGAATGGATCCGCGCCGCCGCCGCCAAAAAAGGCCGTAGCGTTGCTATTTTGCAAGATCTTCAAGGCCCCAAGATTCGTCTTGGCATGCTTCAAAATAATCACCTCGATGTCCGCGCTGGGGATGAATTGATTTTAGAATCAGACCCATCTTACGAACACGATGGCAGCTTCACTGTACCAATCCAATACAACCTAGCTAGCAAAGTCAAACCTGGCGAGCCACTTTCAATTTTCGATGGCAAAATTCACGCCATTGTTCTCGAAGTCGTTTCGCCTACCGCTATCCGCATCAAAATTGAAAATGACGGTTTTCTGATGTCTAAAAAAGGTCTCAACTTCCCAGACACCGATTTTGGTGGCGATATTCTCACCGACAAAGACCTTGCCGACATTGCCGCTGGCGCCGAAGAAGATTACGATTATGTTTCCCTCTCTTTCGTCCAGTCCGCTTCCGACATTGAAAAACTCCGCCAAATCTTGCTCGCTCACGGTTCCACCTCTCGCGTCATTGCCAAAATCGAAACTAAAAAGGCGATTTCCTCATACGAAAACCTCGAGGCAATCGTCAAAGCATCGGACGGCATCATGGTCGCCCGTGGCGATATGGCCGTCGAAGCCGGTGCCGAAGTTGTCCCCATCATCCAACGCAAACTCATCGCTCTCTGCCGTGCCCACGGTAAACTATGCATCGTCGCTACGCAAATGCTATCATCAATGGTGGATTCACCAGAACCTACTCGTGCCGAAGTCTCCGATGTAGCCACCGCCGTCATTCAGGGCGCCGACACTGTCATGCTTTCAGACGAAACCGCCAATGGCTCTTATCCAATTGAAGCCATCAAAGCTATGAAAAAAGTTATCCTCTACACTCAAAACAATTCCCAAATCACCCCCATCAACAAACCCATCGAGCACGCCACGATTTATGATGCAATTTCCAATTCCGCCGCCCGTCTCGCCGAGGACATCGACGCCGATGTGATTATTTGCCAAACCGCTTCCGGCGCCACTGCTTACGCCATTGCCGCCGCTCGCCCCAATCTACCAATCGTATCGGTTACTTCAAATCCAAGAGTTGCCAACCAACTCGCCCTCATTTATGCCAACTCTGCCTTCGTGCGTCCATATTCTCCAGAATTCGGTTACGACCTTGCCGTTGAGCTAAAAGAATCCGGCTATCTCAAAACCAAAGAAGGCGTCAAAGATCTCATCGCCGTCATTGTTTCCGGCGACAACGACAAATCCGGCACCGACACCATCAGGGTCCGCAACATCTAAATAATTAATTGTTTATTAGTTTCAAAAATTCCGCTTCACTCATACGTGAAATACCAAGCTTATCAGCCTTATCGGTTTTTGATTTACCAGGTTTTTCACCCACAATCAATGCTGTTGTATTTTTAGTCACCGAAGAAGTCACCGTTGCACCAAGTTCACGCAATTTATCCTCCGCTTCTTCTCGCCCCATCGCCGATAGTGTACCAGTCACAATATACGACTTGCCTGCCAAAGGCAAATCTTTCGCTACTTCCGCTTCCGGCCATACATCCATTTTCCGCAAATCATTTAATAGCTTAACATTATCCTCATCCGCAAACCACGCCACGATCGACTCTGCCACCACGTCACCAATATCATTTATCCCCAACAAATCCTCCTCAGTCGCTTCCATCAAAGCGTCCAACGTCCCAAATTTCCGCGCCAAACTCGTCGCCGTCGCCGCTCCCACATGCCGAATTCCAAGTGCTGTAATAAACTTATTAAACATCGGGTGTTTGGTATTCTGAATTGCCGTCACCAAATTGTTTGCCGACACTTCTCCAAACCTTTCGAGTTTTGCGACACTTGTAGCATTTAACAAATATAAATCTGCAATCGATTTTACTAACCCACTATTAATCAAAGCCTCAACATTCTTCTCACCCAACCCATCAATATTTAAAGCTGGCTTACTCGCATAATATTCAATCGCCCGTTTCAAAATCAAATCAGACGACTCACCTTTTACCCGATAAACTACTTCCCCTTCCGGCCGCTCAAACTCAAGTTCCGGATACTGTTTTTTCAAAGCTTTTTCAAAATCAAAAACTTCCGTTCCTTCTGGCCGAAGCCCCACCAATACTTCCTTTACCTGCGGAATGATATCACCCGCCTTGTAAATAATCACTGTGTCACCAATTCTCACATCGAGCCTTGCAATTTCATCCGCATTATGAAGCGAAGCATGACGTACTGTAGTCCCAGCCACCGAAACCGGATCAAATAACGCCACCGGCGTCACTGCACCCGTCCGTCCAATCGACAGCACAATATCTCGCACTTTTGTCGTAGCTTCCTCAGCCGGAAATTTAAATGCCACTGCGCCTCGTGGTGTCTTGCCTACAATTCCAAGGTCATCATAGATTTTCCGGTCATTAATTTTTATCACCATTCCATCAGTATTAAATGGTAATCCCTTACGATATTCATCAAGCTCATCAATATATTTAAACATTTCACTAGTCTTATCGCTAGTCCAAACACGATCTTCGTTCGAAGTTTGGAATCCAAGCGCGCGCAACATTTCATAAGCTTGCTCATGCGTTGGCAAGTTCGGCTTCACCAAATCATATGCAATAAACTTCAACGGACGACTAGCTGCAACTTTCGGATCAAGTTGCCGTATCGAACCCGCCGCAAGATTCCGCGGATTTGCAAACTCCGCCTCCCCCAACTTCCGTTGCTTCTCCTGCAACTTCTCAAAATCTTTCTTAAAAATAATAATCTCCCCCCTCACCTCTACATCGCCATCTTTCGCAATCTTCAGCGGAATGTTATTAATCGTCTTAACATTTTGTGTCACATCCTCCCCAACCATCCCATCCCCCCGCGTCACCGCCTGTACAAATATCCCATCCCGATATTTTAGCGCACACGCAAGACCGTCCATTTTAATATCTGTAAAGAACTCTGCAATCTTACCACCTGGTATTAGCTTTTCATTACGATGAATCCAATCCGTTATTTCTTCTCGCGAAAACACGTCAGCAAGACTAATCATCCGTTTTTCATGTTTTACTTTTTCAAATTTATCCAAAGGCTTCCCCGCCACTCTCTGCGTTGGTGAATCAGGGGTAATTAATTCCGGAAATTCAGATTCAAGCACCGCTAACTCATGTTTCAATGAGTCCGCCGCCGCCTCACTCATAATTGATTCATCTAGCACGTGATAATGATAACGATAATCATTTATCAGCTCACGCAACTTAATGATTCTTTTTTCCGCCTCCAACTTGTTCATTTTTTAGTCCTTTATTTTTAAAATCTTGTGATAGTACAAATACAAATACACCGCCACATAAATGGTTGAAAAACACCCACATATGAAAATCGTTGCAGTTGTCACCGGTACATACTGACCAAGATTTCTAAGACCAAGTTCAATCAAAACACCAATACCTACTACCGCCACCCAAATCAAAGCCAAAACAAGAACCATTGTAATCAACTTTACAATAAAACCAATTCTCTCCCCCACCATCACTTCATGTATTAATTCCAGAGCCCTAAGCGGATACATCCCTGGCGCACTTACTGCCACCATCGCCATCAACGACCCAGAAATTAGATACAACGATAAAGCGCTCATCGCTAACGCGAACAACACAAAGAGCGACCCATAAAACATATCACCAAACAAATTCGTCTCCACCGCCGCCGAATATGCAATAATTACAATCATAATTGGAATACATTGAATCGCAATCACAATTAAAATCACCAAGGACGAGAAAAACGGTGTCATCGCATTAAAAATACCGTCACGAAACCGCACTGGTTTCTTTTTTAAAATTCTCCTCACAAAGAAAATTGACGTAAGCCACAACATTATAACGATAAATACGTTAATAATCATCAACGACTCTTCATTTACACCGATCGCTAATAGTCCAATCAAAAACGCTAGTGACAGTAATGGCAAAAACAATTTCCAATTTTTAAATATCAAACTAAAAGTTCTTTTTACCATTTTCAAGCCTTTCGATTCGTTTCTCAATTGGCGGATGTGTGCTCAATAAATTATTAAAGAAGCCCTTCCTAAGCGGATCATTAATATACATTGATGCCGCCGCCACATTTTGTGATTTCATCGGCTGCGTATGAGACTGCAATTTCTTCAGAGCATCAATCATTCCCTCTGGATAACGCGTAATACTCACTGCCGACGCATCAGCCAAATATTCCCGTTGACGCGATACCGCCATTTGCGCGATTGCTGCAAGTATTGGCGACAAAATCGCCGCAACCAGTATTAATATATATCCCACTGGGCTACCTTCATTATCACGTCGACGATTGCCATAGTACATCATTCTAAATGCAATATCCGAAATCAAACCCACTACACAAGTTAAACCAAACACAATCATTGACACGCGAATATCGTAGTTTTTAACGTGAGACATCTCATGCGCCATCACCGCCGTAACTTCCTTATCGTCCATTATGTCAAGCAGCCCGGTCGTTGCCGCCACTATCGCATGCTTTGGATCACGCCCCGTCGCAAAAGCATTTGGTGCCGAATCTTGTATGATATATACTTTCGGCATCGGGAGACCAGTCGTAATCGATAAATTCTCCACGATGTTATAAAATCTGGGGTTATCTTTTTTGGTAATTTCCTTCGCACCGGCCATCGCCGTCGCAATCGAGCCCGAAGCAAAATATTGGATTACAGCGTAAACTATCGCAACCAAGGTAGTCCACACTGCAATCCACGGATCATTGTAAGCCCAAGCAAAGGCCACGGCAATCGCTACAATCATCAAGACGAAGGCGATTATAATAATCACCGTTCGTCTTTTATTTTCAGCGATTTGCTTGTACATTAGAATTTAACTTCTGGTGCTTTTTCGATTTTAGCTTTTTCAGCTTCTGCTACTTCAAAGTAGTCACGCTTCTTAAAATGACCAATTATTTTATTTATTAAATTGGTTGGGAAAGTTTGAATCTTGGTGTTAAGTTCTTTCGCACCGGAATTATAGAATCTACGTGCAGCCTGGATTTTATCTTCCACATCTTGCAATTGTTCTTGTAATTTTTTGAAATTACCATCAGCCTTTAATTCTGGATAGGCCTCTGCAATTGCGAAGATTTTACCAAGCGCCGCTTGCATTTCATTCTCAGCCGCTGCAGCTGCTTTGACAGTTTTTGCACCCATCACGGCCGAACGCGCTTCCGTCACCATCGCAAAAGTTTCTTTTTCATGCTTCGCATAGCCCTTTACGGTCTCAACTACGTTTGGAATCAAATCCGCACGATATTTTAGCTGTACCGTGATATCACTCCAAGCCTCATTCACTCGCTCGTTTAAAGTAACCAACGAATTGTATGCTCCGGCGAAAATTGCAACTAGCACAATTAGTACCACCACAATAATTATAATTGTTATTACTACTGGACTCATTTCCACTCCTTCAATTATTTATATAATTATTATACCAAATTTTAACCTTGCGTCAATTTTATTACCACATTCGAAATCAAGAAGCCGTAATAAACCAAAAACACTGCGAGCAATGCCAATCCCTCCGCACGGGATATTTTCCTGCCACTTTTTGCAAATGCCCAAAGCAGTACCGTAGATACTAGCACCATTATTAAATCAATCACCAGACCAAACATATCACCATTATCCGGTGTCACCGTGCCAAAAATTGCCGCTGGCAAACCCAACACGATACAAACATTAAATATATTACTACCAATAATATTACCAACCATCAACTCATTCTCGCCTCGCTTTGCAGATTTGATCGTTGTGATAAGCTCAGGCAACGATGTACCAAATGCCACCACTGTAAGTGCAATGATCCTTTCCGGCACTCCAAATGCCGTTGCAATATTTGTGGCCGAACCCACTACGAGTTCCGCCCCACCTACTACACCAGCAAGACCAAGCACCACGAGCAGTAGCGAAATCGATAATTTAAATTTTGGCTTTTCGACTTCTTTCTTCCCCGTTCGATTCCTTCGTGCCATTGCAATAATATAAAACAAGAATATTGCAAAACAACACAGACAAATAATACCATCCGTCCGATCAATTGTATTCACACTTAACCCGTTTAACGAATCAAAAAATAGCACCACAAGTACCACCGAAATCAACAATAATAATGGTAATTCTTTAGTAATTGTATCTTTTTTGATCCTAATCGGTCGGATCGTTGCACCAATCCCAAGCAATAATAAAACATTCAAAATATTACTACCAATCACATTACCAAGCAGCATATCGCTTGTACCATTAAACATCGATGAAATCGACACCGCAAGCTCCGGTGCACCAGTACCAAACGCCACTATGGTAAGACCAATTAAAAGTTTTGATACTTTAAAATGTGAAGCCGTACTTGACGCACCATCAATCAAAAAATCTGCGCCTTTGATTAATATTACAAAGCCCACAATTAGCAATATAACCTGTAATGCAATGTCCATTTTTTATTTTTATCCGTTTATGCTTAGTATTATACCACATTTTTACGCATTTTTAACTATTTTGTGTTATAATAAATACATACTTTAATAGTGTTCCGCGCAATAAAGCACCACGTGCGAATGTAGCTCAGTTGTTTAGAGCGCTTCCTTGCCAAGGAAGAGGTCGAGAGTTAGAGTCTCTTCATTCGCACCATTTTTGATTTTAGTGAAATGCAGAAGCCCATCGAAGTCTTTCTTTAAGATACAGGTGAGCTTATTTTTATCGTCTAATATCAAGTTAGAGAAAGCCCAAAAAGTCCGCAAAACCCTCAAAACTGCACAAGAATTAAAAAGACATACTACCTCTATAAAACGGTAGCCGTTGCGCATAGCACTAAAACGAAAGCCATTTCATTAACAGGTAGGATCCTACGTAAAGCACAGTTCTCACATTTTCCCGTGCATATGCTCTACTAAAAAGGCTCCGTTCGCTATAATTCAAAGCAGTCTTCCATCCATCCTATACATAAGACTCTGGTTCGGATAACAGTGACTATCAGTATTCTAAGTTTCCATCATCGTCATATATTGCTTCTGGTGGGTCATAAGAATTCTGAATTCGCTCTAAATCATTTTCATCATCACTATATGAAGGATCGTCACTACTTGCATAACTTGACCAATCAAATGAATCTTGCAATGGCATATAAAACTGTCCACATCCAGGACACCTTTTTTCCGAAAAACCATCGCCAGGTTTATCGGAAGTACACCCTGTATTATGATGATACTTGCAAAGGTATTTCTTTTTTGGGTCTACTACAATCTTTTCTTCTTGTATGTCATCAAAAGAACTCCCTTTTTTCGTATCCTCTTGCGATGACTCATCCGTTTTTATATGTACACGAATATACAAATCTCCAGGTTTACCACCATTTGGCGATTCTTCACCCATCTCTTTTATCAAAATTTTAACCCCTTCACTAACCCCAGCAGGAATTCTTGCCTCTATACGCCTTTCATCTATACGAATATATCTAGTCGCTCCTTTACTAGCTTCTTCAGGAGTAACTACTATCGATTTTACGATATCAGAACCACGACGGGGTGTATTGAGAAATGTATTAACCCTTTTAGATCCAAATATACTTTTGAAGGCATCTTCAAATGATGAATCTTTTCCACCAAAATCAAAATTAAAAACAGGTCTATTATTAAAAGGATTAGACAACTGTTCTTTTTTGCAATAATTATCATACTTTTCTTGAAGATTACGAGAAAACATAAAAGTTTTTAAAACATCTTTACTATGAATATTCCGATACTCATCTTGTTCTGCCTCGTTTAACTCATTCTTAAAAAACATTTCTTTTAGAAAAGTAAGCTTCATCATTAGCTCTTTGCTTTCTTTCGTATTCTCAGCCCTGAGCATATCTAGTAAATCATCTTTTCTCATACCTTCTATTATACTATATCTCATAACAGGTTATTACATAAGAACTTTGAAAAAGTGTGTGATATTTTTTAGCTGATAATCCTAAAGCTAATCATATTAGTTTAAGAATAAGAGGTTTGTATTAATACTTATAGTTTTCTAAGCATTAATACTATAATAGTTCTAGAAAAAACAGGCATATATTAGTAGTAAGGGGGTACATCAGGGGATGTACTGAATGGTTTCGAGCATCTCGCTCTTCTCCTTAAATGACAGATAAGGGAAAGCAAAGATGCCTTCCTTATCTATAGAAACGAGGGTTCGCGCCACCACTTCAGGTAGTTCGAGATTCATCGCTTCTGGAGCACCATAGATTAACGTCACTGTGGAGAACACATTATTATTTGGAAATCCCCGATTTTACAGGGGTATTTTTTATATTCTGGTGGTTTTTAACGATTTGTTAAAGTAATGCGTTGCACCAATTTTTTGCGCTGAGCGAGGCCCTGCGTGGGTGCTGAAATAAAAATTGGTACAGCTGCACCAGTTTTTCAAGAAATTGGTGCAAACAAAATTACGCATAAAAATCTTCGCCACCATGGAGGTGGCGAAGATGGTTTTCCTGGTTTAGCTCCCTACTTAGTGTTTTGCTACATTTGTAGCAAAACTGCTTTTCTTACGAGTTCCAATGACTTTCGGAAAGGCGCAGGACGAAAACCCGAAACAAGGAACGCTAGGACTAACGAGCCACACAGCGCACCGAATCGCCGCCGCCACGATGGCCGCCGACCCGGGGGCCCATGAAGCCATCCCTACGGAAGTAGAAGCCATACGCGAGGTCACCATCGTCAACCACCGAAGACCAGTAGCTGCCGAGCCCACCAACGTAGTAGGACTCACCGACCCAGTTCCCACCATACACGAAATACACAGGTGTGTTCTGGACGTTACCGGAAGTACCGAAAGTTAAGCTAAGTGTCGTTGCTAAGTTGGCATAAGATTTGTCACCGCTATAGGTTGGTAATCTCCAGCCAGCCGGACAGATGGATTGGTCTACATCTTGTTGGTCTGTAGTATAGGAACTACTGTCATTCATAGCTACAGCTGCAGTCCAGTTGTAGTAGTTACCAATGTGATAGTGTTTGTCGCTGCCACAAGCTACAGTATCGGTGGTGATTGTACCGTTATAGTCACTTCGGATGGTGCCGTTCCAGCAAAGGTCGCCTGGGTCGTAGGATTCTGGATCCGAATACGAATCATCTACGTCATACCAATTTGTATTACTGGTGACATAAGTAGCTCTTTCGGCAGTCCAAGTAGCAGAAGTGTTTGGCGTAGAACCATGACCAATATCTGTGTTAGCATAAGTATAGAAGCCAGCAGTGGTCACGATATCATGGTCTAGATTTTGAGTCATCCAAACATTGCCATCGGCAAGCTTGGCGACAGTATAAGTCTTATTGTCGCGGGTATCGATGAGAGTATATTGCACATTTAGTACCATCGAGCTAATTATTTGGTCACTATTTGGTCCGGCAAAATCCTGCATACAAACAGCATTATTGATTGTTGTTGCTTCAGGATTGCATCCCATATCTATTTCCCACTGCGCATAAAGCGTAATTGTTTCACCTGGTTGCGCCAAATCTAGAACCACATCATCTGGTTGGTACCACGTGCCGGTGCCGTCGGAGCGCGTATTCCAACCGATGAATTCATAACCAGCATTAGTAAACTCATTAGAATAGATATTCGCATTTGTATGTGGCAATACCCACTGATCATCCGTATTGCCGTTTCCATCATTGGAATCGTAAAGGATACCGTAATTATTAAATAGATAAAGATCAATTGTTTTACTAGGGAGTTCATCGTAATAATGTGTTATTTCATTTTTTACATCACTTTCATCATAAAACCGAGTCCCAACCGTAAAATAACCGTCATCATCAATTACATAATACCAATTACCATCTAGCGGAATTAAACCATCGTCCCCATACCCAATTGGCAAACTGTACTCGCCAGATTTATTAGTAAACGAACAGACCTGTTCGGGAATAGTGCCTTCTTGTTCACCATCATAAATTGGGTATAATCTAGCATAGAAGCCATAATTATAACCACTTACCGGTGGGTCATATACACGCATTGCAAACGTTAGAGAGTCGCCATCAACAATAATTGTTTCTCTGCCAGAAATATTACTACCGGTATCAGAATCCATATCCCAAGTAGAAATTTCGTAGACAGGTGATGTCATAATCATTATTGGCCCACTATTACTATTTATTTGTCCCTCGAAGATTCTAATCCAAGCCTCATCCGTCAGGGCATACTCAATCTCTATTTTGATTTTGTTGGCTCCGGGAAGCGTAACGGATTGAGCATGTTTTATTGGGCCATACGGCTCTATCATATTACCTTCATCATCCAAATTATCACTTTTAGCAAAATGACAAGAGGTGCTTTCAATTGTTTCTATATTTTCTGGCTTCTGGTAGAAAACTGGGTAGACTTTGGCATAGAAACCATAATCATATCCATCACCTGGGGAATTCGCAAACATGCCAAACGACGCAGTATCTCCTTCTATCGAATATGTAACTTCACCTTGTCCAGAGAACATTTCATATACCGCAGGCTCGCCAACCAAGTTTTCGTTACCCTGAGCTACGACAACCTGGCCGTTTAAATTATAAGTAAGCTCAACTATTAAATAGTCTGCGCCAGGAATACTAGCCATACCAACTTTAACCTGCGTAGGTATCTCATAGGGTCCATTCTGTGTCCCATCATCACGAATATTTGGCGTCTTCACAATCTCAGCAGGTTCTTCTGTGGTATAAACCTTACTGCAATTACCGCCCACATAAGCTAGCTCGCAAGATGTACCGTAAACCACAGTGTTTACATCCTTAGTTCCAGCTTGGTCAAAATAATATCCATTGCCATGAAAGTTTACGGTTACATCCTCGTCAATTACATGTGCTACTGCAACATAATTAATGGTAACTCCTTCATAAGTACCATGATCTAAATCTGGAGTGACATAGGCAGCATAATATAGCGTAGTCTCGTCATTAGCTTCTGTGGCATCAGAACCAGAAACTTTTACCACCATAGCATCTTTTTCTGCTGTTGGAAGCCCTCTGAATAAAGTCTTATCTTGTGAGTCTGGTTTTGATAATGATATACCCCAAGTATTATCCGTGAGGGCTTGCGATTGGCTAGTTTCTAACATTGCAATCTTGTCACCAGAATCATTGGTTAGGTCTGTAGTGGTGCTATCTACGTAAGCCATCAATGTATATCCAGTATCCGTAGCGGTCGTGACTTTGACTTTACTTTCGCCAACCCCAAAAGCTGCTTCGTCGGTCATTTCGATATCAATAGCGGTTACTTCTTCAGTGGTAACGGTAAGCGTAGAACCATCCGCAGCCTCCGCATTAACCATACGTTGACCATCATAAAACTTAAGAATTCCAAAAACACTCACCAGGACAACGAAGGACAACCCAGCAAGTTTCGGAACTAAATATTTTTGAGCACCAAGCTTCATTGGTGCATAGCCACCAAAACCATTAATCGAACTTTGTTTCTTGCGCCGTCTGATTAACAAAACAATTATGGCGGCAACAACCAACACTATTAAACCAATAGCAATAAACAAGGCCGTATTATTATTAAAAGCCTCGTCCAGCCATTTACCAATACTCAATATACCAGTATCCGGAGCTCCCGCATCAGGAACTCCGTCTGTGTCTGGCACCACAATTTCACTAGGATCAATCAAGTTGACCAGCAACCTAGATGACATTTTTAGTTTCCTTCATTTTTATATTTATGTATGACCTTAGAAAAACGCCGCTCTTATGCTACAAATCTGGATACTTCCCAGACAACATTCACGCGTGAGCGACTTTCTTCTGTTTGTATTCTTATTTTCATTGTTTTTTCCTTTTCTAACACAATGACACACCTATCCCTTGTCTTTTGTGTTTATTTATATGACCTTTATATGCTTATGATTATAAAGGACACAAAAACAAATGTCAATAGGAAAATTAAATGATTTTTTATTTCCGCTTCTTCAGGACAAGCTTTCTCCAGACCACACTGCTTCATTAGTAACTGGTCGTGCTACACAACGAACAGACTGACCATATTCACGATCATCTTCAGAGCTTGAACCAGCACCGCTCATAAGCTGATAATATGCACTATACGCCTCACTATCACTTAAACCATAAGAAGACCAAAAATAACCACTACTTCCAAGGCTACTTATCTCTAAATCATCGTCGTAGTAACCACTAGCAACAAAGAAAAGTGGCTCCATCCACAAAGCATGCAGTTCATCATTTTCGCCATACCAATAGGAACCATCATCTCCAAAGCCATAATATTCCCACAACGAATAAAAAGAGTCATTACCATGCCCCACTCTTGGCAAAGTCCAACCAGCCGGGCAGATAGATTGTTCCACGATTGCACCATCACCATAATACGAACTATTATTCATAGCCACAGCCGCTGTCCAGTTGTAATAGTTACCCAAGTGGTATTGTGGAATGCCAGTAGAAGATATAGTTTCATCTATGTCCCAATATACATCACCCGGATCATAGGATTCTGGAACAGAAAACAAATCTCTCCAAACCTCATTAGTAGCATAAGTAGAGAGACTCGGTTTCCATGTAGCGGTTTCATACTGTTGAGTGCGCGGGTTATAACCAAGGTCTGTGTCTTTGTTGGTGTATGTAGTATTAGTATCAAGATCCAAATCTAAGTTTTGCGTCATCCAGACAATATATCCCCAAGAAGCTTCAACATTCCTATCCGCATCCCCCTCAGCGGCACTAAGCGTATATTGACGTAATTTTGCAATTGTATAAGTTTTTTCATCGCGCACATCCATCAGTGTATACTGGGTTTCCGGCGTCATAGAATCTACGATTTGGTCACGATTAGGACCAGCAAAATCTTGTAAGCATTTAGCTTCTTGTATGGTAGTAGCATTTGGATTACATGGTCCGGCATAGTTGGCTATAGCAATGTAAGTAATGGTGGTACCAGAATAAGTACCGTAGTCTAGGTCTGGAGTAATGTAGGTGCCGTAGTAGAAAGTAGATTTGTCGTTAGCAGTTGTAGCTTCGTCTGTAATCTTTAATGTGATAGCTTCTTCTAGCGTGGTAGTAAGGCCAGTAAATACTTCACTAGTTTGGTCTGTTGGTTTTGTGGTTGCAATACCCCAAGTATTGTCTGTAAGAGCTACAGGGTTTTTAAAGTCCGTAGTGTCTAACATATTAATAGTACTCTTAGAGGACTTATTTGTTTCGTTAGTAAGATCTGTAGCGGTACTGTCTACATAGGCCATGAGTGTATATCCTGCTTCAGTAGCAGAACTTACTGTTACTGTGCTTTCTCCAGTTGCAAAGACTGCTTTATCGTTTAAGTCTACATCAATTTTAATATCACTGGCCGTAATAGTAAGCATGTCTTCTTCTGAATTATCTGCTGCATTAACCATACTGGTTAATTTATCTGCGTTCATTACTCCAAGTGCGCCTAGTAGTACTACTACGGATAATGTAGTTAATTTAGCTACTAAATGTTTATTAGTATGGGTAGTAAAACGATTTACTTTCTTACGACGGGAGATTGCCACAACAATACCAGCAATCATAACAATACTAAGCGTTGTAATACCAATGATTGGCAATACCATAGAAATACCATTATCATGCGCTAGATTGGTGCTTAATGCTGATGTATTACCACCAGTATCTGGTATTATGACGCTGGGGCTAGCATCATTTACGTTGATTAAGAGTCTTGATGACATATGTCTTTTGCCTTTTTATAATATATTATGTTTTTATGTTTATAAACTTATGGATATAATTATAACGATATAAAAGCTAGTTGTCAACTCACAATCTACAAACCCATATTCAAAAGTATGTTATAATAAAGATACATTCTGGTGCTTTGGCGGAGTGGTTACGCAGCGGTCTGCAAAACCGCGTACACCGGTTCAATTCCGGTAGGCACCTCCATTTTTTGTCTTCGACAAAAAACTCCGGTACCTTCCGCGTCCCAAGGGGCAGTATGGCACCTCCATTTTTTTAGCAGAGTTTTATAGCTTTACCAACGGCTTCTTTGTCTTCGCAAGCCTTGCGCCCTTTTTAATCAATAAATCAATTTTCTCATGGTCGGCACGTTGCTTCTCCTCGTCAAAAGCCTCTTGCTGCCGTTTCAGGTTTCCATAAAACCCCGTCCCCCTCGCCGCTTCCCAAAACATCTCTTCGCAAGGCACATTCTTATAATGCCACGGCTTATTAAACAAATTAAAATGCACTAGTTTCACATCAGATGACAAATCTTTGCGGGGCTCTGCATTCCAATTCGGATCAAGATGCATTATTTTACCACGCAAAATTATATTCAAATAATCCTGATCTGGCGCTATCAAATCGGCATCATATTCATGTATCAGCTCAATCATTGTGGACAGATATTTTAATTTCCGCATCTTTTTTAAATCCATTACTTGCACGCCAGAATTCACATACTCATCCTGTGGCACCCCCACCGCATTGTTCACATAATCACGAAATTCCTTAATCATAGTAACCTTCGGGTCCACCACCGCCGCAAGCGCATTCTCCTCCAAATCGATATCATAAAGTTCCCCAATATCGCCACGCAAAATAACATCACTATCAATATAAACCGCTTTCTTATACAGTGGAAAAAGCCGCGGAATAAACGCCCGGTAATAATACACCGCAGACGAAAAGAAATCCCCCGCCCCCTTTTGCCGTCGTGTACAATAGGTTACAATCGCCCGAAGATACAAACTATTTGTGATCTTCCGAAACTCAATTGCCATATTCTTTGTCACCAAGCTTCGAAGCCTCACCCGATTCTGGAAACTTAACCCATCATGCAATATTATTACGCGATAGTATCGCTTTTTATTCGACGCTCGTTCCAACGAATGAATCGCCGCTGCCGCATACGGCGCATACGCATTATTAATTGTAATAAAAACCGGCACTACCTTTGTAAATCTATTCAACGGCAACCCGGTTGCAAAAATACTCATTTCTTCTTGGCCTTTTTAACATATTTAAAATATTCATAGCTATTATGCTTACTCATTTTTACCATACTATTATACGCTTCCTCCGCCAATTTCGCGCGATTTTCTTCATCGGTCAAATTTGCATCCGGATAAAATGGCCCGTCCACATATACCGTCATGTCTGGCCGCGCCTGACCTTCCACCCGCGATTTTTGGTATGTCGTTGTCATCGTAAAAATCGGCAAATTATTCCTCACTGCGTACTTAAACGATTTATCACCCGCCGGGAATTTTCGTATCCCAGTATAATACGGCCATACGTGTGCCTCAGGATAAATCACCAAACAATTCTTTTGCGCCAATCTTTTATCTATCGCCTCATTAAAAGCAATCTTCTCCTCTAGTGTCGCACCGAGCGGCAACGCCCCAATGTACGGCAAATATTTTCCAATACCTGGAATTTTCAAATTCACTGGCGAAACGATCGTAAAAATCCGCCTGTCCGCCACCAATGCCGGCGAAAAAGCATCGTGGTACGGATTTGTGTGATTTGCATAAACCACATACCCAGTCCCCTTAGCTTTTTTAAACTTCTCCCGCCCGACCACTTTCATATGTAAATACGAATTAGCATAATATCTTGCAAACACCTTAAATCCGCGATACAACACCGACCCATACAATCTCTTAAAAGGATTCCGCGGAATAAATTGATACCCCTCCGGCAAACCAACTTTTTCTTTTCGTTCCTGCTCAGCAGTTTGAATCGGGTCATCCTCCTCTGAAGTATAATAAAAAACCCGTTCACTTTCCGGCAAATCTTTCTGAAACAACTCCGCTTTCGCCATCTATCAAAACTCCACTTTACACTAATGCTTTAATTATATCACAAATTACTTTTCAGCTTCTCATACTCGGCAAAAATATCATCGTATTCATCAATTTTCAGAACCTTATGCACCCTCTCCACATCAAACGGCTTCACCTTCTGCACTTTGAAATATGGCCAAAACTTAAAATTATTTGAAAAATGGTGCAAGACTGTATCTTTACGTGGCCTCTCACCCTGTTCATTATATTTTCGCGGCATTAATTTCCGCTTCGAAATCGCTTTATTCAAAGCCGCCTGATCCGCCAGCATCATCCATCGCTTCATACATAATGAAACCGCTTTTTCAAACATTCCAGTCTTCCGGCATTCTTTCAAATTAAATAGCATCACACCCGAATTCATGTAATCAAAATTCAGCAGCCCATGATAATGATAAAAATTCTTCCCATAAATATCTAGCACTCCCGCCGCTTCCACGCCGTCCAAATCCGTATTATAAAACTTGCTAATATCACCCCTGCAAACCACATCGTAATCTAAATACAAAACCCGTTCGCATTGTTGAAGCTCCGCAAATTTGTCCATATAAAGTCGGAGCATCGAGCAAGGCGTAAAATACGACCCCATATTTTTCTTCGGCAAATTCGCCACAAATACTTCCGTTGCATCAATCAGTGTCACCGAATTCTTAACATTATATTTCTTTACCAACTTATCCAAAAAGCCCGCTGTCTTCTTGGGAAACGGTTTCACATTATCATATTTAATCGTTGCAATATAAATATTAAAAACTCCCCGCCCATTCATCATCAAGGACAAAATAGACACCAGCACCCCTCGGCTAATTCCAGCATCCCCACAATACAAAATATTCATACCACCATTATATCAAAACCACCACATATACAAAATATGCTAAAATATAACCATGAGCTGGATCATTTTTGTTATTATTGCCGTCGTCGTCACCGCAATCGTTATCTTTATCGATAATTATATTTCAGACGTCTATTTCAAAGGCCGCGACGCCGCTTCACAAAAATACTTCTTCACCTTTGCTTACCTCATTGCGGGGCTAATCACTCTCCTAATTTTTGGCATTAATTTTTCCGTCGCCAGTCCACTTACATATATCATCATCCTCGGCTCCGGCATTATTATTAGTGTTGCAAATATATTTTATTATCGCGCGCTCGAGATAGACAACTCCACCAACCTAGGTATCTTCATCCAACTTGCGCCAATCCTCTATCTCGTATTCGGCTGGATGTTTTTCGGTGACACCATCTCACCCCTACAGCTCGTTGCCTTCGCAGTTATATTATCCGCGCCAATCCTTATTATTCTCACCGCTCGCAAACGCAGCCGCAAAGTCAAAATCCGTGCCGTATTATTTACGTTCTTATATGTAGCAATCGCTGTTGCCGGGAACCTACTTTTTGCTAAATTTAATAATCCCGACATCAACTTTGGCACTGAAATCGCCCTCGTTTTTCTCGGTAAAGGCATCGGCAACAGCATCATAATGCTTTTTAAGCCCGACTGGCGCCGCCGCTTTCGTTCAGTTGTCCAATCTACACACAAAAAAGTACTTTTGCCGCTCTCAATTGATTTTATCTTAAATCTAATCAAAGATTTCACTTACCGCAGCGCTCTCGTTTTAGCTCCGTCAATCGCCCTTGCCTCCGCCGCCTCAGACTCCGCCGAACCAATTGTCATTTTCTTCATGGGACTACTACTTACCCTCATCTGGCCCAAATTTGGCCGCGAAAAACTCAATCGCAAGTCCGTCGTTGTTCACCTAATTGCCACAATTTTAGTTGTTACTGGTATAATCCTAATTCAATTATAATGTCTCACCCAACCTAGCCCGACCTGCCCACTCGTCAGCCATCTCGTTAAACTCAGTTCCCACGTGCCCACGCGTCCACACTAATTTCACTGAATTCTCGCAATACAAACTATATAATTCCTGCACGAGATCCAAATTCTTAATCGGACCAGTTTTCTTTTTCCAGCCATTCTTTTCCCAACTCGGCGCCCACTTTGTCAACACATTTACCCAAAATTCTGAATCAGTATGAATTTCACAACCTTCATCACCAGCATATTTAATCGCATTAATAAGAGCCGTCCCTTCCATCCGAATATTCGTCGTGTTTTCTTCAGAGCCAATCACCGCTGGTGCACCCACACCATCTTTAACCTCAATTACTGCAAAACCACCCAAACCGGGATTAGGCTCTGCGCTTCCATCTGTATATAATATCTTCATATATCTCATTTTATCATAACAAGCCACCAACCACCAAAAACTATGATATAATAATATACAGATACGGGCCCCGGTGGCGGAATTGGTATACGCGTTCGACTTAAAATCGAATGGAGAAATCCATATGAGTTCAAGTCTCATCCGGGGCACCATGAGCAATAATCTTGACCGCATGTCAAGATTATTTTATTATACAACAATGGGTTTTTATACTAAAATATAGTATAATTTTACTATGAGCGAAAAAACAAAAAGAAGACACATCATCGGTCTGGACACTTTGAAGCTAATCGCAATTATATTAATAGTGATTTACCATTGTTTTCCAGGAGCTTTAACCGGTGGCTTCATCGCCGTAGAGATCTTCTTTGCAATTTCAGGATTTTTAATCGGACAAAAGCTACTATCGGAATACAAAATCAAAAAAGACAAATTTGGTAGCCCAAAAGAATTCTTCAAATTCACAATCGGCAGACTAAAAAGATTCTTGCCAACCCTATTATTCTGCATAATCCTAACTCTATCCTTAGCTTATTTCGCTGACCCCGACCTTCTCACCGGAGCACGCCCAAACACCCTTTCGGCAGTTACATTCTCAACGAACATCGTTTCAATTATTACTGGCAGTACCTACGAAAACTCATTAATTCTAAATCTTTTTAATCCAACTTGGTTCCTAGCGCTCGAATTACAAGTGTGCCTGTTATTCTATTTAATATTTGCAGCTTTCACCAAGCTTTCGCCAATGAAAAATAGCAAAACTAACAATTTCTACATCAAATTTCTCGTACTCTGTCTACTAATCGCCACGATATCGTTTGGCCTAATGGCCTTATACGGTGGACGATTCTCACTATTCGACCGCGCCTACTTCGGTCCAGACTCGCACATCGGGGCTTTCTTCCTTGGCGCCGCACTTGCAGTATTTACGACAATGCACCAAATCAAACCAGCAACAGAAAAACGTAGAATCAGCTGGCTCGTAGCATTATTAATAAGCATAGCTGGAGTAATCGCAATGGCGCCATTCATTCATTACGATTCAGCACTAGCATTCATAATGGCTCTTCCGCTCACTGCAGCACTAAGCATCATAATGATATTCGCAATACTAAAGCTCCAAAAACCAATTATAAACAAAACTCCACGAGCTCTCATCATACCAGAATATCTCGGCAAACTTTCATTTGCAATTTATTTACTGCACTGGGGACTCTACATTCTACTTCCAAGCCTACTATCGTTTTGGCCACTAGAAGTTGCGCCTTATATTGCAATCGCACTCAGTATCGGTCTAGCGATTCTGCTCCAAAAAGTCATCACGCCATTTTCCAAAAAACACAAAATTATCTTCGCAATACTTCTAGCGTGTAGCACAATTCTTCCAATCATGTCACTCATCAAAGCTCCAGAAAAATCTTCAATCGAAGAAAACTTAGCGGAAGCAAAAATCGAACTCGACGAAGCCAACAACCAAACCGAAGAAGCAACCACGGTGATAATAGACTACAGTGGAATGAAAGTACTAGCCAATCTTTTGAACGGCGAGGTTATGAAATTCTTTGACGGGGCTGAAGATTTCGCAAAACCATATCCAGTCGCAACAACCGCAGCCTGGTACGGCGGTGGAGTAACTGGAAGTTTGTACGGAAGAGATTATTACAGCACGCCAGATTACGGACGCACTTCTGAACTAGCGTCAAAACGCGTCATGGTACTTGGCGACTCAGTAGTGCTGGGCGCAACGGCAGACCTTTATAATACAGTACCAGGAGTATTCGTAGATGCAATGGGCTCGCGCAACATGACGGATGCCATCAACTTGCTAGCCGGATACCGCGCCGCCAACGGTGGTTCTCTGCCATATATAATTGTCATTGGGCTTGTCACTAACTACGTCAATTTTGGCACAGACACACTCCAGGCAATTATGGATGCAGCCGGCCCCGGACACCAATTTGTTTTTATGACCGGTTATTGCGGCGATTACTCGCGCGACGCCCAGAACAATACAATTCGCTGGATGGCGAATAACTACGGCAATGTGCATGTTGGAGATTGGGTATCAGTGGTAGTACCCAACGTAGATTGGTATACTTATGCGGACCACACGCATCTTACACCTGCAGGTCGGCAGGCGTACGCAGATTTAGTTTATCAGGTGGTAAGTGGACTATGAAAACTATGAAAAAAATCTTAATCGGAACACTTTGCTGTGTAGCAATAACAGGATTTGCATTATACGAAGCATATTCTATTGTAAAAAAAGAATATCTGCATCAAACAGAAATTGCAGCAGTGGCACACGAAAAAATAAATTATAATTTGGACATGATTAAAATAGCTGTCATGACCGAAGACGTAGAAACCTACGAAAAGAATCTAGCCGAAATTACAGAGCAAATCAACATTATCGCGCCACTTGGGCTTGTCAAAAGCGAACAGACAGATTACTTAAATCAACTTGAAGAATACACAACGCTTCTAAACAACAAGGTTGAATTATTGACCGAAATGCAATCCATAAAATCCAATATCGCAACCGTAAAAGACAAACTAAATGAAAATTACGGCGACGAAGATTCTATATCGCGAGATAAACTAAAAGAATCCAAAGACAAAGTTCTAGAATTCAAAATCAAACCCGACGAATATACTGAGGAAAAAGTTCTTGCGATTATCAATCAGGTTAACGGAGCCCTAGAAGGCATTTCCGAAAAAGCCTCAGCCCTCGCCGAATGCATCGATACTTGTTATGCGGATCGAATCAGTGAAATTGATGACGAATTAGCAGATAAAATGAAAAGCTTCGCTGATGCAGTAGACGAACTAAATAGCAACCTCGAAAAAGAATTCAGCTTTGACAAAATGGAAAGCATCAAAGAGAATAAAACCAACGGATAAAATTATCCTAAATACCGCACCGCTTCCGTTGCTGCTACCGCACCGTCAGCCGCCGCCGTCACTAGTTGTCTCACTGATTTCGTCCGGCAATCCCCCGCCGCAAAAACACCAGGTTGCGATGTATGACAGTCTTCACCAGCAACAATATATCCATCGGTATCTAAATCCACAAAACCCTTTAAATAATCAGTCGCCGGCACTCTTCCAATTGCCACAAACACTGCTTCTGCATCCACAGGAATCGGCTCATCGTGGTGTATATTATAAACTTTCGACGCAATATTCTCCAAGTACGAAACTTCATATTTAGCAGTATTACCGCTCCCCACCACTACCACAGGTTTATTTTTATATAATGCCCCATCACAAGTTGCACAATATGAAACTGGCCGCTTCCCCACCATAGCCATTTGCTTTTCGGACAACCTCCGTGGCTCCGTACCAGTCGCAAGTATCAATGCGTTACATCGGTACTCTGTTTCATCAGTCTTAATCACATATTCAAAATCGCCATTTTTATCATTCAAGATATCTTCCACCACTTCATAAAACACCTTCACGCCCAGCTTCTCTACCTGTGCATAAATCTTTTTAGACAAATCCTCTCCAGATATCATTATTTCACCCGGCCAATTACCCACCTTTAATGACTCAACAATTTGCCCACCAGCAACCTTACCCTCTATTATCAGTACAGATTTACCAGCTCGCGCCGCATAAATCCCTGCCGTCATTCCGGCCACCCCCGCTCCAATTATAATAATATCTGCATCCATGATATTATTATACCTTATTAATAACTGGAATTACAATCGGCGTATGCCCAGTTGCATCAAAGAGTATGTGCGTAATATCAGTTTTTATTTCTTCCTTCAAAACTTTCATTTCTGGATCAGTCGCAATCGACTTATCAGTCTTTTGCCGCAAATAGTGACGAATCTTACCAATTAACTCTTCCGAATTATCAAGGTATATAAACGCCCGTGACACCACATCAGGAGTTTTCATCAGATGACCAGTCTTCTTATTAAGCGTCAAAATTATCACAAAAATCCCCTCGCGCGAAATATGAATTCTGTCTTTCACCACCGCTTCATGCACCGGCTGGTCTGCATCGTCATACAATTTATTACCTACATAAATTCGCCCCGCCTTACGAATTTTCTTTTCTGGCGTCAATTCTACAATATCACCATCATCAAAAATCAAAATATTATCGTGTGGAATTCCAATCACATTTTCCGCCATTTCAGCACTATGTTCAAGCATATAAAACTCGCCGTGATATGGCAAATAATTCTTTGGATGAATCCTCGTCACAAAATCCACATGGTCTTCATAGTATGCATGTCCAGATAAATGTAGAGGCCCAATGTTGGTTAAATGCGTCCTGCCATTTTGAATCACCTGTGCACCCTCACGCAGTAGCCCATCCACTGTTGTTACGATATGCGGTTCATTGCCCGGAATCGGATTAGACGAAAACACCACTGTATCAGTTGATTTAATCTTAATATATTTATGCGCACCCGTCACCATCCGGTTTAGCACCGCGTTCAATTCGCCCTGCGAACCAGTACATACAATACAAACTTTCTCGTCCGGCAACTTCAGTGTATCTTCCATTTTTACAATTGTATCTTTTGGCACCTTAATAGATTTTGAACGAAGTGCCACTTCTACGTTGTTAATCATCGAAAATCCAGAAAACGCCACCTTGCGTCCTCGTGCTGCCGCTTCTTTCAAAATCAGTTCAATCCTCGAAATCTGCGACGAGAAGCATGAAATAATCACACGTCCACCAGCATAGTGGTCCATCACAAGACCAAGGTTTTCGCCCACATCATATTCCGAATGTGGATGACGCCCAGGAGAATCAATATTGGTAGATTCATTCAACATCAAGTCCACACCTTCCTTAGCCACGATTTCGTCAATACGCTCATAATCCGTTTGTGTACCCATCGGATTTTCTTCATGCCGCCAGTCGCCCGAGAAGTAAATCACCCCATTTGGCGTCCTCACCACAATTGCTGTACTACCCGGAATTGAGTGCAAAACATGAATAAATTCAACCGATAAATTCTCACTTACTTTGATTATTTCATGTTTCATCGGATCAACTTTACAATAATTCATCTCCGGCACATCGTCTAGTTCAGACATTTGCTTCTGAATCATTCCAAGCGTAAATGCCGTCCCATAAATCGGTGTCAAATGTGAAAACTTCGGCAATAAATGCCTACACGCACCGATATGATCAAGGTGCGCATGCGTGAACAAAATCGCCTTCACCTTATCCATATTATCTTCAAGATACTTGATATCCGGGATTAAATAGTTCACACCCGGATAATCACCGCTCGCAAACAACACACCCATATCAATCACTATCATTTCGGATTTGTATTCCACGATAGT
Organism: Candidatus Saccharimonadota bacterium; assembly: GCA_017537745.1. GTDB lineage: Bacteria > Patescibacteriota > Saccharimonadia > Saccharimonadales > Saccharimonadaceae > Nanosyncoccus. The sequence goes on from JAFYKF010000007.1 coordinate 127,497, forward strand.
CATGTTCTTGCCAATCCCAAATTCGCCCACACCACCAATCGGAATAATACGCACCGATTCCGGGTCCGGCCTCATATTCTTCAACTTAGCATTGGTAATTTGCTCGCCACCATAGCCATTGTAGCGTGTCTTATTAACTGGAATACCGATAATATGCTGCGTCGCCTGCGCATTTACATCCGCTGACAACATTCTCTGGTGATGCACCATGTCGCCTTTTTTCGCCGACACCGACAAATTCACCTTGCGCTTCTCAGCTTCAGCTTTAGCTTTTGCTTTCTTCGAAGCCGCAGGAGTAGCTGGCTGTTTAGCTTTTTTAGTTTTTGCAACCACAGCTTTTGCGGTTTTTGATGTCTTAGTTGATTTTTTCACTAGAGCAGCATCCTTTCCCCCTTCCGCAAAATTCGAATTAAAATTTCGTTTTTGTGCTTCTTCAAACTGCCGTTTAATATCCGGCAACCTTTCTGCCCTCGATTTTAAGAGCCGGGCACGCCGCTCTTCTTCATTTATATTCATAAGTTTCCTTTTTTATTACAAGTAAAATCGTTACCTCTATTATACCAAATCTCTTGCATTTTTTCAATACCTTTGCTATAATCAAGCTATACAGTATTTGACCGACCTCCCCAGGCCGGTTGTTTTATTAAGTATCTTAAAAAATAATTATTAAGAGCATTGAACGAACCCAAGAATTAAGAAATGATTTCACAGATTTGAATCCTGTACTGATAATACAGGTGAAAATCTGCCTGAAATCATTTCTTAATTCCTGGCGTGAAGTGAAGCACGAATAATAATTATTTTTTAAGATAATAGAAAGGACCAATATGGAAGGATTAGATCTGAAGCAAATGTCTGCCATGGTAGATATTATTGCTGAAGAAAAAGGTTTACCAAAAGAAACCGTATTAAATGTAATCGAACAAGCTATTGCTGCCGCCTGGCGCAAAGACAATGGTGACCGCGACATGAATGTCCGCGCCTCACTTAATACCAACACCGGCGAAGCTGATATTTTTGTTACCCGCGAAGTTATCGAAGATGGCCTTGCCTACAACCCAGCCACCGAAATACCACTATCCGAAGCTGGCAAGAAATACAAAGTCGGTGATACTTGCGAAGAGAAGCACAAAGTCACTTCATTTGGCCGCGTTGCTGCTCAAACCGCCAAGCAGGTCGTGATTCAGCGTCTCCGCGAAGCCGAGAACGAAGCCGTCCTTGCTGAGTTTGAAGACAAAATCGGCACCATCGTTACCGGTACCATTTCCCGTGTTGAGCCACGCATCATTCGTATCGACCTTGGCCGCACCAATGGCATCATGCCAAAAAGCGAACAAATCGATGGCGAATATTACACTGTTGGCAACCGCATCAAGGCTCTCGTCAAAAAAATCGAACGTGGCGAAAGAGGAGCCCAGCTCGTCTTATCCCGTGGCTCTGCAGAATTTATTGAATATTTATTCCGTCAAGAAGTCCCCGAAATCGACAACGGCACCGTCCAAATCAAAGCTATTGCTCGCGAATCTGGTCGCCGCACCAAAATCGCTGTTATCTCTAGCGTCCCAGGTGTCGACCCAGTAGGCACCTTCGTCGGTGGCCGCGGTATCCGCGTTAGCGCTGTAATGAACGAAATCGGCAACAAAGAGAAAATCGATGTTATCACTTGGAGTGACAACGCTTCCGAATTTATTCGCGAGGCCCTTTCCCCGGCCGAGATTAACAAGGTTGAAATCGACGGCAAAAAAGCCAAAGTCTACGTCACTGAAGACCAACAATCTATTGCCATCGGTAAACAAGGCCAAAACGTTCGCTTAGCTTCTAAGCTTACTGGCTATGATATCGATATCGAACTTATCAAGGCCCCAGCCAAAAAGAAGAAAAAGAACGTTGAGGACTCATTGCTCTCCGCCCTTGAAGAATCCAACGACGAATCCGAAGAGTAAAACCAATCATAAACCCATAGCAATAATAACGGCGTCACCGCCGTTATTATTTTACACTTATTTATGCGACCACTGCGCATAGAGTGTCAAAGTCTCACCTAAATGACCTTCACTAGAAATACTATCTCCAGGATAGTACCACGCCCCACTTCCATCCGGTTTTGTATTCCATCCCGCGAAGAAATAATCATCATCAAATAGATACATATTGTTCCAAATTGAACTTGTAACAAACTCCCAAACCCACTGTCTATTCGCCCACTCATCGTCAGGACCACCTGCCAGAACCCCACCATTGCCATCGTAAATTATTTCATAGAATGATGCCGCATAAACATCCACAGTTCTTCCCGCATAAAAATCGATATTACCCTTTATATAATCCATTATTTCAGTATCATCAATGGGATTAAAATACCAACGCTCCCCATAATAATCACCATCAATTTCAACATACAAATACCACCACCCATTATAGTCTTCCTGAGCCATCACTCTCTTGTAGCTTCCTGCCTTTATAGCAAATGAACAATCTTGTACAGGAATAGTCCCCTCATGTTCTTCGTCGTAAATCGGATAAAGCCTAGCATAAAAACCATAATCATACCCATCAACTGGCTCCCCCCAAGACTCCATCTTGAATGTTATAGCTCCATCATCTACAATAAATTCCAACGAGTCAGCTTGGTAAACATTGTCTTCATAGGCAGATAACAATACATTTTCATCATAATAATCACTATATTCTCCGTTCCAGACCCCCTTGACAATATCTATTTCGGCTCCGCCATCAGTGATAGCGTAACTAATCTCAACCTTTATCTTATTGGCGCCAGGAATACTTACGGTTTGTAAGAATTCAGTTTCCGGATAATAAGACTCTTCTTTTCCACCATCCTCATTTACATTGTCACTCTTCACAAAATTGCAAATTCTATCTTCCTTTGTCTGTATACCATCTGGTTTATTCAAATATACCGGAGATATGACAGCGTAATAGCCGTAATAATCATCGGCAAGATCGCTAAGAAGCACAAAACTCACACTATCACCACCTATGAATAGTGTGGTCTCACCAGCAGGCAAATATTCATAATCATCATCGTCCTTTCCATATTCATTTAATACCGTCACGGCATTATTATTACGCCAATTTTCCGTTGTAATATCATCGCCTTCAAACACATACAAATAGTCATAATCTGTCTCCAACCCATAAATTAAATAGACCTTCAGCATATCTGCCCCACTAAACGAAACTGAATCAATATAAGTTGAACCGTCTAGATAATCATCATAACCATGCTCTGCCGAGCCATCATCATTCACATTTGGCGATTTAGAAATCTTACTATCTTCACCAACATAAACCGTAGAACACCCCCCGCGAACATCAATGTAAGAAAGCTTACAAGTCTCCCCATACACCACAGTATTAGTATCTTGCGTCTTTTCTTCGTCGAAATAAAACCCATTCCCGTGATATCTCACCGTCACGTCATCAGTCGTTACCACGTGCGCCACCGCTATATAATTAACCGTCGCACCAGTATACACACCATAATCCAAATCTGGCGTCACATAAGCCGAATAATACAAAGTAGTTTCATCATCAACCGGTGTAGGTTTAGTGCCAGACACTTTTACTATCATCGCCTCTTTCTCGGTCGTAGGAAGTCCTCTAAATATCGAACTATCCCAACTAGTTGGCTCCTCCAAAGCGATTCCCCAAGTATTCTCTGTCAAAGCTTGCGCGCCAACCGTTTCCAGCATCTCAATCGCCATATCACTATCTTCACTTATAAGATCAGTCGTATTGCTATCGATATACGCCACCAATGTATAACCATTGGTTGTAGCTGAATCAATCGTTACGGTTGTACTACCCACACCAAAAACCGGTTCATCGCCCATCTCCACTTCAATGGCCACGTCCTCTGTGCTTATTGATAGTTCTTCACCGTCCACAGAATCACCAGTTTTTATCGTGCCCCCATTTAGTATCGGATTCTCTTCTTCTAATCCTTCCGCATTCACCGCCCCCTGCGAAATACCACTATTAAAAACCGCAAAAGCTGAAACCAAAAAGATTAAAGTCATACAAGCAATTCGTGGAGCCCAGCTCTTTTTAAGATGGAGTCCAGAAACAGAAGAAAACGATTCATGTTTACCAAAGCCAATTCGTTTTTTATTACGACAACGAATAATCACGGCTATTATTGCCGCCATCGCCAAAAGCAGCAAAGCCACTACCCCCACAATCGGAGCAACATCATTGGAGAAGCTATTTACTCCATCGCTCATGCTCAAAGTACCGGTATCCGGTATTACAATATCCGCCTCTGGTGCAGGCTCACTAATATTTACCATTATTTTTGATGACATGAATCATCTCCTTCGTTTTTATTTCTGTATGACTTTTGTACAATTTTATTATAAGCATTATAAAAAAATTTGTCAAGGGAAATTCCCGCATTGCTGCGGGAATCCTACATTTGGACGGGCAATCAATCCGGCTTCGGATCAACGACTTCAACGCCGTAGCGGTTTTTGTAATAAGACTGTGTCTCTTTCACCGACATCGTCTCGCCGAGGAATGGCATCACTATCAATATCATCTCGGCAATAAACAACTGCACAATATAAATCAACACAGCCAGCACCACGCCGCCGGCGCCACTCGCGATTGAACGCGCCAATACGGAAAAATCGTTTATAAAGAACACGATCGAAGCCGCCAACACCACCAAGGTGGGCAGCAGCACATACCAAGTGCCCTTCACGCGCAACTCATACCGAATCGTCGCCGATTCACTCACGCGAATCTTGCCGATACCAATCCGCTTCGCCTTCGCCCTCTGATCTTTCGGCACATACACATTGCTCCACCCCGCAAGAAACAGTGCAATCATACCAAAGAGCAGAATCGCCGCCCAAACTGGGAATGTACTAATCACCGTCTTTGCCCCCTTCAAACTAGATATTTAATACATTATACCATATTTACACAATTTTTACAACTGACGCAAAACCAACGTATCAAACATAGCTTAATACGAAACCGGATCGTCTGGAATCGCAGAATCAATACCAGGTTCCAAATATGAACGCACAACGCAACGAACAGGATGCCCACATTCTCGTCCAGAGCAGTTGTCAGACTCTACATACCCATTAGTTGAAAACGCCGCCCCAGTAGCCCTATCATTCGCATCCGGTGAAGAAGCCCAGAAAAAGGCCCTAAACCCAACATCGGTCAATGCGCCACTTATAAATCCACTAGGCACAAAATACAATGGGGTCGTCCACAAAGCATCGCTACCATTCACTGAACTATCGCTAAAACCATATTGATCCCATAACCTACTAAAATCATCATGGACTTTTGAGGGCAACGTCCAGCCAGCTGGGCAGATGGATTGCTCAACCCATTCGTAACCATTGAAAACCGAACTGTCATTAGTCGCTATAGCCGCAGACCAATTATAGTAGTTTCCCAAATGATATTGCGGAATACCAGTAGAAGATACATAACTCGGCAATGGGTTAATCGCATGAGAACAATCTGGGGTAGAACTTGAATGATCGCAATCGTAAAAGTAACCTTCCCACTCGTCGTTAGTACTTAATCGAGCATTCCAATACAAATCACCAGCATCGTAAGACTCTGGGGTATAATTATTACGGCAATAATTGTCGTTATAATCCCATACTCCACCACTACACCATTCATGGGTGTAAGTATCCGTTGCCGCATAAGTTGAGCGAATTGGCATCCAAGAAACCGTTTCATATTCATTAGTTTCTGGATTGTAGCCAAGATCTGTGTCTTCGTTAGTATAAGTAGTATTAGAGTCTAAATCCAAATCTAGGTTTTGCGTCATCCAGACCGCATAATTAACATCATCTTTTGCTTCACGAATAAAGAAATTTTCTCCAAGTTCAAGTTTTGCAATCGTATAACTTTTCTTATCCCGTTTATCCTTAAGCGTATATTGGGTTTCTGGGGTCATAGAATCCACGATTTGGTCACGATTAGGACCAGCAAAATCTTGCATACAGACTGCTTCTTGTATAGTAGTAGCATCAGGATTACAAGCAAAATTAGCTATGGCAATGTAAGTAATAGTTACACCAGAATAAGTACCATAGTCTAAGTCTGGAGTAATATAAGTACCATAGTAAACGGTAGTCTTATCATTAGCTACTGTAGCATCTTCGGTAGACTTAAGTATTGTAGCATCTTCTAATGAGGTAGGAAGCCCTCTAAATGTTTCATCTTCTTGGCTAGATGGTTTAGTGATAGACATACCCCATGTGTTGTCTTCTAATGCTTTAGGAGTTTTTAGATTAGCATCTAGCATGGTAATAGTACTAGAAGAAGACTTATTGGTTTCGTTAGCAAGATCTGTAGTAATACTATCTACATAAGCCATTAGTGTATATCCACCTCTAGTTGCAGAATCTACCGTTACTACACTTTCACCAGTAGCAAATACTGCTTTATCATTTAAATCTACATCTATTTTAATATCACTTGCAGTAATAGTAAGTGTATCTTCTTCTGAATTATCTGCTGCATTAACCATACTGGTTAATTTATCTGCATTTAATACACCTAACGCGCCTAGTAATACTACTACGGATAATGTAGTTAATTTAGCTACTAAGTGTTTATTAGTATGGGTAGTAAAACGATTTACTTTCTTACGACGAGATATTGCTATGATAGCACCCACAACAATAGCAATAACCAACGCAGCAATACCAATGATTGGTAACACCATACTGGCATTAAAACTTACTCCATCCGTATGCGAGACACTAAACATACCAGTGTCTGGTGCGCTAGTGTCTGGTATTACACTAGGAGTAGCGTCATTGACATTGATTAATAACTTCGATGACATAATTTTCGGCCTTTTATTTTATGTTTTTGTGTTTATAAACTTATGTCTTAATTATAACACACCGAAAAGACATGTCAACAAAAAGCCATCCCGTTAAGGATGGCTAATTGATAATTTGGCACCTTCCTAGTTTCCCGCAAAGCAGTATAATCGGCGCGACTGGGCTTGACTTCTGTGTTCGGAATGGTAACAGGTATTACCCCAGCGCTATGGGCACCAAATGGTAATAACAAGACGTCACTTATTATTACTATTGATGTCCATAAGGCGAACGAATTATGATTTTAACGACGTCGCGGTGTTTATGAATCAAACACCGATTGCTAGTTACGTCTCCCAAGTTCTTCTCGCGACATGTCACGTTAAGAACTTGGAACATAAAAAGGCGATGGACCTATTAGTACGCTTCGGCTCCATATGTTGCCATACTTCCACCTTGCGCCTATCAACCTAGTCATCTACTAGGAGTCTCCTAGGGAATTCTTATCTTGGAGTGGGCTTCGCGCTTAATATGCTTTCAGCGCTTATCTCTTCCGAACATAGCTACCGGGCGATGCGGCAGGTGTCCACAACCCGTACACTAGAGATTCGTTCATCTCGGTCCTCTCGTACTAGAGACAAATCTCCTCAAAATTCCTAACGATCATGCCGGATATAAACCGAACTGTCTCACGACGTTCTG
>JAFYKF010000008.1 GCA_017537745.1 Candidatus Saccharimonadota bacterium
CGTGTCTCAGTCCCAGTCTGGATGATCATCTTCTCAAACCATCTAACGATCGTCGACTTGGTAGGCCATTACCCTACCAACTATCTAATCGTACGCAGGCCAGTCCCAAACCGCTCGAAAGCTTTAATCCGAAGATCATATGCGGTATTAGCTAATCTTTCGACTAGTTATCCCTCAGTTTGGGGTCCGTTCCCACGCGTTACTCAGCCGTCCGCCGCTCGTCAGCAGGGTTCCACTGTACTCTCGAATTCAACCTCACGCATAATAGCCCTGAGTGTCAAGAGCACGGTGGAACCCCCTGTTACCGCTCGACTTGCATGTATTAGGCACGCCGCCAGCATTCAACCTGAGCCAGGAACAAACTCTCCAGTAAAGATTCTGAATTCATTCTTATTCAGAGATCTGTATGAAAATTTGAAAACTCAAATTAAAAAAACTGACGATGAAATAAAAAACGAAGTTTGAACTTCATTTTTAATTTAATTGCACAACTAAATTGTTAAACTTCTGCTAATTGCTACAAAATATCTATTAAGTCTCGCAGCTTTAGACTAAGTATGATTTTAGCGCACTTTAGCCTTTTTGTCAATACTTTTTTTGAAAAATCTTTCGATTTTTCGGCAAAAAGTATTGGAGCGTCCCAAGGGGCTATCAATACTTTTTTTGAAAAATCTTTCGATTTTTACGGTTTTTGGCGATTAGTCTTTTGATGAATTCGTCAGGCCAGAAGAGCCAAGCTATCGCAATACCGTTGATTATTAAGATTGCAGTGAGCCACCAAGGAAAGACCGGTGCGCTGTTTTCTTCGCTGGTAGCAGTCGGTTGACCGGTGTTCGGAGTGGTGATATGCGGGGTAGCTGTATTATTATCAGCTATAACGATGATATCTTCCCTGTTTTCGAGGTCGTCAAGATTATCATCGGTGGGAGACGTGATATTGTTAATGGGTTCTGGTCCTGATGCAGGTTCCGGGTTGAGTTCTGGCTCAGTATCAGAGGTAGGTTCCTGATTTGGTTCTGGATCGGGATCAGATGTAGGTTCTGGATTTGGTTCTAGCTCTGGATCAGGGGCAGGCTCTGTACTAGGTTCAGATTCGGGCTCTGTTTCAGATGTCAGCTGATCTTCGGCTGTCGCCAGAGTTCCATCTTCAGTAAATGGTACAAATTGCTGTCTATAATCTTCAGTAAATACAAAACGGCATTCCATACCTTCCCTGTAATTTGGGTCGCTGAGACAGCTGCTGTAATTGTATACTCCGTGCGTGCGCAATCCGCCCACCATATTGCTAAAGTAGACTGCGCCATCAGTATTGGCCCCTAGATTAGCGTTACTTGATATGGTGAAATCTATCTCTGTTCTCTCAGGGTATGCAATGTAGCCATCTCGTTCTATATTGTACGAGAAGATTTCGTGCGTATCTGGTGGTAGCTCACCCGATAAGATTTCATCTACATAGTCTGGAACATAGTGCTCACGTGCTGGATCAAACCAAGAATTACTGTAGTATCTATCGACCGCATCACCTTGTAGCCAAACAAAATAAAGTTCATTTAGGTTTTGCGACGCAACATCGTGCCCCATGGCCACAGCCCAGCCATCTTTCCCCTGATAGAGGAACTTCGCTGCTCCGGTAGAAGGGTTGATACTAGTCAGCCAAATCCTAGTACTATTGAACCGGTCAAGAAGTTGGTATCTGGTGCGGTCTTCCCCGCCATCCATATGTTCATAGTAATATTGTTCCTTACAGGAAGCATCTTCGCCGCAGAGTGCATTTCGTGCTGCTTCCGCTTCGATGCCGTATTCAATAATATCTTGAATGGTCCAGTACTGTAGGCCATTTTCAAGTGTACCTGTGGCGTGGGCGGATGGCGACACTAGACCTGTTAGGAATACGGTTGATATTAGTGCGGTTGATACCGCTAGTGGTATTTTTGCCATAAAACTCCTTTTTGATTAAAAATTTTATGGCGGAGTATAGTCATAAGCTAGAGAGAATGTCAACCCCCCACTAGATTTTTTGGAAGCATAAACAATATCACCTCTGAAATTATCTAAAAGACGCTATTGCTAAGATTTGTTAATAAACTTATTATTTAGAACTTTTAGCAGATTCTTCGTTGGTCGATTCTCCGGAGTCGTCTTCAGGAAGAACGATACCAATAGAGGCAACAGTATCACCTTCGCTCATTTTCATGATGCGAACACCCTGAGTGGCGCGACCGAGAGTTGGGATTTCCTTCATCGCAACACGGATGGCTTGGCCTTTGGTAGACATCATAATTACCTCTTTGGCTAATGGATCTAAAGTGTGAACAGCTACGATTGGACCGGTCTTGGCGGTAACAGAGGCGACTTTGATGCCGACGCCACCACGCTTATGGGGTGGGAAGTTGGAGACAAGACAGGCTTTGCCATAACCATTTGCTGAAACAGCAATAAGTTTTTGGTCTGGATCGGTGATAACATCCATACCGACGATTTCATCTTTTGGACGGAGACGCATACCTCTTACGCCCATTGCGGAACGACCCATGGCGCGGACCTCTTTTTCATTGAATCTGGTCGCTTGGCCAGCAGAGGTGCTAATTACGATATCGTTCTCGCCGGTGGTTTCTTTAACCCAGCGGAGTTCGTCACCGGTATCTAGTTTGATAGCGATGAGGCCGTTAGAGCGGACATTGAAGAAATCTTTGGTGGCAGATTTCTTGATGGTTCCCTTCTTAGTGGCCATAAAGAGGTAGCCGTTACCGTCGGCATCACCTTGTTTGATGATAGCGGTGATTTTTTCTTCTGGATGCATATTGAGCATATTAACAGCGGCAGTACCCTTAGCAGATAGAGAGGCTTGCGGAACTTCGTAGGCTTTCATGCGGAATAATCTACCCTGATTAGTGAAGAATAACAGATAATCATGAGAGGAAGCAGTCAAGATTTGAGCAATCATGTCTTCTTCCTTAGTGGTCATGCCACGCTTGCCTTTACCACCTCTGTTTTGCTTACGGAAATCAGCCTGAGGAACGCGTTTCATATAATTCTCAGAGGTGAGTAAGATGACACTCTCTTCTTCCGGGATAAGCTCTTCTTCAGAGAATTTACCGACTTCGTGATTGATAATCTTAGAGCGGCGTTCATCACCGTATTTCTCTTTGAGAGCAAGAAGCTCTTCCTTGATGACACGAAGAATTTCTTTCTCGTCAGCAAGAATGGCCTCTAATTTCTTGATTAGCTCGTGAAGTTCTTTCAATTCTTCTTCGATTTTGTCACGTTCGAGCCCTTGGAGACGGCGAAGTTGCATCTGTAAGATAGCGTTGGCCTGAATCTCGGAGAGACCAAACTTAGTCATGAGCTGCTTATCGGCGTCGTCATAAGAGGCGCGGATGACTTTGATAACCTCATCGATGTTGTCGAGGGCAATCTTTAAACCTTCCAAGATATGGGCACGTTCTTTGGCCTTACGGAGATCGAACTCTGTGCGGCGACGCACCACTATCTGGCGGTGTTTTACAAATTCACTTAAAATCTCTTTGAGACCGAGGACACGAGGCTGAATGCCATCAATGAGCGCTAGGATATTGTAATGGAATGATGTCTGTAAATCGGTCAATTTATAGAGTTGGTTTAAAATCTTCTTGGGAAAAGCGTCTTTTTTAAGTTCGACAACAACGCGAGTCTTACCTCGGGCGGATTCGTTGCGGGCATCAGAGATAGAGGTGATTTTTTTGTTGAGAACGAGGTCGCGAACTTTTTCAATAAAGCCCTCTTTTGATACACCGTAAGGCATCTCTGTTACAACGATGTTGTAGCGGCCGTTTTTGCGCTCTTCGATATTGGTGACAGCGCGAATAGTGACCGAGCCCTTACCCGTGGCATAGGCCTCTTTCATCGGAGCGCCACCGTAAACTTCGGCACCGGTTGGGAAATCTGGCCCCTTAACATGTTGCATGAGGCCATCTAGAGTAATCTCTGGATCGTCGATGAGGGCCACTGTGGCATCTACGAGTTCACCGAGGTTATGTGGCGGGATATTAGTCGCCATACCGACAGCGATACCCATCTGGCCGTTTAGGAGAATGTTCGGAAGGGCGGCTGGAAGGACAACTGGTTCCTTCTCTGAGCCATCGAAGTTATCACGAAAATCTACAGTTTCCTTCTCGATGTCGGCTAGGAGTTCGGCACCGATTTTATCCATACGGGCCTCGGTATAACGGGAGGCGGCTGGTTCATCGCCATCGGCAGAACCGAAGTTACCTTGGCCTTCTACGAGGGTGTAGCGCATCTTCCAAGGTTGAGCGAGGTTGACCATAGCGTCATAAATAGAGGAGTCGCCATGCGGGTGATACTTACCCATGACTTCACCGACGATACGGGCGGATTTCACGGTAGGATGAGGGGCTTTCCAGCCGTTTTTGTTCATAGCGTATAATATACGGCGGTTGACCGGTTTCAAACCATCACGGACATCTGGGAGAGCGCGGTCGATGATAACAGACATGGAGTACTTCAGGAAGTAGTCTTCCATGGTGTGCTCGACCGGCTTATACTCAAGACCTTCAGATATGCCTTCTTCGGAGCCGGGGTCCTGTCCAAATGCCTCTTCCTCGGGCCGCTCCGGGGCGCTCGCCCAAGTCTTAGGCCCTTCGGAAGAGGCATTTCGGCCACCCCGGTTGGCACCACCAGAAGGTATTTCTTCTGATTTTTTATTCAAATCTTTCGTTTTGTCGTCTTCCATCTCTCATCTCCTTCCTTAAAAGTCTAGATCGTCTAAGTTAACTGAGGCGGCGCCGGCTTGGATGAAATTTTTACGAAGTTCGACCTGGTCTCCCATTAGCTTCGTAAAGACTGCGTCAGCTTTTTCGGCATCTTCGACATGGACTTTAACCAAGATGCGATTCTCTGGATCCAGGGTGGTTTCCCAGAGCTGTTTGGCGTCCATTTCGCCAAGACCTTTGAAACGTTGCTGTGCAGTGTAGCCAGCTTGCTTAAATCTCTCTTGAGATTCGTCGATTTTGGTGCCAGCTTTCTTGCGTTCTTCGATTTTTTCGGTAAGCTTCTTCTCAAGAGCCACTTCGTCATAGAGGTAATCAATCTTGCGGGTATTGCCAGTACCTTTAATGAGGCCAAATAGAGGTGGTTTAGCTAAGTAAACGTGGCCGGCAGCAATCACATCTGGCATATAGCGGAAGAAGAAAGTCATGAGAAGAGTCGCAATGTGAAGACCATCGACGTCGGCATCGGTCATGAAGATGATTTTATCATATCTGAGACCGTCGAGGTTAAATTGATCGCCAATACCAACACCGAGACCTTTAATCAGAGAGACTAGTTCTTGGTTAGCAAGCATCTTGTCGAGGCGTGCGCGCTCGGTATTGAGAACTTTACCTCTTAGTGGTAAGATAGCTTGAATTTGTGGGTTGCGGCCCTCTTTGGCGGAACCAGCGGCGGAGTTACCCTCTACGATGAAGAGTTCACATTCGGAGCGGTCACGAGAGGAACAGTCGGCAAGCTTACTTGGGAGATTGAGACCTTCGAAGGCGCCTTTCCTAATAACGTTATCTCTGGCGGCACGAGCAGCCTTGCGGGCACGAGCGGCGAGAGTGGCTTTAGAGACAATCTTTTTGGCAATCGCAGGGTTTTCTTCTAGGTAGTAACCAAAATATTCGGTCATAACCTTATCAACATAGCCACGCACCTCTGGATTCCCTAATTTATTCTTGGTTTGGCCTTCGAATTGTGGATCAGGGAGCTTGACTAGAATTACAGCGGTAAGGCCCTCTTTAATGTCGTCGCCAGTGAGGTTTTCTTCTTTCTCTTTTAAGAGGCCGTTTTTACGGGCATAATCGTTGATTACACGATTGAGGCCAGTACGGAAGCCAACTACATGCATACCGCCATCAGGGGTCAAGACGTTGTTAGCGAATGGCTTCAAGGTTTCGGCATAGGTATCGTTGTATTGGAGAGCGATTTCTACGCCGGTGTCGTTAACCTGTTTTTCAACATAGAAGATATCGTCCGACAGGACTTCCTTCCCTTGGTTGAGGCGTTTGACATAACTCTTGATGCCGCCTTCGAAATAGAAGGACTCTTTAGCGCCAGTGCGTTCATCCATTACGGTGATCAAAATACCTTTTGTAAGATAGGCTTGGTGGCGGGCATAATTTGAGACCCATGTATAATCAAAAGTGGTGGTCTCTTTAAAGATGGTTGGATCTGGGTAGAAAGTAATAGAGGTGCCGTGTTCGCGTGGGGAGCCTTTTGAGACTTGGAGTTCCATAGTGGGCTTACCGGTGTCAAACTCAATATGGTGGGTTTTACCTTCCCTATAAACTTCGGCGGTCATTTTGGTGGAGAGGGCGTTCACAACAGATGAACCGACGCCATGAAGACCAGATGATACCTTATAGCCACCGTCGCCGAATTTACCACCAGCGTGGAGGACGGTTAATACTGTCTCAAGGGTGGATTTTTTGGTCTTGGGGTGGATATCTACCGGAATACCGCGACCATTATCATCTACTCTGACACCGCCATCCTCGAGGATGGTAATATCAATTTTATTAGCGTAGCCGGCGATAGCCTCATCGATAGAGTTGTCGGCAATCTCTTTGATTAAATGATGTAGACCATCATAACCTGTAGAGCCAATGTACATACCTGGTCTTAGGCGGACCGGCTCTAACCCCTCTAGCACCCGAATTTCGGACGAATCATAAGCTTCCTTAGCGGACATTTTGATACCTCATCTTAAATATACCTCTCTATTATACACCTTATATAACCAAAAATCAAGTGTATGACGGGTCCTGCCGGATCTTCTCCTCCCCCGCTTCGCTATGGCTTAGCTGGGGCCCCTAGGTTTGTTGCCCGTCTGGATTATTTTTGTTTAACCAGGCGTCCAAAAATCCTTCCTGAGGCTCTTCAGAGCCCTCAGAAGGGGCTTCTGGACTTGGAGACGGGTCTTCAGGCGTTTTGAGCTCATGAGCGCTCCAGCGGTCCTGTATTTCCTTTTCAACCTCAGCACGAGTTTTGGCATATTTGGTAGCAGAGTATACCTTGAGAGATTCCATCAGCTCTTCGTTTGGTTCGCCCATCGGGGCTGGGAGACCCATTGTAAAGGGGGCGGATGGCATATCAAACATCATAACTTTCGCCACAGCAGCGAAGTTTGGTGTCTTGGTGAGATCTTCGGCGTTAAAGGTTGGCGAGAAGGCTTTAGCCATCAATTCGGCATCTGTAATACCGATACGACCGCAGATGATGGTACCGACGTTACCAAGTAGCGCTTCCCTAATTTTCTCGGTGAGCTGAGTCATAAACTGGTTGGCAACAATGAGGTTAAGACGATACTTACGAGCCTCAGAGAGGATTGATTCAAAGCTATCTGTTGCGAAGTTCTGAAACTCGTCTACGTAGAGACAGAAATCTTTACGCTCATCCTCTGGGATATCCTGGCGGCTCATAGCGGCTTGCTGGAATTTCATGACGAAAATCATACCAAGAAGGTTGGCATTGATGTCGCCGAGACGACCCTTAGAGAGGTTGACGAGGAAAATTTTCTTGTTATCCATGATTTCGCGAATATTAAACCCTGATTTAATCTGGCCGAGGGTGTTGCGCATGATGGTGTTAGCGATGAAAGGACCCCACTTAGAGGCAAACCAGGTGGTAACTTCGCCGGCGTCGTTAGATTTTTGTGAAGCTGGGAACTCTTTAGTCCAGTAGTCAAAGACAGCTTTATCAGTGACATATTTTAGCTTAGATTTGACGAACTCAGGGTCAGTAAAGCATTGAGGGATATCGATAAAGGTGGCGCCGGCTGGGTCGGACATTAAGAGGAGGGCAGCGTTCCTAAACATATGCTGACCACGTGGGCCAAAGAAACCTTGGTTATTTGGGTCGAAGAGTGACTGGAGCATGCTAATTCCCTCTTGAACGATGAAGTCTTTTTGGTCATCATTGGTGAATTCGAACATGTTCATTCCCACCGGATGCTCGATGTCGGCTGGGTCAAAATAGATAACATCATCAATACGCTCCTCTGGCACGCGCTTAAGGAGTGCCTCTACAGCATCACCGTGCGGATCGATAAAGGCGAAGCCGCGGCCGTCGCACATATCCTGAAAAGCAAGGTTTTCGAGGAAGACGGACTTACCCATACCGGTTTGGCCGATGATGTACATATGACGACGGCGATCTTTTCGCCGAGGTAAATAGCTTTCTTATTGCCACGATATTCGTTGGTGCCGAGGAATAGACCCTCTGTCATGAGTTTGGCTGGGCCGTCAACCTGTTTGACAAGCTGGCGCTCAACACTGGTAGTAGGTATCGCATTCTGCTCCGGTAGATGATAAATAGAAGCCATTTCGACACTATTTAGGATGTTTTTATGTAGCTTTGTCGGGAAGAAACGAAAAGTATAATCTGTACAGAGTTTTTTGGTATCTTTAAGCATATTGACCTGGAAACCGTTAAATTGAGTGGTGTCAAACTGTGAAAAAGCGCTAATAACACCGCCTAAAATCGCATCTGAGCGGGCTTTGTCTTCGGAGCTTGCCACAATGCGGATTAGGGTTTCAAACGCAGGATAGCGCATCTTAGAATTGATGGCATTGATTTTATCTTGATCGATGTTGTTAATCTGTTTGATTTCTTCTTTTTTCTCATGCATTTCTGGCACTTCGAAAGGGGCGCGGATAACATCGATGACTGTTTGCCCAATTCCGGCACCACCGATAGTCTTTTTGGTTTCTTTACCAGATTGGATTAGTTTGATTTGGGATTTGCCGGCTTCGGACCAACTTTTGTGAGCAGGACGGAACAAAATTTGTACAGCTGCACCTTCGTTTTTGTTCAGGTTAGTGATTGCGTTTAGAATCGCCATGGAGGCATCACGCTTAGTATCTTCGTAAGTAGCGATAGGCAGATAGTAATCTTTAGATAGGTTTAATTCGGCACCAGAGATGGTGCTAGTGTCTATGCTGCCCTCAAAGATGTTTTCTTCGTCCTTCTCCTCAAGACGGGCTGTTGGATAGGCGGACTGGACGGCCTGTTTAACTACCTCTGTTAATTTGGCTGGCACTACGGCGTAATAATGGATAAAGCCATTCGCAGCGATAATTTCAAAGGAAAAATGTTGTTGCCCATAGAGGCGGGCCTTGCGCCCTTTGGTGATTGTGGAAGCAAGAATGGAGTACATGGTCTGAGTTTTAGAGATTGCTTCGCTTGCAATATCGCGCTCATCGCGACTGCTACCAGCACTAACGTCATCAGTGGAGGGTGGCAAATGGATTAGGAGTGGCTTCATCTTAAGACTGCGTTCGTATTTTTTGGCTTTTTTGAGTTTTCTAAGATGTGCGGCAGCAAAAAGCGAAATAATCAAGATGACCGCAGAGGCGACGATAATTGCTACCACCCAAGGTTCCATCATTTTGATTCACCCCCGTTGACGGCTGCCCTGAGGGCCTGATAATTATCCAAGCCGGCTTTTGCGTTACCTTCTTTAAAGAGGTCTTCTATTTCGCCGACTGCTTTTTTTGCGGTTTCATCAATTCCTTCTTTTTTCGGTGCGATATCTGTAGGATCGAAGACAAGTTTTGGTTCCTGTTCATCTGTTTTGGCTGGGGCGCTAGTTGGTGCCTCGGTGATTTCGAATGCCTCTTCCTCTGGTGGCATAAGTGGCGTTTCTTCGCTATCCGGATTAGAGGCGATGGTCGCATTGATTGCTTCCCCACCCATCTTCGACTGGTCGTGCTGAGGTTCTGGCATCCAATTCTCTGGCATTGGAGCGCCGATATCGGGAGTTTCTCCAGGGGTTTTTGGTTGTACTCTATTATCCATATGCTTATTTTATCACACTTACATTCGTTTTGCTACTAAAAATTCAGCTAAAAATAGAAAAGTTAGGATGAGCGCCATTGTCCAGAGGTTAATTGCGCCAAATGAGCGAGCCATAAGGACCATAATTGGGCCAAACGCGAGTACTGCAGAATAGAGGTAATCTTTGCCAACTAAAGTGGTCTTTTTAAAGGCGAGGCGATAAAAAGCCATCAAGCCGAGCGTGATGGCACCAAAGAGTGAAACATACAATGTTGTAAAAAATAATAAAACACCGAAAGGACCAATTTCCGTCGGTGATGTTACGTTTAGCATCAATGTTAAAGCTGCGAGTCCGATGATGCTGATTGTGATGATAATGCGGTTATGCTTCATAGCTTCATTATATCACACTTTCTGATTTTGCCCCCAAGTATTATTGTGGGGGAAGGCGAAGTGGGTTATCTGGCACTATATAAATCAACTATTGGCCACAACCCTGCTTCGCGTTTCCCTTTTGACCGCTTCACGCTAGGTGAAGCATAGGTCCTTATTACTTATAATCTTTCGTTCTGTTTTTGTCGTTTTTGTGTTATGAGAAGGTGCTAGCGAAAGATTTAGTAATGCGCTCAACGCGACTTTGTTTCGCGGAGCTCTAGGTAATTCCTATTAATTGTAATTTATGGCTAGAAATTACCTTTTCGCCCGCCAAACTCTACGTGCGTTTTTGTTTTTTCTTTTGATTTTTCATGTTAATGTCCTTTTGTTTTTAGTTTTTGTCTTAGTCATCTCGACTACTTTCATATTAGCATAAGTCTGATAAAAAAGCAATAGTTTTGATCAACTATTTTAATGTATTTTTTACAACATATGCCCCTATTCCCCTCTGTTCTAATAATTTATTCAAATTGTTGTATTTTTTACAATATAACATGCATTTTGGACAGAAATTTGTTTTGTTTTTCATAATAAACGATGCATTTTTGTGGTTTTTTGTTGGCCGTGATTTGCGCCGCCGTGTAGTATTTAACGTTCCGTGGTCTGGCCGTGGAACGGTCAGACCACAGTCAGTCGTTTTGGAATATAAATTGGATAAATGGCGTATCCATTTTAATACATTTGGCAGTATTCTTCTCAAACGAACAAGTTCGTTTGAGTACGAAACTGCCTATGTATTAAAAATAAGCCTGGCGGCTTATTTTATCCAATTTATATTCCCCCTAAATCTTATTCCGTGGTGGAGCTGCCGGATACTGCCTCCGGGTCCGAATTGCCACATGGATTTGAATCTACGTGCATAGTTTCCTGTTTCGTCTTGGCGGATATTGTTAGCTGCAGAAAACAAAACTAACAAATGCCATAGCCAATTTTCGTACTACCACTCGCTACTTTGACAGTCTTATTTCCGTTATATGATAATTTGCATTCTACGGAACCTCAAATACAAACCAGCCTACAAATAATTAGGCATAAGCAGGCATGTATGCAACATGCGCTACATTAGTGTTTTCAGCACTTATTTAATACTTACGGTATTCAATCGGCACGCATCAAATCTGTTAACGATCCGTCTAAGCTTTGTCAGCCCCAACTGGTTTTATTATATCATAATTGCTTAAGATAAACAAGGAGAAATTCAGATAAAAGAAAGAAGGTCGGCTAACTGCGAGGAAACCGACCTTCTTATAAGTAGAGTGTGGAGTTATTTTGGCTATATTTTTGTTTTGACCTTTTGAATAATTTTTTTATTCAAAAGCTACCTCTATTATAGCGCGCGAAAATGCTCATGTCAATACTTTTTTGCAACTTTTTTGTACAATTTTCGCGAAGTTTTCCACAAGTAGCCATTGTTTTCCACAAGTAGATTTTTACATGAATTTTAAAAATAAATTAAAAAAATGCTATTTTTGCTTAAGTTTTTTCGCTTCTGATAAATGGGTGTGGGGTTGCACTTTTTTATGGTATATGCTATCAGAGTGCGCATGATAAGTAAAATTTTTTCAGCAATACCATATGGCTTCGGTGGTAAAATGGTCGAGGTCGAGGGGGACATGAATAGGGGGCTTCCTGCTTTTAATATTGTAGGGATGGCAAACAAAACAATAAACGAGGCAAAAGAGCGGGTGCGCAGCGCAATAGTAAATTCGAGTTTTTCGTTCCCCGATCGTAAAGTAACAATTAATCTTGCACCGGCAGATTTGTTAAAAGATGGGTCATATTTAGATTTACCAATCGCACTAGCCGTGATGTTGGTTTCGGGCCAGCTCATAAAGGCCGATGTTGAAAAACGTCTTTTTGTGGGTGAACTAGCATTGGATGGAAAGCTCCGTCCAGTTAAAGGTATCATCAACATCCTCGAGGTAGCAAAAGAGGCTGGGATGCAAGAAGTATATTTGCCCATCAAAAATTTAGCCCAAGCCTCGCTAGTAAAAGGTATCACTATCTACGGCGTAAATACACTCCAAGATTTATTTCTGGCGCTCAAAAAACAGCTTGTTTTGCGTAGCGCGAATGAAATTATTGGTGACCAAGATTCGGACAAAAATAAGTTAGTTGGGCCAATTTTGGACCATGTTAGGGGACAAAAGACAGCCAAGCGTGCTATGGAAATTGCAATAGCTGGACACCATAATATTTTGATTTCTGGGCCACCAGGAGCTGGAAAAACATTATTGGCACGAGCAGCGGCGAACTTATTGCCAACTTTATCACCGGAGGAAAAGGTAGCAATAACTAAAGTGTATTCGCTGGCCGGAATGACAACAGATATAATAATCGAGAATCGTCCGTTTAGAAGTCCACACCATACAGCAAGCGCGACTTCTATTATTGGCGGCGGGGCGGCAGCTATTCCAGGAGAGATTTCATTAGCACATAAGGGTGTGTTGTTCTTAGATGAGTTGCCAGAATTTCAAAGATCCGTGCTGGAAGCGTTGAGACAACCACTAGAGGACAGATTAATTACTATTTCGCGGGCAAATCGAAAGAGCGCTTATCCAGCAGATTTTATGCTAATTGCGACCATGAATCCTTGCCCTTGCGGTTATTTGGGCGACCCGACACACGAATGCAAATGCACCGAGCAACAGATTCAAAATTACCAGAAAAAACTATCGGGGCCGCTACTAGACCGAATTGATATGTATATAAGTGTAGAAAGGGTTGAGAACGTGGATTTAAGAAAAGAGTTACCGGACTCGTCGAATGAACATTTGGCTACCAAAGAGGCTATCAAAAGAGCAATTCTAAGACAACAAGCAAGATACCAGCGTGACGGATTCTTTAATGCTTCCCTGTCGTCATTCGAGGTATCTCAGAAACTAAAGATGGAGCCGGCAGCAGAAACGCTGTTGGCGGATGCCTCCGAAAGGCTTAATTTATCGGCAAGAGCGTATTTTAAAGCGATTAAGGTAGCACAGACAATCGCGGATTTGGAAGGAGCGTCAGTAATCAGCGCTAGCTATTTGGCTGAAGCGTTAACCTATCGCAAAAGGTAAATTATCTCTTGCATTTTGGAGTGATGTTTGGTATAATTGTGACAGGTTAATTCAAGAGAAGAAAGGACTACTATCAAAAACTCATCACACACCCGGCTAAACTCAGAGATTCGTTATCCGGAGGTACGCGTTATTGGAGAGAGTGGTGAGCAGCTTGGCATTATGTCGAGCAAAGAGGCCCAGATTCTTGCGAGGCAACAGGGAGTGGACTTAGTGGAGATTGCCGCTAATGCCAATCCGCCGGTCGTTAAAATTATTGATTGGGGTAAATTCCAATATCAAAAAATGAAAGAAGAGGCAAAAAACCGCAAAAAAGCGCGTGAAAAACAGTCAGATTTGAAACAAATGAAGATTGGCCTCAAAATTTCAGATAACGACCTTAACATTAAAGTTCGCAAAATGCGTGAATTTGTCGATGATGGCGACAGAGTGAAGATTATGATTGTACTTCGCGGTCGCGAGATGGCGCACAAAGAGCTCGGACAAGAACTATTGAATAAAGTCCTGGGGCTAATGGGTGACGACATTGTATCAGAAGGCAAAACACAGTGGAGCGGACGCAACCTGTCGGTACAGGTACGAAAGAAGTAATTTCCTACTTCCTAGGCCTCCGATTGCACATTTAATACTAACTTTAAACTAAAGGAAAACCTATATGCCAAAACTAAAGACGCATAAAGGCACCGCAAAACGCATCAAAATTACCGGCAGTGGTAAAATTACGCGTGAGCGCGCCTACGGGAATCACATTCTCGCCAAAAAATCTAAAGCTAGGAAGCGCAATATGAAAACTTCCGCTTCTGTGAGTGGGAAAATTAAGAAAAATATTAAGACTGCATTAGGGGTTTAATTATGAGAGTAAAACGTGGCGTGGCCGCAATGGCCAAACATAAGAAGACTTTGAAAGCTGCCAAGGGCATGCAACATGCACGCACTCGTAGTTTTCGTTTGGGTAAACAAGGCGTAATTAAAGCTCTTCGCTATAGTTATCGCGATCGCAGAAATCGCAAGCGCGATCTCCGTGCAATTTGGATTACCCGCATCAATAATGCTTCAAGAGAACTTGGTCTTTCCTACTCGCAATTAATTGCTGGCATGAAGGCTAAGAATATCAATCTTGATCGCAAAGTTTTAGCTGATCTTGCCGTAAATAATCCTGAAGCATTCAAAGCAATCGTAAATACTGTGAAGGAGAAATAAGATGGCGGTTTGTGAAATATCTGGAAAAGGTAAAATGTATGGCCATAATGTTTCATTCTCTCAGAGACATACTCGTAAGGTGTTTAAACCAAATGTATCAAAGAGGACTTTGATTATTAATGGCCAAAAAGTAAAATGCAATGTTTCGACTCATGCACTTAGGACTTTGAAGAAGAAGGGCCTAATTGAGTCACCAAAAGCTAAAGCAGCAAAGAAATAAGTATTTATTACAACAAAGAACTACCTAACGGGGTAGTTTTTTGTTATTAGTAGTGTTGCATTTTTTACAATTTCAACCAAAAAACTGGCGGTTTGGGCCAGTTTTTTGATAAGTGAGCCATCTGTAAGCCGGGTTCTGTGTCCATGACGAATCATGGATGGCAATCATCTATCTAGATACTATATTGCTATAGCATTCAAGCGGTGAGCGTGCATCTTCGAGTAGAAGTATCTAGCACTCCTTGCAACAGGTAGGGTTTGCCCTTGCATTATATCACTATAATACACTGTGAGCTTTTACCTCACTCTTTTCACCCTTACTGGCTAGGCCAGCGGTATATGTTTCTGTGGTACTTTCCCTATCCTTACGGACGGTCGCTGTTAGCGACTACCTTACTCTGTGTTGCCCGGACTTTCCTCTTGGAACTATTCCAAGCGATTGCCTTTCAGGCTCCCTTATATTATACCACAAAATGCCTTAAGCGCCAACCCTATCTTTGCCGTTGCGGCGTGGAGCATTAAGCTCAATATATTCAATCATCTTAGAGGCGACATCTTTGCCGGTAACTTTCTCAATGCCAAATCCTGGAGAAGCGTTCACCTCAAGCACAAGTGGACCACGAGCCGAGCGCATAATATCTACACCACAGATGTGGAGCCCCATAGCGCGAGCAGCTTTCAAGGCGATCTTTTTCTCATCGGCAGTTAGCTTAATTGGGGTGCCCTGACCACCTTGGTGAAGATTGGAACGAAAATCGTCATCCAATGATTCCCTTTGCATGGAGGCAACAACTTGGCTTCCCACGACGAAAGCACGAATGTCAGTACCGGCAGATTCTTTAATGAATTCCTGCAATAGAATGTTGGTACCATCTTCGTTGTATAGATAGAAAGCCTGGAGTGCAGATTTGGCAGCTTTTCTGGTATCGGCGAGAATTACACCGTTACCGTGGGTGCCGGTCGCAAGTTTGATGATAACTGGTAGACCGATCTGTTCAAGCAAATCATCAATATCCGAAGTATTGCGTGAAACAAGAGTTTTTGGCGTATCAACGTCGTATTTTGCCAAAATCTGAGCGGCACGCAATTTGTCACGAGCACGAGTGATAGCTACAGATGGAGCAGAGGTCCAAACACCTTGCATCTCAAACTGTCGCACCACGGCACAGCCATAGCGAGTCATGTTGTTGGAGATACGAGGTAAAATAGCGTCGAATTTTTCCAATTTTTCACCATCGTAATAAACATCTGGGTGCTTATCATCGAGAGAAAGATAACAATTCTTATATTTTATAACCTTAACATCGTGCCCACGCTTCTTGGCCTCTTCGACGAGACGCTTGGTGGAATAATTCCCTGGCCCATTAGATAAAATAGCTAATTTCATATACTATTCTCCTTTCTTTTTTAAATACTTGCGATGAAATTTGTAAGGGTCTTCTTGTAATTCTTGATTTAAATGTGGGGTGTGCGGATTAGATTGGTGTTTAACCGATGACTTCGAAACATCAACTAGGAAGTTTTCGCTTAAAGTGTGGCGACCGATAAGAACTGGGAAGTTATTGCGAGAACGGTTAGCAAGAGTAAAAGTTGTAACAAAAGTCGCGCCGCCTAATGTTAGCGGTAATTTTACGCGATAACGTATCTGTTCGTCTCCATGAGAAGAACGAACAGTTTTTACCATGTAGTCCGTAGACTCTAATTTTTCGCCAGTATAAAATGGCGAGTCTTTATCAAAAAGGACAAACGACAACGTGCCATCTTTATTCATATCTATATTGGAAGCCCAAATAGATGAAGTATCGGCACCAGTGTCAATCTTCGCTGGAATATCTTTCACTCCATTAATCTCTACGTATTCCGTAGAACCAATGACGATTAGTTTCTTTGTCATGCTTATAATTATATCATTTTTTGAGAATATTATCAATTGCCTCGTTAGCTTCGTGGTCGGCAATTTGATTCTCTGATCTGGGGATATGGGTGAATGAGACAGATTCAAAGCTCTCAAGTAATTTTTCAATTGAATTGTAGATTGGAATAATATCTTGATTCTTTACGGTAAATATACCAGTCAACTGATTTACAACCATCAGACTATCAGAGATAAAGCGAGCTGATTTGATGCCAAGCCTAAGAGCATGTTCAATACCGTTTCTCATAGCATAGTATTCGGCAACTCTGGAGGTAGCAAAACCGATAAACTCACCACCCTGTTCAATTACATGACCATCCGTATCCACAATCTGGTAACCAATACCAGAAGGACCTGGGTTACCCCTGGAAGCACCATCCACATAGACAACTACCGAGCTGGCGGTACTTCGAGGCGAAATGCGACCAGGTGTCATTTCGGTAATTTCCAAAACTGACGTACTAGATTCGTTTAGATGCTCATTTAAATTAGTAAAATCTTTAATAAATTTGTAGGCAGTGTATCTGTCGCATGGTTCTGGCTTGGCGTCTTCATCAATATTCACTTCATATATAATATATAGGTTGCTTAGCCGGCTGGAACCTTCGAGCGCTAGAAAAGTAATAACATCTTTAATCTTAATGGAGGTGGCAGTAAGACCGACATATTCTGATAAGAGGCGGACACAAGCTTCTTCGGGCTGTTCACCAAAATTAATTTTACCAGTAGGAAGTTCCCAAAAAACCGGGGCCTCGCTTCGACCACGGCTGCGCTTCAAAATCAGAGTCCCCTCACTTGTTTTGATGATTCCTACTACTCTGATTCTTTGTTTCATTGCCCACCTTTGGTGCCCTGCCAGCCTGTTTTCCCCGTAATATATACAAGGTGGGTAAAATCTTATGCGATACATCCACGGATGTAAGCCACGAAATCCCTAAAACATGATTATTCAGGAAAATCATGTTGCCGGTAGGGCTAATTTAATTATACCATATAGAGGAAAATATTGGTTAAATTAATGCCCTACGATAAGATAGAAGAAATTAAGGATGCCGTTCATGCCATTAACCATCAGTGAAGAAAGGAATTCACCAAAGATTAATATTAATATATATACTAGGACTACGCCGTAACCTTCAAGAGTGGAAAGAAATTGGCGAACCGCGTCTGGGGAAATTGCATAAAGTACGCGCGAACCATCGAGAGGAGGAATTGGGATTAGATTGAAAATCATAAAACCGAGATTAATATATACTAGCTCGATAAAAACAAATTTCCATAATTCTCCGCCGTAGCCATAGATAAGCCCACTAAAATGACCAATAAGGAAGGCGATAAATGCTAACAAAAAGTTAGTTAAGGGTCCAGCAATCGCAGTAAGTGCCATTCCCCACTCTTTGCCTTTGAGATTATGGGAGTTGATTGGTACCGGCTTGGCGCCGCCAAAGACTGGAGCGTGGAGTAAATATAATACTACGGGAACCAGAATCGACATAACTGGATCGATGTGCTTAAGAGGGTTAAAGGTAAGACGGCCGGCATCTTTGGCGGTGCGATCGCCTAGCCAATAGGCGACCAAACCATGCGAGAGTTCGTGCATGATAACAGAGACCACCACAATGATCAATACTGCAATCAGTTTTCCGAAGTCAAAGGCCATTAGGTAAGCACCACCACTTCTTTAGTAGCGGGCAGACTGTCGAGAGATTTAACCTTGAGACGCTTTTCGGTACGAGCAGTAAGCTTTAGTTCGGAAACCATGCCGTCGATGTTCCCCATTGCGATGATAAGTTTTGGTTCAAGCTCGCGAACGGCGCGAACAGAAGAAGTACAAAGAATATCTGCAACGAGGTCATCGAGGTTTTCCTCAATGCCACCGATAACCCCAATGTGGATGCCGTTTATTTCTACATCATAGATTGTTTTGCCAGATTCGGTAGCGACACCTCGAATGGTAGCATCGCCGATTTCGGCTTCACAAGGACCTTCAATTTTGCCAACTGCAAGATTGGCGTCGATGTTGCCATCGGCTATATTAAACTTTATCGCGCCTTTTTTCGTGATAATCGTAATTTCGTCTTGGTTCTTACTTTCAATCTCAAACATTTTGCTCCTTTATTTTATTATTTCTTCTGGGTCGACAATTTCGGATATTTCCATTTCGAAGATATCCTCTAGGAAACGGTCTTTAACGCTTTTTCGGTAAGTAAAATCATCTACCGACATGATGACATAATTAATGGGTTTGCCTTGTTTTTTCTCAATTACTTCGGCCCAACGGGTGAGCTTTTTGGTTTTGTCATTGCCAATAATGAGGAGATCGACACCTTCTTGGCCTGGCAGACGATTGGTGACGATAAGACCGTGGAGGTATTTTTTGACGGGGCGAATATATTCGTCCCACGTGGATTCGTGCACATCTTTGTCGCGAGATGAATCAATTTTTTTGCTAAAAATGTCAATTAGTGGGCGCGTAAATGGATGTTTGGTATTGGCTGAATAATATACTTTGTTGTCGAAAGTCTCGTTTTTGATAATGCCGATACTTTCGAGATTTAGTAATTCCCTACGAACCGAGTTGATTTGCTCGTCAATCACGCGAGTCATTTCACGCACGTAAAAAGATTTTTCTGGACTTTCGAAAAATAGTTTTAGAAGCTTTGCTCGAGTCTTGCTGCCGAACAATTTTTCTATTGGTGTACTATTTTCTTTTACCATTATGTATACATTGTAGCACAAATGGATAAATTTTTGCAAGCTCGAGCCAAGTGATGTTTGAGTTGCGTTTAAACCATGTAAGTTGGCGCTTAGCTAAGTGCCAGTCTTCATAAAAACATTTTTCTTTGGCTTGTTCTAACGTAAGCTCGCCCGTTAAATATTGATATGCATATTCATAAACGTCTGATTTCATGGCCTGATTATCCCAGCCGTACTTTTGAACTAATTTTTTAGTTTCGGCGAAAAGTTCTGGGCTGAACATTTGGTCAATTCTCTGCTTTAGCCTGGTACGGAGTATATCTGTTTCGGTTTTGATGCCAATTATTAAATAGTTGCCTTTTACAGCGATGCGGTCTGAACAACTTTTTTGTTCAATGTCGCCAATTTTATGCCCAGTAGGGCCTTTAAATTTATAATCGTATATTAAAGCATCGATGTATAACCCCGTGCCGCCAACAATCATCGGAATTTTGTTGCGCGCTTTAATGTCTTTGATTTTTTGTTCGGCGTAACGTTTCCAGTCGGCCACAGTAAAGCGTTCACCAGGCTCAACTAAATCCAATCCGTAATGCGGAATGCCGTCCATTTCCTCTTTGGTGGGTTTGGCAGTACCAATATCCATGCCTTTATAAATCGCGCGAGAGTCGGCAGAAATGATTTCGCCACCTATGGCTTTGGCGATTTTGATGCCGACTCCGGTTTTGCCAGAGCCGGTAGGACCTAAGATAATTATTGTAGGAATATCAAAAATGGCTTTTTCGGAGCTTTGGACTTTCTCATTGCCATTTTTACAACGTTCAGTCAGGTGCTCGTTCCCTATTCGCTCACTTCGTTCGCTGGGGTCACTCGCACGCTGTGACGTTGATAAAAATGGCATTCGAAAATCTGGTCTAAATCTCATTTATGCTCCTCAAAACCATTTTTGATACTATTTTAATTCTTTTAGATAGTCGGCGAGCTTGGTGAGTTTGACTTTTTCTTCTTTATCGCGCAAGCGAACAGAGACTTCGTTTGCTTCAGCGTCTTTAGGACCAACCACAAGGATTGCTGGAATTTTCATATCAGTGGCACGCTTGATTTTCTTACCAAGAGAATCGGCGGATTCGTCTACGGTGTACCGAAGTTCATTATATTTTAGTGGTTTGTCTAAAACAATTTTATCCAAAATGCCAGTGACTTTTGCGACATAGTCACTAATCTGATCGTTCACCGTAACGACGCGGACTTGCTCTGGCGCGCACCAGAATGGGAACCAGCCGCCAGTGTGCTCAATAAAGACACTTAGGAAGCGCTCGATGGAACCAAGCGTGGCATGGTGAAGCATGACTGGGCGTTCTTTTTCGCCTTTTTCATTGGTAAATTCTAGCCCAAAACGCTCTGGCATTACGAAATCCAACTGAATAGTAGCGAGCTGATGCTCGCGACCAATGGCGTCCTCTGCCATGAAGTCAATTTTTGGTCCATAGAAGGCAGCTTCACCCTCTTGTTCGAAATAATCTAGACCGTTATCAATGGCAGCTTGCTTGATTTGACTTTGAGCCATTTCCCAGAGCTTCTTGTCACCTAGATATTTATCTTCGTCAGAACGATAAGAGAGGCGGGCGCGGAGTTTTTGCATACCAACAGTTGTGTATAGTTCTTTGACGATAGCAACAAGACGCGCAACTTCTTCTTTGATCTGATCTTTGCGGCAGAAAACGTGCGAATCATCTTGGGTGAGTGAGCGAACACGAGAAAGACCACCGAGCTCACCAGTTTTTTCATCACGATAATCGGTAGTAGCTTCCATGTAACGAACCGGCATCTCTTTATACGTGCGGGGCCTGGAAGCAAAAATTTGAGTATGATGTGGGCAGTTCATTGGTTTCATGGCGAAATCTTCGCCGTTAACCTGAGAATGAACCATGAACAATTCGTCACCAAACTTGGCATAATGCCCAGAAGTTTTGTAGAGATCAGTCTTGGTAATGTGCGGGGTCCAAACCTTTTTGAATCCTTCCCTGCCGCGGAGGCTCAAGGAATAGTTCGCCATCAGTTCGCGAAGTTCGGTACCGCGCGGAGTAAAGAGTGGGAGACCGGCACCGACAAGGTCGCTAAAGCAGAATAAATCTAGCTCTTTACCGAGTTTGCGGTGGTCACGAGCCTTGGCCTCTTCTTGACGTTTCAAGTATTCATTAAGTTCT
Source organism: Candidatus Saccharimonadota bacterium (assembly GCA_017537745.1). Lineage (GTDB taxonomy): Bacteria > Patescibacteriota > Saccharimonadia > Saccharimonadales > Saccharimonadaceae > Nanosyncoccus. Next base: position 21,543 of record JAFYKF010000008.1, read on the forward strand.
TCTTCGGTTGGGAATGCAACACCGTAAATACGAGTAAGCATTGGGCGTTTTTCATCGCCACGCCAATAGGCGCCAGCGACACGAACAAGCTTGAATGGGCCAACTTCGGAGAGGTCGTTCAAATGCGGGCCTTTACAAAGGTCGGTAAAGACATCACCCATGTCGTAAAAAGTTATCTTATCGCCCTCTGGTAGTTCTTCGATTAATTCTATTTTATAGTCTTGGCCGTGGTCACGAGCCCAGTTTAAAGCTTCGTCCTTGGTGGCTTCGCGCTTCTCCATTTTTAGTTTACGAGCAATGAGGCCACGCATTTTCTTCTCAATTTTGGCGAGATCGGCGTCGCTAATTTTGGCATCACCGAAATCAATATCGTAGTAGAAGCCATTTTCGATGGCAGGGCCAATACCAAATTTAGCTGTAGGATAAAGCTCTGTCACGGCAGCAGCGAGCACGTGGCTTAAGGTGTGCCGCATTTTTTCTAAATTGTCTTGGGGGTTAATTTTAGCATCCTTCGCGGGAGTTTTCATCTTTATCCTTTCTTTTACTCATAATATTATAACATATTTTTGCCTAATTTGGGGGTATGGTTTTTGCGTCCAATCTATAAAACCTGCACGAACCTACTAGCTTTCACTACGGATGTAGTAAAATTCTTAAAGTTATAAAATTCTCGATGGTGCCAGGTGTTAGAATCGGTTTTAGCGGAGGAGAAAGGTTATGAAGCAACTAAATGTTAAAAATTGTGGTTTTCGATGGTGGCTGCGGTGGCGAGTTATTTGCAGATAGATTAGCATCTGAACTCCCAGTGGTCGAAATTATTAAGGTAATCGATCGGTGTAGCGCCGAGACAATCCTTGCACAACCAAGGAAGGCGCGTATTGCTGCCGAGAATGCTTTGCGCCCATACTTAGGCCAGGTCGATTTGATTATCTTCGCAAATTACCTCCTTTCGATCACAAGCCTCAACTATTTTCGCAAAAAATATAAAGCCCAGAAATTTATAGGATTCACTCTTAAATCTAAGCGAATGATTGTTGAGAAAGCAACTTTAATTTTAACCACCACTGCCACAACAAAAAACCTCGCCTTCTTCACACTGGCTCATCGAATAAAGGCTAAAACTATTTGCTTGGATAGCTGGCCTTTGAAGATAGACAGCGGCGAACTTACCAAAGATAATATAGGAAATGCTCTAGGATCTATTCTTGGCAAGCTTCGTGACTTTTCTCCCGAGCAAATTTTGTTAATGTGTGGACAATTTACTGAGTTTATACCAGAATTCCGTAAAGTATTTGGGCACAATGTAAGGATTATTGATAGTTTTGATGATACAATACGGGATGCTTATCGCGCCCTGCAAATTCGCGGAGTGCCTAAACCAAAATAAAGACCCGGAGGGTCTTTTTTGATATGGTGGGTCGCAAGAGGCTCGAACTCCTGACCTCCTCGGTGTAAACGAGGCGCTCTAGCCAACTGAGCTAGCGACCCAACATTATTATTATACCACGGATAGGGAGTTTTGAATAGTATAAAAAATTTGTTCAGCTTTTTATCTATAAATTGTTGAGTGCGTCGGAAATTTTAGTGTCGAAGGCTTCGCGAACTTTAATAGCGACAGTACCGGCTTCGGTTTTTAGATTGTTAAAAGCCTCCGATATCGCGTCGTTATCTTCCGAAAGATATACATCTTTAAAGCTTTGCCATTTAACAATATATTCATTAATAATATTTTTTATTTCTTCAGTCTTGGTAGTATCTGCGAGAGTAATAAGATTATTAATATAGGTATCAATTCCCTCTTCGTTGATTTCGGCTGGAACATCTTTTAAAATGTTTTTTGCATTTTGATTAAAATTTGTTTTTTCAGAAATAGCGGTGCCAAGATTAGAAAGTAATCCGGTGGTTTCTTTTTCGTAGTCTTCGCGCCCGGTTTGAACACCTTTATTATATGCTGCGTTAACGCCGAAAAATGTTGCTATTGCAACGCCAATAACTAGAACTATTATTATAATCCAACGTAATATTGAATTTGATTTGATTATGAAGTTTCTCTTTTTTGCTTTGCTCATTTGATTCCTTTCTTTTATCTTAGCGTCCAAAGCTCAAAATCGAGAGGCCAGGCATTAAAGCTATCGCAGCCGCGAAGGCCAGTGGATTGTTGCAACATAATTGGAGCGGGACCACCCGCATCGCAACCTTCTATGTGGCTGTAGTGGCCGAGCCAATGCCCCATTTCGTGGTTCACTACCATGTGTTGATAGTCGCGAGCACTCATGCCACCGGCACGAGAGGCGTCGGTACCTTCACGCCAACGGACATCATTAATGATTACTTGGTTGGCCCAGGTAGTACAGGATAGTTCACTACTACAGCCAGCTGTAATACCAAGACTAGCCGGGTCTGACAGAATAACATTGACGTCTTGGCCGCTACTTACCTCAACAAATTTAAGTCCTGCACGCACCCAGCCTCTAGAATCATTTAGCGTCTCGGCAACCTTGGCTTTGAAATCGCTAAAATCTGCTACGACGTCACCCCAGACAAGAGTTTTATAATAGATGACCTTAACACCATCTACCATGTGACCAGTGGCGTCGGCGGTGCTAGCAGTATTGGTGCCACCACTATATACATATACCGGCTCTGGCCAACGTTCGAAATCTGTGGGGGTTGGAATAGAGATTGGCTCAGATGTAAGCTGCTTTAGCAATTCGTCTTTTTCTGTATCGGCACCAAAATTGAGAGCTTTTACAGTAGCCACACTAGCTAAAGCAACAGTGGTTGCTACTATTAATAAAAGACTCTTCACCGATTTCATTTAAACCTCAACTAATTCATACTCACGAGAACCGAGACCAAGTGATTCAGCATATGGGAGTATTTCGCGTCCTAATCGTGAATCGATGCGCTTTTGGAGTTTTTTGGCACCTTTGTCATCGCTAGCCCAAATCATATCAATGAAGGCTTGGTCGTTGGCAACTGGATCGAGCGAAGCGACGATACCAAGGTCATCCATTACTGGGTTACCTTGATGCGCATCGCAGTCGCAGTCTAGAGACAAGGCATTCATGACAGTAATATATATTATTGGCTTATTGTTCTCTTTGAGATAATCTGCTACAGCAGTAGCAGCTTCGGCCATAGATTCGATAAAGTCAATTTGTTCGTGTTTGTCCTTCCAACATTCGTCTGGGTCGGCGGTGTGACCGGCAGAATGGATATAAGCCTTACCATTGCGGGAAGCAATGCCAATGGATTGGTTTTTGAGATTAGCACCGAAGCCGCCCATAATGTGGCCTTTGCCGTGAGCGAGATTTACAATGCTGTCGTAGTTGGCGAAGTTCTTGCCAACTAGGTCGTATTCTAGATGCTTGCCGTTTTTGACTGGGATTTTGAATTCACCGTCGGCATCCATAATATCTACTGGAGCGAAGCTAGTGAAACCATGCTTTTCTGCTACTTTGATGTGGTCCTCGGCGGTGGTGCGGGCCCCAGGGTAGGCGGTATTACACTCAATAATTGTGCCATTTAAAGATTTAACAAAAGGGCCGATTAGATCCGCTTTGAGGTAACCTTTGGCGCCATCTTCACCGGTGCTAACCTTAACGCCGACTTTGGCGGTGCCACCCTTGGTGACATCTACGCCAAGTGCTTCGTAAACTTTTTCTAACCCCTCTGGGCTGATTGATTTAGTAAAGTAGACTTTTGATTTTGCCATGAAAAACTCCTCTTTGATATAATGATACCAAAAATCAGCAGATTATTCTAGATATACTACTTCTTGATGACTTTTTTGGTGACGTCGAATTTTTCCATGTAGAGGCCGAGCATGAGCCGGGTTTGAGCATAAAAGGCAGCTAACGATTGATACAGAATGGATGTAATCGGCATTAGTATCCACTGGAGTAACATAAAAACCACTCTTCCCTTGCGGTATTTGGCGGGGCGGGGCGGGAGCATGCGAAAAGAAATTAAAACCGTAACGATAAGCCCAACCATGGCAACAGTTTCAACGATACTAACGATGTTTGGTAAATTATAGCCGACCATAGTATGGGCAGAGGCATTCATAATCATCGGTACCCAGCCACCGGCGGTAATGATTGGCGCCATAATAGCAAGCATGACATGGCCATCGAGCAATCGCCAGAACTTGGGAAATAGTTTCAAAAATGGAACCGGGCGCTTGTCGCGCGAAGTAAACAAACGTACACCAACATAGGCAACATCGGAAGCGCCATAATCCCAACGACGAACCTGGACGAATTGGGCTTTGACTGTTTGCCAAAAAGTTTCGCCGATAACGGCATCTTGGTAAATTGGAATACGAACTGGCAGAACTTTATAATCACCATTAAAGAAAAAGAGTGAACGCCAATATTGATGGCCGTCTTCTACGATAGTACGCCTACTCCAAAAGCCCATGGCTTCTAGAGCTTGGAGAGGCTGTGAATGACTGGCAAAATTTCTCAGTGCGTGAGGTCGCATGGTGGAAATCACATTGAAAAATGAATTTGAAACGGCGATAACTCTGCTGGGGGCAGGAGCATCCCAGATATTGTTCATGAAGAGTGAAACTGGCTGGTAGCTCAGGTGTTGACGGTCCCAGTGAGTAATAAATTCATAGGCGACACTATCGAGGTATTTTTCGTGCATGCGATTATCGCTATCTAATGAGGTGACGATGACATTCTCGACTGGAATGTGTTTGTTTTTAACATAGCTTGCAACGTAATTCCCTGCGTAGGTTAGATTGGGACCTTTGCCAATCACTTCATTGGGCATATCCGCAGGATGCTTAACTAGCAAAAAATCTCTAAAAACACCTTTGAATTTTATGTGAAGCATTTTGGCGGTATTTTCCATAGCTTCACCGCCACGTTCTTCATATGCTAAAGTCATAATGATGTGGTCGTTTGGAAAAGTAGTATTTGCAACCGCCTCAATAGATGGGATGAGGACGTCGGCGGATTCATTGTAAGCAGTGATGATAACCGCGTGATAAATTTTGTCTGACTTTGGATATTCGCCCGGCATAGCAGCCATAAGTTTAAGGTTTTCAATATGTTCTTCAAAGTGATAGCTTTTGTTGTCGTCGTCGCGAGCGCGTTCGTAGGAATCGTGGGGGGTTTTTAAATCTTCCATACGCCGGCGCCAATCTACACGCATGGCGCGCTTGATGACCGCATAGCCTTGGACAGTACGATAAGCTACACCAATTGCTTTAACTAATGTGCTAGCTATCAAGATAAAAAGATAAATGGCGCCAAGCACCGGATCAAGCCAAGAAAGTATGAACAGCAAAATAATTGCGCCGTAACTGATGGCGCCAGGAAGGATTTCGAAAAAACGGTAGAGTGGTTTTCGTTTTCCTTGGGGGATTTCGAGATTTCTTCGCATGGGTGTAGCCTTCTTAAAACTAACCTTCTTTAAGTAGACGGACCAATACGATAAACGCACCGACAATTAAAACCGTGGTAGTAATGAGAAAAAACTTAGTCATGCCGGCGCCACGTTTGCGATAGATACGAATTGCAATAAAATCATGCAAAATGCCAAGGACGATGGCGAGCAACGGAAAAGCTAGCATTTCGGTCCAGGTGCCATCACGGTAGCCACCAATATCACCATAGCCAGTTTTGATAACGGCGGCGCTAGGGTTTAATTTGATGATGCTAAAAATAAAGAGTGCTAGCCCGGCTGCAATATTGAGGAGCATCAAAACAAACATTAGGCGTTCTTCTTTGTAGATTTTTTTGATGTCTTCGGGGAAATTTTTCATACGTCTTTTTTAGTTAATTTCTCGACTACAGTGTTGACTTGCTGGATAAACATGATGTCGCCAACAATACCAACGATACCGGCAATGATCATCATCCAACCGATGACGGTGCCTACATCATTAAAGGTGACGAAGACACCGAGTACTAGAATGATAAGTGCCAGGATTAGAACGTATCTCCAAATGCTGATGCCAGCGGTGTGAAGTTTTAAGGCGGTATTCATACGTACGAGCGCTTCATAAATCATGAAAATGCCAATAATAGTGCGGAAAATATCAACAATACCTGCACCAATAACGAGAGCAGCAACACCAATAAGTGCAGAAACGACACCCATCAGGAGGTTGTTATTAAAGAAATCGTTTTGACCTTTTTCAATGAAGTAATTGATGATTTGAAAAGCACCTTTGACAATAAAGAATATACCGACAACATAGGCAACGACCTTAATCATGACTTCTGGCCAAGCTACAAATAAAATACCTAGGATTAGAATAGCGAGCGATTCGATGATGGCGCTCCAGGCTGACTTTTTAATTTCGCCGCCAACTTGTTCGACGGGACGCTTAATAATTTCCACCTTTGACATGTTTTCTCCTTAGCTATATTTATTATAGCACAAATATGATATAATTATAACATTGCCGTTGTAGCTCAGTTGGTAGAGCAGCTCATTCGTAACGAGCAGGTCACAGGTTCAAACCCTGCCAACGGCTCCATTTTTTTTAGGAATTATTATTACTGTTGAGGCGATGGAGGAGCTTTTGGCGAGCGTGGTGGGTGAAGATCTTGCCAAGCCAGGATGATTTAGGCGTTTGATTTTTAGAAGTGAGGATTTCGACAATATCACCTTGTTCGAGTTTTTTGTTGAGATTGCTCATTTTGCCGTTGATTTTGACACCCACTACGTGGTCGCCGATTTCGGAATGGAGACGATAGGCAAAATCTAGTGGCAAGGCGCCATTTGGAAGGTCGATAATATCGCCTTTGGGAGTGTAAACAAAAATCTTGTCTGCAAAAAGGTTGAGTTTGAGTTTTTTAAGGTCGACTTTTTTGCCTTCGCGAAGTTTGGCGGCAGTCATCTGAAGCTCAGTAATCCAAAGAAGATTAGTGGGGAGATGCTCAATCTTCCCTTTTTTGTAGTTCTCGGTGAGTTTTTGCTCGTTGTAATAAAAGCTGGCGGCAAGACCGCGTTCGGCGTATTCGTGCATTTCTTTAGTGCGGATTTGAAATTCAACCACGCGTTTATCTTTAGTGATAATGGTAGTGTGAAGCGACTGGTAACCATTTTGCTTTGGCATGGCGATGTAATCTTTGATGCGACCATTCATGGGGGTGTAGAGTGAGTGGATAACACCTAGAGCCAAATAACAATCCGTGACGTCTTCTACGATGATGCGGAGAGCGATAAGGTCGTAGATTTCATTGATGTTTTGGTCGTGCTTGGCGAGTTTTTTGTGAAGTGAGTAAACTGACTTCACGCGACCAGAGATTTCGCAAGAGATTTTTTCTTTTTTGAGAGCTTCAATAACTTCGGCTTCGATTTTCTTGAGGGATTTTTCGGCAGATTTGTTATATTTTTCAATCATGTTTTTTAGTTCTTCAAAACGGCGGGGGTCAACATATTTAAAGGAGAGGTCGGCGAGCTCGACGCGGAGGCGCCCCATGTTGAGGCGGTCGGCAAGAGGAGCAAAAACTTCTAGAGTTTCTTTGGCGATTTTCTTCTGTTTGTCTGGCGGGAGAGCGGAGAGAGTGCGGATATTGTGGAGACGGTCGGCAAGTTTGATGATTAGGACGCGGATATCATCGCCGAGAGCAATCATGAGCCTCAGAAAATTGTCTTTGGTTTCTGGGAGGTAGGTGTCGATATCGCGCATACCGTTACGAGCGGTGGAAAGTTTGGTAACGCCGTCAACGAGGAAGGCGACGGATTCGCCGAATTCTTTTTTGATATCACTCAGAGATAGTTTGGTATCTTCAACGGTATCATGAAGAATTCCGGCGATAATGGTATCTTCGTCCATTCCCCATTCCTCGAGGATTTTTTTGACAGCCAATGGGTGGATGATATAGGGTTCGCCAGTTTTTCTAAATTGACCCTCGTGGGCCTTTTTGGCCATTGCGACGGCTTTTTCAACGCGATTCTCTGTGGTTGCCATAGATATATTATAGCAAAGATTTGATGAGAGATTTGAGTTCTTCTTGAGATTTGCACTTAAAAGTAAGTGAGCGATTTTTGATGACCACGGATGGAACTTTGTACTTTTGAGAAAGGGCGTCTTCATCTTGATGGTAGGCGCGAGCCTTGATGAGCGAGGCGGAGGATTTTTTGCTGTTGTCTTGAAAATAGCGTTCGACTCTTCTCGAAGTCCAGCCTTCATTGATGATTTTGGGGAGGACTTTCTTGATTTCCTTTTCATTACGCGAGACAAGTGGGCGCATGACACCTTCGGTGAGTTTCTCTTTGACCATGATTTTCTTGACGTCTTCGGGAAGGTTGAGGAGGCGGAGCGTGTTATTGATTGAAGTTTCGGATTTGCCGACTTTGGCGGCGATATCTTCGGGAGTGAGGTTGAATTGGTTTTTGAGCTTGGCATAGGCTGTGGCAAGCTCGATGGCATTCAAGTCTTCACGTTGGGCGTTTTCGATGATGGAAAGTTCGAGACGATTTTGGCTGTCTAGAGTGCGGATGATGGCTGGGATTTTGGTAAGGCCGGCAATTTTAGATGCACGCCAACGGCGTTCGCCGGCGACGATTTTGTATTTGCCATCTTCTCTAGTGACGACGATGGGCTGAAGTACGCCGTGTTCTTTAATGGATGCGGCGAGAGCCTCGATGGCGTCTTTATCGAACTCGCGACGAGGCTGTTCTTCGTCTGGGTAGATGTCGCTGAGTTTTAATTGTTTGAGCTCGGAGCTGGTTTTATCTTCTTTGGCGGTGAGGTCAAATTCTTCATCGACGAGGTCGGTTGGAATAAGCGATTCAAAACCGCGGCCGAGGCCTTTTATTGCTGCTGTCATTTAGTTCTTCCCTCCAATTCTTTAGTAAATTCTTTGTAGGCTTTGGCGCCTTTGCTAAACTTGTCGTATGCGCCGACCGGAACCCCATGAGATGGTGCTTCGGCGAGGCGGACGTTGCGCGGGATGGTGGTCTTGAAAGTTAGGTCCTTGAAATATTTTTGGATTTCTTTGAAAACCTGAGACGAGAGACTAGTGCGTTTGTCATACATGGTGGCGACAACACCGAGGAGCTTGAGATTTGGGTTGGCTTGCTTCATGACAAGCTTCATGGACTCTAGTAGCTGGGCGACACCTTCTAGGGCGTAAAATTCGGTTTGGACTGGCAAGAGGAGGTAGTCGCTAGCAATCATGCCGTTCACGGTAAGGAGCGAGAGAGACGGTGGGAGGTCGATTATGATGTAGTCATATTCTTCCCTAACGGTATTAATGACGTCGCGAAGGCGAGTGAATTTTTTGGTTTGGCTGGTGATTTCGACTTCGGCGTTGGCGAGCTCTGGAGTGGCGGGGGCAAGATCAAAACCTTTGTATTTGGTGGGGCGAATGACCTCTTTCATACTAGCGGTATTCATGATGGCCTCGGTCATGGTGAAGCCAAGGGCCTTAATGTCGTTTTTATCAATACCTAGACCAGAGGTGGCATTGCCTTGAGGGTCAAAATCAATGAGAAGAGTGCGCTTCTTATCTTTGGCGAGATAATAGCTAAGATTAACAGCAGTGGTAGTCTTGCCGACACCGCCCTTTTGGTTAGTAATACATATTACCTTCGCACTCATGATATACATATTATACCACAAAAAGCGGAAGCGTGAAGGGAGTTTAGCGATTGGTGGTTTTAAGATTCGGTGTGGTTATATGACTGCGGTGTTAATTTAGCTGCCACTGAGCGTAGAGGTAGATTGTTTCACCTGGCTGTGCTAAATCATAGATTCGATCACCTGGTTGATACCATGTGCCATAGCCGTTCGGGTCGGTGTTCCAGCCGATGAATGTGTAACCTGTTCGAGTGTAATAATTTGGGTAAATAGTATTATTATTTGTATGCGGTAGAACCCATTGACTATTCATATATCCACTACCACCATTGGCGTTGTAATCGACGTAATATCCATTATATAAGTAGGCATCAAAAGTGCTGCCACTGATGGGGAAATCGGTTTCCCCACTAGCTAGATAATTGTAATATTGTTGAATTAAAGCTATTGCATTCTCCTCGCCATAGAAATCGTAAGGCCGTAAGACTCCATCACCGAGATCGTACACAAAATACCATCTTGCTTCAGAATAGTATTGATCGTACCCTGTTGGTATACTGTATTCGCCGTCTTTTCTAACTACTGGACAGGAGATATCTGGCGTCGAACCTTCTAGCTCTTCGCCATAATACGGGTAAAGTCGGGCATAAAAACCATAATCATAGTCTTCGATCGGTTCTTCATAGGCCGTCATCATGAATGTTAAGGTGCTACCTCCGAATGTAAACTCGCTTGTTCCGGCCACAGTTGGTATGTCGTCCCAGTTCTCTGGCTCAATATATTCTACACGGCCGTAGGATTCGTAGTACCCCTCCGCTATGCCAACATAGGCGGCAGTAAGAGCGTAGTCTACCACAACTTTAATCTGTTTGGCGCCCGGAATAGTGATGGTTTGATAGTTGCGGTAATTACCCCACTCGTCATAATCTTCATAATACATTTCGTATGGATGGGGTTCTATTTGGTTCCCCTCGTCATCAAGGTTTTCACTTTTTACAAAATTGCAAACCGTGGTTTCGGTTGTTTCTATACCTTCTGGCTCCGTATTATAGAGCGGGTAGATCTTGGCGTAGACGCCGTAGTCATAATCCTCTACTGGTTCATCCCATGATTCAAGGAATATAGTGATTGTGTCGCCATCGAATTCGTATGTCTCTGCACCAGCAGCATTATAACCTACATAGAGCTCTTCATATTCATCTGGCCAATAATCGCCGTTCCAATCGACGCTTCCCTTATACACGTAGATATAGTCTGAGCTATTGTCGCCGCTTAAGCCATATTTAATTTCTACCCTAATCCCATCGGCGCCAGGGATAGTAACTACTTGGTCTAAGCTTAATATTTCTCGGTCCGTATCATCGTCGTAGTATATCGGCGAGTATGGCCCGTTTTGAGTGCCGTCATCGTTGAGGTTAGAAGTTTTTGCAATAGTATGTGGCTGTTCGGTAGTGTAGACTTTGCGACACTTGCCACCCACATAAGCAATTTCGCAGGATTGGCCATAGGTGACGGTATTTACTTCCTTGGTGTCAGCCTCATCGAAATAGTGGCCGTTGCCATGATAATTAACGGTAATGTCGTCGCCAATTACGTTTGGTACGGCAATGTAGTTAATAGTGACTCCAGTATAATGGCCATATTCTAGGTCTGGAGTAACATAGGCTCCATAATAAAGTGTAGTTTCGTCATTGGCTTCAGTGGCGCTTGAACCAGATACTTTAACTACCATAGCATCTTTCTCTGCAGTAGGGAGACCACGGAAGATAGTTTCTTCTTGGCTGGTTGGTTCTGTCAAGGCGATGCCCCAAGTATTGTCTGTGAGAGCTTGAGAATAGGTGGTTTCTAACATATTAATGGCAAGATCATCACTGTCGTTAATAAGTTTAGTATCGTCACCGTCTACGTAGGCCATTAGAGTATAACCTTTATCGGTAGCAGTGGTTACTGTAACTTTGCTTTCACCTACCCCAAAGACTGCTTCATCTTCCATTTCGATATCAATGGAAGTAATGTTTTCTGTAGTAACGGTAAGTGTATCATCCCCCAAGGCTTCAACATTGTTGGTCATATGTTTGTTGTTAAACGCAAGAAAACCAAAGACTGTGACAAAGATTAAGACAAATAGTCCAGCTAGTCTAGGTGCCAAATGGCGTTTGGTGCTAAGCTTCATTGAAGTATAGCTAGAAAAGCCATTGACTTGGCTTTGTTTTTTACGGCGCTTAATCAAAAGAATAGCAACTGCAACTATGGCAAGTAAGATCGCCAGGCTAGCAACTGTTATGATTAATGTGTTGGTGTTACTAAGAGCATCAC
>JAFYKF010000009.1 GCA_017537745.1 Candidatus Saccharimonadota bacterium
GAGCAGCCCGGGTCGAAAATATCTACCACCACCGGTGCATCGCCCGCTACATCTGCATTCACGGTAATATAGTTAAATTGGTAATCGTCGGCATTATATGTGCGGAATTTATCAGGAATTGCTTCAAAAATTTCTCCCCACTCCTCAAACCAACGTCCGGTTGCCTCAAATACATTTTTTGGCTCGTCCTGGTCGATTGAACACATTTCAGCGCCAAGTGAACAGGCGGAAGGCTTAGTAACATTACATGAGCCAAGCGCCCAGAGAGCAAGTAAAGACTTAACTGCGGTTAGCAGTGCCCAAATTGCCACAATAACAATTATGACTGATAAAACTTCAATAATAGCTGACAAAGGTTTCACCCATTTTGGATGCTTTACAATCACGCGTGACAAAATGGTATTTTTAACATCATCTTTAAATCCGGTCTCGCATTTTTGTAAGCGCACTTTCTTCCAAAGGCAACCCCAAGCCTTTTTGAACATTTTCCAATAAGCTTTGCCAACCGCCGGTTTAAAAATCGAGACAATGGCGACAAATACACCGATTAAAGCTAAAATAATAAAAGCTGCTATACACACCATAATAAAGCCATTTTACCACTAGTTTATTATTTTGCCCAGTACCTTTTTGACTTTTTCAATGTCGCTTGAGCGATTATGAAGGCCCAAAGAAAACCTCACGAGCGGCGGGCATCCTAACACATGATCCAGATAATAATGTACGCAGAAATACCCAGTTCTTGCCATAATGTCCTCGCGCGACAATGCTTCGCCCAAAAGGTGCGAATCTACGCCCTCTACATAGAATGACATGGTCGGATTTGCTTCTTTATTGATAAGATGAACTTTGGATGAATTATTCAAAAATTCAAATAATTCCTTGGCGTTATTTTCCAGATTCTGCCAATCGCTTTTTGGTAATTTTTCAATCCAATCAATCGCTGCGCCAAGGCCGATGATTTCGCCCCAGGCTTGCAAACCTGATTCAAACCTAGTGAATCTATGTTCCTTGTTGTCCGCCGACAATTGATACGAATCTTTTTTAACATCATCAACCATGCCGCCACCAAGCCAATAAGGCTTCAATACTTTTGCGAGCTCATCGCTCCAAACAATTACGCCAAGAGATGGTGCATAAAGTTTGTGTGCTGAAAAACAGATTGCGTCCACCTCGACTCCGCGCAAAATATCTACCGAATGTGCCATTGCCTGTGCTGCATCGATAATTAAAATCCCGCCGGCCTTGTGTACGGCCTTGCAAACGTCTTTAATATTAAGCAGTTTTCGTCCATCAATATTTGAGGCAGCGTTAATAACTACAACTGCGTCGGTAAAATCATATGCGCTTATATCAATCGAGCCATCTTCTTTGCGGACCATCACTTCGCGCGGTAGTCCAGTTCTTTCAGAAAAAGCAAGAGTTCCAAGGAAAGGCGAATTGTGCTCAATGTCACTCGTCATAACTTTGGCAAATTTAGTTGTATCAATTTGCGACAGTATAAGGTTAATTCCATAAGTCGTATTAAGCGTAAAAGAAACAGTATATTTGCGCTCTTTGAGTTTCAAATATTTCAAAACCTTCTCGCGCGCTCCATCGACCAAAGCGTCAGTCTCGCGACCCCATCTATATTTAACTCTCTCTCCGCAAGAATTATGTTCGGTATAATATTTATTTAAAGCCTCAATCACTGGCCGCGGACGCAAACTTTGACATGCTGCGTCCAAATACACTTCCCCTTCACCTAAATAGTCAAAATCTTCCATACCATATATTATACATTGTTTTTTTGAAAAAAGTATGATATAATTTAATCAGTTACCAAAGACAGTGGCGGTGCTATATGCACTTAATCATGCCACCGAGGCAAATCTTGTATTATTTGGTGACGCTATTTAACAATTAGCTAGCTTTTAATATTAAAGATAACCAAAGGAACTTTTTATGGCAATTTCAAAAGATAAAAAGAACACATTGGTTGCTGAACTTACCGAGCTTTTGAACGACTCCAAAATGGTAGTCTACGCGAAATATCAAGGACTTACTGTTGCAGAGCTCCAAGAGCTACGTAAAATGGCACGCGAGGCGGGTGTTAAGATTAAAGTAGTGAAGAACCGTTTGGTAAAGGTTGCGATGAAAGAAATCGCTGCCTACAAAGACACGGATGCTTCAAATCTTACCGGTCAATTGCTTTATGCGCTTGGTACCGATGAAGATTTCGATGCGGCAAAGGTGCTCACTAAATTTGCCAAGACTCATGACAAACTAGAGTTAATTGGTGGTTTTAACGCCGAAGGTGCTGGTCTTAGCACCGAAGAGGTCAAAACTCTCGGTTCTCTTCCAACCAAGAACGAACTTATCGCACAGGTCGTGGATACACTACTTGGCGGCATCAATGGTATCGTGTCTGGCTTGGAAAAGCATGCAGAAAGCAACCAATAATTATTAGAAAGGAATATTAATATGGCAACTGATATTAAGAAGTTGGCCGAAGAGCTCGTCAAATTGACTGTCCTCGAGGTTAACGAACTAAAAACTGTCTTAAAAGACGAATATGGCATCGAGCCTGTCGCCGCTGTAGCTGTTGCTGCTGCTGGTGATGCGGGTGCTGCTGCCGCTGATGAAAAATCTGAGTACGATGTAATTTTGAAAGAAGCTGGTGCTCAGAAGATTGCAGTCATCAAGGCTGTAAAGGAAGCTACTGGACTTGGTCTTGGCGAAGCAAAAGCCATCGTAGATGGTGCTCCTGCTACTGTCAAGGAAAAAGTCGCCAAAGCCGACGCCGAAGCAATGAAAAAAGCTCTCGAAGAAGCTGGTGCGACCGTCGAACTCGCGTAAACACACTAATGCTAGCTATTGTTCAAAAAACCACCCAACAAAGGGTGGTTTTTTGAGAGCATTTATTCTTCGCCTTGTGTTGTAGCAAACTGTACGATACTACCCAGTGCAGCACCACCAAATAGAAGTGGGAAATAATAAACCGCTGGATCCATTCCGGTTGCAAAGAACAGTATCAAGGTAGTAAGTGTATAAGAACCAACCAGAGCGGTGGCCAGGATAATTGCTGGCTTGATAAGCATCACTGCCGCACCCGCCAATACTATGCCAATTACGGCGCCGATAATAATGGTTTGGACATCCGTACCAAAGTATTGTACGGTTATCATCATGGTCAGGGCAAAAACTGCAACGCTGATGCAGACTTTTTCGATAGTAAAACCAAACATCGCTAGTAGCAATCCACCGCAGAGTGGTAAAACATTCTGCCAGAAAGTGTCATTTACGATATCTGGCATCACATTTGCTAACGCCGGTAAGAAAACTACCACCAAATTGAAACCAATCAAAAACCAAAGAATAAAGAACGCAATCTTTTTAATTTTAAATCCGGCGAATAGGAGCAACAAGCCCACTATGGCCATCATAATTACTTCTGTTTGATTAAGAAAACTAAAACTTATATTCATAAAATCATTATAACATAACTTGAATGTTAGTTATAAAGATTTTCAATTTCAATCGATGGACCCATAGTCGTAGTAATAAATACACTCTTCACATAGGTGCCCTTAATTGATGCTGGCTTTTGAGATTTTAGTGAATCAAAGAAAGTATTGGCGTTCTCGAGCAATTTATCTGCGCCAAATGAAACTTTGCCAAGACCAATATGCACGATTGATTGTTTATCAACGCGGTATTCAACTTTACCGGCCTTTGATTCTTTGACGGCCTTTTCGACATCCATTGTTACGGTACCGGCTTTTGGATTTGGCATCAAACCTTTAGGGCCAAGCAACCTTGCGTATTTACCAAGTTTTGGCATGTATTGTGGCGTAGAAATAAGGACATCAAAGTCAATCACGCCCTTTTCAAGTTGTTTCAAAAACTCTTCGTCCTCGGCGATATCTGCACCTGCAGCCTTAGCGGCTTTACAAACATCAAGCGGGGCAAAAACTGCAACACGTACAGTCTTACCGTTACCATTTGGCAAAACAATAGTAGTGCGAATATTCTGATCAGCCTGGCGTGGATCCACACCAAGTCTAGCGTGAGCTTCTACAGAAGCGTCAAACTTCACCGGGCTAGTCTTAATCGCGAGTTCCAAAGCGTCTTTAAGATTGTAGATCTTCCCTTTTTCGATTAGTTTGTAAGCTTCTTGATACTTTTTGCCACGACGCTCAATGCGTGGACGAGTAACCGGCTTTGCACCCTTTGGTTTCTCACCAGCAGCCTCTGCCGCAGCACGCTCAGCCTTACGAGCTTGACGTTCTTCCTCGGCCTTTACTTCCTCGTAGTGTTTTTTAGATTTTTTACCAGACTTAGCAAAAGTTTCAGGCTCTGTTGTCTCGGTATCTTTAGTTTCGGTCTCAGCTACTTCAGCAGCTTCGACATCATCAAGTTTTTTGGCTTCATCTTCAGCCATAAATTATCCTTTCTGTGGTACTAACGGGCACAACCCTCCCACGGTTAATTGAATATAATATATTATACCAAATTAATTAAGAATTGACAAGAGTAGAAAACAGGAGTATAATAATAGGCGTTACGTAAATGCTTCTAAAATAATAAATTTAAAGAGGATTTTTGCAAAAATGGCAGAAAAGAAAGTAATCGGGAATCTAAAGCTTAGAATCCCAGGTGGCAAAGCAACAGCTGGGCCTCCGGTCGGTTCCACTCTTGGTCAGTGGGGTCTTAACATGATGGATTTCATTAACCCATTTAATGAAAAAACCAAAGAATTCATGGGCAAAAACGTAATTGTCCATATTAAGGTTTATGAAGATCGCACATTCGATTGGACTTGTCTCGGTCAGCCAGTTGATGATTTGATTCGCGAAGCAATCAAACTCGACAAAGGCTCCGGCAAACCAAACGTAGACAAAGTTGGTAAAATTACCCGTGCACAACTCGAAGAAATCGCCCAGAAGAAAATGGATCAGCTCAATGCTGTCGACCTAGAAGGTGCAGTTAAAATTGTTGCTGGTACTGCCCGTTCGATGGGCGTTACAGTCGAAGAATAATAGTTTCGCATTTAAAAGCAACGGTCTCGACCGTTGCTTTTTTGTCGTCTTCATGCTATAATAAAAAAATATTCCGCCTTGTGTGTCGGGCGGAAAATATGAAAGCAGGGGGTTATACCGGTGACACAAGAACACTTGCAGGAAGTAGAAGAGATACGAAGAAACAAATTCTTCGAATCGCCAGAAGACGAAGAGCTTTGGGAAGAATCATTCATGACGGCGATGCAGCTCTGGGAAGATTTTGCCGAAGGATACCGGACGGCGATTATCGAGTACAAATTTCTCGCGGCCGAGCGCCGCAAGGCAAAAATTTGTCCGATTTACACCGTGCCGAAAGGCATCATCAGCGAATATCCTTACGTCCAGTTCTTCTTTTGCCTCGATGAGGTCTCAGCGCGCGAATATCTTAGGGATATCAGCGTAGAAGAACTGCCGGCCAGGACTATGAACTTGATGGATCTGGTTGAGACGAATCATGCCTACAACAGCATCATCACGCGAGTGAAAGAATTCCGTTACTTGCAAAAACGTGGCAAACACAAAAGCTATTGCTACGGTCTCTCCGCCAAGCTCTCCAAATAACTTCTATACTGCAAAAGAGGCCGCCCCGTATGGGACGGCCTCCCCCCTTTTTAAAGATTTTTAAATTAAGCTAATTGTTTTACTTGCAAAGCATCAAGCTCAACGGGAGTTTCACGGCCAAACATACTGACCATAACTTTGAGCTTACCCTTCGCGCCGTCAATTTCGGAAACGGTTCCTTCAAAACCTTTGAATGGTCCATCGGTAATTGACACCACCTCACCAATCTCATACTTGACTGAGAACTTTGGATCTTCTACGCCCATACGCTTCTTAATTTTAGCAATTTCCTTTTCGGATACTGGAGTTGGTTGTGTGCCAGTACCAATAAAACCAGTTACGCCAGGGGTATTGCGGATGATGTACCAAGTTTCATCAGAAAGCTTCATGTCGACCAATACGTAGCCTTGCAAAATTTTACGATCTACCACTTTGCGCTTGCCGTTTTTAATCTCGATTTGCTTTTCTTTTGGTACAATTGCCTCAAAAATCTTACCCTTCATTTCAGGGGTCTTAACGCGCTGGTTAACCGAATCAGCCACCTTATCCTCATAGCCACTGTAGGTGGAGATTGCGTACCACGCGCGAGTGTCATCATATCTGTTTACTGCCATTTATAATCCTTTCTTTAATTACCTAATATTAAACCAAATATAAATCTAAAGAATAAATCGAGGAGTAGAATAATTACCATGAAGAATGCGGTATAAACAAACACGGCAAAAACCATCTTCCAAGTCGCTTTACGATTTGGCCAACGAACTTGGCGAATTTCCTTCCAAGAATCACGTAGATACCGGCCAAGCGCCACAAACGGGCGGAATAATATAAATACCTTTTTACCGCTTTTCTGGCTCTTCTTTTCGGCCTTCTTCGCTTTTTTCTGTTCTTTTAGTTTGGCTTTTTCAGACTTTTTGTCTTGTACGACTACTTTCTTACGGGTAATCGTCGGCTCATCCTGGGCTTCTGGTTTGGTGGGCCCATCACTTGCCTTGATTCTGGTAATCTTTGCCATTGTACTCCTTTTATTCAATTATAACACATCAAAAAAGTCTGATACCAGACTTGTCAATAGTATAGCGCACTTTCTGAGAAAATGCAATAGCTTTTGAAAGAAAAACGCCCCGGTTACCAGCCGGGGTCTTCGTCATATATAGCGCCTTTTTCTTCTGACATAATGAACGATTGGTCAGCTTCTTCGATGGCTTCGGCCGCAACCTCGCCATATATCTCCTCAAGATCGTAGCGAAGAAGCGTAAGGCTATTCATACACTTACTCAACATGGTGACTACCTCAGGATATTCCATGTCGTCCAATCCAGGCAAAGGGAATTCGAATGTTTCTAAATCGTCCCGCCAGGCTGTAAAGGGATATTCGTAAATACTCGGATCAACCTCTATCCTGGAGAGTATAGACACGCCCCAATCGAGTAGTTGCCATGGGTCAAATTCGAGGATATCGATTATACCTGATCTAGGATTTACGTCCGAGGCTTCCATCTGATCCGTTACAATTTTGAGCCACTGCATAAATGCCTGAAAAGGGAGAAAATTGAACAGAAAGTCTTGAATGTCCATGTTTGCCAAACCTCCAAATAATATTTATATATAGGTAATTAAAGCCTCGCGATGTACAGCTAGACGCTGTACATCGCGAATTCGAAGGACGCCGCAGCGACCTCCTCGGGGGTGTACTCGTGCCGATCGGTGAGCCGCGGCAGGCCGCGTACGCTCATCACGATGACAGAGTCGCCGTGATCAAGGGAGACGATAGGGGGCTTTTCGGGGATGCCGAGGTTGATGTTGAAACGCTGGCGCATCGCGCTGATGGTGGCGATGTGCGAGGGATTCAGGCAAGGTGTGAGCTTGCCCTGGGCGGCCATCTCGCGAACAGAGTCCGCGGTCAACGTGGTGCGCCGGATAGAACAATTGCCCAGCTTGGAGAACATGGAATCAGCGACCGCAAAGCCAAAGTAGTTCATGAGTAAGTCTCCTTTAAAATATTATTTTTTGGTCACGCTATATATATTAAAGTGCAAAGCACATTGATTTTTGCTCAACGAAAAATATTATAACATAAAAACAAAAAAATGTAAGTATTATAACATATAATTTACAAAATACAGGGGTAAAATCATAAAAAAATTGTAAATTCAAGTTTTACAAGTGGTTATTCTAGCACCAATTCGGAAATATCCTTGACTACCGTTCCTTGTGTGAAAAGACCATATTTTCCAGTGATTTCAAAAGGCTCCTCGAGCGGCAAAAAGTCTAGGAAAGCAGTATCTTTAGCTTGCCCATCTTCGCTAACAGAAATCGTGATATGTGGTGTTTCTAGTGCGTCGCAAGCTTGCTGAATAATGGGATCATCTGCCTCGACTTCTACAAGTAAGCCCTCATTCTTGCCGTCATTGCCATATCCAACTGCATAAATCCTTGCGCTAGAGCCAATTTGCTTTAAATTGATTTGAGATGCTTGCGGCTTAAAGCTAGTAGTTACATGCGGATCTTTAACCTTCTGGTATAAAGTTGGCTGGATTTTACTATATAATTCGTCCGGTTCAACAAATATTCCGGCATAAACTGTTCGTTGCTTAGCCAATTCAGTTTTTTTGTCTGATTCGGACATAGAATCGAATGCTCTGGTTTTTTCCCAATCAATCAGGCTTTCGTCATAGATTAAAGCATGAGAATCCCAAAAATCTTTAGCCTCTTGCTGCTCTTCACGAGATGATATGCCTGGATCCCAAGGCTCCCTTGGGGAGCCCTCGCCAATATAAGCAGTAGTCAGCAAATAAGTATCTTTATCTTGGGCCAACTGGTCTCTTTTAAGAATTGCTATAACAGAATTGCAGGGATCTGGCGTGCGGTTTTTTACCATCGGGGTTCGCCCATTTCGTCCTTTTCTGTAAACCATTACAACGTCATCGTCAGAATTGACTTTCACGCAAGTCTGCTCGCCAACTTGATGATCAAATGTCACCTTTTCTTTCAAAAAGCTTTTACCTTCTGTATCAATCTGTTCAAGAGCTTTTCTCAGTAAATCTACAGTCATGCCACCTTCACTATGAAAATGACTTTCATCCCTGTCATATACCTTAGCTCCATCCCTAGTGGTACCGAAAAAAATCCTGCTGCTCGGTTGTTCACTCTCGCCAGTAGCGCCAAGAGCGACAGTCCCCATGGTCTGATTATTATGGCTGTTGGCGGGTGCGAGATTAAGTTTTTCCATCTTATTGCTCCTGTTTAAAATAGTTTTGATAAAAATTCATCATTATTTTGAGAATTTGGCGCATAGATTCAGCGATAATCGGGCTGGTTATAATTGTGGATATCTGCATCTTATCATATGTAGAAATTGCCACCTTGTCGCCATATACCATAATTTCTGCTGGGGCAGTATAATCGCCTTCCGGCATCCAAACACGCTGAAAGTTCCAGGCAGAATCTTTTCCGGAACGCATATTTTTTATTGAACGGCTGGTCACGGGTGTCAAGGCATAGGTATGAATACCCATAATTGCTCTTTGTTCTCGATACTGACTCAGAAAGTCACTCAATTCTTCATCGTCATTCCAAAAAGGGATGTCAGCCACAGTACGAAGGAAATAGATATCCTTTTTAACACGCAATGTGTCCCTATACACTTCCTTAATTCCCTCTACTCCTTCTAGGGTTCTCGCACCAGGCATTTCATTATTGGCATAAAAAATATCCAAAAGCGAAGAAATGTTGTCTTTCACAAATTTTTCATTCTTAGCTAAAACCTTGCGACGTTTTTCAACTAACACTTCAAGGTTACTCGGATTTAATAATCGATAAGCTATCTTTTTGTCATCAATTTGCTCAACTAGTTCAAGCTCGGCCAATTTTTTTGCTACGGCGTAACAATTTTCGCGAGATTGACCAGTTTTCTCAGCCAATTCCACAGGAGTAAGAGCACCGTTTTTAAGTAGTGCACTATATACTGCTGCCTGAGCCTCATTCAAGCCAGCTTTTTTGAGTAAATCTAAGTCTTCCATAAATTTATTTTAGCATATATGGTATTTGCAGACAAAATATGATATAATATACACGACCGTTGGGGATTCGCCAAGTGGTAAGGCAGTGGGTTCTGGTCCCACCATTCGGGGGTTCGAATCCCTCATCCCCAGCCATTGAAAATGTTCGAACCAGAAGAAACTAGGAAGGCGAAGCCTTCCAAAGGATACGAAAAATATAAAAAATCTAGAGCTTGCTCTAGTATTTTTTATATTTTGAGTAGACTGTAGGAGCGCAGCTCCTAGTTTCTTCTTGATATACTTTTCTGGCTCGCAGGGGATATAGGGATCCCTATCCATCATCATCAACCTCCCTGCCTCATCCACCACCCCTATCCCACTCTAGCTAAACCACGATTAATATGTTATAATAATAGATAGCACATTAACATGACCAGAGGGAGGGAGGATTCTATGGTTAAGCTATTAAAACCTGCTATCGAACGTAGGCTTGAAAAAGCTAGCTCCAGTATAGGAACAAGAAAAAGAATAGCTGAAGACGTTTGCCGTTTTCTCGAAGCGAAACCCGAAGATGCCCGTAATATGCCGCTCGAACGAGAACACTTTTACAGTGCTTGCGAAAGTTTACTAGAAGACAGAGACTACAGGAGGATTCTGTTATATCTACCGCTAGGGCTTTTAGAATATGCTCCGGCTGCGTTTAAAGAAACTTATCTCCATGCATGGTTCCAGCTTTTGGGTGTGAGTGATGTTCGCGAGAACTTCCACTTTGGTGATTGTTTTGAACTCGATGCTAGACCGCTCTGTGGGCTAGATCGTGTTGTCAAATGCGCACACCTTACGCCGTGGCTACTGAAGTTCGGGTACATCAGCGCGAGGCAGCTTCAGCGTGCCCTCGAACATCTTTCCGATGACGAAGTTCTACTCCAAAGTTTTAAAGACACCTGGGAGTACATCCGGAAGCGCCAGATTCTCGACGCCCCCGATCTACTCAGGCTCACATCGTTAACCGATCTCTTGCCCGAAAGAAAAAGACAAGAACCGCTCTACGTTTCGAAGAAGCGACTGGATTGGCTTAACGAGCCAAAGAAGAAAGTAGAGCTTTTGACCCCCACGGCCAAGCTCGAGGGGCCATTCTCGGATAACATACCAGCATTCGAGGACAAGTTGCAAAAAATCATAGCGCAACTCGCCTCGTCCGAAATTGTTCTCGTCGGCGGCTCTCAGCTCAAAGGTTATGGCGCAACAGATTCTGATCTTGATATTTGGCACCTTGATAGCCTAAAAGAAGACTCTGCCTTTAGACCCGGTAGCCCCCACGCTGTCCACGTTTATTTCAACACGATATGGCTTGGTGGAAGAGCCATAGTAGACAAATTGGAGGATATAGCAAACGATATAACAAGCATTTACACTGATTCGGAAATGTACAATTCGCGGTCGGAATTCAGGCGCCAAGCAATTGAGCGTCTGGAGAGTGATTTGCTCTTATACAGACTTCTGCACAAAGGATTTTCCAGATTTACTGGCAAAACAGAATACTCAGTCCCGTCTGAAATGGATGGTGACTGCCCATTCTACTCTGACGAGTATCGTAGAATTGCGACTATGCTCTACGCAAAATATGTCTGGCTATAAGGTCATGGAAAAGGGCCCCCCGCGGGGGACCCTTTTTTAATGTGCGTCGGTTTTACAGAACGCGCTTGCCGGTCAGGCCGGTCATGCCGGCGACGTCGCCGCCGCCGAGCTCGCCCCAGTTGATCTGGGTGCCCAGCTGCCACAGAGCCACGAAATAGTTGACTTCCACGTCGGAGGTAACCGTATCGTGCTTGGCGAAGGCCAGAACGTACTTGACCAGGTTCTGCTCCAGACGAACGTAGTTGCTGGAGACACTGGCGCCGATCTTCTTGAGCATCATCTCGCGGTTCTTTACGCCAACCATGGACGGCAGGCGCGGATCCTCGAGCGTGTTGCGAATGGTGTTCGCGTCATAGGCCATGGCGGCCGCAACCTGAACACCGGTGCCGCGGAAGACGCGGTTGATGGAGTCGACCAGCGTATCGCCAGCGTCGTGCAGCTGAGCGGTGTCGGGCGGAGTAATCATACTCATGCCGGCTGCTCCGCCGCCAAAACCGCCACTGATGGCGGCGATCAGCATGGAGGGATCGGAAAAGCTTGCGCGCCAGGTCTGATACCAGCCATCCAGCGTACGGTAGCTTTCGGCAATGGCCGGCCAGAGCGTTTCGCGGATGCGGCTCAAGAACTCCTTGCGACGGGCCTCCGTGATGAAAGTGCCGTCGAGGCCGTCGATAGCGGCGAAGATGTCGCCGTAGGCGCGACGGGTCAGAGACTTGCGCAGAGCGTAGAAAGTCGGGTCGACCTGTTCTTCGGTCTCGTCAGCGTATTTTTCCATCGCCTTCGCCAGAGCATCAGGAATGGCATAGAGACCAGCCCGATCGGCCAGGGCCGCCCGGATGGCAGCGATGTAGGACGATTCGTCCACTTTCAGGATACCGCCGGTCTTCAGGGCGTTCAGCCAAGAATCATCGGTCGGGATCGAGGGCAGCAGAGACTCGAACTGGGTCTGAATGGCACGAGTTTCCGCAGCGGCAACCGCCGGAGCGGGCTTGCTGGCGTTCTTCAGCTCAGCGACGAGCTTGCGCGCTTTCGCGAGTTTCATGCCAGCACCGGTGAGGTCGGATACTTCGAGAGAAGCCAAGTCTTCAAGGCTTTCGACGCCAAGATCTTCCATGATTTTCAGAGCGTCAAGTCGGCCAAGACCATACTCAGTGAGCTTAGCAAAGACCTCATTCTCCATGGGATTCGGCACGGAATTTGCCGGAGTGGGTTCAGCGGTGATTTTGGCGGTAGCGTTCTTCATTTCTTCAGCCATGATTTTGTCCTCCTTATTCTGAATAGATTTTATTCTTTTCTGTGGGTCCGGCTGAAAGGATTTTTAGCGGGACTTTTAGAAGACCTTCGAGGATTTTGCCGACGAAATCGAATAACTCGCGTACGGCAATGGGGTTTTTGATGACGGTTTCGGGAATGATGGGTTCGGCTCTACTCAAAAAGTCGACATACGATTCGTTGCCGTTTCGCACGTACTTGTAATCGACACAAATCGGCCAAGTTCGTTTGTTGGCTAAGATTTGATCAAACCAAGTAAGGGCGAGACCATCAAAATCTATCTCGTTGCTTACATCCAATGCGTATTTCACAAGGTTTAAGTCGAGGGGGCCGGCGCGAACGGCGCCTTGCCAGCGATTTTCATCCTTGTGGCTGCCAGGAAGCATGCGTGCGGTAAATTCAGGGTCATAGGTCGGCATGGGGCCGGCGCCATGACGGATTTCGTAGGCACGATGAACGGCGTAGTTGATAATCTTGCCATCGTACCCGGCACTCTTAAGCATTTCGTTTGCGAAGATTGGCAGAGTTCGGATGGCGCTGACGTGGGGTTTTAAGCCCATTTCAGCGTCGGTTAAAACTCCGTGCGAGCACTCGACGATTGCTGTGCCGTCGCCTTTTAGTACCTCATCAAGACTTTTAAACGAAAGTTTTTTACCTATTCTGTCAAATAAATCGATAATATAGTTAAAATAATCTTCGTCATGAAGAAGCAAGATGAGGTTGGCGGCGTAGCTATGGAAATCGTCGGGTAAAAAAGCATCTCGAGTGATGTTATCATACCGCTCAAAGTAATAATCGTATTGTCTTTGAAGCTTCGAGCGGATAATCCGACGATTCGTGAGGTCGCGGGCTCGGATTGTCATCTCTTCGCCTAAGGAAGTCATGCGATAGGCTTGTCCAACGCCCGTTCCGACGGTGCCGCGCGGCTTATCTTTTAAGAGTAGCTCTTCAAACTGAGAAGCGATTCTATGATAAGGCGTGGCGACGATGCAGGACGGGTCGCAGGTGAGAAGTTTGAACGGGTCGAATATTCCGAGTTTTTTGAGGGCTTCTGATTCATTATCAAGCCCAACAGGTGAAATGACCATTTGCTCGGACAGAAAAGTCGGTACACCTTCAAGCGTTCCGCATCCCCACTGAGAAAAGTTGAAACTCTCTCCTAGGGAAGTGCGTACGCCATGAGAACCTTGTGCGCCACCGCGTTTGATAATGAGATTAGCGTCGGTTTTGCACGAAAGTGCATGCACTATGCTACCTTTTCCGCCGTCGCCTGGACCGAGGTCGGTGATAACGTAGATTTCGTTGAACACATTACACCTCTTAGCAGACTGTAAACCAAATTGTTAATGAATCTTGATTACTACAGGTATTCGATGTGGTCCGGAGCTTCCATTGGCGTATCTTCGGCGTCTTCTTCGCCAGACTGAATCGGCCAAAGGTCGCCTTTGTTCCTGAAGATGTCACCAGCTTTGGGAACTGGATGCGGCAACGCGTGGCGAAGCTTTGCCTGCGCACCGATGTCGATGCTGGAAAGCTGCTTAATTAAATCATAGTCGAAAACCAGACGAGTGTCGAAAGTGACACGATACTTCGCCGGCGGGAAGTAGGTTCCTCTAGAAAGTCGTGCAGCAAGCGGGTCGTCGTATTTCCTTCTTGGGTAATCAAAGCTAGTAATATCCATTGTTCCCTCGGTCAGACCGATGATGGCGGAAATGACCGCCGGCAGTTGTCGAGTGGAATCAATTTCGATTACCGACTTTTCGCCACAGAGTTCACGCCAGTCGTCGGCGGCGCTAGGTGCTTTAACTACCAAAATAAACTGGTGGGTCTTGTCTTTAAGGTCACTAACCATCTGTTTCATCGTGGGAATCTTCGTCATATCTTTAAGCTCATTATCAAAGACTTCTTCGCCAAAAATATGCTTGATGTTCTCACGTTTAAGATGACGATGGCAGGTCGCGTCGGTCACGATGAAGTGATAGCCCTTAAGACCAATGCGGTTAGTGTAAGCATCGGTCAGATAAGCGCGCGCAAACATGGCATATTGCGGATCTTCGGGTATATCACCACCATCACGCTGAGGCGCCATCTCCTTAAGATAGTTTACGATTTTGGGTGCTTCCATCTCAAATTGAGGGCGACACATTGCGAACTTGTCTTGGCAATCACCAAAGATACCGAGGCAAAGCTGCGGGTCGTAGCCCGGAAGTACCTTAGCTACCGCTTCATAGAGGTCCGGCAGGACTTTCATTTCCGTGTCAACTTCGCCACCCATCGAGCCAGTAGTATCGCAACTAACTTCGATGTCCATCGGACAGCCGACGGTTGCAATCCACTTTTTCTGGTGAGGGTCAAGCCGAATCAGAGACCTTCGAATCGGATTAATGGCTGGGTCAACGATTTCGCTGAGGCGCCCGGTTTCCTGGGCGCGCCGCTCGGCGACCTTGGTGACGTCAGCATCGTGTGTTACGCCGTAGTCTTCGCGAGCTTTTTTATAGCTTTCAACCGAGAATACATTCCTACCCATTTTTACTCCCCTTTCTTTTCCAAGCTACCGTACCGCGTTCGCGATAAGTGAAAGGATAATAAGAAATCCCCCAGAGTTTTTTTACTAAATCGTAGAGATCCTTATGCGCCAGTTCAAACGAATCGCGACCATGTTCTGAAAAATCTTTCACCAACTGATAGTACTCAAGCTCATGGGAATCGTCTTCTAATTCGATCCAACCAAGCATAAATGTGGCAATTGATTTGACAAAATCGTAGGCCACGACGTCAGCTATGTCGTCAGTGAAATTGTAGTAAACCAGCCGATGTTTTTCTGGACTAATGAGATAATCGTCGGGCGAAAAGATCGGATATCTGACTATGGGACTGTCTCCGCCAGCTGCGATAAGCTCAAAAAAGCCGTAGAGCTTAAAGAGACGTCCCATGATCCAGACACTAGTGCGAGCGTCGATTGTGACATTTGCATGAAGTTTTGCAAGCGGGGTTAGCTCACTGAGGTCGATATCGGGCATCGTGAGTACGTTGATGCGCCGGTCGTCTTGAGTGGGTTCCATAAACGAAGTTTCAATTTTGGCAAAGAGCCAGTTGTAGCTTGTTTTTGTACTACCCTCCTTTTTCTCGAATTGCTCAATTTCGTCTGCGAGTAGGCTCATTTGGTAGAGCTTGGCAGATTCTTTGGCCAGGACATCACCATCTTCGAATGTCTTTGCCACCTTCAGAATCACCGAGTGCCCATCGTCCATCTTGCCAAGGTAAATGCGGAATTTAGAGGATTCGCCGATGCGATTCCCCACTTCGATATCCCTGACTTTCAATTCAACCACTTCCTTTCCCCAAATAGAATCAAGTTTTAAAAAAACATGCTCCGTGCATTTGGCACGGTGCACCACTGCTATTATAACATACTTATAGAGAAAAACAAAAAGCGACAAGAGCTGACGCGCTGAAAATTATCCGTGTTACATGACACGGATATTTTCTGACGGCATTTTCAATCTCCAGTTCCAGAATGGATCATGCCATCATATACACTATTAAACGGCAACGACTCCCCAGCTGCGGCATTGTTTTCGTTATTATTTATGTTATTGGACGGCAACAGTTCTTCAGTTACATCATTATTTTCGCCACCATTCATGTCGTTAGACGGCGACGCTTCCTCAATTACGGCGTTATTTTCATCATTATTGGTATCGTTAGACGGCGACGCCTCCTCCTCAACTATAACATTATTTTCATTATTATTAATATTATTAGATGGTACCGCTTCTCCAGTCACCGTCAAGGTGGAACTACCTGTAATAATGTAGGTCGTTGGATTAGTATTATTAGATCCCAGTGAACCATTCGATGCGGTAGCATAGCTTACAAATCTATAGCCAGCTCCGTCTAACTCCGTAGTAACAGTATAAGATACGCCGTGTCTCAGAGTGACAGTATCGCCGCTACTTGTTATAGTTTGGGTGTCATAAGCCGGGTGCGAAATAGTGACGCTAGAAATACCTGACCCGGCAAAGTTGATGGTAGTAGTATAAGTAGGAGTCTCAAGTATACATCTTATAGCTGAGGCATAATTATGAGTAAGGCTATTACTCGTCACCATCGTATTTTGCCTTACAAGGAATTGTTGTGGGTTTGAGGAGGTATCTCTTGTCGAAGTCCAAAGATCACCTTGGAAAGTTGGATCGCTGTTTAAATAACCAGAGAAGAATGTCCCTGCAAAAGGAATAGAGGTTTTGTATTGTACGCTAGAAGGAGAACTTGCATTTCTATAGCTATAATAATTGTAGAGACCGTAGAAATCGCCAGCTACATTACCAGTCGGCACATGCCAGCCAGCTGGACAAATATCTCCATCAAGGTCGTAGTAGGAAGATGGGTTAGAATCTGATTCCGGGATATTGGTTTTATTTGTGCCGTTGCCATAGCAGTACGTACCCGCAGAGAGGGCGCAGTAGTTATATAGAACACCCATTTTTCCGCTACCATTTCCATAGACGGTGACTGTAGAATTTTTGTCCCATTGAGTGCTACTTTCATTTACGCAAGAACCTGGATAGAGACAAGTGCCAGAGGAGACCGACATTGGTACGCTGTAGTAGTCCTGGCTACTACTGGTCCAAGCCTCGCTGTTTAAGGCAGCAGTAGGATATTGGTCGTTTACGGTACCACCGCCGTTCTTGAGATAATTAAGTGCCGTAGCGGAGGCGTTGGTATTTGATGCGGTCACATTAGCCAGTGTATTGCTATCACCTAGGTCTAGCCTCAAATTATCTAGCATCCAAAGACGACCGTCGGCTAGTTTAGAAACACAATAAGGCTCACCATCACGAGAATCTCGTAAGTAATAAGGTTGTTCAGTAATTAATGTGCCTAGAACAGTAGTATAGTTGCTGGTATTAATTTCTTGCATATACGTAATATTCGGAACCGGAGTACTGCAAGACGCTGGTGGATCTGGCCCTAAGTAAGCTTGGCTAGTGACGCTAAGCTCCGCAGCGCCACTAATCGAATAGGTAGTTGTAGCGCTTGAAGTGGACCCTAAATTACCATTTGCAGAAGTAGACCAGCTACTAAATGTGTAATCAACGGAGAAACTAGACGCAATAGTATAATTGACACCGCCATACAAGTTTATAGTGACCGTTGCGGTGCCGTCCCCATTATTATTATTGTTGGTAACTGTCTCGGTACCATAATCTTCGTGATAGAAGCTAACACTAGACGTGTTAGCGTCAAGATTTACTGTGACCGCATAGGTAGTAGCTTGGCTCACGGAAAGTGTAAGGGTAGTGTCGTCAACGATAGCAAAAGTAGTAGGATTCTGGTTGGAATTTCCTATGGTGCCACTAGTTCCAGCAGTCCAGGCATCTAATATGTAGCCTTGTGAAAAATTGGCTGTTATGGTATACGTAGCGCCTTTAGCTAAACTGACAGTATTATTTGCCGTCGTTGCGGTTACGGTACCGAAATTATTGCTAGTAAATGTAACTTTACTTACATTTTGTGGGAATGTCACTGTGACACTATTATAGACTGTAGCGGTACCATTAAAGACACATCTGACTGCGAAACCCTCCCACTTATTGTAAGGATTTACGCTCGCTTGCAATAGCCCATCTGTGTATCCTAATTGATGGGCCCTGCCATTGTCTTTCGTTGTCGCAGTCCACATCATTCCATTAGAAAAACTCGAACTCCTTTTATTGCTGTTGTATTCACCAGACCAGACAAAATTGTTTGGATATGCACGCCAGATGAGATCCGAACTGTCTGAATTATTATTGATGGTTGCGTTTAATGTGTTATATTCGCCACCACTGCCACCGGTTGGCAAATGCCAGTCAGTGGGACAAATATCCCCAGCAACCACGCCATCATGGTTTGGACCACTTTGCTCCGTAGTGCTAAAGACACCATTCCCGGCAGTGGCAGTATACCAGTTATAGTAAACGCCATAAGAATACCATCCGCTTGTCGCATCGTCATTGGTGTAAGATTGCGTCAAAGTCCTATCTAGGTTATTTGCGTTATATTGAATTTGATCTAAGCAATCAGGACTTCTGACATTACAAAGTGTATTTAAGGACTGAGTATTGCTATCATTCGAAGCTGATACGAAACCGGCAACTGGGTTGTTGGTATTCTGAGCGGTAATAGTGGCTGTTCCAGGATCGAGGCGGAGATTTTCGACAATCCAGCATCTATCATCACCTAGTTTAGCTACGGCGTAAGTTTGATTGTCGCGAGTATCCGTTAATGCTATTACGTCATTCTGGACCATCGAATTACAACCAGTCCAACTCTGAAGATTGCCAGAAGAAGGTACCCACTTAGCATATAGTTTCAACCCTGAAGAACTAAGGTCGCCAGTCGAAATGGTGGCATTTGGGCCATAAACCACATCTCCAGTTTCTGTAGTCCAACCAGCAAACCCATAACCTGTTCTTGAGAAGTTAGGCGGAACAAGCGTGGCAGTGCTATTAGATGTAGCGGATTGGTTTGCCATAGTGCTGATGCCTCCATTTGCGCCATTTTCAAAGTAGCAAATGTATCCTGCTGGACAAGTGTCTTCTTGGAAAACGACGTAAATCGTCTTGGTGGTGGATTGTCCAGAGCTATTAACCGTAATAGTACTCGGAGTAAAGGTGCCAGTAGCGGCATCATAGGCATAATCCGGAGTAGTTTCACCACTAGCATCGCTGTAGCCAAGGAACGTGTAACCATTGAGAGAAGGAATTGTGCTAGTAGAAATAGTGAATTCATAGGAATTGTTTTTGCTGTTCGTAGTTTCGTCTTCCGGAATAACGACCGAGTAAGTATCAGCGTCATAATCGAGAATATATTCCAACTGTACGATGGATGAACCTGGGTAAATGCAACGTACGGCGAAAGCATCCCACTTCTTAAATGATCCCGCAGGTGTAGGGTTGCCAGAAACGATGCCGAGCCGGTAGGCATTAAGATTGCCGTCAGGCGTGGCGCTCCAATAACGACCATAACTATTGCGCCCACCCGGTGTATTATAATTGTAGTCACCAGAATAAATAAAGTTATCGGGAAATTTTACCAACCCACTATCTGAAGTCGTAGAACCACCGTTGGCTAAATTATTTAGGTTTACAAATTCACCATTCTCGCCACCAGTCGGCAAGCGCCATCCGGCTGGACAGATATCACCGGCTACATCAGTACTGCTTGTATTATAAGTGCCATTGCCAGCCGAAGCAGTATACCAATTATACATCACACCATAGCTATACCAAGATCTATCTACGCTATTATTGTTGTGCGCCGGAGTAAGGTTGCGGTTTAGTGCATTTGTATTGAAGCGGATTGTGTCTATACAGGTGTCATTATCACCATTGCATAGCGTATTGGAACTAGCAGAATTTTGGGCAGCCGTAATAAAGTCGGCAGTAGGTGAATTGGTATTACTACTAGTAAAGGTGGTAGTGGAAGGATCAAGACGAAGATTCTCTGTCATCCAGCAATTTCCATCTTCTAGTCTGGTCACAGAATATACGTTATTATCACGTATATCTCTGAGTGCAATAAACTCACCAAATTCCATATTTTCACATTGAGCCGAACCGAATGACTGCATTGTGTAATTAGTATCTGCTGGCAACCATACTGCATAGAAAGTGATTTGGTTATTTTGATCAGCATTTGCGAGAAAGTTGCTATCGACGGTGATGGCCTGATTTGGCCCATAAATTGTCACTGCCTGGCCGTTTAATAGCTTGGCACCAGCACCACTATCTAGGCTCCAGCCCGCAAATCCATAGCCAGTGCGGGAGTAATTAGAAGATACCAATGTTCTTTGGCCCAATTCCAAATTATAGACCGTAGCGTTTGTCATAGTGCCAGCATCAGAGCCATTGCCATCATAAACCAAACTATATACTGAACGCCAAGTGGCGTACAAAGTGAGGGTTTGACCTTCGGCAATACCCATTCGATCAGCGGCAGTAGCTACCGAACCACCCTCGTCCACAACAACACCAGTGCCATCAGCGGCAGTATTCCAGCCAACGAACTGATAATGCGTTCTTGTGTATGCATTATTTGCGGCTAGCGCAGTGTTGAAATCAACATTGGTTTCGTCCGACATCGTGCCGGTGCCGCCGTTGGCATCATAATGAATGTTGCCGATGACATGATATCCTGGATTAAATAAACAACGCACAGTCTGTCCACGCACTTTTGCTGTACCGTTAGAATTCATGTTGACGCCATCAGGTTTTAACCAAAGGTTGACAGTGTTAGATGCGCTAACTACATTAGTAGTAGCATAGCTGCTAGAAGTACCACGATTATAACCAGCTTCACTCCGATATTCACCACTAAGAATGAAGTTATAAGGATAGGTGCGCCAACGCTTCGAAGCGGCTAGACCGCCTGAAGAATCAGAGGGTTGGTTGGTACCATTTCCACCCATAGTAACATCAAGAATCGCCAAATCGCCGACATTGCCATAGCCAGACGGTAGTCGCCAATTGGCTGGACAAATATCGCCAGCGGCAGACGCACCCGCAGTACTTAGGCCGTAAGTGCCATTTCCGGCAGTAGCAGTATACCAGTTGTAATAATGCCCATAAGAATACCAAGAAGCGGAGTTAGTGTTTGCATTGTACGAAGCAGTCAAGTTACGATTTGTATTATTAGTATTAAACTTTATCTGATTATTGCAAGTAGCGTTATTATTGGTGCAAAAACTATTTGAAGACGCAGGATGATTGGTGTTGACCGCTGTCGAAAAATCTGCGGATGGCTTATTGGTGTTCAAATTCGTAATCGACAAATTCTGATTATTTAAATCTAGACGCAAATTCTCAATCATCCAACATTGATTGTCGGCAAATTTAACTACAGCATATGTGTTCTGGTCACGAGTATCCGTAAGAGCAGTAATACTATTCCGAGCCATAATCAAATCACCGGTGACATCATCATAGCGAATAGCCGTCATGTCGTTGCAGCCATTCCAGCCTTGTAGGTTCCCTGAGGAACGTATCCAACGAGCATAAAGCTGTAGTCCCCTAACAGAAAGATCTCCAGTGGTAATTGTTTGGTTTGGACCATAATTAGTGCCTGAACCATCCGGCTCGGTGTTCCAGCCTGCAAAACCATAACCTGGGCGAGAGAAATTGGAAGCCAATAAGTTGATATCTGAGTTTGAACTAGCAGATTGATCCGCCATTGCTCCAGTATCATCATCATAGTTGCCGTCATAGCAAATGCTATTTGCTGGGCAAGGCACAACGTTTGCCGTGATGGCAATTTCAAAAGTGTTGCTGTAACTACCAGGTTGAGTCAAAGCAGGAACTTTAACGCCGAAAGTCAGTGTATGGCTATTGCTGCCAGAAGTTGAAGTTTGGAATAACACGGCGGGGGCCTCAAGGGGTTCTGGCACCGGTAAATAGTTCGCTCCACCATCTACGCTGTACCCATAGCCGTCACTAATTGAACCAACTGGGATGCTAGATGAACCACTCGGCAAGGTGAAAGTAGGAATGGTTTTTGTATTATCTTGCTCATGAACCAAAGCAGAAGAATCGCCAATGGTGATTAATCCGATTTTATATCCAATCGAATTGGAAGTAGAAGCAGTGATGGTCTGGCTCTCGGTGCCAAATTGATTTACGGCAAGGCTCAGTTGAACAGAATTAGAAGAAAGCGAAATCGATAAATTCGAGTCAGCAAAAACCGCCTGACTGGTGAAAAGTAGGCTGACAAATGAGAGTACAATTAAAATTATTAGTTTTTTTATCGGACCCCTCACAGGCCCTCTCTCCAATACTCTCGCATAAATCTATTATAGCATAATCACAATAAAAAAATCAATGGTATTACAATTAATTAATCTATTCTCTTGCCAAAAATTGGTATTTATAAGGGTATAACATGGTATAATCTTGGATATGAAGCGAAGTATTGCTAGAATCAGAGAACATTTTAGGAATAAAATCGACTATATAATCTTATTTGTACTAAATTCTGCAGAAATGATATTAGAACTAGTAGCCGCCCGTTTGTTATCACCGTATTTTGGTAACAGTAATTTTGTTTGGACTGCCATCATTGGCATTATATTACTAGCCACAAGTCTTGGGAACGTCGTCGGTGGCAAAATTGCTTCATGGAAAAATCCTAAATTTTGGGTAGGTTCCATTTTGCTTCTCGCTTCCATTTACATATCGTTTACACCAATAATTGACGCACCAATTTTGCAATCAATCAAAGACGTAGAAATGGGCGTACAAATTTCGTCAATCGTGGGCAGCATAATTTTCTTCCTAATACCATCTATTATTCTTGGCACCATCACACCAGTTATTATGAAAGAAAGAATCGGCAACAGTAAAGATAAAGGCAAAGAATCTGGCCGCATCACGGCAACGATAGCAATAGGCAGTCTCGCAGGGACATTCTTAGGCGGTTTTCTGCTAATTCCGGCCTTAGGGACAAAATTGATTTTTTCTCTGCTCGGTGCAATAATTATTCCAGCGGTTATTCTCTTGAGGCCTCTGCGTGGCGTAAAAATCAAAAAATACAAAATTAGTTTTACTACGATATTATTTATAGCCATAATGACGAGCGTGATTTCGGTTGTGGTGGCAAACTTCGGCACCAAATATGACGCAATAAGTATCGATACAGAATATGGCAGAATCATCATCGAAGACGGCCAATCCGACGGAGAGGACATAAGATATTACCGGCAAAGCGGAGCATATTCATCTGCTACTTATTTAGATGAAGAACGCAAATTCGAATTAGTATTTGATTATCTTAAAAAATACGATATGATGTTTGATTATCTTGATGTCAAACAGGTGGCAATGATTGGTGGCGCAGCATACCAATATCCGAAATATTTTATCTCACACTATCTAGATAAAAAAATGGATGTGATCGAAATAGATCCAGTATCTACGGAAATTGCGAAAAAATATTTCTACTTAGATGATTTAATCAGTACTTACGGCGAAGAGCGTCTTGGGCTTTATAATGATGATGGCAGAGTATTTTTGTCAAATATTAATAAAAAGTATGACGCCATCTTAAATGATGCTTTTTCGGGCGAAGTTCCAGTTGGCATCTTAGCCACATTGGAGGCTGCTGAGACAATCAAACAACAATTAAACCCCGACGGTGTCTATATGTCGAATATTTTAAGCGCAATAGAAGGTGATGGCGGCAGATTCTTGCGCGCTGAGATAAAAACTCTAAAGAAGGTTTTTAAGCATGTTTACGTAGTGCAAGTAAATGAAGGTACAACGAGAAAAGATTTTACCAACTGGATGGTGATTGCTACAGATAATGACAAACACCAGCCAGAAACAATTATCGAAGTCGATTTAAGCGATGATGATATAGTATTGACGGACGATTATAACCCAATTGATAGTTTGATTTCGACAAGATATCACGATAATTAGTCAAAAGTTAACGCGCTACACAACGTACAGAATTGCCAGCAACATGAGCACGGTCGTTGAGGTATGCCACGTTATCATTTCTTAAGAAGAATTCAATTGCCATAGTGTCACTTTCAGTTCTGGAAGACCAGAGGTAGCCGTCGATACCAATACTTTGTTTACTGCCATACCAATAACGACCATTTAGCGAGAGATATAGTGGGCTTCCCCACAGTTCATAACTTCCGGTCATTTCGTTGGTGCTTGAATCCCAACCGTACTGAGAAAGTAAATAGTAAATCGAGCCACTTGTGGTTACATTCAGCCCATCTTTTGGTAGCGTCCAACCCGCTGGACAGATGGACTGATCAGCGTCCTGGTTTAAGTCCGTGTAACCGGAAGAATCGTTCATGGCGACAGCTGCGGTCCAGTTATAGTAGTTACCAAGATGATAATGGTTGCCACTTTGATTGCAGGCGGCTGTTACGCCATCATTGGGTGTGCCACTCCAACAATAATCGCCTGGATTGTATGATTCAGGGCTAGACTCTGTGCCAACCCAAGTTGTATCACCAGTACTATAAGTAGCGGTACTCGCTGTCCACATAGTCCCAATGTATGGTGTAGAATCATGGCCGATGTCAGTATTGTCATAAGTGTAAAAATTCTCAGTAGTCACAATATCGTGGTCTAGATTTTGTGTCATCCAAACATTACCATCCGCAAGCTTAGCGATAGTATATATTTTATTGTCGCGATTGTCACTAAGCTCATATTGTTGGTTTAGAGTCATAGAATTTAGTACCGCACTCTTTTCGCTAGGAGATAAAATGTTAAAATCCTGCATGTACGTGAGGTCGGAAATATTAGAAATTAGCTCTGCTCCATTATTGTCTGTGCGAGCCACACAACGTACGGAATTACCGTCATTGCGATCATCATTACTCCGAGGGATAACGACACCATTATTATTGAAATAAATATTGTGCGCATAATCATCATCGGAAACTAAGGAGGTCCAGAAAATACCATATGTGCCGATATTGAATGACGAACCGCCCCAAAAACCACTATACACGAGATAAGCGGGTGCATCATGGATATTTCCGGAATTGCCACTGGTCAGATTAAGCTGCGAAACTAAATTATCAAAAGATTTGTTGTCGCTATAAGTAGGCAGCATCCAACCAGCTGGGCAAATAGATTGATCAACATTCGTTAAATTCGTAATGTAACTTGAAGAGTCATTCATCGCTACGGCTGCAGTCCAGTTATAATAGTTGCCAATATGATGATGCTTATCCTCTCCGCAAGCGACGGTACCGTCTACTATATGATAATGGCCAAATGCGCCATTCCAGCAAATATCACCTGGATCATAGGATTCCGGCTCATCCACTGTATTGGTCCAAGTGGTATCATTTGTAGCAAAGGTCGCACTACTGGCGGTCCACGTCGCAGAAGTGTTAGGCGTAGCACCGTGGCCTATATCAGTGTTAGCATATGTATAGAAACCTTCAGTAGTTACGATATCGTGGTCCAAATTCTGAGTCATCCAAATATTGCCATCCGCAAGCTTAGCGACGGTGTATGTTTTGTTATCACGGTTATCTACAAGCGTAGCTGTGGTACCCACTGGTGTAAGTGCGACAGTTTCTGGTGTCATATCCTGCATGTAGTCAATGTCGCTAAGGCCAGGTTCCTTGGTGCGAGCTACACAACGTACAGAAATATTAAAGTTACGAAGACCGTCGTATTGATGAGTTATGTCACCCTGGTAGTTGAAATTAAATTCAAATGCATGTTCGGCATCACTAACCATAGAAGACCAGTAACCACCACTACCGCCGACATTTGCAGAAGAGCCAACCCAAATACCCCCGTAAACGAAATTAACCGGCGCATTTTGGACGTTACCAGAAGTGCTGCTAGTGAGGTTGAGTGTTGCTATTAAACCATTGTATGATTCGTTGCCGCTAGGAACAGGCAATCTCCAACCAGCAGGACAAATAGATTGATTTACATCAGTAGTATCAGCGGTATAGAAACTACTATTATTCATTGCTACCGCCGCAGTCCAGTTATAATAGTTGCCTATGTGGTATTTTTTATCCTCGCCACAAGCCACAGTATAAGCATTAAGTGTGCCAGTATAATCCGACGCAAAAACACCATTCCAGCAAAGGTCACCCGGATCATAAGATTCTGGCTCATCTGGCGTATCGTTCCACGTAGTATCATCAGTCGCATAAGTAGCAGTACTCGCCGTCCATTTAGCAGTTGTATCCCGCATAGAACCATGACCGATATCCGTATTCGCATAAGTATAGAAATCCTCAGTAGTCACAATATCATGATCTAAGTTTTGTGTCATCCAAACATTGCCGTCCGCAAGCTTAGCTATATAGTATATTTTACCATCACGGTTATCCTTTAGTTGGTACTGCTGGTTTAATGTCATAGAAGCAAGTACGTTATTATACTCAGCATAGCTCAAGCTCGAAAAATCCTGCATATAATTAAGATTTGAAATCGTCGGCAAAGCCCCACTCGGATTGGCAAAATTAGGATGGACCAAAGTGAACTTTACCTTGCCAACATAAGTATCTGCTGCTTGAGCCGCGCTAACTCCAAATGCAAAAGTTGCCGTGAATTGCGAGGAGGAAGAAGCACTAGTGCCATTTGGCCGCGTCGCAACCTTTGTGTTGATGCTAGGAATCGTGTGGTAAGAAGTAAATGGGCCTTCATTATCACTTAACATGGTGGGCGTGTAAGTACCACTCACAGCAGTAAGTTTCATTGCCCAGTTAGAAGCTGAAGCATCTGTCACAAGACCGGTCGGAATTGTAAGGCCACTACTAACACCTATCATCGAAGAAACACCATCTTCGTTGCCACTATAGCCAATAGCGTACACGCTAAAACCCTCGCCATCATTGCAAATTACACTAATAGTTGTTTCTCCAACATCCGCAAGATAATTTCCATTACTCATTTCGGCAGAGTGCTCATCGCCTGATTCTGTCGTACCGGTAATGGTGCAAACACTAGCTACCGTAACTGCAATAGGAGTATTTGAATCCGCAGCATGTGCCCGCTCAAAATTGGGATTTCTAGACAATATTATTGCAGAAATAGCAGTAATTCCAATCAAACAAAAAATCAACAATAAAACCGCCCAATCATGGCGCACACGAAGCCGAATATTACCTCTGTTCTTCACGTACTTCCCTTGCTTATGCTTATTCAATTATAGCACGTTTAATGAGAAAATTTAACGATTTTTTAAAAATGGAAGCCACGTATTATAGTTTCTTTGTTCCGACAATCCGATTGTATTGGTGGATGTTTCTCCCATCAAAAGTAAGTGGCATTAGCCAGCCGGCAATACTGTTCATAGTTGCATCACGCGGAATAGTAGCTTTCAAAAATCTTAGTAGTGCAGGATGATTAAAATAATACCCCGATAGACGTTCCAGCCGCAAAAGGCTGGGTCTAATCTGCTTTGTTAAATCTGTAACTTCAATCTGTGAAAAACCAGATTTAGCCAGAATCTTTTTCATATCACCTATATACTGTCCAACATCCGTTACCCGCATCGAGGCAAGCGTAAAAGAAGAAACCCGTTTTTCAAAATCGGTCATCTTTTTGCGTGGTTTTGGCTCGTAAACATCGAAAATAATCAGTTTTCCACCAGGCTTTAAGACTCGCGATAATTCTTTTATAGTTCGACTCTTATCTTCACTGTGGCAAATAGTCTCTACGCCAAAAACAAAATCAAAACTCCCTTCTTCAAAATCAGATAGATCATTAAAATCACCCTCGCAAAGAGTAATGTTCGCCGGGACTTTATTCTTTTTAAAGCTTCGATGTGGCAAATCCAGCGCAGTGAAAGAAATGGATGGATGCTTCATTGCAAGATATTTAGAATTCGCCACTTTGCCGGCTCCAACTTCCAAGACCTTCTCTGTTTTATCATTAATTAAGCCATCAATAAAGCGTGCCTGTTCTAGAAAATCATCTTTGCGAAATGTCCCATCATCAGATAAACCCATATGGATGTTTCCGCCACCCCTAGAATGAATCAAATTATAAAAAAAATCAGATTTCCTATAATACTTCGCTACTGCTTTTTTATCAGTCTTCTCGGACAACAACTTATCGACATTATAATATCTATTGATTATATCAATACGCTTTTTTAGCTCTTGCTCAGCATCCATTGAATTAACCTATTTTTTACAAAACAATACCTATATTTAATAAAAATTTAGCCAAAAAATCAAGGGAAAAAATCCCAACAAAAATGCACCGATATTACAAATGTGCTAATATAGAATTATCATTATATGATTTAGAATTAAAAGAATAGGAAGATTATGTCAAAAAAATACGGCGGAGCCCATCGGGTCAAAGTACCCGGCCTAAATCAAATTAGTATCGATTTAAAGCCACATCGCAGTGTCAGCGATGTCTTTATTAATCAGAAGATGGATTTAACAGAGCTAGTTAAGTACATTAATGAGAAGAAGAAAGACGGAGAAAGTATTACACTATTTCATGCATTCATTACGGCAATTGGCAAGACGATTTATAATCGTCCAAAACTAAACTATTTTGTAGCAAATCGTCACCTCTGGGAACACGAGAAAATAGTAATATCGTTCGTGGCTAAAGTAAGCTTTGATGATCACTCTGAAGAGATGATGGTGATGGTCCCCATCGAAAAAAATGACACCATCTACACTATTAGTAAAAAAGTCCACGAGAAAGTCGAAAGTTTTCGCAGCAAAAAAGCCAAAAAAGTCAACAAAGAGGGTGCCAATTCTGCTATTGACGTACTTGGAAAACTCCCGAATTTTATTCGCGTACCTCTAATCGGCCTTCTTAAATGGATGGACAAAAAAGGTATTTTACCGAGCTCGCTTGCCAAAGACAACCTTTATTATAGCTCCGTAATCGTTTCAAATCTTGGTTCAATTGGCTGCGGAGCAATTTTCCATAATATCACAGACTTCGGTAATTCGTCTTCCCTCCTTACTATGGGAGAAATCAAGGATGAAGAAGTGATAACGGGTAAAAAACGCGAAGTCCGCAAAACCTGTGAATGGGGCATGAATTTTGACGAACGTATCGCAGACGGATATTATTTTGCCAAATCGGCCAAAGTATTGCAACACCTGTTGTCGAATCCAGAACTCTTAGAAAAACCCGCCAGCGAAAAAATCGATACGGCAGAGCTTCGTTAAAAAGCTATGCTATAATAATAGATGTTATGAACAAGAAAGTATTCTCCGAAAAGCAATTAAAGACCTTATCAGCAGAAGAAATCATTGATAAACTTCAGCACGATAATTATTCCCTACTCAAATCTCTCGGCGCCGAAAAATTACGCAAAGAAATGGTGCCAGTTGGAAAAATCTGTAATGCTGCCATTAACTACGTTCTCGGTTCCACCAAAAAAAGCTCAAAAATAGATGAGAAAGAGCGCATCAAAAAAGCGCGCGCAAAACTACTCAAACACTTAAAAAGACTTACTCCTGGCACCTACGAAGGCTTTCCAAAAGACTCCAAAAATGGTCTCGTTATTGGTTTTAACCATCCATCACTTGGTGAAATTGCTAGAATTTTAATGATGAAAATCGACGTCATGGGTGACAAACCAATGCTATTCCCAGTGAATTTACCTTGGTACGAAGCACTCGCTCCAAATTATGAGCGTATCAAAGAACTGGGCATCATTATCACTCCGACCATCACCCCATCCACATGGGCCAAAATCAATCTCGAAAAAGGTTCCGAGCTCTACGAAGCCGGCAATAAAATCAAGCACGAATTTAGAGATTTATACACCAAGCTTAGCCACGACATTATGAAGGACGGCGGTGTAATTTTTGTCGCGCCCGCGGCCACGCGTCAAGCTACAGTCTTTAAAACCAAAGAAATATATGATAAAAAAGAACCAATTATCCCTACGATGTCGGTACTTGCAATTGAACTTTATAAAGATCCTAAAATCAACTGTGATTTCCTCCCGATAGCCGTCCTCCCACCCGAAAATTACAAACGCAACCTCAATTTTTTCAAAAATTATCAATTAATTCCTGGTAAACCATTTACCGCTACCGAGATTCGTAAAAAATATATCAAGAAAAACGCCACCAAACTGCCAGAATTCGACTATGATTTTCATCTACGAATCGCTGAACTATTGCCCAAAAAATTCAAATATTAAAGAGTTATTCGCTTCTCAGTGCTTCCACTGGGTCTTTCTTTGCAGCTGCACGGGCTGGAATTAATCCGCCAATCAGCGTCAAAATCACGCTAAGAATAATCAGCAGTAATGCGCTAATTGGCGCCAATGCTGCATTCAAAGGAATATCGCCAGTGAAATGATGTAAAATCATGTTGATAATTGGAATCAGAATATAAGTGACGCCAATTCCAAACAATCCAGATAACAAACCCACAATAAATGTTTCGGCGTTGAAGATGGAAGAAATATTGCGTTTACTGGCACCAATCGCACGCAGAATCCCAATCTCTTTCGTCCTTTCATAAACCGAAATGTAAGTAATAATACCAATCATAATCGACGAAACAATTAACGAAATCGACACGAACGCAATCAAGACATAGCTTACTGCATCCACAATTGTCTTGACCGACGACATCAAAACACCAGTCGTGTCGCTGTACTCAATCACCTTACTATCTTGATTATACTCACGCATCAAATCATTATAATGGTCCAAAAAATCCATAAAATGTGTCTTGCCGTCAAACGAATTGAAATAAAAAGCCAACTCCATTGGATCATTCAAATCTTGATACCCTAGTAACGCCAAGTTAGTATTATAAGTAGCATCCTTTTCGTTAAACATCGCCGAAACTACCCGCGCTAGCTCATCTTCACTAAAATTCAGGGTAAATGCGCCAATCAGAGCGTCAGTATCCAAACCAAAAGCATCGGTGAACGACGAGGTAAGATAAGAAGTTAGCCCCATAACTTTATCTACTACGCCCATTTGCACCTTAAATTCAGTAATTCTAATAGCAAGATTGTTAAATGTGGCCTCCACTTCCGCCGAGCCCATCAAACCATCAACAATTGTATCGGCAATTGCAGACGGCATCATTACTGGGTCTGTAGCTAAATCATATTCTGGGTTGTATTGTTTAATGTTTTCAGCGTACTGAGCAGCATATCCGTTTAACATTCCGCCAAGGATGCTGCCATAAATTGATTCGAATTGCTCCTTTCCTAGCAAATAATTATCACCCATCTCAGCCAATTTATGAGAATCAGCTTCGATTACATGTGCCACGATAGCGTCGATGTCACCATACATAAATGTCCCCATCGCCGCATCGCCCACAATATCAGCAATCGTTGCACGCGCCAACGATTCTAGTTCTTCCATTAAGGCCGTTTGCACTGGCTCCACGTCGGCCGTCACCTCACCGGCAATTTCCTTCATGTATTCTTCAGTTTTAGCCGCGACCGCATTTTGATCAATATTAACCTGAACCGCATTGGCAATTTTTGATTCATCCACACTGACGAAATCCGAAAATTCGAAATTAAACTTATTTTGTTTGTCACCAAATTTTGTGTTAGAAAAGATATCGATTGTTGGGTTTGCAATTTGCTTCTGTACAATTTCTGTCTTGGAAGATTCGTCGATAATGTGAGTGGTAAGACTTGGCAAATAGAGAATTCCACTACCTACCGCCATCAAACTATCTTCCATTGTTACAACGCCTACGATTTTTAGTTTTTCTGACTTATTATTGTAGACATTCCACATAAAATCTGCGTTGCTGGACATGTCCT
Organism: Candidatus Saccharimonadota bacterium; assembly: GCA_017537745.1. Taxonomy (GTDB): domain Bacteria; phylum Patescibacteriota; class Saccharimonadia; order Saccharimonadales; family Saccharimonadaceae; genus Nanosyncoccus. The sequence continues at coordinate 31,787 of JAFYKF010000009.1, forward strand.
CATACACTTCATATTTCTCATTATATTGATATGTATCGGCTGGTATCAACAATCGAAGATCTACATTTAATAAATCGTCATAAGTTAGTTCTAGCGGGTCACGCTTGATATTGACCTTTTCCCCACCCATAATCTTTGTGATAATTTCACTCAATTCGTCAGTATCATGAAAACCTAATGAATAGGTCAAAAGCTCTGATACTTCCCCAGGATTAGATAAATAAATCACCATTTCATTGTATTTTTCTGGATAGCGTCCAGCTAACAACTTTGTATCATTTTGCAAATTTGTTGAATCGTATTGGCGAAATACCGAAGTCATACTTGAATATGAATTAAGTAAAGAATTGCTGCCCAGAATCGTCGTGAATAGGCTACTTGGGTTAAGTTTTGCAAGCTCGCCAGTCGCATCAACGGTATAAATCATTGGGTCAACATTGTATTCGTATTCAACTAGCCGCACATCATCTTCTAGTTCGTCTTTATGATTTTCATAATATTTCATAAAACTATCAAGATCGTTATGCGTTACGCTCCCAAGCGAAGAAGTTAAAACCTGATTTTCCACCAACTTTCCATCCGAATCGTTATTATTCCCGCCGGTCAAACTCAAAAGAATACCCGTAACATTGGTTGAATCACGCATGATGGCCAGAGGATAAGAAGTCAAAGTATCGTGTTCGATCGTGTCAATATAGTTTTGAAAGCCAGTTGAAACAGCCAGAATTAAAGCAATTCCAATAATGCCAATTGAACCAGCGAAAGCCACCATGACCGTGCGACCTTTTTTGGTCAGTAAATTTTTGAGCGAGAGTGAAAGCGCGGTAAAAAACGACATTTTAGTGTGACGACCCTTATTATTGGCGTCAGCTTTTTTGAGGGTAGTTCGAATTTTACCATCATATGGATCCGAATCTGAAGTAATTTTTCCGTCTCTCAAAGTCACAATCCGTGTAGCATATTTTTCGGCCAATTCTGGGTTGTGTGTCACCATAATGACCAACCTATCGCGTGCCACTTCTTTTAAAATATCCATAATTTGAACGCTAGTATCAGTGTCGAGCGCTCCAGTTGGCTCATCGGCCAATAAGATTTCCGGGTCATTTACTAAAGCTCGCGCAATCGCTACCCTCTGCATTTGCCCACCAGATAGTTGGTTGGGCTTTTTGTTGACATGTTCTGCTAAACCGACAGCAATCAATGCATTTTTAGCACGCTTTACAGCTTCACGCTTAGAAATGCCAGATAACGTAAGTGCAAGCCGCACATTGTTTAAAACGGTTTGATGCGGAATCAAATTATAGTTTTGAAAAACAAAACCAATCCGGTGGTTGCGATACGCATCCCAATCTTTATCGCGAAACTTTAAAGTCGAAACTTCGTTAATTCTAATATTACCAGAAGTGTAGTGATCGAGACCACCGATAATATTAAGAAGCGTAGTTTTCCCAGAGCCGGATGGACCTAAAATTGCCACAAATTCATTGGCACGAAAATTAATTGACAAATGGTCAAGCGCGGCATGCTTTAACCCACCGGTCTCATAAACCTTAGTAACACCCCTTAACTCCAACATACACTACCATTATAGCACAAAAACGCATGATATAATAATGTTATGGAAGACGAAAAAATCTTTAATCGTACCGAAAAAAAATACGTCATTTCGCGGAGTGAATATAACTATCTCGTCAAAGCTATTAAAAACCACATGAAAAAGGATGGCTATTATAAATCTGGTATCTACAATATTTATTTTGATAACGACAACTACGACTTAATCATTCAGTCAATTGATCATCCGGTTTTTAAACAGAAACTCCGCGCCCGTTCATATAGAGGATATAATAAAGTTTTTTTCGAAATTAAAACGAAGATAAATCGCAATTATACCGACGATAGTGATGAAAATCTTGGCTATAAACGACGGGTATTAATCACAAAAAAAGATTACGCAGACTACATTAAAAATAAGGCGGACTTTATGACCATCGTACAACGTGATAGCGAACAAAAGACCGATATTCAAATCGCGAAAGAAATTGACTATATGATCAAGCACTTTGATCTAAAACCAAAAATTCTCGTCATGTATGACCGCGAATCATACGTGGGGGACGATGAACTCCGTGTTACTTTTGATACACACCTCAAATACCGTACTGCAAACTTAAAATTTTCTAAAAATTCAGCCGATAAGCCCTACTTCAATGATAAAAAATGTATTATAATGGAAATAAAGGCGAAAGGATATCTGCCGCTTTGGTTGGTACACGCCTTATCAGAGAAAAATATATATCCGCAAAGATTTAGCAAAATTGGTAATATTTACAAAAAAATAAGAAAGGAACAAGATGCTCTTCAATAGTATATTTGACAATACCTCAGCAGGGCTAGAAATCACTACTGCGCTCATTTCTGCAGGCGTCGCATTGGTACTTGGTATTGCGCTCGCAATCACACATGCTAAGACCTCACAAACTACCAAAGGGATGATGATTACGCTCGCTCTTCTTCCACTCTTAGTAATGGCAGTGATGATCATGATTAATGGTAACCTCGGTACCTCTATCGCGATTCTCGGTGCTTTCTCATTGATCCGTTTTCGTTCGATTGCTGGCCGCGCCAAAGATTTGTTGGCAATATTTGCCTCGATGATGATCGGCCTCGCTCTTGGCATGGGTCACGTACTGTTTGCGACTGTTATTATGATTATTTATATCATCGCTATTGTATTATTTTCATATACACATTTGCTCGAGCCAGATCGCCACGAACGTGTCCTTAAGATTGTTATACCTGAAGACTTAGATTACGAAGATGTCTTTGAGGATGTATTTAAAGAATACACCACGCGCCACTATCTAGTTAAAATGAAAACCATGAACATGGGTAGTTTATATAAATTAACCTACGATGTTAAACTACGCAGTAAAGTCAAAGAAAAAGATTTTCTCGATGCTATTCGCGTCAAAAACATGAATTTAAAAGTATTATTATCAGAGCCTTGCTGCGAAGAAGAAGTTTAAAAAAGCGCGGTACAATTATTCAAAGAATTGGTATTTTTTATGCTATAATATAAGCATAAAGGAGGTACACAATGCAACTTGTTGCGATATTACTTATTACCGTGTCAGTCTTGACGTTGTTATCAGGTCTGGCTGTTTTACTTGGCGCAAAAAAAGGCGATCGCTTGCGCTCAGCCTGGTTCTTCGCGGCAACTGCATTTGCAACCATTTGGATGGTGACTATTTCCCTATTCTTGATTGCCAAACCAGATTGGGAACCAAATATGGCCGGGTTGGTTGATGCCACTTTTCTAAGTGCCATATTTATCGACATTGCATTACTTGGCTATATCAGTTGGCGCAAAAAAAGTGGCCGCATCACAACGCTGATATTCTTTACACTTGGTATTATTTATGCCGTTGCCTTTATTTGCAAACCAGACCTACTATATACAGATATTGTACTTGCAAACACAGGCAATTCGCTTGTATTAAACGTAGGGCCATTCTTTTATACATACGTCGCATTCTTCTGCGCGTTGGTGCCGGCAGTAATTCTAACACTTTTGCAGCAAATATTTAAGTCGTCATCTGACCGCATTAAAAATGGCGACGTAGTATTATTAATTGGCTTTGCCATCTCTGGTACCATGTCACTAATATTCAATCTAATTCTTCCATTCTGGACTTGGCATCTTGTTTGGATTGGCCCACTAGCGATTTCAACTACCATCATTGCATTCTATATTACAATTCTACGTTTTCGTGCCCTCGCCCTTGAATCACATTGGCTAAAACTACTATCATATATTGTAATTTTGGCGTCAATCGCCGTATTGTATATGGTAGTATTCTATATTATATTTACCGCCATGTTCCGCGGCGCACAGCCATCCACGGAGGTAATTGTCTTGAATTTTGTCATGGTGCTCTTCTTCTTATTATTGATGCCAGCCATGAACGAATTATTGACTTTTGTCCGTTCGTTGATATCTAGCCAAAGTAAAACCGAAAAAACAAATAACACTAAAAAGGAAGCTTAAAATGCCAGAACAACCGCCAAAGAATCGAAAGATGACAGTGCTTTTGTCCATCAATGCGGCAGTCATTTTGGTGGTTGGCGTAATGATAACAAGCGCCATCTGGCTAAATGGTGGAGTTGATTTTCGTGTTGTAGGTGAGCGCTCAGACATTGTCGAAGATAATATTGGGGAGATGGAGCTCTTGGAGTCAGTTACCGATTCGGATATCAAACCAATTGATTATGTCACCGGCAATGACGATTACATCTCTACGACAAGCCACGAATTTGATAGCTCAGAAGTCGCATCGGGTGAACTTTGGAACGAAACCGCAATCACAATCTATGCTACACCAGACATCGATATCTGCGTGGGTGGTGGGCTTACCGATCTTGGCGAAATGTACTGGCAGACATCAGACCCAAGCGTAATCGAAGGATTCTATGACTCTTCGCGTACTTGGTTAGGCTATAGTAGTGAAACTTGTCGTTACCCGGTCATAAAGAACACCGGTACAACCATAATTACTGCAGGAACTTACGATGGTAAGCGCAAAGACAGCATTATTGTTACCGTTGTAGCGCCACCAACCGAACAATGGGAGCATGAGGTGCTGACTTTAGTTAATAAAATTCGAACCAAGAATAATCTCGGCACCCTTTCGTGGGGCACCACTTGTGAAGATGCGGCGCTTACTCGTGCATATGAAACTATCTCACTCTATAGTCACACCCGCCCGGATGGTTCTAACTGGTCTACCGCTTGCCCTACGCCAGATTCTGGTGGTAGCAGTGGCGAAAACCTAGCCATGGGCAACGCTGCGGTATCGCCAGCCAGTGTAGTGGCACTTTGGATGAGCTCCGACTCGCACCGCGCCAATATACTAAACCCAGTTTACACCAAGCTCGCTGTTGGCTTTATCTTCGACCCGGACGAAACCTACCGAACTCACTGGTCACAGTTATTTAGTACGTATTAATCCTCAGGTCTTTCACTAGCGAGTCGTTCAAGATACCAAGCCTTTGTTTCTTCATCCATCAAACTGGTTTGGAAGCTATCATCATAAACCGTTGGTACAATCTCAGTTTGCAACAACTTGCCATCATAAAAATGATGCACCAATATTAAACTACGTGTGGTGCCAGGCCACCTATATTGGTCAAAGAAAAGATTCCCCAAGCCATAATAAATAACGCCGTTACCGTATAATTCAAAAGTCTGCGGTTGATGTGCGCTCGTCCCAACTATTACATCGGCGCCCAAATCAATCAAATGGCGAAAGAAACCAATTTCGTCACCTGGTGTTGCCCAAGCATAATCACAAGTTGGATCCTCGTAATCAGCTACGTAGGCACTACATTCGTAGTATTGCATATCGACAATCACAAAATCGCCGCGTTCTTTTGCGTTAGTAATTTGTGCAGCAGCCGTTTCCTCATAATACTGATTTGCTCCCGGCGTATCGCCATAAGTAGCTCCGCCGGTAGATTCGTTAAAAGCCAGCATTGTGATATTTGTCCCCTTCTTACCAAAATTAAGTGGTGATGCGGCGGAATCAGCATCCTTGCCACCACCCACTATCATAATCTGATTAGCATTATATATATCGATAGTGTTGTTGGCAGCTTCTATTCCACAATCTAGATTATGATTACCAGTTAGTTCCACAATATCTAACCCAATAGTATTAAGCGTATCAATAAAACGTAAATCCGAGCAAATTGGCGTACCGGTTGCCCCAGAAGTTGGCGCCCAGTCCGAAAAAGATGCCTCATTCGATGTATGTGTAAAATCATACTTAGACAGATATCGCGCTAAGCCTTCCGCAAAATACTCACCCGAATCAACCTCATTCATTTTGGCGTTCATGAGCCTAGAGAACGCCGTCACGCCAGTTTGAGCAAAAGTCATGACGTTAGACTCAGTTGGAAATTGTTTGTTAGATAGTTGAGCGATCAGAGGTTTAATCTCCTCATCAAATTTTTGAGAATCAAATTTCAAAATTCTAAACACTGCACCACTTCTGAAAGTATCAAGATAGTATTCACCATTAATTTTAAGGAGTTTGTTACCAAAGGCTAAATCATTTACATCGATCAGTGTATATGTGCAATCTAAACAATTGTTAAACAGCTCGTCCACGCGCTCAACATCAATATTTGTTTCTGTGCTGTAAAAATCCGTAACCGGTACAGAAACGCTATATAGTATTTCATTTGATTCTAAATTTGGCAACGATAATTCATTGCGCGCCGAGATTGCCACATCTTTTTTTAACACCAAATCTTCTTTCTGAAAAATGCCATCAAGAACCGCAATTTCTTCGTTTAGTAAGCTATCCTCATAAATAACTTCACCTGGTTTGGCAAAAACACCCACTTTTAGAATGAATTGTGCACCAAAAAACACACCTAAACCAACAACTATGCAACAAAACATTCCAATGCAAATCTTTTTCATTTTAAACTCCTATCTCTGCACTTATAATAACACGCAGTATCACGTTTTACAATCCAGGGGAAAGCATTTTGAGCTTTTTCTCATGATTCTTATAAAACTTATCGTGCGATGCGACTTCCGCCCAAAAAGCAGCAGAATGATCCATATGATTAAGGTGGGCTAACTCGTGTATAATTACATAGTCACGCAAAGCCTCAGGAACCTTCATCAAACCAATGTTAAGCGATATGGTACGACGTGACGAGCATGACCCCCAGCGTGTATTCGCGTGGGTCAATCGACACTTATCGTATGTATAGCCGTACAACTTGGCAAAATATTCCAAACGATATGGTAAATATTCACGTGCTTTTTTCATCATAATTTTCTTCTGGTAATCTCGAGTTCTCTGTTCACGGGGGTCTTTGATCGGTAATTTCTCACGAATCATATCCCGACTCGAATTGAGGTACTTCTTAATCAAAAAATTCGGCGTGTGCGCCGGTACACTCATTGATAGCCGCCCAGACGTCGAAACACTAAATCTGACGCCACGTGCTAAACCGTTCCGCCGCACGACCACCTCGCCAAATTCGGGGTCAGTAAGAATCATTTCTTCTTTTTATCGTTGATTGCAAGACCTGCAAGTACATGTTTAACTTGGGTATCAAATGTATGTTTGCCAGACAAAATAATCGGATTCTCATAGTCGGCCGGGGCCTCCATTGATTCAACGGACGATTCGTAAATCTCCTTCGCCTTGGCTATGGAGCGATATTTATTTTTCATACGTGTACGAATTGTCGAAATATCAGTTTGAATCCAAATCAAAGAAGGATCATATCCGCCGTTACGTAGAGCGTTCCGGATTTCAGTACGGTCTTTTTCAGTGTTAAGACAACCCTCTACCATGATAGTTTTATTGGTACGAGACAGTAGTTCGATGAACAAATAAATGTATTTATTAGATAGATGATATTTATCACGTAATTCTTCAAAATCGTAACACGCCAAATCGAATCTATCTGCAAATTTTTTTGCAAATGTAGTTTTGCCACTACAAGGCGCTCCGAATACCAGTAACGCACGTGGTCTAGATTTCTTACCTTCCATAATAACCCCATTATATCATATAAAAAGATAAAATACCGAAAAATATTTAATTATTTACGCCGTGGTGAGCAGTAAACGAATTAGCGTCCAGACGTGCGAAGGTATAGCCGTTACTTAAACCATAGTTAATGATTCGTTCCACTGCGGCAACCGAAAAATCCTTTACATCGTGTTGTAAAACAACTGATGAGCCACCATCTTTTAGGGCATATACGACATTTTCAAACACAGCATCCGCAGAGTACGCGCCACCAGCGTCGCCGGATGAGATATTCCAATCAAAGTAAGTAAAACCCCTTGCTTCGACTTCGTCAACCAAAGTAGACATGATACGAGAGCCACCATCATAATTCATACTCACCATATTGGAACTACCACCAGGAAAACGCATTAAATAAACAGTTTCGCCAGTGATATTTTTAACGCGATCTTGCACAGCATATAAATCGTCAAAGTAACTTGCCACACTACTATAAATATAGCTATAATTATGGGAACAAGTATGAAGCGCAACAGTATGTCCCTCATTATACTCCCTTAGAATCAAATCATCATCTCCGCCACAAGTAACGAAAAAAGTAGCCTTCACGTCATATTTTGCTAAAATATCCAATAGTTCGGCAGTGTATACAAAGGGCCCATCATCAAAAGTAAGGTAAACTGTGCCACGCGGGTTAATGACGCGTACCAAACGCGAAATTTCGCCAGTTTTACCAGATTCAGTGGAACCTTTGTAAGTTAAAGTATAATTCCCAACGGTATTTGTATCTACACTACCTTCAACATCTACATTAATGTGCTCACATCCATCACTATCTTCCACACCGGGGTCTAAGTAATCCTGCCCAATAATCACCGAAATATCAGCTTCATCAATTAAGGATAATTCAAGCGGCTCGCTTGCAATACTTTGGCAAAAACTAATTGGCTCTTCGCCTATATCATATCTATAAGTATCACTAGCCAAGACCAAACCAAGTGTAAAAAGAGACAAAACCACCAATAGCCCCACCAAAACATACCTCAAATAGCGTCTTCTACGTCGGGGTAGTTGCATAGCTTAATTATAACACAAAAAAATGGTAGGGGTGGCAAGACTTGAACTCGCGTTTACCCCTTGGGACGTTCGCGAGTTCCTGGCTAGCTAAAATTTACTACACAAAAAAATGGCAGGGGTGGCAAGACTTGAACTCGCGACACCTGGTTTTGGAGACCAGTGCTCTACCAACTGAGCTACACCCCTATATCGAGCGCTTCCTAAATAAGTTACATTTCAATTCTAACATACCGGAACAAAAAAATAAATCCCCTTTCGGGGACTTATTAGCGTTTCTTTTCCTTAACTTCGTTGCGACCAAGGTTTTTCTTAGTCTCCACAAACAAGACATGTTTACGAAGCACTGGATCGTACTTCTTGAGGCTCAATTTATCAGGAGTGTTCATCGTGTTTTTCTTGGTATAGTATGCACGCACCCCAGACTCTTCAGAGACGAGACCAACAAGTTTTCGCTTAGTATTATTCTTCTTTGCCATGATTAGAATTATTTTACCATATTATTCCTAAAAATACAATAGATTAATCAAACAATAATAACTCAATATAAAATTAGATTAGAAAGGGCGGGGCCAAAGCCCCGCCCAAGGAGAACTTACGCTTACGATTGCTTGTAACCGCTGCCATTGCAGTAGGGACATTTTACGTGGTCATAGTCGTAGCCACGCCCGTCACAATAGATGCATTTGCTAGGCGTATAGCTGAGCCCGCATTTCCCCTGGTGCCGGTCCCTTTCGGCTTCAGTCAGAAACGGTTTCCCGCATCTTGCACAACTGTAAGTCACTCATTTCACCACCCCTCATTATAATATGACTGCTCCCAATAGAATGAACAATCCCACAAAGTATACTATTTTTTACTACTTTTTGCAAGCAAAAGCTCAATGAATTTCTTAATATCAGCTAGCTTTATATTTTCATCAGGAGATACAAATACCTCAGGGTCATCCATAAAACTTAAATCAGAAATTAATCCATACACCGCCACTAGAAGCTTACGAAATTCGACTTCTTCATCACTGTTATATATATATTCCTTATCATACACCGTACCGTCATTATCCGGTGTGACGAAAAGAATATGCGCTTTTTCTACGCGATATTTATTAAATCTCGGCGACAAATTCAATAACATCTTGTAGAATATTAGCTGCAACATGTATTTATAGAGCGTTGAATGGCTTTGCCACTTCTCTTTGTGAAACGGCCCAGTTTTAAAATCATAAACTTCAATCGTCTTAGAACCTTCGTCGATTACTATATGATCAATTTTACCAGTCACTGGTACGCCATCAATTGATAGCTTGTCAACTGCGAAATTAACCTCCGCTTTACCGTTTTCAAGAACCGGACGAAATTCTGCTAAGGCCACAGCAAGGTCTGCCGGTCCTTTTTCACGCAGTTTCTTTCGTACGGCAACTTCTAAATCTTTCTTATCAAGTTCAGCCAAATAAAAGTCAATCGCTTGCTCGTCAGTTAGCGCCTCATTCGTGACAGCTTCAAAAGTTTTGTGAATTAAATCTCCCACTGCTAGCGCTTCGGTCTCTGGTTCACGTGGTGCTTGTAAAATATATGATTTAAAGAACGATTCTGGTCCAGCATAAACAATATCGATAAATGAAGTCAAAGCCGAAGCGGACATCCAGAGTTTTTGCGCACGTTCTAAGTAGATTGCTCGCATGTCGGGGTTAAGAGTAACATACGAAGACAACCAATTTTTGAGGTTTTCGCCACATTTTTCCAAAGATTCCATCGCATAGTGAAGCTCCGCCTTTTTCCCTGGTACAAACGGTGAAATTACCTCGTCATTTTCGACATATTCATCAAAGTATTCCAAACGCTCAGGAGACTTACCGTTAAAATCATATAGAGAGTTGGTAACATACAAACACTTCTTCGCTCGTGTCATGGCCACATACAGAATACGTAGCTTTTCCCCGTCCGTGGTACCAGTATGGCGAATTTGCATCATGTTCTTCGGCAGAGAAAGTAAATTATTATTCCCTTTTCCCTTACCCCAAGCTGTATGGTCGGCTGAAATGATAAAAACATATTCAAACTCCAACCCTTTCGCTTTATGCGCTGTTAAAATCTGCACTGCATCATCAGCATCTTTGTATGGGCTAGTGACCGTTAATGCCATCCCAGCTGCTTCGTAATCATCCAGCATTTCAATCAAATCACTTAATTTTAGAGCCTTTTCGCCAAAATGTCGTGCTAATCTACCCTTTAGGGCAGCTAGATTCTCATAGAAACGAAAGCGTTCATATGGTTCCAACTTCTCCGCGCCGAACTTTTTGATGATTTTATCTAAGACAAATTCCAAAGGTTCAGTCAAAGCACATTTTACTAAATCAGCCAAGAATTCTGCGACCTCCTTGATTGCAGCGCACTCCGACTCTGCCAAAGTATCAAACACGGCTTTTTTGCCGAATCTTGCTTGCCCCACCGCTTTTAATACTTCTACCATTGGCAAATCAAAGCACGGATAAGCCAATATTTCCAAAATCGATACCGATGGTCGTTTCTCTTGAGCAAGTTCATGGGTATAGCGACAAAGGGTAAATATTTCATGCATCTTCTCATCTTCAAATAGATTATCGCGCTTTTCGTAGGCAATCTTTATTTCCTCATGAGACTTCAAATATGGTAGCAGCGGCTCAAAGTATTTTGATTTATACGAAATAACCGCAATTTCGCTTTGACGTACCCCAGAATGTATTAACTCAACAATTTTATTTGCTATAAATCCGTATTCCGCATCCGAAGCATTAAATTCGCAACGATGAATACCGGTAGAATCCAAAGGCTTCTTGTGAGAAGTGAGCAGCTTCTCGCCGAATCGATCAGGCGCCTGCGCAATGATGTCGTGGGCAAAATCCAAAATTTCTTGTGTACTTCGGTAATTATCAACCAAAGCAATAACTTCCGCTTCATAATGTGATTGAAAGTCTTGCAAATTTGAACTCATCGCCCCCTGGAATTCATAAATCGCCTGGTCGTCGTCACCTACAGCCATAATGAGAGGTTTTTCATAATCGGTGAGAAGTTTCACGATTTCAAATTGCGATGGGTTAGTGTCCTGGAACTCATCAAGCATAATAAACTGATAACGTTCTTGTAAACTTAATTTAAAGCCGTCGTCAGTTTTTAGAGCCTTGACGGCCTCCTCAATCATATCATCAAAATCAAACAGGCCATTCTCACGCAAATATTTATCGTACTTCTCCATAATGTTGGACAATGAGAGAAGCTTTTTATTCGCCACACGATCTTTCAAACGATAATTTCCGGCCGCATCTTTTTCAAAATAATTATCTTTCCATGCGCTAAGAGGTTTAATTTTTTGGCTAGACTCCGCCTCCGCGATAGCGTCTCGTAAATCACGCGTAAGACCAACAATCGAACGCTCAACTTTTGGAATAATCGGCGCTGCATTTTCATAATCTTTCAAAATCTCATAAATTGGCCGGTATGCTCGCTCGTAAGAGTCTTTAAATACCCTCGGTACAATGTTTTCTAAATAAGGTGCAATCACCTCAGACAGAACTTTCGAATCCTCTAAATTCTGCTCGGCAACCTTTCGCAAATCGTTATAATTCATATTTGCCGACTTAGCTTCAGAAATCACGCTGATAATATCTCGTACATTGTCACCACGCAGAATATCAGTACCGGGCAAAGAATCTTGGATATTATTCACAATTTTATATTGCGTCACTTCATCAATAGCATTATCAAGCCGACGGTCGTAATTCTCGGCGTAATTCTTGTATTGCGCCAAAATATCTTGCCCAAAAGCATGGTATGTGCCAATATTGACTTTCGCCGCATCACGTCCAATCATGGTTTTTAGTCTTTCGCGCATGTTTTTTGCGCCGGTATCGGTGAAAGTCAGGCATAGAATATTTTCAGCATTAGTGTCAGTATTTTCTAGAACGTACGCCACTTTATTAGATAAAAGCTGTGTCTTACCAGTGCCTGGTCCCGCAAGCACCAGTAACGGCCCATCCAAATACTCTACCGCCTGTTTTTGTTTCTCATTTAATTGCATTTTAACCTCTCTCAAAATAATTACTATATATAATTATACAATATAGCGGTGTATCCAAGAACAAAAAAGTGGCCGTAGGCCTCCCGCTATCCAGCACGAGGTCGGGCCACCATAAAAAGAATATAACACAAAATAGTAGAACATTCAATCCTCACCTATGAATCGGAGACTTAGGAAAGGTGGGAGAGTGGGAGACTACGGAGGAGGACTAAGGAAAAACAGGGCGTACGCTGAGAGGGCTACTGGCGGACGCAGCGAATATAGTACCCGCCGAGCCTGCTGACGGTGCCGGTACCCAGGCTACTGCCATTGTAGCCCAGGCGGTAGCAACCCGTGGCAGTGATGGTGACAGACGACGACCACCAGTAACCGTTGCCGGGATTGCCGATACTAATGCCGTTGTAGAAGCCGCCGGTAACCGGGGAGAAGTAATCCTTATCCGGCAAATCAAGTAAGCTATTAATAGAACCAGCTGGCTTAGTCGTATCATAGCTTGGTAAGTGCCATCCGGCAGGGCAGATATCCTCAGTGGCGTCCGTGCTGTTACTGTCTCCCGTGATGGTTCCAGCCGAAGCTGAAGCGTAGTTGTACCACACGCCCGTTTCAGTGCTTCCCGAATCATGGCATCTTGCTTCATCGTAAGTGTTGCCTGCGGTTAACTCGTCCACGCATGGGTTAAAGGTAGGATTAGTACTAAAGTTTGAATATTGTGAGCTTACTGTATTGGTTAGTCTTAGGTTTTGCGTCATCCAGCAAGCGCCTTGGATGTAGCGGACGGTGTAGGTATTACCATCACGAGCATCGGTGAGGGTTACAGGAGCGTCTGAAGCTTGAGCTTCACACATATCAGCCGTAAAAGTTTGCATGCAGGTTTCTACGGAACTACATTCACCTGGCGCTACAATTACGATATTTGCCACCGCAGTGAAATTAACCACGTTAGTATAAGTCCCAGCCACCTGTGTATCAGTAGCGTAGGCGCCAACCCGGAAAGTTGTTTCAGCCGTACCGCGATAGCCGGTAGCCGCTGTACCAGCGGCATCAGTTGTTTGATTGATAACTGCAGGAGTGCCAGAATATAGCGGAAGTGACTGGAAATTCGAACTCACCGTAGCATTACTATCAAAAGAAACGCCCCACTTTCCAGGAGTTAAGGTGGTGGTAGAATCTACCATTGCAAAACTATTGCTATTACCATCGCCAAGGATGTTAGAATTAAAACACCCGTCGCCATCAGCACAGCCTACTGTAGCAGACAATACATATCCTGCGACGTTATTCGTGCTGACCGTAATAGTATAGTCACCACTACTAATAATGCTATTCCCAGGCGTAAGATTTGGTATTGAGATATTACCATCAGTAGATAGAGTGAGAATACTATTTAGAGTAAACTCAATTGGTATGGGGTTGGTAGTAAATTCTAGCGCACTAACACAACCCGACACGGATAAAATACAAAATGACCCAAACAGCACCAAAACCGTACTACGCACAAACCTCTTCATACTACCATCATAGCACGAGCATAATCATTATGCAATAAAAATTAGGAAGATTTTTTTCGGAAATTCTCAATTGCTTCTTTTAATGCATCGTGACCAAGCACCGAACAATGAAACTTATGTTTAGGCAAATTGCCAAGATAGTCATCGATATCCTTTGCGCCAATTTTTAAAGCCGCGTCAAGCGCGCGCCCTTTACAAAGCTCAGATAGAGCTGATGTTGAAGCGATAGCTGAAGCGCAACCGTAGGTCTTCCAACGTACATCTTCAATTATTTCGCGACCTTTTTTATCTCGTCCTACTTTAATATACATTCTCATTTGATCACCACAAATCGGATTGCCTACCTGCCCTACCGCATCATAATCAAATTTTGATTCATCACCCATCAAAAAGTTACGCGGATTTAAAAAATGATCCTTCACCTTATCTGAATAAACCCAATCTTGCCCTTCCATACTGTCCTCTCTAACTCCTTTTTATAGTACTAATCTTTTGTAATCTGTCGATAACACCAGGCAAAACGTCCATCACTCGCTCCACATCCGCCATCGTATTATCAAGGCCAAACGAAAATCTTACCGACGAATGCGCAATCTCGGCGTCACCAGTTTTGGCCATCAAAACATGTGATGGCTTGCCATCTCCAGCCGCACAAGCCGAACCAGTTGAAACTACCACACCCTCCGCATCCAAATATAGCTGTATCGATTCACCCTCTGCCGCTTCAAAAGAAACATTTAAGATATTAGGCAAACTCTCACCATGCGAAACATCAGTATTCAAACTACTACCAGGAATCTCCGCCAAAATACGCTTGGCCAATGCGTCGCGCAATTTACGAACAGACTGATTATAGATATCCCAAGTTTTATTGTCGCGTGCATATTGCAAAGCTGCAAGAAAACCGGCAATCGCGACAGTATTGTACGTCCCACCACGACGTTTATGTTCCTGATTTCCACCCACCAACAAAGGTTTAAAAAGCATACCGTTACGTACATAGAGTGCACCCACGCCGATCGGACCACCAATCTTATGCGCTGAGAAAGTCGCATAATCCAAACCTAAGTCTTTAACATTTATTGCAACCTTGCCCAAAGTCTGAGTCAAATCTGAATGTACAAATGACGAATCGTCCCTAACCGGTAGCTCAAGCTTTTCACCGGTTTCATTATTATATAACATATAAGAATATAACTTCGGTAATTTATCGCCATGATATAATCTTGCAGCTTCAAGGATAGAATGATGCTCCATCGGCGAGCATTCAATTACGTGTCCTTCAAAAGTCCTGATGACAGTATTGTTAGACTCCGTAGCCCCAGAAGTAAAGATAATCTCCCCTGGTTCCGCCCCAATCATTTCAGCCAAAACAACGCGGCACTCTTCTATCTTGTTCATTGCCAGATGACCAGGGGTATGAAGGGCTGAAGCATTAGCAAAGAATTTTTCCTCTGCTTCATGCATTGCCTTACGCACAGAAGGCAACAATGGCACCGTAGCTGCATTATCAAGATAAACCATCAAAATACCATCCGTTTCTTGCGATGTCTATGAATCGTGCCAATAATTCCGCCGATTATAGTTCCAAGCGTCAAAATTACGAGCGCCAAAAACCATAGCGGACACATAATCATCACTTTAGCATTATGAGCATTTTCAACGTTACCAAGATAAGAAACATCCTGTGTAACCTCAAAAACACCCAAAGCAGGCAAAGAAGTTAGTTGTCTTGTGGCAAAACGCGTGCTCTCTGGCATGACAACCTCATTAAAAACACCATTTTCATCACCATTTGGAAAAATAACGTCCTGAGTTAATAAATTAACGATTTTTATAGTGATCTGAGCTGATTCATGGACATTACCGTTATTGGTTAGTGTCGCACTTACATTTGGCTGGCCATTCGTCACAAAACCGGGGATAGAATTACTTATTATTGTTCCTTCATGACGAGTCTCACCCGCCACTCGAGCATAAATAATACTTGCAAGTTCAAAGACGTTATTAATAGCAATTCCAGAACTTTCTGAATTATTATTGTCCGAGCGCACTTCGAGCATTGCATATTGTCCACCAGACGGAGCATCAACAGGTACATTAACAGTGTATGAGACTTCTTTCACGCCATTTGGTGCAACGATACCACTTGGCTCTAAAATTTCAATCCAATCCACAATCTGCGAACGATTGGAAGTTGTCACGAAATCCACAGTGTATTCATCATCGATAATGCTATATGGCGAAACCGAAATCGAATAATGTAAATCTTCCGTAGCATTAGCTGGATTAGAAATTCGAATCGAACCCTGATAAATCTCGCCAGGTTGCAAATCAATCTCTTCACTCATCGGCATTACTGAAAACGCCTGCATAAAACCAAACTCCGTTATTCTATGCTAATTATTTTACCAGTTGGCCTCTCTAAGTGCAAGAGTCTTTGGTTTTTAGAACCTCTGTATTTAAGGCCTAAATCTTTTTGGCTCAAGATGAATGGCCCATCAATAAGCGCATCAAGTGACTTTAAGAACTCCCAAGGCTCACCACCGAATTCTTTGATGATTTCATAAGTAAAACCCGAAAAACTCCATACATTCCAACCCAATTCTTTGCGCACGCGTTCGGCAATCTCGCGACAAGCCTTCGCCTGCACAAATGGCTCTCCACCGCAAAATGTCAAACCAGCCTGACCTTTAAATTGAGAAAGACGCTCAATAATTTCATCAATCGGTACCAACATACCAGCTTCATAATCCCAAGTTTCAGGGTTCTGGCAGCCGTGACAATGATTCGGGCAACCTTGCGTCCAAAGCACCGCCCTCAAACCATCGCCATTCACGATATTGTCATGCTCAAGAGGACCAGAGACCCGGATGTATCCATCCGGAATCTCCTCCTGTTTGGCAAGTTTTTCAAGTGAGATCTTATGCCAATCGGTCATTATTCACCTTTCGTACAGCCACAAACCTTTTCAAATGGTACGTCGCCTTCCAAACGACCACAATGTGGGCATCTTTCACCTTTAATGATACCAGAATATCCACAAACTGGGTCACGATCTACCGGATGGTTAACAGAGCCGTAACCAATACCAGCATCGTGCATCTTGCGAATCACCGCTTCAAATGCCGCAATGTTTTGTGACGGATCACCATCGAGCTCAATATAGGTAATATGTCCAGCATTACAAAGGTTATGATACGGAGCCTCGATGTCAATCTTATCAAAGGCTGAAATCGGATAATATACCGGCACATGGAACGAATTAGTATAGAATTCCCTGTCAGTCACGCCTTTGATTTTACCGTATTCCTTACGGTCAATCTTAGTAAAGCGTCCTGCAATACCTTCAGCTGGTGTAGCAAGCAATGAGAAATTCAATTTATATTTCTTGCAATATTCATCACACTTTTCACGCATGTGAGTAACAATATCAAGGCCAAGTTCTCTTGAATCTTCATCTTCACCATGATGCTTGCCAGTCATCGCCACCAAAGTTTCAGCTAGACCGATAAAACCAATTGAGAGTGTGCCATGCTTAATTACGTCACGAAGTTTGTCATTCCAACCAAGTTTTTCAGAACCAAACCAGTTCCCTTGTCCCATCAAAAACGGGAAGTTACGCACGTGCTGATTGGCCTGGAATTCAAATCTCTCCAAGAGTTCATCTTTTACAAGATCCATTTTTTCATCAAGCTCTTTGTAGAATCCGTCCCAATCAGCCTCTTTACGTTCACCAGTGCAAATTCCATGTTTAATACCGATGCGTACTAGATTAATAGTTGTAAATGACAAATTACCACGACCAGTTACAATGCCATCCGACTCCGGGAACACTGAAGCAAAGACCCTTGTTCTACACCCCATCGTTGCAATTTCAGTACGATAGTCACCCTTTTTATAATATTTAAGGTTGTATGGCGCATCAACAAAACAGAAATTCGGGAACAATCTTTTAGCGGACACCTCCATCGATTTTTTAAACAAATCATAGTTTGGATCATCTGGCTCATAGTTTATACCAGACTTGACTTTAAAGATCGAAATTGGGAAAATCGGCGTTTCACCAAGACCAAGACCATTTTCAGTAGCTTGAAGCAAAGTCATAGATACCAAGCGACCAGCTGGTGAAGTATCAGTACCAAAGTTAATTGAGGTAAATGGCACCTGCGCACCCGCACGTGAATGCATGGTGTTAAGATTATGCACAAACCCTTCCATGGCTTGCAAAGTTTCGCGTTCAACATCTTCATTGGAAGTTGCAATCACTTCTTTTGGCCACTTTGCCTTCTTGAGCTTGTCGTCATCGCCGTAATCAATCTTATCATCAACCTTCAAATCCAACTTTTTGCCGGTGAATTTATTGTATTTCTCGAGATTACGCTTTAAGGCTTTGCGAAACGATTTATTGACACCCGGAGCCATCGCGTAATCAAAGTTTGGAATAGACTGACCACCGTGCTGCTCGTTTTGATTGGCCTGCAAAAGGATTGCCGCAAGTGCGCCGTAAGAACTAATCGAATTTGGTGTTCGAAGATGGCCATGTCCAGTATTGAAGCCGCCATTTTCAAATAACACAAATGGGTCAGACTGACAGCAAGTAAGCGTACCAGTTGCATAAAAATCCAAATCATGGATATGAATATCACCATTATCGTGGGCTGCCGCAATATCTGGGCGAATTAACAAAGTCTTGGCAAAAACCTTTGAACCTTCTGCACCAAACTGGAGCATCTTACCCATTGCAGAGTTACCATCTACATTTGCATTTGAACGTTTGATATCCGAATCTTCTGAAGCATCTGCCTGGCTAATCGTTCGATAAATATTCATGAGATCAGACTTAGCTTCACGTCGACGAGATCTTTCTTGTCGATATTGAATATATTCCTTCGCAGTCCTTTTAAAACTAGATTCCATCAAAACATTTTCAACGATATCTTGGATCTGCTCTACATGTGGGGTTCTCTGCTTGATTTCTTCTTCAGCACGCTTCAAAACCTTATCGCAAAGTGCCTTTGCTCTATCATATTTGAACTCTTCAGTCACAAGCCCTGCCTTCGCAATAGCATTTGTGATTTTTTCTGGGTCGAATTTAACGATTTTCCCGTCGCGCTTGATAATTCTTTTGAACATTATACCTCCTGTCAGCTGTTCAACCTTATTTTTATATGACCTTATTTTGAGGGCAACTAGTGGTAATGCTTGTTTTAGCACCCTACATTTAGCGTCTTATTACTATAATACACCACCACATGTAGTATTACAATACTTTTATGCTAAAATTGTAAAAAATACAACAAAAAAAGAGTGGCCCCGCACCACAAGGGTGCAGGGCCGATTTGCCGATTGTCAGTCGAGACTGTATGTCTCAAGAAACTCCGCACGACGGATGCAGTAGAACCACATCTCGTCATCACCGCCGCCAGTGTCGCTCTCGTCGAGAACGAGGAAATCGCCCACATTGAGCTGGGTCGCCTCGGCATTGCCGAATGGATCAGTCGTAGCGTAGGAGTCGACGCAGGCCATGAGGCCGGCGTCATAAAGCCTCTGAGTCACCTCCACGCAGAGCCGCTTCTCAGCCGGCGAGGTCACAAGCAGCAGATCCTTGTTGAAGTTGCAGAACATGTCCGCAAACATCAACTGCTCGTCGTGATCGGTGATGAGACTGAGCACCTCGGAGAGGTTCAGCACCGCCGAAGCGGAGTTTGTGCCGATCAGGCGAACTTTGCTGGGATCGCTGAGGGACTTCGCCACCTTGCTGTGGGTCCAGGTATAGGCGTCAGGCCGTCCACCCGTCATAAGCACGTGACCGTTGATCACTCGCATAACCACCTGAAAAGTGGCCTCGTCGTAATCGCAGCCGGCAGGCTGTTCCTTGGTCTTCACCTTCATGGCCATCACCATTCCGAGCAGCCCCAGATCGCTCCACTTGGGGAAAACGATATTGTCGAGCTGAAGCTTGGTGCAGGGCCGAAGATAGTTCTGAACCATCCCACGGATCGCAAAGTTGGTGTTCTTTTTGTTGAGTTTCATGTCTCTTACCCCCGTTTTATGTTTAGAGCCTTTATCAGCTCGTTCTGACTGCTTAGATAAGTAATCAAGACGAGCCAATAAAGATGAAACTATTACAATCGGTTTTAAATGTACAATATTGCATTTATCGTAATAACCTTATAATTATAGCACACTTTTGAAATCTTGTCAAGAGAATAAGATATGAAGGCAAAAGTATTATAAATATGACAATAGCCCACAATTCTCAAAAAAATGATAAAATAAATAGAAATAGGAGGCTAGCATGAACGGCGAAAATCTAGACAGTACAGTTAGAATCACCCCGTGGGATTCTCTTGCCGAGGCACCGAAAGCCAGCATTTTTGAAAAATGGAGTAGAGGCTTAGAGCACATAAAGAAAGCGCACGACAACCCCTTCGAAGTAGATCTTCAAGAGTTCTTAGACGAAAAAGAGCTGAGAGCGGCCACTGCCGATAAATCTCCCGCCGAAGTAGCAGAAATCGAAGCCAAAAACCTTGAAGCGCTTCAACATAATAATGAAGAATTTAGTAAATTGGACGAAAAAATAATTGATATATCCGAATTACCACAGGAAGAACGAGACGCACTATACCAAGCAGAAGACACGCCAGATTCAGTCAGGGCCATCATCGCCTGCATAGATATTATAAATATGCCCGACACCGAAATGACAGACGATGATAGAACGAAGCTACATCATGTCATGGCTTTAGAAATGGCACACTATGGTCTTAAAATCGTCAGCGCACGAAAACAATTAGCCGAAAGTGGTGCTCACTTCAAAATTTTAACCAAAAAAGAACGCGAAGCAGTCGAACCGGGCTCATTGGAAGATATAGCTTCGGCAGCCTTAGAATCATTTGTAATGAATCCAAACTATGGTCCTGAACGCATTGTAGAATATGACGATTATCTCAACAGAATAAAACTAGACTGCACAAAAAGAAGAATCGTTAAAGAAAAAGGGGTCAGAAAAGTAGAAGGAGAGGTCGACCTCGAAGAATTCCAAGAACGCGCAACGGAATCAATGAGTGAATATCTATTAGATGCGAACAGTTTATCTGAAGAAAAATTATTTACACAATCAGAATTCGCTGCCATACAAGGTAGAGTGGCAGAATTCGAAGCCAAAAAGAAATCTGGGCACCACTTTGAAACAAACGCAGAAAGAGACGGCAATAGGGTGCAAGTAATTAACGAAAAAGAAAGAAGAATCGAACGAAAAGGACTGAACCGTCGCGCAGAAGGGTTTCGAGAGGAAGTTGCAAAAAGAATTCAATCAGCAAACCGAGCTATTTTTAAATACAACAAAAAAATAGCAAAAATTGAAGTAAAACCATGGGCAGAGAAGATAGATTTAAGTCACATTGAAGAAATAAATAAAGATGAGAACCTGCCTTACGAAGAAAAATGCAAACGAATAGTAAGCTATTTGCAAGAAGTATTTGATATTCATAATAAAAAAAGGGACGGCAGTAGCGAACCAATCGGATTAAAATGGTTTAAATATAGAAAAGAAGGAGAAGAGTCAACTTCGAACGAGATTAAAGATGAAGACGGCGAAGATGATGGATTACCAGTCAAAGATAGAAAAACTCTAGGTTATTATAAAGATTCCGAAAAAAGCATCTTTTTACCTAAACAAGATGAAACGGTGCGTACCCTGCATCCAGACACAATAGGTACAATTATACATGAGATGTGGCATGCTAAACAATATGACTTAGTTCAAAACGCTCAGCAAACCCGAATTCCGCAAGACGAACTTAAAGCACACTATTATACTATGAATAAAGAAGCATATATTACATCAGGCAAGACCAAAAAGGATTGGAAAAAATACTATCAGCAAATCATGGAAATTGAGGCTTTCACGATAGACAATATATTTACCGAACATCTCAAGAGAACCCAAAATGCCAGAAGCGGAAGAAAAGTATTACAAGCATTTTTTCACAGACAACGTTAATTCGCAACTAATTCAAGATGTCACCAACAAAAAATGGTGGATTCTACAGGATTCGAACCTGTGACCTCACGAATGTGAATCGTGCGCTCTAGCCAACTGAGCTAAGAATCCATCATCAAAAGTATGTTATAATTATACCATGGATTTAGAAAAAACAAAAGAAGAGCTCGCTACAATTGAAGATTTTTTGGCTCGTCCAGATAGCTATAGCAACCCAAGTTTCGCAGCTAAAGCCAAACGTGCATCAACTCTCCGCGAGATTATTGAATTAGACGCCAAGATTAAAGCTGACGAAAAGAGTCTAGCTGAAGCCGAAGCACTTGTAGACGACCCAGATCTAAGCGAAATCGCCAAGGCCGACGTCGAAACACTCAAGGTAGCTATCCCCGAATTAAAAGCTAGATTAGAGGAACTCCTAATTCCCCGCGACCCCGAAGACGACAAGCCAGCCATTTTTGAAATTCGCGCCGGAGCCGGCGGTGACGAAGCATCGCTCTTTGCCAGTGAACTGTATCGCTTATATCTAAAATATGCCGAAAGACATGAACTAAAATTTGAGTTAATGTCACAAAATGAAAATGAAGCCGGCGGCATGAAAGAAGTGATTTTTAAAATCAGCGGTGACAATGCCTATGGCCGACTCAAATTCGAAGGCGGCGTACATCGCGTCCAACGCGTACCAGTCACCGAATCACAGGGCCGAATTCATACTAGTACTGCTACCGTCGCCGTCCTTCCTGAAGCAGCCGAAGAAGACCTCGAAATTAAACCAGAAGACCTCCGTATTGACATTTACCGCTCTGGCGGACATGGCGGTCAAGGTGTTAACACTACCGATTCCGCCGTACGCATTACTCATATTCCTACCGGCATAGTTGTCGCGATGCAAGACGAACGCTCCCAACAACAAAACCGCGTCAAAGCTATGAATATTCTCCGTTCCCGCCTGCTCGAGCGCAAAAAAGAAGAAGAAACGAAAAATGCCAGCGAAGCGCGCAAATCCCTCATCGGTACCGGCGATCGCAGCGAAAAAATCCGCACCTATAATTTCCCTCGAGACCGCGTCACCGACCACCGCATCCACTACTCGCGCAGCAATATAAATGCAGTCATGGATGGTGATATTGATGATATAATTTCCGAACTAATTAAGCATGAACGAAGCCTCTCAAACTAAAGATTTTTATGGACGTGATTTTTTGATAACACCAGATGTCTTAATTCCCCGTCCCGAAACAGAACAGTTAATCGATCAGGTTTTAATTCTCGCGGGGAAACCTTACCTGCCAGGAGTTAAGTCAACAAAAAGAGTTTTACCACAAAAACCAATTATTATAGATGTTGGCACCGGCTCCGGCTGTATTGCTATAACCATCAAAAAAGAACTACCTAATGCAGAAGTTTATGCTACAGACATCTCAGAAAAAGCCCTCAAAATAGCACAAAAAAACGCCGAAAATCTCGACGCGCCTATAAATACCATTATATCATATTTACTCGAAAAAGTAAAGAGTAGGGAGCTCCCCACCCCTGATTTAGTTGTCGCAAACCTCCCATATGTTGATAAAAACTGGGACTGGCTCGACAAAGAATCACTTTCCAAAGAACCAGAATTTGCACTCTATGCTGAAGATAAAGGTCTCAAATTGATCAAAGAACTAATTAAAGAAGTGGTGGAACTAAAAATAAAACATCTCATCCTCGAAGCCGACCCCTGCCAACATGAAGAAATCAAACAATACGCCAAAAAAGCGGGCCTCCAATTTAAAGAGACCCGCGGGTTTATCATCTATTTCTCAGTGTAAGCACCAAGTGTAATATTAATCGCAATTTCCTTACCTTCACGAATAACAGTTAGCTGCACCGTGTCACCTGGCTGATATTCGCCAATCAACGATGAAAGTGAGCCTCTAGTACCAATCTTAACACCATTTATAGCTGTAATTATATCTTTATTTTTCAACCCTGCCTTTTCGGCTGGACTGCCAGAAATTACAGCCGAATAAGCCGATGAATTATAAAGATAGACACCCTCACTTACTGGCAAATTATAAGTTTTCATCACCTCAGGTGTTATTTCTATGCTATAAACACCAACGTAGGCGCGCGAGGCCTTACCAGACTCTTTAAGCTGTGTCAGCATACCTTTTACAGAAGAAATTGGAATTGCGAAACCCATATTCTCAGCTGAAGAAGAAGTAGCAGTGTTAATGCCAATTACTTCACCAGCCGCATTTACAAGTGGGCCACCAGAATTACCTGAATTAATCGCTGCGTCTGTTTGAATCATATCAGTTAATTGCTCGCTCATTGAACCGGTGGAATCAGTAGCCGTCAAACTACGACCAGTACCAGAGATAATACCCGAAGTTACAGAATTTTGATACTGACCAAGCGCATTACCAATTGCAATCACTTGCTGACCAACCGAAATAGTCTTTGAATCACCCAGGGTAGCAGCTTTTAAATCAGACACGTCTTTAACCTTCAAAAAAGCGACATCATTCAAAGGATCCACAGCGGAAACTTCGACGTCTTTATAAGTCGTACCGTCATCTAAGACCACTGAAATAGTTTTTGCACCATCAATGACGTGTTTATTAGTCAAAATATATCCATCCTCAGTCACAATAATGCCAGTACCAGCAGCTTCAGAAGTATAACTCTGCCCAAAATAGCTAGTAGACACCACGGAAGTTACAATAGAGACAACGCTCTCGCTAACCTTATCAACAATATCAGCTACCGAACCTTCAACAAAACTTGCCATATTTCCATCTACGCCGCTAGCACTAAGAATAGTCAAAGGTGTATTAGCTTTTTCATAGCTAAGATAAGAAAACACACCACTTGCGCCACTCAGAGCAACCGCCACGCAAGACAAAGTAATAGCTAGAGTATTTCCGTTGGACTTTTTTTCAACTTTCACCTCCTTGTTTTCTTCCGCTTCAACATTTTTAGGTTGTTTTACCATCTTACCTCCTTTTTTACTTAAATATTAAATATCGGATTGCTGAAGAATAGAACAATAATACCGATCAAAATCACGCCGAATAATACCGGCCCCACAATGTCACGAAAACGAAAATCATCTTGATATTTTATCATTGCCTGGCGCGCGTAATTATATACAAAAGCAAATATCGTCAAGATAATCGCAACCTGCGGAATACGAATTCCAGTACGTCCAAACGTATAAATTATTCCCCATGCATTACACATCCAGGCGACCTCAGCAAATATCAAACCACAAATTAAGGTAGTTAAAGTATAATCCCTGTCACTTGTTTGCGATAAAACGTGGCGACTTGCAGCATAACCAACTAAGAAAGAAAGCACCACGGCCACAATTGAGTTTAAACTAGCAGACATGATTGTGACAGCCGAAATACCCAAGAAAACCGCTATCAATGATTGTGCCAAAGTGGCTGCCTCGCTGGACATAGGTTTAATAATTATCAGCCAAATCACATATATAATCATCAAAATGAAATGTACCGGCAATAATGCGCTACCAGCGTAATAAGAGAGCAAAACAATCGAAAGACCAACTAGCAAATCAACAAGATTGGATTTAATATTTAGCCACAAATACCGTCGACGTACGGCAAAAATACGCCATTTCGAAACTAGAACCAACAAGATGCCGAGCACCGGATTCCCGCTGAACACAGTCATAAGCACCGCGCTAATCCCAAGCATTATATTTAGAAAAACGTGCACCGCATTAGATGCAATATTTCTTGATTTACGTACAAATACAAAATCTGCCATATACACTATATTATATCAAAAATCTGAAATAAATCTTAAAAAACCGATTTAGCTTATTTTTTAAAAACAAAATCGTGTTATAATAAAAGAATGAATCCGACATTTTTTCAAAAACACCCATTACTAAAAGACATCTTTAGCCTAGGTGCTTTTGTGGTCGCAATCGTAATTGGTACGCTAATATTAAATACTTATATCTATCGCTCATACAATGTTGTAGGTAAAAGTATGGAAAACACACTACACGATGAAGACCGCGTAATTGTCAACCGTGCCGCAGTGTCTTGGGCGCATTTCTTAGGGCAAGAATACATCCCCGAACGAGGGCAAATTATCGTATTTATGAACGAAGATAGCGAAGCCGTCGAAGCTTATAAACAAAATGGGGTCCAAAACCCCGTTACCTGTACCGTCCCGAGCAATGCCAAAGACCAATACATTATTAAGCGCGTAATCGCCTTTCCAGGCGAACGCGTTGTAGTAAAAGATGGCATCATGACCATCTATCAATGGGATGAAGAAAAGAATGATTGGAATGAAGGCACAATTTACGACAACGAATGGCGCCTCTCCGACACTGAAGGCCCCAAAGAACACACTTCCGGCGAAGTCGATACCGTCGTACCAAAAGGTGAATTATTTGTATCAGGTGATAATCGCGAAGGCTCAAACTCCTGGGATTCACGCAACGGACTTGGCACTATTCCATACTGCCGCGTAATTGGTCCAGTTGTCCTTAGACTTTTCCCATTTGATAAAATCCGTAGCTTCTAACTAGCAATTAACTTCAAAATTAATTAATCGGATATCTCACCAATCATTTTTACCGACTCGGCTTCTGGCAATTCTTCTACATCACGAAGCTTGCGCTCAATCGTGCGCGAAGTAGTTTTAGCAGACTCAATCTTACTCGCAGATTCAACTAGTTTCTTCTGTACACCTTCAAGCAAATCAGAAAACTTGCCAAATTGTGTTTTAACAGCACCGAGAGTCTGCCACACTTCAGCCGAGCGTTTCTCGATAGCCACAGTCTTAAAGCCCATCAAAAGACCATTTAAAGCCACCGGCAAAGTCGAAGGGCTCGCAACAGAAACGTGATATTTCTGCCTTAATTCGTCAGACAAACCCGGAATCCGCAATATTTCAGCATATAAAGATTCCGTCGGCACAAACATCATACCAAAATCAGTTGTCATTGGTGGATCAAGATATTTTGTAGAAATCTTTTTAGCTTGTTCTTTAACGTCAGCCGCCAAAGCTTTTGAGTATTTCTCAATTTCTGCTTTGTCACCATTATCATAAGCCGCAATCAATCTAGAATAATTTTCTACCGGGAATTTACTATCAATTGGTAAATAAACCAAATTATCTGCATCTTTACCCGGCATTTTAATTGCAAATTCAACACGATCACTACTTCCCTTTTTCGTAGCCACGTTTTCTTCGTATTGTGATTTATTCAAAATATCCTGAATGATAGCACCGAGCTGAACTTCACCATAGATTCCACGAGTTTTAACGCCCTCCATGACTTTTTTGAGACTACCGACTTCCGAAGTCATATTCCTAACTTCGCCCAAACCTTGGTAAACTTGCGTAAGTTGCGCCGAAATAGACTTAAAACTCTCATTAAAGCGTTTTTCAACCGAAGCCTTCAATTTTTCATCCACGGTCTCCCGCATTTCCTCAAGTTTCTTCTCGTTACTGCTCCTCACCTGTTCAAGACTCTTCTCGTTGCTAGTTTGCATCCTTTCAAGATTTTCAGCGATTTCTTTGCGATTTTCACGAAAGTTACGATCAATCGCAGGGTTAATTTTGCCAACCTCACCTTCGACACGAATTAACCGCTCTTCCATCGATTTAAAATCCGTAGCATTTTGCCCACTAGACTTGCGAAGCAACAAAACAATTACTATTATTAATAAAATAATTATTATAACCCCCACAACACCTAAAATTATATCCATAAACTTATTCTAACACATTTCGTAAAATATGAAAATTATTCATCAATTCGTTTACGGAGACCAACATAAGCCATCGTAGAAGCACCAGCCATCGCCGCTAGCCCTGCCATTGCAGCTAATCCACTATTAGAAGAAGAGTCAATAACTAAAGAATTATTGGAATCATCAGAAACATATTTGGAAACACCTAAAGGAGCAACGTAACCACCAGAGGTGTCGCTTGCCTGCTCAACAACTGGCTCGGAGCTCGGCTCAACAATCTCATTTTCGACCGAAGAGGTCTGCGCCACAGGCGCATAGCTTGGCGCAGCTGCTGGAGTAGAAGAAGTAATATTTACCATTGCCGTCCTAAACTGTTGGACCAAACTTGCATTAGCGTTTGGATTAGCCATATACCAGTTATATATATCTTGCGCGGTAAGTACATAATCCATCATAAAGACAAATTTCAAAGCATTATTTGCAGCTTTTTGCTTGTAATACCTCGTTCTATCATAAAGACCAGAGAGGTGTGTCAAAGAATATTCTTCATATCTGGCTTCATCGGGCACACCAAGCAAACCTTCAAGTAGATAAGCTACCGTACCAGTCCTATCTGCACCAACCCTACAATGGAAATAGATGCTATTATTATTCACCACATCTGTCATTATGTCGGTAACAGCAGCCCAAGCCTTCATATAGTTACTATCGGCTGTTAAGTCAACATCGAAATTATAATGCACAACGGTATCTTGTTGATATTGCGACAATCTCACATCACCGCCAAGCTCTGTCCCACCACTCAAATCATATTCCTTTGTAATACCCAAATTAGTCAATTCAGTCGCATTCGCAGCCGCAGACCACAATCTTTCACCACGGAAGAGTTTGCCATATTCCAGCGTACCAGTAATTGTATTATTATTGGCATCAGTATATGTCACTGGCAAACCACCAAGATCACGTGTATTCCTAATCTGACCCGTATCTACCCAACGCCGACCATTAGGTGAAGTGGCGGTCACGTAACCGTAAACCGTACTATCGCTAGCCTTTTCCCAATAATAAGTCTGGCCCGGGATCATATTATGTATTATGCCATCGTCCGCCTTAGCATAGGCTACTTGCGAACCCAGAGTTGAATTGTCTAAATCATAAAGATAGACGTCGAGAGCTGCGCCAATTCTCGTATCGTAGGCATCAGGCTTTGAACAGTCAACTAGACCGTTTGACCACGCAGTTGAATTTACGGTTGTAGTTGCAGCATCACCATAACTTGGTATCATACATTGATTTGTCTCAAAATTAGATTTTAGACCAGACCAGAAACCAGCCTCAGATAATTGCGTTGTATCTCCCCAAGTAGAGGTATTGATGGGCGAATTCTCATTAAAAGTAGTAATATTAATTGGATTCTGCACCCAATTATTGATAATTGTTTGATATCCACGCGTCGCGTCATTCGATACATCAAACAAAACGGGGATATTTGAAGAAGTGTAATTCCAATGAGCAACATAAGTCTTATGGCTATCAGGTACAGTGGAAGACGACACCGCAACTGCAGGAGTAACCGATTCGTCATACCATGCGTCAAAAGTATAATTTGAATTCGGGGGTGTTGGAGTTGGTAAAGTTCCAAGCGGATCATCAATCGTAACCGTAAAGCTAGTTGGGCTCACAGTACCACCATTAGAATCAAGATTAATTAAATATTCCGTATCAGCACCGAGTCTAACATACATATCAGTCAACGTCCCCACGAGCGGCCGCTGTGAAGAAGTACCATTTGACTGCACACTAGCACCGAACCATACTTTTGTGTCAAAGTATAATCTAGTTATATTGGTTATATCTTGTAAATCAGTGAGGGCCCCACCATTAATCGAATAATACATCTTTGTAACTGGCGTACCGTTATCGTCATACGTACGACGCATGATGCGCACGCTTTTAGTAGTTGCAGAAGGAAATTGCAATGAGACTCCATCGTTCCCAGACCATTTCTCAGTGATCTCTATAGTAGTCAAATTTGTATAGCGACGAACCACAAATCCAGGATAATTATTGGTTTTATTCTCCTGTTTAGAGTTTACGAATGTAGCCTGATTATTATTGGAAGCGGGCGTATATTCAACAATTGTAAATCCAACCTCGAAATCTTTATCGTAATTAGCCTGAGTAAATAATTGGATACCGGTATCAATGTAAGATTTAACTTTATTAGAGGCTGAGCAATACGTACCAGAAACATTCCCCGAGCCAAAAGTACAAGCATTAACCTCTGACCAGACTATTGGGAAGTTAGTAGTATCTTCAACCCATTTAGCATAGAAAGTCACATCAGACGTAATAACAGTATCTGGCGTTACTTCTTGGAAGAATGTACCATCATCGATATACCAACCAAAGAATTTATAGTTAGTTCTTGTTGCATTTGGCAAGCTACTCACTGCATCGCCAGAATCCACCTGAGCCGAATCATATTCTGAAGAACCGCCGTTAGCATTATAAGTTACAGTATATTGTACCGGTGGAGTTGCCAAAACGTCAACGGGAAGGGAGTATGTTAAACCAGACTGCGTACCAGTCATTATAATCGTAGTAGTACCAACCGAAACACCAGTAATCACACCAGTATTAGCATCGATAGAAGCAATATTTGAATCGCTTGAAGAGAAAGCGTACGGTTCGAGGCTTGCCGAATTACTCACCACTACAGTAATTTGACTACCTTCAGTCAAAGTTAAATCATTGTCTGCAATAATAGCTTGCTGCACATTCAATTTCCATTGAGCATAATAAGTATCATTGCCAGTTGGAACAGTCGAGCTAGTCACCAAAGTACCGCCACTTGACTGAGTGTACCAACCCTGGAATACATGATCAGTATAAGTAGGATCAGGAGAAGGATAATTCATGTCCAGGCTATCACCAAATATAATATATACCGGTGAAATTACAGATGAACCGCCTTGTGAATCAAATGTTATTTCATATGTAGTACTCGAATCCAATACACTAATATTAATTGTCTGCGTATCATGAGAATCAGTACCAGTCATCGTGATAGTTGTTGCTCCTACCGCTACACCAGTAACTACGCCAGTCGTTGAATCAACAGTGGCAACTGTAGTGTCATTTGAAGTAAACGTATAAGGTTCAAGTTCGGCAGAATTTACAACACCAACAGTAATCGTATTGCCATCAGTAACAGTAAGATTACTATTGGCAATCTGCGCCAAAGCAACAGATTTCTTCCACTGTGCATGATATGTTAGATCACCATCTGGCACCGTAGCGCTAGTTACCAAAGTACCACCGGTTTCAGCAGTGTACCAACCTTGGAATACATAATTGGCATAAGTCGGATCAGTCGAAGGATAATTGGACCCCAAAGCTTGGCCAGCAGTCACAGAAACGCTAGTGTTTGTCTCACCATTATGACGATTAAAGGTTATCGTATATGTTGTTGGTGGAGCAGACCAAGGTTCAACGTACTCAATTGGTACTTCAATTGTGGCGCGAGCAGTATTGGCCGTAGTATTACTGGTAATTTGACGAGTTCCAGTCTGAATACGATATTTAGTCGAGCCCTCCATTGCTAGCCAAATGCCATTTCTTCTAGTCGTAGTAGTATAATTCGACTGTTCCAAAAGATAAACACAATTCCCACCATTACCAATATTCGTTACGGTAAGCGAGCCAGCATTACAAACCGTCTGAACTTCAGCCCTAGTCATAAACCTAGCTACACGCGTACCTTGAATAATAACGAGATTTGTATTAGTCCAAGTGGATGTAGTCGGAAGCGCAGCGATTGCCGGATCATATTCCAAATCGCTCGTTTGTTGAGTACTTCTATAGTATACAAATTTCGCGTTATTGCCATTCATGCCAATATAATAAAATCTTTCATCAGCCGAATCCCAAACACCATTAGCATTCACATCGCAGTTATAAGCATCGCCATATCGCATTGTCGCCGAATCCGGAATTGTGCCAAAAGTGACATCGCCAAGATAAGAATATCCTGTGCCATTTGCGTTACACCCATATCCATCATTTCTTGAACAAGTTTCCTGATGCAAAGAATCCGCCGGAGCAATTTTACAAACGTACGAAGATGAAACCCAATAGGCATAGTATTGAGTTGGCGTATTTGAATCAAATACCGTCGAAGTAGTAAGCTTAGTGCCTGAACCATTTGTGCCGCTATACCACCCATCAAGCGCATAGTCAGTCTTGGTAGATCTTGGAAGCTCGCTAATCGTCCCGCCTTCAGCAACAGGTATATTGTTTACAGAAGTCCCACCCTGCGCATCAAAGGCAACACTATATAAATGATTGCCGACAGTAACGTTAATCGTCTGAGTTAAACCGGAAATTGAGCCTGTCATCGTAATAGTCGTTGAGCCAGCAGATACCCCCGTTATTTCACCAGTAGTTGAATTGACTGTCGCAACAGAAGTATCATTAGAAGTAAATGTATATGATTCAAGTTCCGCCGAATTCGAGACTACAACCGTATCCGAAGTATTAACAGCAAGCTGGACGTTAGTATTTGCAATCACCGCCTGCGATACAGCCTTTACCCAATGCGCCCAATATTCATCATTACCAACCGGCACAGTATTTACACTTACCAAGCTACCACCACTTTGTGACGTATACCAACCGGTAAACGCCCAATCAGTCCTCGTCACCTCAGGCAGAGCCCCAATAGCCAAACCATCAAATACAAGATATGTATTGACCGACGGTGAGCCACCATTGCCCCTAAACGTTATTTCATGCAAATTAGATTCGTCAAAATCACCAAGCCTGATATACATATTACTAAAATCAGCCTCAATATAACGTTTGGCATTCGTACAAACACCATTTGTACTATTACCGGTACAATCATCGGCGGGATAAGCCCCAAACCAAGTCGTAAGCGCAAATTGCTGGCTAAAATTAGTAATATCCTGAACTTTTTGCAATGGTCCACCATTAAAGCGCGCATAAATGACGTGATTAATTCTATAAACGCTAACTTCCGTAGTTTGATTAGCAACAGCATATACATCTTTGTTGTTCTGAGAATCGGTACCCTGCCCAAAAGTACTCCTAACCTGAATATTATTACCACTACGTCTTACGATTACGCCTGGGGCTTTACCATTGTATGGAGGATCAACAGCACTCGTAGCCAACTTATCGTTCACGAAGGTCTGCTGTGAATCTTCCGAATTGTTCTGTTCCGACGGTCTATAGTGTTCAATTGTGAAGTGAATTTCATAATCTTTTAAATAATTTTCGTTACTATACAAGGCAATTCCAGTATCAATATACTTAACGCTAGTGTAATCCTGGCATTCTGTCCCAGTAATATTACCACTAGTAGCACCATGAAATTCACACTTCCCCATCTGGCTCCAAACAATTGGGAATTGCTCTGCTAGCCAAATTGCATACAAAGTAATATTGGCTCCAGCAGTCTGGTCAATCGGATATTGGTCGCCCGGATCATAAACTGTACCAGAACACTCATAGTTGCCAGTTGTAGAGTTTACAGTAGTAGGCACATCACACCAACCATTAAAAGTCATTTCCGCACTGGTTACAACTGGTACTGCATTACTTAAAGTGCCATAGCTTTGCGCAGCCGGCGTCCCGCCATCAACAGATAACGCTTGCGGATTCGGGCTAGGCATATCGGTAACCGTCTCATTAGTGTTGTTATCATACGTAACATTATAAACAACCGCGTTTGCAACAACAATCAAATTATAGGTATAAGAATACGTACCGGATGTAATACCAAAACCAATTTTTGCGCCAAAGGATACTGTGTAAGTATCAGCCGAACTGTTTGCAGCACTCGTTTTCGCAAATAGATCACCGCTAGTGGAGGGAGCGGGCAGAAAATTCGAGTTTTGCACCGTGGTGTCGACCCCACCACTAGTAGTAACGTATTGACTTGGCTTATAACCCCATTTATTAATATAATTACTGCCTGAAGAAAACGTCGTCGCATCAATTGCCGATGAAATTGATTCAATTTCATCATCGTATTCGTTAATTAAACTAGTAGAATCATCTGTTGCAACCATCAGGGTATAACCAGTGAAGTTGTCAGTCGTAATACTGACAGTATTATTATTCGAAGTGGCAAAAGTACCATTCGATGATGGCAGAACCGTAATTGCTAAATTGTGAGTATCAGTGGAAATTGTAAGAGTACTTTGCGTAGCAACAGCTCCCGCTGGCGGGGAGTAAATAACAGAAAATAGACCAGCCATAAACAGGATTATAAGACCAAGTAAACGCTTCAAAAGAAGCTTTACATACAACAAACTAAACACACTGTCTGTCATATCTGTTACAAATTTATCTCCACTATTTGTATATAACCATTATATATAACAAAAAATCATTACGCAAGTGCTTTTAAATATGAAATCTTAATTAAAAATATTTAACTTTTCCACAAAAAAATGGAGCCGTTTGCGAAGCTCCGGCGACATTTTTGTCGAAGACAAAAAATTTTGGAGCCGTTTGCGAAGCTCCGGCGACATTTTTGTTTTTAACAAAAATGGAGCCGACTGTCAGGCTTGAACTGACGACCTACGGTTTACAAAACCGTTGCTCTACCAACTGAGCTAAGTCGGCACCTAAATTTATTATAACACAAAAATTTATTTTTTACTATCCTTCTTTCCGCAATGATCATGGTCTGGATTAGTATCAAGCGGATGATGATGATGGCGTGAAAGATGCGGAAAAATAAATTCAAAACCAACCTTAACAATCACAAAGGCGATAACTATACTAATATACGATTCTACATTTACATGCCAAATCAAATAAATAATAACCGACAATAATACGGCAATCGATATCCAGGCGTCATTCATTGTTTCAGCACCAGAAGCTTTTAATACCTCAGATTTAAATTGAATTCCCTTCTTTTTTAAATATAGTGCAAAAGCCCACTTTGTCACGATGCTTGCAACTAGCACTATAATAGTAGGAATCGAAAAATCGACCTCTCCTGGTGTAACTATGTTTTTAAAAGAGCCAATCAAAATATCAACACCCACCAAGATAATAATAATAGCGATAATAACAGTTGAAATACGCTCAATTATTTTACGTCTATCAACAAAACGACGTTTTAAAGCAATCTTTTCACTAACAATAATTAAAACGCCGGAAATCGCATCAATCAAACTGTGCGCCGCATCAGAAACAATGGCCCACGAATTCGAAAGAATACCCACAAGCATATTAAATAATGCCAACAAAAAATTGACCATAATAAACAGCCAGCCAGACCTAACAATCACGCGACTTCGTTCATCACCGACTTTGCTATTTTTATCAATATTCACACTCATCACACCTAATTTTAGCATTTTTTTGGTATAATTAAAACAACGAAAGGAGTAAAATGTTTAACTTAAAAGGAAAAGTCGCAGTTGTATCTGGTGCCTCTTCAGGCCTCGGCCAACAAATGGCTTTAGCATTCGCAAGACAAGGCGCAAAACTAGTTATACTCGCAAGACGAGTAGAACGTCTAGAAGATTTCAAACCAAAATTGATCAAAGAAGGCGCTGAAGACGTGCTTGCACTAAAATGCGATGTTACATCAACCAATGATATAAACGGAGCAGCGAAAGCTGCAGAAAAGAAATTTGGCCGCGTAGATATACTATTGAACTGCGCAGGCTCATCAAAAGACAAAGGCATCTACGACATGACCGATGAAGAGTGGGATTTCACTATTGCCACAGACGAAACTAGCGTATTCAAAATGACCCGCGCCTTTGCGAACATCATGAAAAAGCACAAATATGGTCGAATCATCAATATCGCATCAATGTATGGATTAGTAGGCAATACGGAAATCCCAACTATTGCCTATCACACATCTAAAGGTGCGGTCGTAAACTTCACTCGCGCAGTAGCAGCCGAACTAGCCACCGATGGCATTACTTGCAACGCAATCTGCCCAGGCTATTTTTATACAGAGCTTACCACAGCAGTACTCGACACCGATCGCTTCCAAGAATTTGCTAAAACCCACGTGCCGATGCAACGCTATGGCAAACAGGGCGAACTCGACGCCGCCGTTGTATTCCTCGCATCAGAAGAAGCATCATATGTTACTGGTGTCATTCTACCAGTCGATGGTGGATATACATGCATATAATATAATAAAGGAGTAGTATGAAAACTAAATATACAGGAACCAAAACCGAAGAAAACCTCAAAAAAGCCCTAGCCGGTGAATCCGAAGCCCGCAATAAATATGATTTTTATTCATCAAAGGCCAAAAAAGATGGCTACGAACAAATCGCAGCGATTTTCGCCGAAACAGCATTAAACGAAAAAGAACATGCCAAGATGTGGTACAAAGAGCTTCACGGTGGCGAAGTAGAATCAACCGATGTCAATCTTGAAGCCGCTGCTGATGGTGAAAACTACGAATGGACCGACATGTATAAAGGCTTCGCAGAAACCGCCCGTGAAGAAGGCTTTGACGAACTCGCCGAGAAATTCGAGGGCGTTGCCAAAATCGAAAAGTCACACGAAGAGCGCTACCGCAAATTACTAAAGAACATCAAAGATAAAAAAGTCTTTTCAAAAGACGGCGACACAATTTGGGTTTGTCGCAATTGTGGCCACATCGTAATCGGCAAAAACGCACCAGAAGTCTGCCCTGTTTGCAATCACCCACAAGCATACTTCGAAATCAAACCTGAAAACTATTAAAAACTAAGCAAAAGCCCCCCGAAGAAAAAACGGGAGGCTTTTTGTCTAAAAAGACAAAACATTCGAAAAAGAAATTACAGATTAAACAAATTACCTATTATCGGAAGAGCATTTCCATCCCTTAGTTTCTTTAAGGCACGCGATTCAATTTGTTGAACAGATCCTCTGGACAGATCATAAACTCTGCTTGTGTCCTCGATACTATGTCTTCGATCATCCTCAAAACCAAAACGATGCGCTATTATCGCATACTCCATCTCATTGAGACACGATCGTAAGGACGACCTAATAGCATCCAATTGACTATCGGAAGGATTTTTAAACTCTTCATACTTTTCATTACCGGCACGATAATCAATACTAAATTCATCGTCTTTGTGATTCTTTTTTTCAGGCGCTTCACATAAATCATAAAAATCGCAAGGCATCGAAATAGCATCAAAAGTCGCATTAAACACTTCACGGTATAAACGGCCAATACTAAAAGAACCCGAAACAATATCATGTCGAATAAAACCACCTTTATCCAAAACCCAAATCAGTTCCAAAATAGAATCACGGCTCGTGCGCTTTGCTTCAGGATATTCAGAATTAACATAAGCCAAATAACGTCCCAACCAAACTATTTCATCTATCGATGAATACTTTCTCATGAAATAAGAATGCGATTTTGCTGATAATCTTAAATCCTTCAAAGAAAACAAAGTATTTGCTTTAGCAACCATCTTTCCCCTCCAAAAAGACTAATTTCCTTTCCAAAAACAAAAAGTGCAATCATGAAACCATGGCGGCAACACGATAAGAATATTATGGCATAATAACAGAAAAAAGTCAACAACAAAAAAAATGGAGCCGTCAACCAGGTTTGAACTGGTGACCTCATCCTTACCATGGATGCGCTCTACCAACTGAGCTATGACGGCAACGCCTTCTCCTGTATATTATGTGGTGCTGGAAGTAGGACTCGTTCGCATTTAGCGCCGATGTCCTGCTTTTTGATGCACAATGTGGTGCTGGAAGTAGGACTCGAACCTACGAAGCCCGAAGGCGAGAGATTTACAGTCTCTTGTCATTGCCACTAGACGATTCCAGCGCCATTTTAGGCGCTGACTAAATTATATATCAAACTAGGTAAAAAATCAATAACTAACGACTAGAACTACCACCAACCGATGACCGCATTAATCTATGAGCCTTCTTCTTTTTCGCCTCATTATCACGCATAATTTGTTCTTCAATACGAGCAGTCGTCGCCATTATAGCCTCATTATCCTGAGTTGACTCATAAATCGCCAAAATCTGGCGGAGTATCGCTACGTTAGGATCAAGCTCATACGCGCTTTCCAAAGCATCGACCGCTTTTTTATAATTCCCCAACTTCTCTTCTGCTTTTGCAAGAGCCATATAGCGCGCCGGAACGTCGCCCTCAAGCTCAATTGCCTGGCGAAAAGCCATCGCGGCCTTTTCGTATTCACCAATTTCAAGATAAATCAAGCCGGCATTATGAATAGAAGCCGGATTATTATCTAGTGACTGAGCAATTTCAAAACATTCCACCGCTTCATCATATCTCTGATCCTTTGCATACAAAATACCCAAACGGTTATAAGCTGAGGCATTCTTCTCGTCAAACTTCAAAATTGTCAGCAGCGCTTTTTCTGCACGAAAAGGCTTTCGCTCCCGCATCGCCGTAGTCGCCACTTGCCAAAGTTTCTTCATCTGTGCATTATGTTTAGGAGACTTCTCTTCCTTTTTCTCTGGCTTTGGCTCCAAAGGAAAAAAGAAAGCCAAATACACAGAGACAAACAGAATAACGATAATTGCTATCATATACCTATAATATCACAAATACAGAAAAAACCAAATCAAATATGCTATAATAAGAATATGAAAGAAGATAAAATTCTTGTAGAAATCCCAGCATACTGCGACCATGATTTAATTAATACCGTACAAAGCGCAATAGTTCAAGCTGACAATCCCGACCGAGTGCATTTTGCAATATGCTATCAGGACGACGATTTAACCGACTTAAAACTATTACAAAAAATAAAAAATTGCAAAATTAAACATCTTAAAAAATCCGAAGCAAAGGGTACATGCTATGCCAGATATTTGTGCCAGAAAATGATTGAAGACGAAAAATATGTATACCAAACCGATTCTCACATGAGATTTACAAAGGGCTGGGACACCAAAATGATAGAACAATTACTTTCGTTAAAAGATCCGAAAGCGACAATTTCGTATTACCCACCACAATTAAAAGAAGAATTCGAAAAACTTCCAGTCAACGACAAAGTATTCAATATGCCAAGTTCGACTAAGCCAATGATAATTGTCGCAAAAAAATTCAGAGAGGATTCTAGCTATTTTCTTTACCCCACCCAAAAATACGTTGAACCAAAACCCAATGGAGAACCACTGAAAAGTCCATTTATCTCTGCAAATAATTTTTTCTCTTTTGCTGAAATACATAAAACAATTTTTCACAATCCAAAAATGTTTTGGTTTGGTGACGAACTACCAATGGCAATCAGATATTATACGCACGGCTGGAACAACTATTGCCCAAATGAATCTTACATCTATCATAGATACATGCGCAAAGACCGCACAGTCCCCAGAACCAGAAAAAACGGCTTACAAGAAGAGGAATTGCTGATGGAGCAATTAATTAGGAATAAAACCAAAGATGAATACGGCCTCGGCAAAGAACGCACTATAAAACAGTTTGAAGATTATGCAGGCATAGATTTTACTAAAAAAATAGTATACATGAAAGCAGAAATCGGTAATTTTGAAGATAATTCAATGCAAAACAGAATCTCATTTTTGCAGTCAAAAGAGTTGCAAAAAAAGAAGCTTTTAAGGAAAAAAGAGAAAATTGAAATAATAGTAATTGACTTACAAGGAAAATATCAAAAAAGCATTGAAAGTTGTTTAAAGAATAAGGTAAAAAACGACGTCGAATTTATCGTTGGTACAGTAAATCAATTTGAGATAGATGAAAAAATGCAAAAACAAAATCACATAAAAAAAATAATTTACTTTGATAAGAACGACAAAGATACACACTATAGTATGATGTTATCAAAATTAACAAAATACTTAAGTAATTGTTACACAGCGATAATAGACTCGAGCTTTAGATTTGCACCAGAATGGGACAAAAAAATTTGTGAAACAATTAAAGACTGTGGAGAAAACTCCGCCATTACATGTTGGGTCACGCGCGCAAACAATAATAATACGAACATATTTTCATACTTAAATGCAGTAAAAATATTCGACAAATTTAATGATTATCTCCCAACGCTCAAATTCAGAACTCCGGAAAACTATCACAAAGGAAAATATCCATGCAAAACACCATTCATTGCAGAAGGATTTCTATTTTGTAGTTCCAAAATCCTAAAAAAAATTAAGCCTGACCCCAACTTAAGCTACAACGAACAAAAATACATCTATGCAGCAAGATTATGGACGTCAGGAATAGACTTATATTATTCTAAATCATCATGTTTTGTCAGAATGACAAATGAAACAGAACTAGACAATGGTACAAAGCACTACGATGTATTGTGCGGTTTAATGGGCAGGAATAATCGTTATAGCGCAGAGCTAGATAAAGATTATAAATACACACTCGGCGACGCAAGACCGCTATGGGGTTGGTATGATTTCATCGGCTATAACTACGATAACGACCCGGAACTCACATTATAATCTACCATATTTAAACCATTTATGGTAAAATAATAAATATGAAGTTATCAAGGGCTATTTATAACACACTTGCTATTGGTGCAGTCGTAATTGGCGTCGCCAATGCAGCAGATCATTCCTTTAGTGCCGAAATAACCAATGCCCTCAGTTCCAGCGTTAATTTGGGCGCCACCATCACACCATCATCAACTATTGAAATTAGCGCTAACAACGTAGCATTAGAAATTGTTCCAAGTATTAACGGCACATTCAGCAGTGATTATACTACAGTTAGTACTTATACCAATACCGACAACACCTGCACGGTCACAATGACCACCAGCTCGACCAATCTGACTTCTGGCAACAATACAATTCCCACCTTAGACTCCGATGTGGCTGAAGCTGATTTCACAAATGATCGTTGGGGCTTCCGCGTCGGCACAAGCGGTAATTATCGCGCTGTAGCTGCTAATAATACCATTGCGACATACTCGCAAACTACTGGCTCCACCAGCCTAGACTCCGACGTTTATTTCGCCGCCAAATTTACAGCTGCCATCAAAGCTGGAAATTATACCGACACAGTTACATTTATTAGCACATGTGCCCCAGACCCAGTACCAGCAAGCATCAATAATCTCGTATATATGCAAGAATTCGCAACCTTAACTAGTAGCGAAAAAGCCGAGGTGCTAGATTCCATGACCCTAAATCAACAATATCAATTAAAAGACAACCGTGATGAAAAAGACTACTATATTGCCAAACTCGCCGACGGCAATGTCTGGATGACACAAAACCTAGACCATGATATTGTCACTACCACAGACTTCTATACCTATGCCAATACTGATATCGGCCATGGCTCCACGCCAAATACCAATGCCACTTGGACTGCTGATACGGCAACGTATGCTACAAATGATACAACTTGGAACTATACTACTGATGAACCAGAATCCTATGATCCGGGAAACCTCTGCTGGAATGGCACCATCCGAAATGATTATAATGGCACAATCGCTACCGATACTGTAGCTTGCGGTAACGACAAGCACTATCATATTGGCAACTACTACAACTGGACTGCTGCTGTAGCTATGAATGATAGTAGTTCATATACTACAAATTTAACTGATGTAGATCAATCCATCTGTCCTGCCGGTTGGAGACTTCCAACGTTAAGTGGCAATAAATCCTATGCCAACTTAGTCACAACACTTAGCCTAACTTCTGGCGCTTCCGGCAATGTTCAATCCGCGCCAACGTATTTCGTGTATGGTGGGCTCTGGTACGGTGCGTCCCACTACGTTGGCGGGAGCGGCTACCACTGGTCTTCTGTAGTTAACGAAGCCAGCCGCGCGTATGACTTCGGCTTCGATAAGGTTGGCTATTTGTACCCCCAGGGCCACGACGGTCGCGGCTACGGCATTTCGGTACGCTGTGTTGCTCGTTAGTAAAAAGACCATTTACTACATTTTCACATCAAATCTGCCACCAAATGTAATT
Organism: Candidatus Saccharimonadota bacterium; assembly: GCA_017537745.1. GTDB lineage: Bacteria > Patescibacteriota > Saccharimonadia > Saccharimonadales > Saccharimonadaceae > Nanosyncoccus. The sequence continues at coordinate 73,698 of JAFYKF010000009.1, forward strand.
TCACATGCCCATTATTTGAAATCGCCTCGTAACACGCCAGAAACTTCGGGATTTTATTCAAAAAAACATCTTTCTCAGTTTTAAAATAAGACTTATATAATATTTCAATCGCTGCACCAACCACATTAAGCGCATAGGCCCGCACACCTTCTTTTTTCTTAGATACTTCTTCCGCCAGCGCAGGTAATTCAGTCGGCTTCGCTACTACCAACCGTCGCGCAACATCAAGCACCTTTTTATCTGCTTCTACTGCCGAATCAAGCGATCGCGCCTCCTTCAAAAAATATACCGCCGAACGCGATAGAATCGTCGGCAACAATTGACTCGGCGCATCTGTCACCAAGACAAAATGCACTTTCTCCCCAGGCTCCTCTAGATTTTTTAACATTGCATTTGCCGCCTCAATCCCTAACGTCTCTGCTGGCCGAATCAAAACAAAAACATCACTAGTCTGCCTTACCGATAGCCGACCCAACACGTCTCGCACCTGTTCAATCGTTATTACCGACTTAGTATCAGGTGCCAAAATCAAAGCATTTTTAATCGAAACTTCTTTATTTGAGGGCACCACAAAAACTGCACAACCTACTTTAGAAGCAATACTAGCTATTTCGTCAACCGAATTAAAAAACATCGTTGAATTTCTCCGGCATTGGCGCAGTAAAAGTCCGTCGCTCGCCACCCGGCAAAGTAATTTCTAGCTCCGTCGCATGTAAACACAATCTTTCAAATGGCTCACCATCATAGACCTTATCACCTACAATCGGATGACCAATGTATTTCATATGTACCCGAAGCTGGTGCGTCCGACCCGTTGTCGGCCTAAGCTCTAACAGCGAATGCTTACCGTCGGTCTTTAATACCTTATAAAAAGTCTCGCTCGGCTTCCCATTTGCATCAATCAAAAAAGTTGTTGGTCGTTTAAGATTCCGAATTATCGGCAAATCCAAACGCGCTTCGTTGAGCTTCGGTTGACCCGAAACAACCGCAAGATATTTCTTATGCGCTTTGCGGTCTTGAAATTGTCGCCTCAAATACGATTGTGTTTTTTCATTCTTAGCCAAAATAATTACACCAGAAGTATCGCGATCTAACCGATGCACAATCATCCCATACTGAGCAAGCGTCGCTTCAGGACAATACTGCCCCTTAAACTCAGATAACAATCCAGCCGGTTTATCAACCACTAACACATTGTCATCTTCATAAATCACTCGTGGTTTCAAATCAGTTTTTTGCAACTCATCCGGCACGACCAAATCAATATATACACCATCTTCAAAAGTCGCAGAGGGTTTTGTTACTAATTCCCCATCCACTTTCACAAAACCATTCTTAATAAACTTCTGCAAAGTCGAACGATTATAGCTTTTATAAATCTCCGCCAAAATCAAATCGAGACGCTTCTTTGCGGGCTTTTCCTGCTCAACATTCAACACTTTATCGCCATTAATCACACGTGACATCTCTGGCTTGCTAAACTTTTTCCCCGTCCGTATCATATTATCTTAGTCCAAAAGCCTTTTGTACTTCAAGTAACTTAGCATTTGCTATCTTGTTAGCATATTCTTCACCTTCTTCAAGCAAAGTAAGCACTTGTTCATCAGAAATCGCAGCCAATCGCTCTTGAAATTCCGCCAGCATCGTCGAAACACTTGAAGCAACTTGCTTCTTTAATTCGCCATAACGCGTATCACCAGACCACTTCGCCACTACATCATCGAGTGGTACATCAGTCACCAAAGATTCAATCACGAGCAAGTTTGAAATACCTGGCTGTCCCCACATGTCAAATTTCACTTTCCCTAACGAATCCGTCGTCGCCGACATAATCTTTTTTGCCGCCTTTTCCGGCGCATCATCAAGCATAATCTTTGAATTTTCAGCCTTAGTCGACTTGCTCATTTTCTTCTCAGGATTTAATAAATCGCGAATCCGAATGCCCTGGTCCACTTCCATAAACTTCACCTGCTCAGCAGTATTCTCAGGCACCACAAAAATCTCACCAAATCGATTATTAAACCGCATCGCCAAGTTCCGCGTTAGTTCGATGTGCTGGAATTGGTCTTCACCAAGTGGAATATATTGCGCCGAATAAAGCAAAATATCCGCCGCCATCAAAACAGGGTAATCAAAAATACCAACATTACACGAAGCCTTGCCCTCGGATTTTTCTTTATACTGCGTCATTCGCCCCATCTCACCCATCGTGGCAATACAGTTAAGAATCCAACACAGTTCCGAATGTGCCGGCACATGACTCTGCCGATAAATATGCACATTCCTGTTCAGCTCCAACCCAGAAGCAAGATAGTATTTAAGTGAACGAATTGTGTTAGCGTGCAAATTACCATCCACATCCGAAATAATCGAGTGCAAATCCGGCACAAAAATATTTACATTCATTTCTTTGGAGTGCTTATTTGCTAACCTCACCATCGGCAACAGTGCACCAAGATAATTACCCAAAGTTAATTCTGAATTTGCTCTTATCCCTGTTAAAATCGTTTTCATACTTCCATTTTACCACATTTTATGATAAAATAAAAACACACGTGCTAGCCTAAAAACTAAACGCTAGACGCGAATACTATTATGAACGGGGCGTTAGCTCAGCTGATAGAGCGCGGCATTCGCATTGCCGAGGTCGCGGGTTTGATTCCCGCACGCTCCACCACAGCCATGATGGCTTTTTTTAATTGTCAAAATTGTGGAAAAAATTGTTATGTTTTTTTAACACAAAACGAAAAAGTGTGTTATAATAGAGAGCATAAAGGTCATACATAAATGGAAGTGTTTAGAAACAATTGTTGTTTCGTTGATGCGGAACATAAAAATATTCAAAAAAATGGCAACTGTTTAAAAAAACAAATTGTCATTACTCGTATAACACGATCAACTGGGATTACGTCCATTTTGATACTAATTCTATTATCACTTGCTACAATTAATCCAATATATATTAAATCAGAATATGCCGAAGCCACAACCGGTACAGCCACAGAGTCAATGCTGACATTTAATAGCACCAGCACCACAGCTTCTGTAAATTTAGCAATCAGCTCCAAAACTGGTACTTTTGCCACAAGTGGCACAAACGAAAAAGCAGCGTTTAGCATCAGCACCAACAACTACACCGGCTACACACTTACTCTAAAATCAACCGGCAGCGACACAAATCTAACAAGTAATGATAATAATTCAATTACCACGTTACCATCTTCCACCACCTACGATGTCTTTTCATCATCCGAAGCCACCGGACAAACCCTAAACAACAGGTGGGGATTCATTCCAAACTACTATAATTCAATTGCCAACACCACCAATTATTATCCAGCGCCCACAAGCTCTGATGTCGCCGTCATAAATAGCACCATTGAAGCAAACAGCGTAGATGGTATCAGCAATGCAGATACATATACTATCGGGCTAGGAATTAGAGCAAACTACGCTAGCGCAGCTGGAACATACACCAATGATACTTTTATACTAGAATACATTGCCAATCCAATTACATATAGTATCACGTTTAGCGACAACACTAGTGACAGCACAGTAGCTAATTTACCAAGCACCATGAGTAGTAGCACACTGCAAACCAGCGTAACGCTACCCAGTGCAGCACCAACAAGAACCGGTTATACATTTAACAAATGGTGTCTCGGCACCGTGTCCGACAACGGAACAACCTGCACTGGTACAGAATATGTTAGTAGCGCCAGCTTTGGCATCGATCAAACTATTGATAATACAAATATAACACTATATGCAACATGGACTCTTAATTGTATCGCCCTTCCATCTGGCACTGGTATTATGCAAACCTACACGATCACACCAGAAGTTTTAGCAAGCGTATGTGAAGGTTCCTCCACAACCTTAACAGACCGTCGCGACAATAATACCTACACAGTAACTAAAATTCAAGGCACGCTCTGGATGACCCAAAATCTTCGCATCACGGGCGTAGTTTCATCCCTAGACTCAAATTTTACTACATATGACAGTGTAAACGTCTGTAAAAGTGATTTAACTTCCGGTAACAGCTACACCGAACCAAGGTGTCACGATTCCGGCAATAATACAAATGGTGTCTGGTATAACTATGCTGCAGCATCAGCCGAAACAATCGTCGGCGATACAAACAACACGACAACTAAAGAAGATATCTGTCCAGCTGGTTGGAGATTGCCAGATTACAACACCAACAACACGGCAGGTTCTATTAATAGTTTATTCGTAACGTCTGCAGCATCAACTGATTATTTCACACCAGTTGCCGGTGGCTACTATGGGGACGAGACGCTCAATAATACAAGCTACGGTTTATGGTGGTCCAATGCCGCAAATGATTCCATCAATCGTTATTATTTGTATTCTAATGGCAACAGCCTCACCATCAACGTCAATGATGGACGACGATATGACGGATTCTATATCCGCTGCGTCTTAGAGACCCGCACCATTGAAGATATCACTTATATGCAAGACATTACACCAAGAATCATTGCAAACACACCAGCTGGAACCGCCACAACTCTGCTAGACAATCGCGACAACAAAGAATACAACGTTGCTAAGCTCGCAGACGACAACATCTGGATGACACAGAATCTAGATCACGATATTGTTACAACAAACGGCTTCTATACCTTTGCCAATACCGATCTTGGTCACGGCTCAACGCCAAACACCTCTGCCACCTGGACCGCCAATACTGCTACCTATGCCACCGACGATACGACTTGGAATTACAGGACGAACGAGCCAGAATCTTATAATCCAGGAGACCTTTGTTGGAATGGCACTCTAGGAAACTACAACTTAACAACTGGCACCACAGCTTGTGGCAACGACAAGCATATGCACATTGGTAACTACTACAACTGGACCGCCGCAGTGGCCATGAATAATTCCTCAAGTTACACCACAGGCGAAGAAGATGTAGATCAATCCATCTGCCCTGCTGGCTGGAGACTCCCAACTCTTGATGGTGACAAATCCTACGATAACTTAGTTACAACACTTGGTCTAACCCCCGGTACTTCAGGCAATATCCAAAACGCACCAGCATATTTTGTGTATGGCGGCGAAAGGTCCGGTTCATCCGGCGTCGTTGGTGGGCGCGGCAATTACTGGTCTTCTGTAATTAGCGATAACAGCTACGCGTATGAATTAGGCTTTGATAGCAACGACAGCATAAGTACCATCATCCGTCGCTACTACGGCATTTCAATACGCTGTGTAGCTCGCACCAAAACCATCAAAAACCTCGTATATATGCAAGACTTTTCCACGCTCACATCAAGTGAAAAAACAGATATACTTAATTACATGACAACAAACACCCAATATCAACTAAAAGACAACCGCGACGGGAAGGCCTATTACGTTGCCAAGCTCGCAGACGGCAACATCTGGATGACGCAAAATCTCGACCATGATATTGTTACCACTACAGATTTTTATACCCCACAAAATACAGATATCCAATCCAACTGGACTGCGTCTATAGCAACCTACGCTTCCAACACGACAACGTGGGCTTTGCATGGCTCAACTCCAACAGGATATGACGTACCACAGTCTTATGATCCAGGAGATGTCTGTTGGAATGGAGCTATTAGGAATGATTGGAATGGAACTATCGCCTCAGAAACCACAGTCTGCGACAATAATAGACACTATCAAATAGGTAATTATTATAATTTAAATGCAGCCTTTGCGATGAACACCAATCATAGCTATGATGCAATTGGAACTAGGATTAATCAATCTATTTGTCCTGCCGGTTGGCGCCTCCCTGCTAATAGCGGGGACCAATCCTACGAAAGCCTTGTTGCTAATCTCAATCTTACTGCTGGGAATTCCGGGAACATTCACGCCTCGCCAACATATTTTACATATACCGGTACATGGAACGGCTATTCGTCATCTACAAGCGCCCGTGGCTTCTATTGGTCCAACGAAATCTATGATCAAAGTGGTACAGACATATTATACTTTGACAAAGATGGCAACATCATCGAAGAGGGTTTGGGAATGCATCAAGAAAATACATCAGGCACCCCTATACGTTGCATGGTTAGATAAAATACTGAACGATATTAAAACTTAAATTATTTCTTATATCTCAAACCTTCAATTCCCACCGCAGAGTTAATCACATTCATGTCAATATATTTTTCACCAATGTAACCACTTAGCTCGCCTTTGTCATTATACTGCCAAACTGTCCACTCATTACCAATATCAATAAACACCGGATAAAACACATTCCTCGCCCACCTTGGATAACTAGCAAAATCCGCCGCTAAATATTTATCGTAATAGTCTTTTTGTGAATAGATCAACGGTTTTACACCATATTTCTCTTCCACCACCGCAAGAAAAGCCTTCAAACCACGAATAACTTCATCAATAGCAGGAGGATTTTGCACTTCTGCCATCGTCAATTCCATATCAACCGCTGGAATCAAACGCTCACCATCCAATTCTCCAACTGTTTTGATAAAATTCTCTGCCTGTTCTGCTCCACTTACGCCATAGATAAAATAGTGGTACGCACCAGCCACTACCCCAGCCTCACGTGCGGCGGCCCACTTCTCTTTAAAACTCGAATCGACATGAGTAGAGCCCTCAGTAGCTTTAATATAAGCAAATTCTATTCCCTGTTTTTTTAGCTCGCTAAAATCAACATCTATCTGATAAGATGACACATCTACCCCCATCACCTGCCCGCTCAAAAACCACTTATTGATATTTATTTCACGATTTATTACCGCATTATACCCCCAAAAGCCCAACCCCACGAGAATCGCAAAAAGCAAAATCGTGCGAATCAGTTTTTTCATGCTATACCTGCACTAACTTCGACGAATCCAAATCATAATCAGACATCGCCACAGATTGGATAGCCGGATTCTCATAAGTATTATAATAATAGGTCTTAGATGCTGACGAATATCCACCAGTATAAACCGTTATCTCACATTTGCCATCCGCCATCTGAGCTGCACCATCAATCATCGCCACACCAGTTAACGTATGGAACAAACGCGAAACGTTTTCTGCTTCAGTCGTTTTTACTGGATAATGCGAATTAAGGTAAGCTACTCGCACAAATCTCGAAGGTGCATAATAATCACCTGGCATACCTCTCATCAAAGAACCACTACCAAACGGAGTCAATTTCTCCTTATTCCAATAGACTCTTTTCGGCATATGCGGAATTACATTCATATAATTACGCAAATTTTCCCGATGCCAAGCATAACCAGGCTGGTTAGTCAGAACATCGACATTATTCTCGAAAATCTCCATCCCTGCCGCGGTATATTCTACTACAATCGAACGCTTACCATCTCCAATAATAAAATGCAACTCCGATACCGGAAATTGCTCATTAATTGGCTTTGCAACAATCGCCACATCACGCAATGCTTTCTCAGCCTCATCTACTGTCGCAAAATTCATCGCCACCCAAAGTGGAAATTCATAAGCTGCCACGTTAGTTTTACCCTCAACAGCCTCAGGTTCATACTTAGCATAACCCGGGAAGTTCAAACCAGCAATTGCAAGACCAGACTCATTAGCACAATCAAAATAAAGCGGCGTATTTTCTTCGACAATCGCCATCCCGATAATCGCACCCTGTTTTGACACCTGAGCACCCAAAAAAGGCGAAGCATACAAGAACTTACGCGGAGTAATTACGACTTTTTGGCCATAGCCAGTTGACCAATCCAAATTCCGACCAAAATACATATTCCCTTTATCGTCGCTAAATCTCACCCCTGTACACATATTTACTCCTTATATTAATATAACCATTATAACATAAATCCAAACAAAAATAGTCCCATAAGCAGGACTATTTTTGTAAAATCAAATATTAATTCGCATAAAGCACAAGACGTTGCGCGCTACCGTTATAACAAGTCATAATAGTCATACGGTAGTAAGTACCATCAAGCTTGGCATTTACAATTGGATACATACTAAAAGTATCACCATTATAACCAAGCGTATAGGCATCTAAACGATCATATACACGGTGTGTAGCAACGGTATAATAGCTAGCCACACCGTTCATTACTACCGTAAATGGCATACCATCAAGATAGCCGCCATCATGCGCCCAATCCAACGAACCAAACACATAGTCAAGATTATGACCATAGATATGCTTACCAGTTTTGTAATACCAAGCTAATTGCGCATCACCAGCATTTTCAGCGGTAGTATCAGTATATTCAAGAGGAACGGTTAATCCATTAATCTGAATATAATTAGCAGGCAACTGATAAACTGGCTCTTCCGGAGCCGACTCAACATAAACTGGCTCAGCGTAAACCGGTTCAGAATAACCAACTTCTTCAGTAATAGTCTGAACAGGCTCAACCGGCTCATCTATTTCTTCACCAACATTGGCCACCACAGGCTCTTGCTTTATAACAGTTTCAACAACCTTATTGTTATCCAAATCGAGCACTGCAACAGAATCCGATGCTGCTAGCATCTCCGGATTCGACATTATGCCGATAAAACTAGCGGCAAATATCGCCAATAAAACTCTACTTTTTCGCATAATAACTCCCAATGCTTACTTAAATTATAACACAAACATTTTCACGTTTGCAATACTTTTATTATATCATACATACCTCAAAAAGTCAACGCTTATATCATATTTATAAGAGGTGCCTGCGCTTGCAAACTCCCTATAAGTTTGCTATACTGTAAAAAACGGAGGTAAAATGAGCAAATTTGATGACCAATACATTGATTTATGTAGGCGCATCCTGAAACAGGGGGAGAAAATCACCAATTACAAAAAATCCGACCATCGTGGCAAAACCGCCGCTTCAGCTATTCCAGATCACGCCGCCCAGGGGTCATCCGAAGCCAAAACCATCCGACTCCCTCATCAAATATTGCAGTTTGACCTCGAAGAAGAGTTCCCAATTCTCACCTCTAAACAAGTAGCTTTTAAAACCGCTACTCTAGAAATCCTCTGGATTTATCAGGTCGCTAGCAATGACGTCCGTTGGCTCCAGGAACGTAATATCAAAATCTGGAACGAATGGGAAATAAATGAGGACGGCACCTATCTTGGTCGCGATATAAACAAAATCTTTGCTAAGAACCACCCCAATGAGCCAAAACCTGATTTTGCCCATACTATCGGTACCGCCTATGGCTGGATCGTTAACAGATACCATCTCATTGATAATCTAATAGAAACCCTAAAGCAAAATCCCGGCAACCGCCGGATGGTTCTGTCACTCTGGCAAAATGAGTGGCTTGAAACTGCCGCATTACCATCCTGCGTCTGGAATTCACAATGGAATTTAACAGACGGCCGGCTTAATCTCCTAGTTACTTCTCGTTCCTCTGATGTACCTCTTGGGTTACCGTTCAACGTCTCGCAATACGCTGTCCTCTGTTATCTAATTGCCCAATGTGTCGGGGCGCGCCCTGGCCAGTTTACCTTTATTACAAACGACGCCCATATCTATGAAAATCAAATTGATGGCATCAAAGAACAGATTTCACGCTGTGACGAAGCTATTAAAAATGGCACCCTGCCGCCAGCTCCAACTCTTTGGCTCAACCCCGAAATTAAAGATTTTCACTCTTTTGACAATTCTCGCGCGCTGAAAGATATCAAACTTGAAAATTATAAGAACCTCGGCATCATTAAAATGCCAGTTACGGAGTAGAATGTTTAGTATTATTGCAGCAATTGGCAAAAATCACGAATTAGGACGCAAAAACGAGCTAATTTTTCACCTCAAAGACGACATGAAATTTTTCCGCGATACCACCACTGGCCATAAAGTAGTGATGGGTCACAAAACTTGGGATTCTCTCCCTGGAAAGCTCAAAAACCGTACCAATATCGTCGTCTCTAGGCACGACGTTCCTGAAGCCGACCAAACCATCACCGACTTGCAATCCTACATCGATAAAAATAAAGATGCCGATGAAGAAATATTTATCATCGGCGGTGGCACTGTTTATCATCAATTCCTGCCCTATGCTAAAAAACTCTATCTCACCGAAGTCGACGCCACCGAGCCCCAAGCCGACACTTATTTCCCTGATTTCGACCCCAACAACTACTCCCGCGAAACAATCAAGGCAGGCACCGAAAATGAATTAAAATACACTATCAATAAATATACAAGAAAGGATTAAAAATGAAAGATTTAGTATTTAATTTAATTGATGAAGAAAAAATTCGACAGAGCGAGGGGCTAGAGCTAATTCCTAGCGAAAATTATGTTTCTGCCGCTGTTTTAAAGGCTATGGGGAGCATATTAACCAACAAATATTCCGAAGGCTACCCCAGTTTTAAAGGCATAAATGAGTGGAGTGAAGACAAAATCGCCCAGGAAATTTTACCAAATTACCGCTATTATGGTGGACAAATCAATATTGACCGCATCGAGCGTCTCGCTATCGAACGCGCTTGCAAATTATTCCACGCCGACCACGCCAACGTCCAACCACACTCTGGTGCACAAGCTAACACCGCAGTTTACTACGCATGGCTTGAACCAGGAGATACAGTTCTTGGCATGTCACTACCCGCCGGTGGTCATTTAACTCACGGCGCCCCTGTTACTCTATCCGCCCATGTCTATAATTTCATCGGCTACGGCGTAAAAGAAGATGGTGATATCAACTACGAAGAATTAGAAGAAAAAGCCCTGGGCGAAGACCCCAAAATCATCCTAATCGGCTATTCTGCTTTCATGAAAATCCCGGATTTCAAGCGCGTCGCTGCCATCCGAAAAAAAGCAGAGCAAAAACATGGCCACGAAATACTATTAATGGCCGATATGGCACATGTCGCCGGCCTTATCGCCGGTGGAGTCCACGATAATCCACTCGATTTCGGTTTTGATGTCATGACTACTACCACCCACAAAACACTTCGCGGTCCACGCGGTGGGCTCATCCTCTCTAAAGGTAACGTCGCTTCACCTCTAAAAAAGCCAGAAAAAACCCTCAAAAATATCCCTATTTTGATTGACCGTGCTGTCTTCCCTGGTACTCAAGGTGGTCCATTAGAGCATATTATCGCTGCCAAAGCCGTCGCCTTCGGTGAAGCTCTGAAACCATCCTTCAAGAAATACGTCAAAAACATCGTTAATAATGCCAAAGTCTTAGCCGATGAATTAATGAACTACGGCTTCACGCTTCAAGGCGGTGGTACCGAAAACCACCTTATCCTTGTCGATATGCAAAAATCCTTCTCTATTGACGGCAAAATCTACGAAAAAGCCCTCGACGAAGTCGGCCTTACCCTTAACGCCAATGCACTCCCCACAGACAAAGGAGGCGCCTTCCGCCCATCCGGCGTGCGTCTTGGCACTCCAGCCATCACTACTCGTGGCCTCGGCGAAAACGAAATGAAAGAAATTGCCAAATATATGAAACAAGTTGCCGACCTCTGTGTCAAAGCCAAAACCGAAGATCACCTAGCAGACTACGCTACAGAATTTACCAAAATCCACAAAAACGTCAAATCTCTTGCTACCAGCTTCCCAGTTCCTGGAATAAAATAATCAAAAAAAGCCAGCCGGCTTTACGTTAATGGTGGAGTGTGCGAGGCTCGCACCGAAGGTTCGAGCCGCCATCGCACCGATGACGTTAATGGTGGAGTGTGCGAGGCTCGAACTCGCCACCTCAGCTATGCCATAGCTGCGCTCTACCAGATGAGCTAACACCCCAAACTACAAAGTACTACTCATATTATATCACATTTTCAGGAAAAACCTCCCAAATTCATCATTCGGGAGGCTCCAAGGTAGGAGTGATTATCTTTTTAACCTTTCAAACGGCAAGATATCTCTTTTGCGCCACGGAAAAGGCGCACCGCGCACATCCGTTACGGCTGCATCAAGCAAAGCCAACACCGGACGCTTAATCGAATCCGGAAACTTCCGAATATGTGCACACATATGGGCCGCCCAGCAATCAGCCGCCGTATTAGAACGAGTCACACGCATATAATACTTGTCCGCCTCAGTCGGTTCGACCTTTGCGGTAGTCATGCCTGTGCGGCCAAATTTCTCATAATAAAGCAGCGTCAATACCGCCTCAAGCTTATCGAGAGCATAAATCGCCCGGCCATTATGACCATCCAAATCCTGAAAGCTCCAGAAATCAAGCTGCATCGGGATAGAATAATCAGTCGGCAAAAACCGCAGCATATCACCGAAAACAGCGCGCTCCTTTTCGGCCTTTGCCATGTGCGAGACGCTACCGTCATCCGGTACATCGCCCATCTCGGCTTCTCCGATGTCATGGCAAAGCCCAGTCATCATAATCGCCCAAAGTTCTACAAACGAATTGGGTTCATAAAGCTGGAAAAAATCATTACCGAAGCACGCAACAAAAGTTGCCACTAGCCACGCAACCTTGGCCTGATGTTCCAAATCTGACTCCCCACGGAAAAAAATCGCATCCTTTGGCTCCGGCACACCATCTGGTGTCATCGGCGTTACACCCACAAGTTCAATTCCCTTACGTCGAATTGCACTAGTGGTCGCAAATTGCTGATAGGCCTGCCAAATCCCCGCCACATCAGTATACTTAACCAAAAAAATCACTCCCTCTCAAAGAACTCCCACCTTATCTATATTATACCATAAAAAAACGAACCGGGATTGCATTCTCGGTTCGTTTTTCTCTGCAAATTTTAACGCTTACTAAACTGTTCTTTCTTACGAGCAGAGCGAAGACCGTATTTCTTGCGCTCTTTCTCACGTGGATCACGCGAAGTGAATCCAGCTTTCTTAAGAACTGGACGAAGATCTGGTGCTTCAAGCACGAGAGCTTTCGAAATTGCAAGTTTAATTGCGTCTACCTGACCAGACAAACCACCACCTTTAACCACGATAGTAATATCATAGTTTTTCTGCTTTTCAGTGATAGCTAACGGATCAGTAATCTCAGCAAGATAAGTTTTGTTACCAGAAAGGTATTCCAAAGCTGGCTTACCATTAATAGTAATTTCGCCCTTACCCTTATAGAGACGAGCTGAGGCAGTCGCAGATTTACGACGACCTAGTCCATAAATATATTTCTTTGCGTCTGCCATTACTTAATCTCCTTTGGGTTTTGTGCTACGTGAGCATGTTCCGCTCCGTCAAAGATACGAAGACGAGCCATTCTATCAGCAGCCAATTTATTCTTCGGAATCATTCCCTTTACAGCCTCACGAATTGCTACTGCAGGATTTTTTTCAATCACTTCCTCAAGCTTTAGCTCGGTAAGACCACCCGGGAATTGGCTATGACGATAATACTTCTTCTGAAGCATCTTTTCGCCAGTCACCTTGATATTCTTGGCATTCACTACCACCACATAGTCACCGTTGTCGATGTGTGGAGTATAGGTAATTTTACTCTTGCCCATCAACTTGTCAGCAATAACTACCGCAAGTTTGCCAAGTGGCAGACTTGAAGCGTCGACCACCCACCATTCGCGCTTAATCTCGGAAGATTTTTGTGAATAAGTTTTCATTACTTCTCCTCCTTCTTAGCAGTCTTGGCAGCCTTGGCTGGTTTTTCAGCTTTTGCAACTACCTTTTTAGACTCTTTCTTTTCTGGTTTTGCAAACTTCTCAAAATCGATTTCGTCTACAAAACTAATTGTACCCATCTCGGCATTATCACCACGGCGGAATCCTGCTTTCTCAATTTTGAGATAGCCAGAATTACGCGTAATCTGTGGAGCCACCACATCCATCAGAAGATTTGCGGTTTCAATGTCATTAAGACGTGAAATAACTAGACGTCTATTAGCAAGGCCACCCTTCTTTGCTATCGTCACCAACTTCTCAGTTATGCGGCGAATTTCCTTCGCACGCGCCAGAGTCGTGGTGATACTTTGCTCTCTAATAAGGGAGCAAACCAGAGCGCGCCTTAGCGCCAATCTCTGGTCAGTTTCACGACCAAATTTTCGGCCTTTATAACTATGGCGATGCATATTAAATATTTAACTCCGTTAACTTTTCTTTAACTTCGTCTAGCGCCTTGCTACCAAAACCTTTGAGATCCTTCAAATCACTTTCAGACAAAGTGACAAGGTCACGAATGGTTTTAATATCATTATTAAGCAATGCGTTAGCCGTACGAGCAGAAAGATTGAGTTCATCAATTGGAAGCATCAAACCTGCATCTTCCTCCTCTTTGTTACTACCAGGAGCCGGAGTAGACTCTAAACGAGTTGAACCAGCAAGTGCAGTATATTGATTGATAAGAATTGCTGCCGCTTCTTCAAAAGCTTCCCGCGGAGTAATCGTACCATCAGTATCCACCGTGATAGTAAGTTGTTGTAAATTGGTATCCTGACCCACACGCGTATTCTCAACTTTGTAGCGAACCCTGAGCACTGGCGTAAATACTGCATCCACAGCAATCATGTCAGAGTGGATCCTTTCTTCTGAAGCCTTGTCAATCGTGAGATAACCACGACCAGCCTCAACTACAAAATGCATTTTAAGCGTATATTTTGGATCATCAATATGACAAATCACTTGATTTGGGTTGGAAATCTCCACCTCAGCTGGCAATTTAATGTCACCAGCCACCACGCGCTTGTCGCCATCTTTTTCAGATTGGTTGGCGCCCTTCATTTCAAGCGTAAGTTCAACTGGATTATCAGTGTGCACCTTGAAACGAATGTTTTTGAGGTTGAGCATGATATCCACCACATCCTCACGTACACCCGGAATAGATGTAAATTCATGAGTTGTGCCTTCAATCGAAAACGCTGTAATCGCTGCACCCTTCACGCTAGAGAGAAGTACACGGCGAAGCGAGTTACCAAGCGTATTACCATACCCAGGGTAAAGTGGCTTGATTACAAATTCAGCACTATTTTCGCCAATTTCCTTGACATCTGCTAAACTTGCTTCGTGAATATTTTTTGTTGTCATTTATATCCTCCTTAACGTGAGTAGTACTCAACGATTAATTGTTCATTTATACCAGCCTCAGCTTCTTCACGCTTTGGCAAACCAGTAATTTCAATTTTCATTTTCTTGCCATCAGCTTTTAGCCATGACAAAGGAGTAGCTCCTGCCGCACCCATAATATTAGGAAGATTCTTGAAATATTCAGTCTTTTGTGCTTTAGGACGAACCTCTAGGACATCACCTGGATTCAAGCGAATTGATGGAACATCAATTCTTTTACCATTCAAGGTAAAATGTCCGTGAGAAACTAGCTGTCTAGCTTGACGACGAGTTGTCGCAAAACCAGCGCGGAACACCACGTTATCAGCCCTTCTCTCAAGAAATTCTAGCAACTTTTCGCCAGTCAAACCTTCAACTCTAACAGCCTCACGCATAAGCTTGGCGAATTGTTTTTCAAGTAAACCATACATTCGGCGTACTTTTTGCTTCTCACGAAGCTGTGTTAGATATAGACTTCCGCCTCTTGCACGCATATCGCCATGTTCACCTGGAATTCCAGATTTCTTGGCCATTATTTTATGTGCTTTTGGCGCAAGCGCAAAACCTTCACGTCGGCTCTGCTTACCAATTGGAGAATTATCGCGTGCCATTATGGTTTCCTTTCTCCCTTAGGACGCACGCCACCGTGCGCAATCGGGGTTACATCTGTTATTGAATCAATTTTAATGCCAACTGTCGAAACAGCACGTACTGCCGCATCGCGACCCAAACCGATACCAGATACAAACACATCTACAGAGTTGAGCGCGTGATTTTTCTTGGCATAGTCTAACGCTTTTTCTGCTGCGACACCAGCCGCAAATGCTGTACCTTTCTTGGAGCCACGAAAACCGTTTGCGCCAGCACTTGAAGCTGCTAGCACAGCACCAGTTTTATCGGTGACACTAATAATTGTATTATTGAAGGTAGCCTGAATGTGTACCTGACCGGCATTGACAATCCTTTTACCTTTTTTATTTGCAGCTTTTGACTTTGGAGCGGTTGCTTCAACAGTAGTTTCAGCTGCAGTAGTAGTTTTGACTTCTTCTTCTGCCATATTTTACTCCTATGTCTTACTTGCTGCTTTTGGTTGTGTACCACCGACCGCGATCGCCTTACCCTTACGAGTACGTGCATTCGTACGAGTACGTTGGCCGTTGACTGGTAATTTAGCCTTGTGGCGGATACCTTTATATGAATTGATATCCTTTAAACGTTTAATATTGTTACTCACGAGACGTCTGAGATCACCCTCAACATGATATTTCGCGGAAATAATGTCGTTGATTTTTTGTTCTTCAGCCTCGGTGAGATCTTTCACCCGAGTGGTAGGCTCGATTTTAGCCTCCGCAAGGATTTTTTTACTTGTTGTGCGACCAATCCCATAAACATAAGTGAGTGCAATCCACACTTGTTTTTCGGAAGGTATCACAACGCTAGCTATTCTAGCCATCTTTAACCCTGCCTTTGCTTATTCTTAGGTTTTTTCTTGTTGATGACCCTTAGTACACCCTTCCGGCGGACTATGATGTCATCAGGTGAGATTTTTTTAACACTTGCACGTACTTTCATAGTGTCAAAATACCCTTTCCTGTTATTGTTGTAAAAAAATACAACAGTTAATATTAATCTTTGAGTCGGAAGCTGATTCTACCCTTTGTAAGATCGTAAGGGGTTAACTCAACCTCTACTCTGTCACCCGGGACGAGACGAATATAGTTTTTTCGCATCTTCCCACTCATATGGGCAACAATAACATGACCATTCTCGAGTTCAACCCGAAACTGGGTATTCGGCAATGCTTCAACAACAGTACCTGTGAGCTTAATCACTTCCTTTTGACTAGCCATAAATTACCAGTTCATTATAGCACATTTAAAGCACATTTTCAATAGATTTTTTCCACATTTTTTATAAATTTTTATTTGCAAAATAGTAATAAATATGGTATAACAATACCAAAGGTAGGGAGAACTTTAAAAAGGTGGTGATATCCAAATGCCAAGCGCTTATGAACCAAACGTCGAAAAGATGTTTACTTATCTCCGTGGCAGACTAGACGGCCCCGGTTTCGAGCAATCACAAACCGCACTGGCCTTCGCCTGGAAAGCGCACGCAGGACAAATCCGCAAAAATGGCGCACCCTACATCGTGCATCCGCTAGCTATGGCATGCGATGCCATTGCCTGCAAAGGCGCAACCGACGAAATCATTGCGACCATTTTACTCCACGACGTTTGTGAAGACTGCAACATCCCGCTTTCCGCATTGCCGGTGAATGAAACTGTCAGGCATGGTGTCAAAATGATGACCATTCGGCCGTTCCAGGGCGAAGAAAAGCCCGAAACCAAGCGACGCTACTTTCACGAGCTATTAGATTCAAAAGAAGCGATCATTTGCAAGGCGTTTGACCGCTATGCCAACCTCAACGACGCCGAAGGCGCGCTGACCGAAGAGGCCATCAAAAAGAACATCATCGAAACCCACGAGCTATTAATGCCGGTTTTAAAAGAAGCAAAGTACGAATACCCCGAGTTATCAGACATGCTCCATACCGTACGCACGATGCTCAAGCGGACCGTCAAAATGATGGCTAGATATCACAATGTGGAACTCAAATAAAAAACAGCACTCCCCACCTTTATCAAAAAACAGCCCCGAGTAATCGGGGGCCAAAGCATTTTAACTATGCCATATTAGCAAGGCTCTCGTAAACTGTCTAGACAAATAAGTATATCTAAGATCAGACCACTCACCAGTACAAGTGATTAATGTCAAGGACTCGGTCCCTGGCTCCGGCGAACGTAATGCTGTAGCCATATATTTATCAGCCTCCTCCAGAGGGACCGAAATATTCTCTACAACCGAATAATGGAATATCACACCGTCACCACGTTCGATAATAATGATATCTCCATTTTCTAGTAAAGGTAATCGTTTAAATACACCATAAACGTTCGGACCACCATTATGCCCATCGATTAAGAGCGTCCCTCCCGAACCCGGCTTGCCAGAAGACTCATACCATCCAACATCGAAAATATTATTAGGTGTAGCAAGTTCACCAGTAGGATTAATACCCACCTGAAGAATTCTCGCATCATATATCCCTAATTTATCGATTGACAAATATCTTGGCAAATCAGGCGCCACCCAGTACTCGTAGACTTCCTCTTCTGTAGGCGGTTCCTCAATTAGCGGTTCCTCTTCTTTTTTCTCGGCTACCGCATTAGCAACTACATCCCGCTCACTCCCCTCCATTTCGCGGTAATAATTATCTTCCCAAACCATTAATCTGGTAAAACAGGCGGCGACGAAAACCACCACAGCGGTTATCACCACCCATTGAATAATTCTTTTCCAGCTCACACCCAATTTAAGACTCATTTTTAAAATCATCGTAAGTTATCATTAGAGCTCTAGAATCCACCGACCTTAGATTCTCCAACGCCACCGTCACTACGATAAGAAGTCCAGTACCCGAGATTGAAAGTCCCACCGGATAACCAATCGCCATTATAAATACAAAGTCCGTTACAAATGGAAGCATCGCAATGAGTCCAAGCGCCAAAGCGCCAAACAAATCAAGGCGATTCACAACCTTGCCCAAATAATCTGCTGTTTTAATACCAGGACGCACACCTTCGATAAATGCACCCTGCTTTTGCAAATTATCGGCAATTTCCTTAGTGTTAAATATAATTGAAGTATAGAAATACGTAAATGCAAACACCAAGACAAAATACACCGCTGGATAAATAAACCACTGCGCCGTCAACCCATCTGGATACTGCGTAGCGAAGTTTGAAGCACTCGGCGCCGAGAAAATCGAAACCAACTTCGAACCAATTTCATTACCAGAATCAATTGAAGTAATCACCTGGCCCACCAACGCCGGCAAAGACAAGAAAGCTGTCGCAAAAATCACCGGAATTACACCCGCCGCAATCAACTTAATTGGCAATATCGAACGAATTCCTCCATAAGACGAATTGCCATGCACACGCTTTGCATAATTAATCGTGATAATTCTTTGTGCTTCATTAAGCTTCACCAATATATAAATCACCACAATCAGCGCAATAACAAATCCGAGCACAATCCAAAATGCTACACCATTGACCGGAAACTCCACACCAAATAAATTCAATTTTCCATAGGTCTCCGTATCAGCAAGCATTGAGCCAAGCGAAGCAAATGTTGTTGGCATTTGTGAAATAATCGAAGCAAAGATAATCATCGAAATACCATTGCCAATCCCCTGCTCAGTGATAAGTTCACCCATCCACATCAAGATCACTGAACCAGCGGTCATTGCCACCACTGACAAAATCCAGTCACCAGTTGTTGGCACAAAATTCGTCGAAATATTCGCCGAAATGGTTGTTTGATAGAGAATAAAAATATAAGCGACAGACTGAATAATCGCTAGAGGCACAGTGAGCATTCTCGTCCACTGATTAATCTTGCGACGACCAGTCTCACCATCATTTGATAATTCTTCCAAACGTGGAATCGCTTTCGTAAGTAACTGAATCACAATCGACCCGGTAATATATGGTGAAAGACCCACCAAAATAATGCTAAACGACGCCAAACCACCGCCCGAAATCAAATTCAAGAAATTCGAAAAATCAGACTTCTGCATCAAATTAGAAACTGCTTCCTTAAACGTAGCAGCATCACCCATCGGAACCGGAATCTGCGCTAACAATCTATAAGCAACCAAAATACCAAGAATAATCAGCACTCTCTTCAGCATGTCTTTGTTTTTTAGGGATTTGAAAATCGTCGTAAAATGCATAAAACCTCTCAATCTGTCTACATACAATATTAGCATACTTTGTTACAAAAAACAACTAAAAAAGTACCTGCAGTGGCATTCCGGAGCGCGGCAGCGCGAGGTATAGCGCCGGTCACCCGTGGCGACGGGATGACCGGACGCGGCCACGAAGGTACTTTTTAGTTGTTATTTGTTGTTACAAGTTTTCCAAATCTTGTTCTGTTGGCATATGACTATCAGGAGTTTCAAGTGATTCGATTGGCGCCACACCAGTTCCTACTGGAATCTTGCGACCAATAATCACATTTTCCTTCAAACCTCTCAAGCGATCCACGCGGCCATTAATAGCAGCGTTGATGAGCACACGAGTTGTATCCTGGAATGATGCTGCCGATAAGAACGAATCGGAGAAAATTGAAACTTTGGTAATACCAAGCAACAATTGCGTATAAGTTGCTGGGGTTTTGCCTTCAGCTTCAAGCTCACGATTTGCGCTTGTCACCGATGCCTTAGAAGTAATATCACCCGAAACGAATTCCGAATCACCAGGTTCTTCAATTCGTACTCTAGAGAACATCTGGCGAACCAAAATTTCCAAGTGCTTCGGCGAAATTTCATGGCCTTGAGCCGAATACACAGCCAAGACTTCATTCATGATATAACGCTCAGTCTCTTCGATGCCTTTATATTTCATCAAATCTTGCAAGTTCAAAGAACCAGTCGTCAGTCTGTCACCAGCCTTTACTGAATCATTGGACTTCACCACGAGTTCAGCTTCACCAGGAATCTCAATCCTTGAAGTTGCGCCAGTAGATTCAACTAGTATTACAGCATCTTTTACAAGTTGGATCACGCCATCATGTGGAGCCTTGATAGTTGGCTTATCGCCAGACTTGCGGGCTAGCACATCACCAGCCTTCACGGTCGCACCATCTTTTACAGAAGGTTTACGTCCATCAAGCTCAAACTTCTCCGAGCCACCAGCTTGTGAAGAAACTTGTACCACATAGTGATTACCATCTTCCCAAACTTCCACTACACCGTCAATTGGCGAGATGTAAGCCTGGCCCTTTGGCGTACGAGCCTCTAGAAGCTCTTCCACACGAGGAAGACCGCGTGCGATAGCACCAGAACCTGCCACGCCAGAACCATGTTTCGTATCAAGCGTCAGCTGCGTACCTGGCTCGCCAAGAGATTGTGCCGCAATAACACCCACAGGCTCATTAGCTGCAACTAATTCACGGGTAGCCATGTCCACACCATAAGCCTTACGCGGTACACCTTCAGTAGCGGTAGTAGTAAGTACAGATTGAATCTTCACTGATTCAATTGCTGGGTCAGCATCAATCTGTTCTGCAACTTCTTTAGTAATCAACTGGTCAGCTTCCAAGTAGCCTGGCACCACGTCAGCCGTATAACGACCAGCGATGCGAGCCACAAAGTTAATACCAGAAAGTTCACTTTCATTCTTGTAAACGTCAAATCCTGGGTCTTCAGCTTCTTCATCAGTTGTAAACACATCTTGTGACACGTCTACAAGACGACGAGTGAGATATCCAGAGTCTGCAGTACGTAGAGCCGTTGACACCTGACCCTGACGAGCACCTCGCGTTGCAATGAATGATTCAAGCGTGTTAAGACCCTTCTTGTAAGAAGACTTAACAGGAAGCTCGATTTCATTGTTGTTAATATCCACCATGATACCAATCTCTGCCGAAGCGAGCTTGATGTTGGAAATATTACCACGAGCGCCAGAGTTCACCATTACTGCGATGTCGGTATCCATCTCGGCAAGCTTATCTTGCAAGAATTCAGAAATTTTCTTATCGATATCTCGCCAGTTGGCAATCGTGAGCTTATAACGCTCATCGTCAGTTACAAGACCATCGTTGTATTGTTCCTGAATAAGAGCAGTTTTCGCGTCACCCTCTGCGATAAAGTCATCAATTTCGTCATAGGTTGGATAATCATCCTTTGCCGTTGAAATTGAAGCAATCGTCTCATACTCAAATGCCAAGTCCTTCAAAGCATCTGCAGTCTTCACCATTACCTCTGCACCATAAAGGTCAAAGATATCAGCCATTACTTTAGATAAATGCTTCTTATTTTGTACCGAGTTATCATAAGGATAATCCTTTGGCAAAATCTCGTTGAAGATTACACGTCCAAGGGTGGTATTACGAATTTCCTTCTTTGCAAACACCCGAATCGGAGTCTGAAGTCTAATGATTCCCTGGTCGTATGCCATTTCTGCTTCATAGACTGAAGAGAAGGCCTTTGGATCACCAGTATCTGTACCAGGCTTATCATAAGTCAAATAATAAGCACCGAGCACCACATCCTGGTAAATAGCTAGCACAGGCGCGCCATCCGCCGGCTTCAACAAGTTCTTCGAAGCAGACATCAGTTCCTTAGCTTCTTTTTGTGCCGCATCAGACAAAGGTAGATGCACAGCCATCTGGTCACCATCGTAGTCAGCGTTAAAGCCTGATGCCACCAATGGGTGAAGCTTAATTGCCTTACCTTCAATCAAACGTGGCTGGAATGCTTGTACCGACAAACGGTGAAGCGACGGAGCACGGTTAAGAAGTACATATTTACCTTGAATCACCTCATCGAGCGCATCCCAAACTACAGTTTCTTTTGCCTCAATCAATCTAGAAGCTGAACGAATATTAGTCGCATGCTCATGACCAATCAACCATGAAATCACGAATGGCTTAAATAATTCAAGTGCCATCTGCTTTGGTAAACCGCATTCGTTTAGAGTAAGTTCTGGACCTACCACAATCACTGAACGACCAGAGTAGTCTACGCGCTTACCAAGAAGGTTCTGGCGGAAACGACCCTGCTTGCCTTTCAAAAGATCAGACAATGATTTAAGCTTACGACGCCCATTTGAAGAACTGGCGCCACGGCTACCGTGAGCCGCCGAGTTATCGATCAAAGCGTCCACAGCTTCCTGTAGCATTCTCATTTCGTTACGGCAGATCACTTCCGGAGCATTCAAATCAATTAACTTCTTCAAACGATTATTACGGTTAATCACCCGGCGATACAAATCGTTCAAATCCGAAGTCGCAAATCGACCACCAGGAAGTGCAATCATCGGACGAAGATCTGGCGGAATAACTGGGATTACAGTCAAGACCAAATCTTCTGGCCGAATTCCAGCCGCCTGCATACCTTCAAGAGTTTTCAAACGTTTTTGAATCTTTTTCTCTTTCTGGCCCTTAGCTTCGGCACCTTCAGCACGCAAATCCTCAATCAACTTGTCAAGATCAATCTCGTCAAGCATCTTTTTGATAGCAGTTGCGCCCATTTCCACCGTAATCAAATCTTCATATTCTTCAGGAAGATTACGATAATCTACTTCGGTAATAACATTGCCCTTCTTAAATGATTCTAGCAAGCCTTTACGGAATTTATAATCATTCTCAAGCTCCGTTAATTCTTTTTCTTCAGCATCTTCAAGTGCCTTCACGTCAGCATCTTTTGCTTCTTTCTCTTTCTTGTAGCGCAAAGTGATTGCTTCACGTGCCGCAGCAGTCGTATTTTCAAGCTCACCAAGAATCTTCGTGACTTCGTCAGACTTGACATCTGTCATTAAATATGTTGCAAAATAAACTACCTTTTCAATATTTTTAACAGTCATGTCAAGTAGCAAACTAAGTGCCGAAGGAATCCCTCTCATGAACCAAATGTGTGCCACCGGCGCAGCAAGAGCAATGTGCCCCATACGCTCACGACGTGTAATCGACTTGGTAACAAGGTTACCTTCCTTGTCGACCGCCGCTTCACGGCTTCTCACACCCTTGATTTTAGAATCATGTGGGTTAATATCCTTAGTTGGACCAAAAATCCTTTCACAGAACAAACCGTCCCGTTCTGGTTTTTGAGTCCGATAATTAATCGTTTCCGGCTTAGTTACTTCACCATAGCTCCAATTCAAAATGTCATCACGACTTGCTACCGACAAACGAATTGAGTCGAAATCTGAAGCGCTAATAAAATTATCCATCCACGCCATATTAGAACTCCTCTCCGAGGTCAACAATGCCCTCATCTAATTCTTCGGCCCCCACATCCGTGTCATCTTCCAGGTCATCTGCCTCTGTTATTTCGATACCCTCCTCTGCCATCATTGCCTCAGCCTCTTCATCATCGAGGTCAAGAATTTCCGGCTTGGTATCTTTTTTATGTTGGTCATAAATTGCCGCATCATCTTTGTCTTTTTCAATTTCGCGCGAGGTCTTTTCAATCACATCGCCTGCATCTGCAGATTCACCGTGATCCAAGAGGTCAACCTTAAGACCAAGACCTTGAAGCTCTTTCACAAGCACGTTAAAGCCTTCTGGGAGTTTTGGCCCCTCAATTGGCTCGTGTTTGATGATTGCTTCATAAGCCTTCGCACGTCCATAAACGTCATCTGACTTAATGGTCAACATTTCCTGCAAGGTTGTAGCTGCACCATAAGCCTCAAGTGCCCAGACCTCCATTTCCCCAAACCGCTGGCCACCATTTTGTGCCTTACCACCTAGCGGCTGTTGTGTCACCATCGTGTAAGGACCAGTTGAACGGGCATGAATCTTATCTTCCACCATGTGGTGAAGCTTAAGCATGTGCATCACACCGACAGAAGTTCTTTCATTAAACGGCTCACCAGTAAGACCATCGTAAAGTTGAATTCTACCATCACGTGAGAAACCTGCTTTCTCGAGTTCATCACTAATCACTTCATCAGGTACACCGTTAAATGATGGCGTTGCCACTGTATAGCCAAGTGCTCTTGCTGCCATACCAAGGTGGGTTTCAAACAACTGTCCGAGGTTCATACGGCTTGGCACGCCCATTGGTGACAAAACGATATCAATCGGTGTACCGTCTGCCATAAATGGCATATCTTCCACTGGAAGCACTCTGGATACCACACCTTTGTTACCATGACGACCAGCCAACTTATCGCCTACGCCGATTTTGCGCATCTCTGCCACGAAAATCTTGATTTGCATAATCACGCCAGCTTTTAATTCATGACCTTGTTCACGAGTGTAGATACGTACATCCACAACCTTGCCAGTCGAAGAACCGTTCATACGAATTGAGGTATCGCGTACATCCTTAGCCTTTTCACCGAAGATTGCACGGAGCAAACGCTCTTCGCTTGAAAGCTCTTGTTCACCCTTTGGCGTAATCTTACCAACTAGGATATC
Organism: Candidatus Saccharimonadota bacterium; assembly: GCA_017537745.1. Taxonomy (GTDB): domain Bacteria; phylum Patescibacteriota; class Saccharimonadia; order Saccharimonadales; family Saccharimonadaceae; genus Nanosyncoccus. The sequence continues at coordinate 98,673 of JAFYKF010000009.1, forward strand.
ACCATTCTTTACCTCAGCACCAACAGTCACGATACCATCTTCACCAAGATGCCTCAATGAATGTTCAGATACATTTGGAATATCGCGCGTCACTTGCTCTGGGCCAAGCTTAGTCTCACGCACTTCAACGTCAAAATCCTTAATATTAATGGATGTCAAAGTGTCATCCTCAACCAAACGATTCGAAATTACGATTGCGTCATCCATGTTGTAACCACGCCACGGCATAAATGCAACTAGCAAATCACGTCCAAGCGCAAGCTCGCCATTGTGAATCGAGGCACCTTCAATAAGAGTGTCGCCTTTTTTCACTTTTTGTCCACGAGCCACAACACAGCGTTGATTGTAACAACGATCATCATTGGTCTTTTCAAAATGTTGCAACTTGTATTCTTTATCACCGCCCTTATCGTAAGTTACAATTACCGATACGCCATCGGCTTTCTTCACCACGCCAGTTCCCTCAGCAGTAATTAGCTGTGAAGTGTTCTTAGCGACTTCACGCTCAATACCAGTACCAACGATTGGATTATCCTGACGAAGCAAAGGCACTGCCTGTTTCTGCATTGCGCAAGCCATGAGCGAGCGGTCAACACGGTTTTTCTCAACAAATGGAATCAATGACGCTGAAACGCCCAAAATTTCCTTATGGGCCGCATCAATATGGGTAACTCTTTTTGCTTCCACATGTGCTGGCGCTCCATGCACACGAGCCGATACCCAATCTTCTACAAATTTACCATTCTTGTCTAGCTTCACTGATGCATCGGCGATAATCATATCGTTTTCAGTTTCGGCATCAACATAAACAATCTCATCCGTCACTTTACCGTTCTTAACTACACGATATGGAGCCTCAATGAAACCATATTTATTAATACGAGCATAGGTTGCAAAGTTCAACACCAAACCCACGTTACCACCTTCCGGTGTTTCTACGGTACAAATACGACCATAGTGAGTTGGGTGAGCATCACGCACATCAAACCCTGCACGTTCACGCGTCAAACCACCAGGACCCATTGAAGACAAACGCCTCTTGTGAGCAAGCTCTGAAAATGGGTTAACTTCATCCATTAACTGCGAAAGTTGTGAGGTAGAAAAGAATTCCTTTACCGCAGCCACTACTGGACGAGCATTCAAAAGTTGTGATGGTGTAACATCAGCTGGGTTTGCCATTGACATCCGGTCAAGAATGTTACGTTGCAAACGAAGCATACCAAGACGGAATTGTCTTTGTACCAACTCACCGACCAACTTCACCCGACGATTCGAAAGCGAATCGATATCGTCTGGCGCTTCCTGAGTATTGTTAAGTCGGATAATTTCCGAGATAATCGCTACCAAGTCAGCCATTTGAAGCGTACGATATTGTGGTTTGTTTGGAGCATCAAGCTTAAGTCTACGATTAATCTTAAAACGCCCAACCTCAGAATAATCATAACGCTTTGGATCAAAGAACATTCGCTCAATCATTGATTTTGCGTTCTCAACCGTAGCAAGATCACCTGGACGAATACGACGGTAAACTTCCAACAAAGCTTCGCCTTGACTTGAAGTTGTGTCCTTTTCAAGCGTCGTATCAATATATTTAGTATCACCAACGTCAACTTTTTCAAAGCTCTTTTTGATGTCAGACTTGCTCATACCAAGAGCTCGGAGGAATGTTGTAATTGGGAGCTTGCGGCGGCGGTCAATTTTCACATTGATCGAACCGTTCACCGCAGTTTCAAACTCTAGCCACGCACCACGACCAGGAATAATCTTAGCGCCATAATAGCGCCTCACTCCGATCGTTTCAGCGTTAAAGAATACACCAGCAGAACGAATCAACTGCGAAACAATTACACGCTCTGTACCGTTAATCACAAAAGTTGCACGCTCGGTCATCCAAGGATAATCACCAAAGTAAATATCCTGTTCTTTCTTTTCGCCCGTAACTTTGTTTTCGAGTTCCACCAAGACATGTAGCGGTGCCTCGTAAGTCGCCAAATTGTACTTTGCAACTTGCTCAGTCTCCTTTGGCTCTTTAAAATAATAATCTTTAAACCGAAGAGACAATTTTTGACCCGTATAGTCATCTATCGGGTTTAGTTCGGCAAAAACTTCTCTCAGGCCATTTTTGACAAAGTCATCCCAACTATCCTTTTGATGTGCAATCAAATCAGGAATTGGGAGAGCTTGGTCACCTTCGGTGAAAAATACTCTCTCACCTACCTTTTTTGTTGTAGCCATTCTACCTCTTTTTTTAGTGTTGTTATTAATCTTAGCGCCGAAGATTACTGCCATGTTTTCCTCTGACAAGTCGCCAGCTCGCCCATAGTATTAAAAACAAGGCACACCACTTCTTATAACCAATTATATATCAGCATTCCAAAAAAATCAATAGAAATTTAACAACAAATTAACAAATAATTATATGTCCAAATCGTCCAAATCAGCTAACTCTGCACGGGTTTTTTCAGCAAGATCGGAAGTCTCCTCAGACGGCTCTTCCTCATCTTCGACTTCTTCTTCAACCTCGGCCTCTTCGGCCTCTTCCGGCTCTTCAGCAGGAGCTTCTTCTTCAGCCTTTGACTCTGGCGCTGGAGCTTTGCGCCTCTCGCGCGGCTCACCATCTTCATCAGTGTTGACAATCTTCAAATTATAGCGCGCATCTTGCTTGGTGCCAAGCGCCCTAAGAAGCATTCTAATAGATTGCGCCGTCACACCGCGCTTACCAATCACTCTACCTACATCTTCTGGATCAACGGTAAGCGACAGCAAAACGCCTTTCTCATCAATTTTTCGGTCCACCGATACTTTATCTGGATTGTTGACTAAGGTTTTTACGATATATTCTACGAATTGTTGGTCAATAGTAGCCATAATTTCTCCATTGTTAAAGTTATTTAAAAATATTATAACACAACTTGTAAAGTAAACATACCATTTTGGTGTGGAAAACTATTTCAAAAAAAGTGCAGATTTTCTATTGACAGCTCCTAAGTGCTCATGTATAATAAAACATAAGCTAACTAACTGCGAGTCAGCTTGAAAAGTTACAAACACAAAAAGTTGAGAGCTTGTATATGTCTAAAAAATCACCTCGTTGCGGTGATTTTTTGGTGATAAAAAAGACCCCCTTAACTGGGGGTCTTTTCTATGCCTCAGCTGGCGCTTCCTCAGCAGGAGCTGCCTCAGCTGGCGCTTCAGACGCCGGAGCTTCCTCTTTTGGCTGATTTTTACGAAGTTTATCGGCATGTTTAGCCTTAACAGACTTCGCTGGAGCTTTTTTATACCAATCTGGTAGTTTGATGCCATTCTTTTCAAGAATGAGCGCTACACGAGAAGATGGATGAGCACCATTTTTTAGATATTTGTTTACCGCCTCTTTATCAAGGACGAGCGCCTTGGTGGCTGGGTTGTAATTACCGACCTCAGCTACAACGCGCCCAGACAAAGGGTGACGCTGCGCTTCTTGGACGATTATCCGATACATCGGGAGATGTGATCGGCCATTACGCTGCATACGAATCGCAAGCATATTTTCTCCTTAAAATTAATAACCATCCAATTATAACACAACTTTTACAAAAAAGAAAGGGGGAGCCTCACGGCTCCCCACGATTCTCTTCCTTTTTGAGGAGAACTGATTCCTTCTGTTTGGTATTCATGATACGCAGCACACCCTGCATGGACATGCGGCGATGCTCGCGCATCACTTTCTGAAGCTCGTTCCAGAACAGACGCCGATTCTCGTCGTCATGGAAGATGACTACGGGGCTCCGGTAAGGCTTATCTAGAAGCGGCTTGCCTTCATGGTCCACAACCGCCTCACAGTCAAACGTGAGCCAATCGATAAACTTTTCGGGTTCCACCGTCCGCAGCCCATCACGAGCCAAAGCTTCATTCAGCTCATTCACGAGGCTCAAACACCGCGCATAACAGCCGATGGGCTTTTTGAAATTCCTACCAACAGCACAGTCCAGCTTCTTAAAACCTTCTTCGAGCGTCCGAAAAGACGCCTGATCACAACGCGCTCCCTTCAGGAAACGCTCAGAGAAATACCGTTTAACTTTCGATGAAATTTCCGTCAGCGGCACATCGTACTGCAGCCAGAGATTCATCTCGTATTGTGCCTTCCGGACCTTAGCGAGCTTATTGATTGCCGAGCCAACGCCAGCAAACAAGTCTTTCACTATGTCTTCATACTCTCTTGCCATTATTTCACCCCTTCACCACATGATTGGCAGATGTCTGGCTCTTGCGCATGAATTTCCGTTCCAAACTCTGAAGCGGAACGATTTTACCCTGAGAAAGCAGCTTCTTCGCCTCACGAACATAATGTTTTCTCCGGTCCGCATTATGCAAAAGACCGAGCAAATTCATCGGCTCCGTGATTTGCGGAAGCTCCCTCTGGGCGCAAATGGCATTGATTTTGTCAACGTTTGCGTTGAATTGGTCCAAAAGTCCATAAATGACAGAATAGAGATTTTCCATCGACCCCTTGTGTTCTTTCTCAAAATTCTGATCGGCCCTCTGGGTATGATTGGTATTTCTGAGACAATCACGAAGCCAAATCTTCGCCTTATAATCAGAAGCGCAATTAATCAACTTCAAAACCGTCTCCCAGTATTCCAATGCCTCCTGAGGAACCTTATGCTTGTTTGGAATGTTCATAGCGTATCTCCCCCTCAAAAAATAATACCTACAAAAAAATTATAACATACTCAAGCTAAAAAGTCAAACGCACTTATTTCTTCGTGTTTTTCTGCCGCTTTTTATAAACCTTCACTGCCTCACGCGCCGCTTCAGTTTGCGCATCCTGTTTCGAATGGCCCGCCCCCATCGCAACCATCTTATCATTCACAAAAATCCCTACCTGGAACATCTTATCATGATCCGGCCCCTCCTCATGCAAAGTGTGATAAACCGGCGTTGCCCCATCCAATTTCTGCGCCAATTCCTGCACATAAGATTTCGCATCACGCCAAGTTCCCTCTTCGATTATTTCATCAATCTTTACAATAATATGTTTATAAATAAAATCCTTCGCCACATCATAGCCCTGATCCAAATAAATCGCACCAATCACAGCCTCAAAACAATCTGCCATAATTACATCATGTGCCCGCTCCAAGCCCTTTTTCTCTCCATGAGACAAACGCACCAGTGGCTCATATCCCAAGGCATACCCAGAATCGCCAATCGATTCAGTCCGCACCAAAGCCGAACGCAGTGCCGTCATTACACCCTCAGGCTCATCATAATTTCGATACAAAAAATCCGACGTTACGAGTTCTAGCACCGCATCACCAAGAAATTCCAACCTTTCATTATGGGCTCGTACTGTTGCCCGATGCTCATTGACATAACTCCGGTGAGTTAACGCCGTCACCAAAAGCGAAATGTCATTAAAATCAAATCCCAATTTCTCGCGCGCAAATTCTTGATAAGGCGCCACATCAATATTCTTTATGCTTTCTTTCATAGCTTTATTATACACTTTTTTAGCACAAAATAAACCCTAAAAATCGCCAGCCCGCACCCGTTTTTTGGCAATTAGCATCAGCTTTTCAATATCTTCATATTCTATTAAATTAAGAGCTTCCGCAAAAGGAAACCATTGTATCCCCTTCATCCATTTTTCACCCATCGGACGCTCCTTGACATCCATTGCCTGTACCAAATAAATTTGTGTTGTCATCAATACCAATTTGTCCGCCCGACGGTATTTAAAATGAATTTTACCAAGCCAAGACAAGACGTTCACGTTCTTAAGGCCAGTTTCTTCCTCAATTTCACGCCGAGCTGTCATTTTGGCCGTCTCACCGGGCTCAATATGCCCTTTTGGAATAGTCCAACGCCCTTTTGAATCCTGAATCAACAAAACCTCTATATCCTTCTCATCCGACGTCATGCGAAAAACTATCCCACCAGAAGTAGGTTCACGCACAATTTCTTGAATAGGAACTTTTTTGCGAAAAACCGCTGAAGTCAGCTTCTTAAAAGGTGACTCTTTCACCTCGTCTTCGGTCGGCAAAGCCTCCGGCACTTTCAATCTAGCCGTACGTGGCTCAGCCTCTTCTTGCAAGTGCGCCGAAGCCACGCGTTGATTCATCGCCCGCGCCTTTGCTTCTCGTAACCGTTGTTGGTTAGCAAGAAGTAACCTACGCCTGCGCTCCGCTTGCTCCCTCAGCCGCTGGTTCACCAGCCTCTGTCGCTCCATCATCTGTCGCTGATTCAACTTCTGTTGATTCAGCTTCTGCTGGTTTAGCTTTTTTTGCTGATTTTGCTCGTTCGCTATGTTCCTCACCGCCTTTTCCAGCGGATTTGTTTCTTGGTTCATGATTATCTTCTTCTGTAATTCCGAGCTCTTTATATGCCGTACCGAGCACCCCGTTAATAAACTTCGAGGAATTCTCGGACCCAAATGCTTTCGCGAGCTCTACCGCCTCATTTATGGCTACCCTTGGCGGGATACTATCCCCGCATTCTGATAACTCATAAAGTCCCATCCTGAGTATATTTCTATCAATTGCCGAAATCGAACTAATCGGCCACTCCGGCGCCATTGGCTGTAATGCTTTGTCCAAAGTTTCAAAATTATCTTTAACTTTGTGCGCCAAACCATATACAAACTCCGTATCGCCGAGAGTTTTCTCATAAGGCTCGATGTCCTTTGCAATGATATTATCAAGATCGACTTCCGGGTCACCAGCAAGCTCCCTAAGCTCATATTCATATAAGCTTTGAAGAACTATTACTCTACCTAAATGTCGATTACTTGCCATCTTATGACTCTTTTTTCTTAACTGTTTTTACTTTAAGATTTGGGGTCTTTTTCTTTGTTTCAAAGACCTTCACTGGGGATGTCTTATTCACCCGTCGTGCCAATTTCAATCGTAAATGACTACGACGAAGCCCCGTCTTCCGTGGGCTACTCTGTTTTTTAGGTTCAGGCATTTTAGCTCCTTAATTAATAGATACTTTGGTCCATTATACCACATTTTTACAAGTTCGCAAGAACAAATTTTAGAAACATTTTGAAATACTATGCTATAATAAAAATAAGCATTAAAAGGAACGGGATGGAAAACAATAATAATAACTATGAACAAACACCTGTCGGCCAGAATACCGGCACTCTTCTAACAACTGAGCCAAACTTGGCAGCAGGAATGAAACCAGAAAAACAAGTCATAGCAAGTGAATCAGACAATTCTAGCCGAAAAATCATTATACTAAGCATCACTACCGGTCTTTTCGCTCTCCTTGCTATCGTTCTTGGCATAGTATTATTCTTACCCAAAAAAGACAGCCCAACCAGCGGTATCCCAACACAAACCACCGACGATGATTCGGATAACGGCTATACTCATAATATTGACATCAACACAGTTGAAGGCAACGAAGAAGTAACCGAGATTCTCAATATTCTTGCGACAAATGTCGAAAAAAATTCTTCTGCCATCACCACCAATAGCAATCTCGAAATATTCTATATACCAGAAGGCTTTAACACTCATATCAATCTACGGCTAAGCTTTGCCCGTACCATCGCCACAAATTTAGAAAAGGTGAAAGCCACACTCGTAGAAAATGGCTACGAACTAGTCGGCGAAATGCCACACGCTAGCTCCGCACCAATGCCCACAACCTACGAATATGTCAATAAAGAAAAAGAAATTGTTTGCGGCATTTACGCCATCACCAACGAAAGCACAGGTGCCGAAAATGTCTATGCATCCTGCGCCAAAACCAGTTGGACTTGGCTGACCGAGGAAGAAAAAGCTTTGCTCAGCGCACTTGAAACAGCCTATTACAAAAAGACCAATAAATACCCAGAAAAAATGATTAGCCTAGGTATCAAAATCAAAGACAGTGAATACAAACCATATCAGACCACCTACGTTTCAACAGACGGAGGAAGCTCCCAATTCTTCCGAACCAGCCCTTATTCCGAATGGCAGTATTTTAGGACTTCATATATGGCACCATCCTGTGAAGAGTTTGACACTGAAGACTTGAAAAAAGCCTACCTCGGCGAAATCTGCTATGATTTCGAGAACGAAGCCCAATCCACAGTCCAGCTCTAATTAATTTCACTGAGTTTCAAATCACCTTGGCGAATAATTTTTGGCGTATCACCAGAAAAATCCACAATTGTAGAAGGTTTATGCCCGGTAATTGATTTCGGCGTTCCACCACGCGGATTAGCCGATGTTAAAATCACTGGGCCAACAACCTCCCCAATCGTCTTAAATAAATCATAATCCGGAATTCTAATACCAACAGTCTTAAAATGATCATAATAAAAATGATAGAAATCCGGATTTTTTGGCAATATAAGTGTTAGTTCACCCGGAATATAATTATTAATTAAAACCTCTGCCGCCTTCGGTACCACTACATATTTAGAAATCGCCCCCTTGGATTCCGGCACCAACGTAAAAACCTTCCCCGAATTAAAATCTCGGTCTTTCATTTGCATTAACTTACGAATACCCTCTTCAGACTCTAAAGCCACCGCATATCCCTCCACCGTCTCAGTCGGCACAGTCACTACCTGCCCCTTCAAAAGCTCACCAATAATCTCAGTATCTTCCACCAAAATACCGTAATCTAAAGGCTCAAATAGTTGCTTTTTCATGAAAAATATTATATCATATGTGATATGGAATTCATAGTGGTTTTACACAATATCCGCTCTTGTTACAATGTTGGCGCAATTCTACGCACCGCAGAGGGTTTTGGCGCCAAAAAAGTCATTTTATCAGGTTACACACCAAGAATACACGACCAAAAACTGCTCCCACATTTAAGAGATAAATTAGATAAAGAAATTCACAAAACCGCTCTTGATGCCGAAAATTTGCTAGATATATATGCATCCGATGATATAATTTCAACCCTCAAAAAACTTCATCAACAGGGGTGGCAAATCATCGGCCTCGAAAATAACATTAATGTACCAAATATATACCGTCTTGGAAGTCCAGATTTAAAACAAATTTTATCAGATAAAATAATATTGGTGCTTGGCGAAGAAGTAAAAGGCATAAATAATTCGCTCTATGATATAATTGACCTGTTTATCGAAATCCCAATGCGCGGCCAAAAAGAATCCTTCAACGTCTCCGTCGCCGCCGGCATCGCCATGTATGGTATAATAAGTATATGATTAAAGTTTATACAACCCCAACATGTATCTATTGTCACGCTTTGATGGATTGGCTCGACGACCTTGGCGTCGAATATGAGGAACTCGACGCCTCTTCACGAGATGATATTTCAGCTGTCCCAGTCACAATCATTGGCGACACAAAAATCGTCGGTTTCGACCGCCCAGCCATCAAAAAAGCCCTCAAAGCCGAAAATCTATTATAATTAGACTCAAAATCCCACGCTAATCCACCCTTATTTTTTTATTTTCTCCGAAAAAATGGTATAATATAGAAATGGAAAGATACGAACCGCTCAAAATCGAACAAAAATGGCAAAAAATTTGGGCCAAAGAAAAAACTTTCAAGGCCACCGAAAAACCAGACACCCTAAAAATGTACATCGCCGAGATGTTCCCTTACCCATCTGGTGCCGGCCTTCATGTTGGGCACGTTCGTAATTTTACTATCGTTGACGTCCTCGCCAGATTCTACGCACAGCAAGGTTTTAATGTTATGCGTCCATTCGGCTACGACACCTTTGGCCTCCCAGCCGAAAATTACGCCATCAAAACCGGTATCGCACCTCAAGAAGTGACCAAAACCAACATCGCCAACTTCCGCAAACAAGCCAAACGCCTTGGCTATGCCATCGACTGGGACCGCGAAGTCAACACTTCCGATCCAGAATACTACAAATGGACCCAATGGTGCTTCCTTCAGCTTTACAAAAAAGGCCTCGCCTATCAAAAAGAATCCTATCAATGGTGGTGTCCAGAAGATCAGACTGTCCTCGCCAACGAACAAGTCGAAAACGGCAAGTGCTGGCGCTGTGGTCACGAAGTTGAAAAGAAAAAGATGAAACAGTGGTTCTTTAAAATCACCGAATATGCCGATGAGCTATTAGATGAAATCGACAGTCTCGATTGGCCAGACAAAATTAAGACCATGCAGAAAAACTGGATTGGTCGCTCCGCTGGCGCCGAGATAGACTTCCCGATTGCTAGAGCGGAAGGGCAAAGTTCTTTCGAAGGGCCTAAGACTTGGGCGAGCGCCCCGGAGCGGCCCGAGAAAGAAGCTTTGCCTTCCGCGCTCCGAATCAAAGTCTTTACTACGCGCCCAGACACGATCAAGGGAGCCACCTTCCTCGTGGTCGCCCCAGAATATCCTGGCCTCGAGCCATTGCTCACCGACGATACTCGCGAAAAAGTTCTCGATTACAAAGCAAAATCCCTCAAAAAATCCGAGATCGAACGCCAAGAAAATAAAGAAAAAACCGGCGTCTTCACTGGTTCGTATGCCATCAACCCAGCTACCAAAGAAAAAATCCCGATTTGGGTCGCCGATTACGTTCTAGCCGGCTACGGCACCGGCGCCATTATGGCTGTACCAGCCATGGATGAACGCGACCATGAGTTTGCCGAAGCATTTGATTTGCCAATTGTCGAAACAGAACTCGTTGACCGCGACCTCTACGGTACACCAAAAGTCACCTACAAGATGCGCGACTGGCTAATTTCTCGTCAACGCTATTGGGGCTGTCCAATCCCAATCGCCTACGACAAAGACGGCAATCCTCACCCAATTCCAGAAGATCAACTCCCTGTCCTAATCCCAGAAATCAAAGATTTCAAACCTGATAATTCCGGCCACTCTGCCCTCGCTAAAGCCAAAGATTGGCTCAAAGTCACCATCGACGGCGAAGAAATGACCCGCGAAACCGACACGTTGGACGGCTACGCCTGCTCAAGCTGGTACCTCTGGCGCTACGCTTCCCCACACGACAAAAAACAAGCCTGGAACCCCAAGGCAATCAAATATTGGGAGCCAGTCGATATCTACGTTGGCGCCGATCACGCCGTTGCTCACCTCTTATATGTGCGTTTCTGGTGCAAATTCTTCGCTGACGAAGGCTTTTTGCCATTCCGCGAACCAATCAAAAAGCTCATCTATCACGGCTACATTAACGCCCCAGATGGCAAGAAAATGAGCAAATCCAAAGGCAACGTTATCGACCCACTCGACGTAATCAACGATGGCTACGGAGCTGATACTCTCCGCACTTACGAAATGTTCATCGGCCCAGTCGAGCTCGATGCCGCTTGGGACCCCCGTTCCGTCGGCGGCGTCTACCGCTTTTTGAACCGTTGTTGGAGCTTAGTGTTCAATACGAATGCTAATATTCTTTCTCGGGGCATGCGCGACGACGGGAGCGTACGCAGCGAGGAGCCCCGCGACGGCGGGCGCGACGAAGCGTCCCGAGAAAGTAATATTAGCATTCGGAATAGGACGATCAAGAAAGTCACCACCGATATTTACAAAAACCAATTCAACACCGCCGTCGCAGCCTTGATGGAATACGTCAACGAACTCTACAAACAAGGTGCATGCAAAGAAGATTTAGTCGTACTGGCAAAACTTTTGAAGCCTTTCGCCCCTCACCTCGCCTCTGAAATGCTCGAAAAATTAGGCACAAACGACGAATGGCCAAAATGGGATGAAAAATATCTCACCTCTGATACGGTCGAAATCATCGTCCAAGTAAATGGCAAATTACGCGCCAAACTCAGAGTAGAAGCCGCAGACATCGAAGACGAAGAAAAAATCACCGAATTAGCAAAAAACGACGAAAAAGTCGCCAAATTTATCAAAAATGGCATCAAAAAGACTATTTACGTCAAAAAAGCCCACCTCTTAAACATAGTGGCCTAATTCCACCCCTGTTCTAAACCCACCCCACCCCTGTTATTTAAGCATAACCGCTATTGACAATTTGATTAATGTGTGATATAATTAAGTCATAATCGCACATTAAAAAGGGAGGATAAAAGAATGGACAACAGCAAGATTTTCAATCTCTACGTGGACGAGGTCAAGGAAATGACTACCGACAAGGTGGTTTTCGACTTCACCGGTGAGCTCACCCAGCTGCGGACGAAAATCCGCAAGAAAAAGATGGGAGCCCACAGAAGAATCGTCGCCGCCGGCATAATCTGCGCCATCTACGGATGGCTGACATCAATCCTGATGCTACTCACCTGGCACGGGCCCACCGTCACCGTATGGGGAAACCTCGTCGGCTGGCTGATCCACACCTGTATCGCCGCTGCATTTGGCATCGGTGGCGCCTGGCTCATCAAAAACCTGATTGTCTCCGAGGTCGATGACCTCGAAAACATGCTTCAGGAGAAGATGAACCCCGTCTACGATTCCTGTATCGACAACGAGTAATCCCTATCCCCCGCAACGCGGGCACCAATGTCATCACGACAAAGGCGCCCGCTTTTTCATTCCGCAGAATCCGATTTTTTTACTTTAATCACACGTTTATAAATATTCGTGAACTTATCCAAAGTCGTTTCAAAATCATGTTCAGACGCAAATTCAACCGACTTCTTAGAAAATTTAGCGCGTAATTTATCATCACTCAAAATCTTCACCATTGCCTGACTTATCCCCTCAATATCGCCCGGCTCACACAAAAACCCATTCTCATTATTTACACAAATCTCACTCACGGCACCCTTATCTACCGCAATCAAAGGCAACCCAGACGCTGCCGCTTCCACCAACACAATTCCCTGTGTCTCTATTTCAGAAGCTGTCGCGAACACCGAGCCCAACCGATACATCTCATACAAATCAGGCGGCACTACTCGTCCTGCAAAAATCACCGACTTCTTCAATAACGCATCCTCTTCTACCAATCCCATCAAACGTACTTTGTCTACACCATCACCAACAATCAAAAGCACCGCCGATGGCACCTTAGCAAGCGTCAATCTAAACGCCTCTATCACCGAACCAACATTCTTCTCTGGGTCCACCCTCCCAACATACAAAACCACTGGCCGCCCCGAAGGCACGCCATATTTTTTATAAAACACGCTCGAAACTTTGCCAGGTTTAAAAAACGACAAGTCCACTCCATTCGATACCGCCGCCACCGGCACATTAAACTCACGCCCCTTACTATACAACAAATACTGAATCGCCTTCTTGGTTGGCATCGTCACAAAGTCACTTTTGCTTTGCCGATTTACAAAATAAGCCGACAGTAATGCATCCACTGGCTTTTTTACCAGCTTTGGTACCCGCAAAGGCTCAGTCAAAACCTCCGGCTGATTATGCTCCGTTGTTACTACTGGTATATTATTCTTTCGTGCATACGCCGCCACCGACAATCCAATCGGATCAGAAACCTGAATATGCACCACATCCGGCTGAAATTCATCCAAGATTTTCCGCACCTCCACCGCCGGAAATACCGACACTCTAAACCCGTGCCGATACAAAGTAGGCAACTTTATACCCAAAATTTTTTTCTTTTCTGGCACATCATGAATTTGATCCGGATAAACTTTCACTTGCACCGATCGCAAAAAATGCACCTTTACACCATCTTCAACCCGCGTATAATTCTTACCGGTTCGCGACGGACAAATCACTACCACCTCATTACCACGTCGAACTAGCCCCATCGCAAGATTATGCGCAAACACTGCCACCCCGTTTATCATTGGGTGATATACTGCCGTGGCAATTACAATTCGCACTTAAAGCTCCTTAGCCTTATCTAGCTGTGGATCAAGCATCTTATTAATATCATCATAAGTCCGCTCCACCACAATATCCGGCGTTATTCCAGCTTGGTTGATTGAATTTCCATTTGGCGTATACCAATCAGCCGTCGTCACTTTGAGCGTAGCACCATTTGAAAGATTCATCAAACTCTGCACCACACCCTTGCCATAGCTCTGCTCACCCACAATTGTAGCTTTACCATAATCTTGTAGAGCACCCGCCACAATCTCGCTCGCCGAAGCCGTCGAACCATTAATCAACACAATAGTCTTCATATCCTTCAAAAGTGCCTTACCGCTCGACGCATAGCTCACCGTGTCACCAGAGTTTTTAGACTTTTGCCGATAAACAATCTGACCGTCAATCCAAAGACTAAGTAATTCTTGTGCCGCCGACACATATCCACCACCATTATTACGCAAATCCAAAATCACCTTATCTATACCCTTTTCAGCAAATTTCTCAACTTCGTTCTGAACCAACTTGCCAGTATCGCTATCAAATCTTGTCAAAGTTATAATTGCAGTCGAACCATCAAATTCCACATATTCCGAAACGTTATTAATAGTTTCCCGCTTCATCGTGTAGCTTAGCTCTTCACCATCACGCACCACAGTTACCGTCACTTCGCTTCCCTCGGCACCACGTACGCGGTTTGCAATTTCGTCCGAAGACAACTCCCAAACTTCTTCTCCGTCAACCTTATAAATAATATCACCTGCCAAAAGTCCAGCCTTACGCGCCGGATTGTCTGGCAGAGTTCTGAGAACCCTTACATAACCATCACGAAGCCCCATCTCAATGCCAATACCACTTCCAACGTTTCCATGCAAATCATCCATGAAACTCTGATTCTCTTCCGGTGTCATATAAATCGTATATTGATCGCCCAACGCCTCAACCATTCCTTTTTTAGCACCTTCCACCACAACACCAAAATCAATCTCCCCGTTGTAGTTGTTCATCAATCGGCTGTATACTTCATCTAATTGCGACCAATTACCTTTATACGACTCTTCACCAAAACCGAACAATGACAATGCATCAAAGTTTTGTATCGTCATTCCGAGTGCAACACCCATCACGGCACACACTGCAGCAATAACAATCGCACCACCAAGATTAATATTCTTTGCTTTCCACTCTACTTTATTACTCATGTATATAATTATAGCACAAGACTATCTGAAATGGACATAATTATATTGCGCTGCCACTGCCGCCGACATCGTACGAGAACCAAAATCACCAGACGGATATTCCCAGTAATGATAGCCACAATAAGTCAAATCCCCACCTGTTTGATAAAGACAAGTTGCATACGGATTATTATATTCTGTAATATTCACAGAACCGTCACCATTTACACTCTCCACCCACCATACATGACCAAAATCACCATCCGAAGACTGACCCAAAGAATCAGCTTCTGGAATATTATCTACCCTATATCCGTCATTCGCCGCCGCCCTATCCCAAGCATATGCGTGATTCCAACCCCAGTTCACCGCGATTCGATATCTATCCCAAACTTTCCAACCGGCATAACTCGTACATTGGCACATTGCACCTAACGCATAAGAGCCACCACCCGGAACATAGACCGCATTCTCTAGATAAGCAATACCAACTAAATTATTTTCTGGGCAAATATCTTGCCAAGGAAAAGTATTATAACCAGTATAACCACCACCCTGATAGAGCTCTGGGTGTTTTTCAATTTCGGCCAACTCTGCTTCACGCTGAGCATCAATCGCCGCTAGAGCTGCCTGTTCGTAGGCCGCCGCATCGCTTGCATATTTCGCCACCAACTGTTGCTGCTCTGCTCGCGTAGCAGCCAACTGTTCTTTCATTTCCTTTTGTGATTCAAGTTGCGTCTCAACTTCCATTTTATCAATTTCAAGCTTTGCTTTCGCTTCCTTAATCTTTGTAGCCGTTGCGCTTATTTGCTGTTTTACTACTTCTGCACGCGCTTGCTTCTCAGCCAAGTCTGAAATCGAATTTGCGCCTGCCAAAATCGTAATCGGTTCGGAATCACCTTCAAAATGTGTATTAATCAACAGCTCCGCAAGCGCTTCTTGTTCTTCAAGCAATTTAGCCTCAGTCTCCTTAATCTGCTCAGTCAATTCTTCAACCCGTGCTTGCGATTCCGCAATCATTCTTTCCGTATAAGCAATTTGCGACGTCAACTCATTAACCTTAATCTGGTACATATTAGAAGCTTCTTGCGCTGCTGCCGCATTCGCATTTGCCTCTTCTTCAGCTTTCACTGCCGCCATACAATCATCACTATTATAACAAGCTGGCGAAATCGCGTCAGCACTCAAGTTATAATTATAATTTGCCCCCAACGTTACCACAGCAACTACTGCAAAAATCCCCACGAGCAAAGCAGCTCGTCGTCCGACTTTGTACCTCACTTTGTCAGTAGTTTTTGTTTTCATATTTTTATTATATCATAACCAGAATAATATTACGAACTTTTATGCAAATATTTCCCTACTGCAAGGTGTGCCGACGCTCGTCCAATCACGACGCCGAGCCCAACAAACACCAAGTACACAAAAATTAGTTTATTCGATTCTAGAATATCTGATATGGCCGCCACATCAATTCCGTAACCAGCCAACTTCGGAGCCAAGAACTTAAATCCAAAATACGAAACCGTCGCTGCAAGCACCCCAGCAACGATACCGCAAATCTCTGCCTCAACCAAGAATGGCCCACGCACAAACCTTTTGTCTGCACCAACCAATCTCATCATGTAAATCTCCTCACGCCGCGAGAAAATTGCCATTCGAATCGTTGAGAAAATAATCAAAATCGAAATTGCCAAGAAAACCCCAGCCAGTATTAAGCCACCCATTCTTGCAATCCGCGCCCATTTCGTAATCGTAGCAATCTCCGCCTGGTTCACGTCATATGTTGGCGACATTTCCGGATCAAGCGCCGCTTGGAAAGTCTCATCGGTCTCTACAATTTCACGAACGCTGTCAAGGTTATCTACATCGTAAACTTTTATTCTCATCGTCGCTTGCATCTTTGAAATCATCAAAGCTTTCATTTCATCGTCTAAAATCTCTAGAATGTCATCGCTATCCGCATTTTCCTCAACAAATTTATCATACTCCTGCTCTGACGTAGACAAGACTACACTTTTAATATTCGAATCCTTACTAATAATATCAGACAATTGATTCAAAACTTTTTCCGACGTATTTGGTTTAAAATAAATCGTAATATCAATTTTGTCTCGCATCATTTCGGCAGTATTTGTTAAAATCACACTCGCGACTACAGTTACAAACAAAATAACCAAAGTAATTGTCATCACAATCGTTGCTGCCACCGAAAGCCAAATATTTCTCGCGAAACCCTTTGTACCATATTTCAAAATCCGCCCCTCTTCGCGTATTGGATGCTTGGCATTGGTCTTCCGAATCGTTCTCAGACTCTTTTTGGTAGACTTTTTTAGTTCTTTATCTTCTTGTTTGCTCACTATATTATCCTCCGTTTCGGGGTCTTCTTAGTTTTTTGTTTTGCCGTCGAACTTACTTTCGGCTTCGAACTAGCCTTTGATGCTGGAGCAGTAGGTTTAGCAGTAGGTTTTGCCACCGGAGCAGCTGGCTTGGTTGTCGGAGCGACAGTTATCTGAATCGGTCTTGCTACAATGTCTTGTTTCAATGCATGTCCAGGCGTCTGAATTATCCGCTGTGGTTTCTGCGGCGCCTGAGCTTCATCTAACTTATAAATACCACCGTTCTTCTGGTCATCAACGATTTTACCACCCTTCATCGTCACCACACGTTTTTGTAAATTATTAACAATGTTTTCATTGTGTGTCGTCACTAGCAATGTCGTACCAAAATCGTTAATTTTCTTCAACAAATCAATTATCTCCGCCGTCGTCAACTTATCAAGGTTTGCCGTCGGCTCATCTGCAATCAAAATCTTTGGTTGTCTTGCCACACTTCTCGCAATTGCCACCCTCTGCATCTGACCACCAGACAATTGGTCAGGAAACTTCCGCGCCTGGTCCAATAAATCAACTAATTCCAAAACTTTCGGCACAGTATTTCGAATCTCTCGACCACTCATCCCCGCAATTTCAAGCGCAAACGCTACATTCTCATAAACCGTCCGCCTTGGCAAAAGTTTGAAATCCTGAAATACCACACCAAGTCGTCGCCGATATCCAGGGATATGGCGCTTCTTCACATAATCAAGGTCAATTCCACCGACAATAATTTTGCCACTGTCAGGAATTTCTTCCTTTGTAATCATCTTCATTAAAGTCGACTTGCCAGCACCAGATTTACCCACCAAAAACACGAATTCATTTGGCTCGATATGAAGCGACACATCATCAAGCGCCGGCTCTTTATCACCAGGGTAAACTTTCGTAACAGAATCAAACAAAATCATAAACTAAGTTTACCATAAACAACATCAAAACACAACCACCTATGAAGTCCTTTCGGGTACAACGAACTTGCCACCACCCAAAGAAGAAGTAACTGGTCGAGCAATACAACGGACCGAGTAGCCATAATGACGATTCCTTCCGCTGCCAGACGAACTCAAATAACCATATGTAGTAAAGTCGGCATTACCAGCAGAATCGTCACCGTGCACATTAGCAGACCAGTAACTACCAATATCCCCAACGCCATCCAAATATCCACTCCAGTAACCACTAGCATTAAAGTAGAGCGGGGTAGTCCACAATGCATCATCTCCATTTCTTGCCCAACCGCCGAATCCATAGTACTTCCACAGAGAATAAAACGAATCATTACCCATCGATGCTCTAGGCAGAGTCCATCCCGCCGGGCAGATCGACTGCTCAATCAGTTGGTAATCGTCAAACCCAGAAGTATCGTTCATCGCAATGGCTGCAGCCCAGTTATAATAATTTCCTAGGTGATATTGTGAAATACCAGTTGAAGAAATGAAGTGGGATTTAGGGTTAAGCGACTCATCGCAGTTGTATGGCTTATCATTTGAATCCCAATCGCAAGTTCGATAGTAAGCAGACCAATTAGCATTGAGGTCTTCTCTGCTACTCCAATATAAATTTCCAATATCATATGACTCTGGAGTATAATTCGTCTCACAATAGCTAAATTCACTATTCCATATGCCACCTACACACCAGTCAGAATTTGTGGACTTATATGTTGAACGGATCGGCGTCCAAGAAGCAACTTCATATTGTTGGGTTTCTGGATTATAGCCCAAGTCGGTATCCTCGTTAGTATATGTAATATTAGAATCTAGGTCTAAATCTAGATTTTGAGTCATCCAGACAGCATAAGTTTCTGGCCGGCCTACCGTGCGTCCGTCATCGGATATATATTGATACAACTTTGCAATAGTATAGCTCTTCTCATCACGCATGTCCATAAGTGTATATTGGGTTTCTGGTGTCATAGAATCCACGATTTGGTCACGATTAGGACCGGCAAAGTCTTGTAAGCATTTAGCTTCTTGTATGGTGGTAGCATTTGGATTACATGGTCCGGCATAGTTGGCAATTGCGATATAAGTAATAGTGGTACCAGAATAAGTACCATAGTCTAGGTCTGGAGTAATGTAGGTGCCGTAGTAGAAGGTAGATTTGTCATTAGCAGTTGTAGCTTCGTCTGTAATTTTTAATGTGATGGCTTCTTCTAGTGTAGTAGTAAGACCAGTAAAGACTTCACTGGTTTGGCTGGTTGGTTTAGCAGTAGCAACACCCCAAGTGTTTTCCGCAAGAGCTACAGGATTCTTAAAATCTGTAGTGCCTAGCATTTTAATAGTACTTTTGGAGGATTTGTTTGTTTCATTTGTCAGATCCGTGGTACTACTATCTACATAGGCCATTAATGTATATCCAGCTTCAGTAGCAGAACTTACTGTTACTGTACTTTCTCCAGTAGCAAATACTGCTTTATCGTTTAAATCTACGTCTATTTTAATATCACTAGCGGTAATAGTAAGTGTGTCTTCTTCTGAATTATCTGCTGCATTAACCATACTGGTTAATTTATCTGCGTTCATTACTCCAAGTGCGCCTAATAACACTACAATAGATAAAGCAGAAAGTTTAGCTACTAAATGCTTATTAGTATGGGTAGTAAAACGATTTACTTTCTTACGACGAGAGATTGCCACAATAATACCAGCAATCACAACAATACTAAGCGTCGTAATACCAATGATTGGTAGTACCATAGAAATACCATTATCATGCGCTAGATTAGTGCTGAGTGCTGATGTATTGCCACCAGTATCTGGTATTATGACACTAGGGGTAGCGTCATTAACATTTATTAATAATTTCGATGACATAATTTTCGGCCTTTTATTTTATGTTTTTATGTTTATAAACTTATGCTTTAATTATACCACACCAAAAAGTTACGTCAATCACAACAATAACATCAACCACTAATACTTCTCAATATGGAAAGTAATATTCTTTTTGCTAACACCTTCCGGCTGATAAATCGACGCCGGCGTAATAACCGCACCTGGATATTTCTCGCTTACCTCAGCCAAAACATCGGCATAATTCTTATCAGTCGTAACAGTTTCATCAATTTGATCTTTGATTTCAAAATCATTTTTCACTGCCCGAATACCAGCTAATTTATTAATCACATCAACGCTTAATTCGAACCCAGCTAAATATTCCGCCAGTTTGAAATTTCTTCGCACCGAATTCTTAAATTCCCCCACCACCCCAACATATTGATCATCAAGCGTCCAAATCTCCGCTGCACGCTTATTCTCGAACGGCAAAGCGTCTGCAGCCCTACTCTTCAACGGCAAAAACTTCACAGCGATATTCAACTCTTCCAACAATTTTTCCGCATAGAATTTTGCCTTATAATAAGCATCACCCGTAGTCTTTCTTTCAGCCACCACAAAACCCATTTGCATTTTCTCAACTGGCACATTTTCATCATTCATTCCCCAACCCTTTTGATAAACCTTATTCATTTCAAAAATCGCAAATTTATCTACTGGCAATTTCTGATTTAAATAAGCCTTATCAAGCAAGCTCGGCACAATAGTCTGCCTCACATATTGCAAATCCGGCGAAATCGAGTTAACAATCTTATATGAATTTGCCACGTCAAGACCAGCCTTTTTCAACAACCTTTCGCTCACAAAGCTATATGCCAGCACCTCATTCGCACCATATTCCTTCATGATTTCACGAATTTGTGTCTTCAAACTAAGCATCTTATTTCGCTCTGCCGTCGCGTGTCGTGGCAATGTCGGCGTGATATTATCATATCCGAGTAGTCTCCCCACTTCTTCAATGATATCCTCTTTGATATGGATATCCGTCCGCCAAATTTTTGCCCAAACCGTCAAAACATCACCATTATTCTCAACATCGAATCCGACATTAGAAAGCGTCTGCATAATCAATTTCTTACTATAGTCTGTACCAAGCAATTCGTTTATTTCGCCAACAGAAACAATTATCGGCTGCGGCTTTTTCCATCCCACAAACGCATCGCAAGCATCAAGCGGCTTACCATTAATTTCTTTAATTGCTTCCGCCAAAACGTTAAATGTACCACCCGCCGGCACACCTTTTGTGAATCTCGTAATAGCCTCGCTAAAAATGCCATGTTCCATCTGCGTTTTACGAAGATTAAACAAACTAAACGTTGCCGATTCCAACAACACATTATTTGTATTTTCGTCTATTTCTGTACTCTTTCCACCCATCGCGCCAGCCATTGCCACCGGCACATCATTCGATGTAATTAAAATATCACTTGGAATACAAGAAACTTCTTTGCCATCCAACAGCTCAAGCTTTTCACCTTCACGCGCCAACCTCACATTAATAATCGGCTTTTCGCTTCCACCTACGCTCAAGAATTTATCATAGTCAAAAGCATGCAACGGTTGCCCAGTAAGCAACATTAAATAATTTGTCACATCAACTATTTTCGAAATACTTTGCATTCCAGACTTTGCCAAAAGTATTTGCATTTCCGACAAATACTTATTTCCCTCAACCGGATCAACCACTTTAATAACCGCGCAACTATATCTTGGACAAATCTCCGGGTCTGCAATCTCTACAGTTAGTTCAGATTTTTTCGCCTTAATTCCATCTCCCCATCTAACGAAAAATCCTTTCGGAAATACCTTCTCAACAGTCAAAAACTCTGGTTCAGCAAATTTCTCACCCAATATACCTGCCACTTCCCTGGCAAAACCAATAATACCAAAGCAATCCGGCCGGTGTGTCAAAGATTTATTCTCAATTTCCAAAATCAAATCATTTAATTCAAATACATCAGACAGCAAATCACCTGGCTGCGCCATTGTTGGATCAATCTCAACAATTCCCGAATGGTCGCCACCAAAATCCAATTCATCCGCACCAGCCAACATACCAAAGGAATCATATTTTCCGAGCATTTTGCGTTTGCCAATCACAAACGGGGCATCTTCATGGACCGAAGCCGGCACAATTGCCCCCGGCGCAATCCAAGCCGCCAACATTCCAACATGTACATTTGGCGCCCCACACACCACCTGCACTAATCCATCCGCGTCTTTCTCAACTTTTTCAATATTTTTATCACCAACATAAACTTGACAGAGTGTCAAATGTGTGTCAGGTATCTTTTCGGCATTTACTACCTTTGCAACATATATATTATTATATTTAGCGCTCTCATCAATCACACCCTCGACTTCCACCAACCTAGCACCAATCAAGCGTATCAGCTCTTCATTAGAGACCGGTATCGAAACATATTTTTTAAGCCAATTTAACGAAATTCTCATTTTCCTCCTAACCCTATTTAAATTCCCTTAAGAATCTAAGATCCCCCGACTCAAAATGCCGCACATCCATCAAACCATAGCGCAACATCACTAGTCTATCAATTCCGCCACCCCAAGCAAAACCATGGTATTCGTTTGGATCAATCCCGGCCATCTTCAAAACGTTTGGATGAATCATCCCGCAACCCAGCATCTCCAAATAGTCACCTTTCTTGCCACCCAAAGCTTTTGGCTTTTCAATCAAAAACTCCAGCGAAGGCTCCGTAAATGGGAAATACCCTGGTTGCGTCCGAATATTCAACTTTTGTTCATAATATTTCTCAAAGAATTCTCTTAAAATTCCAAGCATATCACCCAATGTACAACTACGCGACACATATACACCTTCACACTGATAAAAAGTATGTTCATGTGTTGCATCTACGTCCTCGTTTCGGTACACTCTACCCGGCACCACCACGGCAATCTCCTCACCTTTAGCCAATTTGTCTCGATATGCCTTCAGCACCCGATGTTGCATCGTAGACGTATGCGCTGGCGGTATCAAACCTTCCTCAGTCCGGAAAGTGTCATAACCATCTCGCGCTGGATGCTCTTTAGCAAAGTTCAAGGAATCAAACATATGGAACTCATCGTCCAGCTGACGCGATTCCATCACATCAAACCCCATCAATTGGTAAATTGAAACAACTCTATCGAGCTCCGTCATCAAAGGGTGTCTAGAACCTTGAAACACAGGGTAAACCGTCGGCAAAGCTTCGTTCACGCCACAGGGCGCAGTAATATCAAGAGGCTCCACCGCCACATCGAGTGCAGCTTCTTCAGCAACGCGAATCTTTTCTAAAATCGCCATCTTCCGCTCATTTAATTCACGCCCAAAAGCACCCCGCTTCTCTGGCGCAATATCACGAATCTGAGCATATTGTGTATTTAATTCTTTTAATTCTTTCTTTAAAGACTCCAACTCGTTCATATATATATTATACCATATTTATACCTTAATATTCTTCAAAAAATCCTCCATGTAGGCCGAACCATCTACAAAATCCGGGTCCTCCATTTTAGATTGCGCATCCATTTTGGCGCGCAAGTCTGCATTGATTCGTCGCGACAAATCAGCGTTTTTATCATCTTCCTTAGTCAACATTATTCCCATTTTTTCATTATAACATAAATAGTGTGCTATAATAGAGTAAATATTATTTAAGGAGGAAAGATGGCAACAAAAAAGCCTAAGACGTCGTCAAAGACTGCAAAAGCCAAAACGACCAAACCCAAAACTGCCACGAAAACTGTCGACAAACCAGTATCCGAGGCTGTCAAAACCAATACGGTAGAAAAAGATGTCACTACAGAACCAAAAGCCAAAAAGTCCTGTCTTAGTGGTTTCTTTGCCAAGAAATACGAAGAAAAAGAGAGCATTCTCACTATCTTCAAAAATCACAAATTTTACGGTGCTTTACTCGGCGAAATATTAGGTACAGCATTAATTACGTTGCTCCTATTCTCATTCGCGCTAATCGGCATCCACAACATGGCAATGTATGCCTTTGCCTTGATCGCAATCTTTATTGCAATTTATGCCTTCTCGGGTGCCTGTCTTAATCCACTCGTAGCTGTCGGTATGATGGCATCTCGACGCATCTCAGTAATCCGCGGTTTCATGTATATCATTGCGGAAGTTGTCGGCGCTTGGCTCGGCTGGCTCATCTTCAACTCGTTCCACGTTGCTGGTGGCGAAGCAGCCATGGATGTCCCAACTATGACCGCTGTCGGCGAAAACCAATTCTGGATTTTCACCATGGTAGAATTACTCGGCGCAATTATCATCGGGTTCTTCTTCGCGCGTGGCCTCAAATACAAGCGCAGCGTATTCACTTTTGCTACAACTGTAGTAGGTGGTATGGTATTAGCAAGCTTTATTGGCTACATCGTATCCGCAGCATTCTTCGGCAACCTCACTGGTAATTTTGTATTCAACCCAGCAGCTGCCTTGATGCTACAAATCTTCCCAACTGCAGGTGAGAACTTCGGCGAGATTCTTGGTGGCGTTTGCCAAGCACTATCAATCTACGCCCTCTTCCCAATGATTGGCGGCGTCGTCGGCTTCTATCTATCCGACTTCACTTCCAAGCTTTCCGGCGAAGAATAAAAAATAGCCCCACCAAAGGGGCTATTTTTTTATTGTTTTGGGAACAAAGGTATTTCGGGCGGTGTTATCGGATTAGCAAATACTGCCGATACTTTCTCAGTCGCATTGGGCAAAAACGGCGAAAGTAGATAATTGGCATTGAGTAATTCACAGATTAAACTTTTTAGACACTTGTCCAATTCTTCCTTTTTGCCGTCCTTGGCAAGACTCCAAGGCTTTTCCTCATCAATCTTACGATTCAATCCTTGTAACTTTTCCCACACATAGTCCATCGCTTTTGAATATTCAAAACTATCCATCAATTCCTTATATTCTTGCGGTATCACAGGCTCAAAAGCTTCACCAAGCTCAAAGTTATTCTTTGACGCCAAGGTTGCAAGCCTCTGCACTAAATTACCCAAATCATTTGCGAGTTCATTATTGTAAGCCTCATCAAACTTTTCCCATGTAAAATCCGAATCTGCAAAAGTATCAATGTGACGCAAGAAATAATAACGAAATCCATCTATGCCATGCCTATTTAAGACTTCCATTGGATCAACCACGTTGCCAATCGACTTTGACATCTTTTGCCCATTTGCAAGCACCATTCCATGTGACACCAAGTGACGAGGCAAAGGCAAACCAAGCCCGATTAGCATAGCTGGCCAAATTATAGCATGAAATCTTAGGATATCTTTACCCACAAATTGAGCCTGTGCTGGCCACCAATCATCAATCGAAGTCTCTGGATATCCCAAAACAGTAAGATAATTTGACAATGCATCTATCCACACATACATCACTTGCGATTCATCGCCCGGTACTGGCACGCCCCAAGTTAATTGTTCCACCGAACGCGAAACCGACACATCGGGTGATTCATCCAAAAGTTTCAGCACCTCTTTCTTACGAAAATCCGGCAAAACCAACATCTCGCCCAATTCAATAGACCGAACGATTTGTTCCTTAAAATCTGAAATTCGAAAATAATAATTCTCTTCCGAAAGTTGCTCATACGGCTTCTGATGGTCAGGACAAACCCCATGATTTTCTTCCACTTCTTTATCGGTCACAAACCTTTCACACCCAGTGCAATACCAGCCCTCATATTTTGCTTTATAGATATGCGATTCCAGACGCTTCCAAATTTCCTGACATCGTTTTTGATGCTCCGCATCCGTCGTCCGCACAAAATCCGTGTATTCCACGCCCAAAGAATGGATGAAATCTTGGAATTTCTTTGCGTTTTCCGACACATATTGTTCTACGGGCTTACCAAGTTCTTCAGCTTTTTTAAAAATCTTCCCGCCATGTTCATCGGTACCAGCCTGCAAACGCACTTCATTCCCAATTAATCTATTATAGCGCACACAAACATCTGCAAGACAATAATCCATTGCATGTCCAATGTGTGGCTGACCATTTACGTACGGAATCGCCGTCGTAATATAAACTTTACTCATTGTCCTCCTAAATTATTTGCCCGAACCCAACATCTGAATTAATACTACTACCAAAACAGCAATTATAACTACACCGAGCACACCCAAGAGTATCAAAGTAGACTTGCTCATTTTCTTTTTTCCAGACTTACTGCCCGCCTTATTCTGTTCGTTGTAAGCCATGCTTGAAGTTGCCAAACCTTGGGCTGCCCCAATCGCTCCACTTTCAGAAGGTACTGAAATTGCACTACCAATTGAACCAGGCACTGGCTCTGCCGCTTTTAGTGGCGCCTTTAGTTCTTCTTCTTCAGGATTTGGTGCTTTAGCCGGAGTTGGCATCGTAATCGGGTCCATTGCACCAAATGTGGTATTAGCACCAGATTCCACAGGCGCCGCAGCAGCATTTGTCGGGTTAAGCGGAGCGGCAGATGGCTCAGTTGAAGCGGCCACCGGAGCTTCCGGGGTCACAGCTTGTTCAGCAGTTGATGTTTGAAGTGTCTCTAGCACCTCGGAGGCCTCTGGCACTACATCCGACAAATCAGGAGCCGTAGCTGGTGCTTCCGGAGCTACAGGAGCTTCAGGCACAGCAGGCATTTCAGGAGCCACAGGCGCAACTGGTGCTTCCGGAGCCACAGGAGCTTCTGGCGCAGCAGGCATTTCAGGCGCAACAGGAGCCTCAGGTGTAGCAGGAGCTGCAGGAGCAACCGGTTCAGCCGGAGCAAGCGATTCTGCTGGCGAAATCGGATTCAAAGCTGGAGCCTCAGGTGGCAAAGAAGGTAATTCTGGCGGTAAAGGCAAATCAGATGGCGTATTAGATGTTGCTGGTGTTGTTGTATTTGTTGGCTCCATTTTTTCTTCCTTATTTTATTTGACAATTATTATTATATATATTATATCACATCTTAACAGATTTAATTGCTTTAGATAACACATTTATTGACTTTTGCAAATCAATATTCTCCTTTTCAGATAGCTTCACATCCAAACGTCGCACCACACCTTCACGCCCCACCACAGTTGGCCAACCATAATATGTGTCCGTAAAACTATCGAGTGACGAAACTGGCAAAACTCTTAACTCGTCATTCAAAATCGAATTAATAATTTGCACTGCACAAGTTGCAATACCATATTGTGTAGCACCTTTTTTCTCGATAATATCATATGCCTCATTCCGCACGTAATCCGAAATCCCCTTCAGAGTTTCGCGCGGTAGCATCTCAGAGATTTTTGCACCACCCGCATCCGCCAAAGACCACAAAGTCACTTCCGAATCACCGTGCTCACCCACTTGATAAGCATGCACCGATTTTGGATTAATATTAAGATATTCAGCAATCCGCTTTTGCAATCTAGCCGAATCCAGCAAAGTGCCAGAACCAATTACCTTTTCACTCGGCAAACCAGAAAACTTCATCGTAAAATAAGCCATCACGTCTACTGGATTAGTCACTACCAAAAATATCCCATTAAATCCACTTGCCATAATCTGCTGAATCATCCCTTGCAGAATATTCGCATTCTTGCGCAAGTTGTGTAATCTGCTTTCACCAGGTTTTTGTGGAGCGCCAGCCGCAATCACCACAATATCGCAATCATGCGCATCCTTATATGTACCATTCCAAATTTTAACATAGCTTGGTGCCACTGCAAGCGCGTCATTAAGATCCATTGCCTCACCCTCAGCGTCCTTTGCTACGATATCCGTTAAAACGACTTCATTTACCGCAGTCCTTTGCTGCGTAATAGCGTAAGCAATCGAAGCACCAACATTACCAGTGCCCACAATCATGACTTTATTATTGTCCATGATTAGATTATATCATAATTCTTATGTTTTTTATCGCATTTTTTTCATGCTATAATTTAGTCATGAATAAAACTTTCTTCTTTTATGATTTAGAAACCAGTGGGCTTAATCCACGCGCCGACCGCATCATGCAATTCGCCGGCCAAAGAACAGATTTGGACCTAAATCCAATCGGCGAACCAGTTAATATTCTTGTCAAAATCACACCCGACGCCCTACCTAGCCCCGAAGCCATCATGGTTACCAAAATCACTCCACAAAAGACCCTCGAGGACGGATACACCGAAGCCGAATTTTGTCGCATCGTCACAGAAGATATTTTTACACCAAATACCATAGCAGTTGGTTATAATACCGTCCGGTTTGATGATGAATTTATGCGTGCAATTTTATGGCGCAGTTTCTATGACCCATACGAATGGGAATGGAAAGACGGCCGCAGCCGCTGGGATATACTGGACGTCGTGCGCATGGTGAGAGCCCTCCGCCCAGACGGCATTAAATGGCCGATCGCCGGAAATGGCAAAGCTACCAATCGCCTAGAGCTTATTACCAAATTAAATGGCATGAAACACGAACACGCCCACGATGCGCTTTCAGATGTTTATGCTACTATTGCTGTTGCCAAACTCATCAAAGAAAAACAACCAGAAATGTTTAATTTTCTACTGAAACTTCGCGACAAAAAAACCATTCAACAATATGTCAATCTAGACCGTAAAAATCCTATTGTCTATACTAGCGGTAGATATTCATCCGAATTTAATAAAACCACCGTCGTTGCGCCAATCACTACATCACGTAATGGTAATGTTCTCGTTTGGGACTTGAGATACAATTTGGATGAAATTCTTGCTAATACTGTTCCAGAAAATTCAAAATCAAATAGTTCCTTCTTCCCCATCGTCAAAGAACTTTGTTTTAATAAATGCCCGGCCGTTGCACCGACCAGCGTACTAAATTCAAAAGAATGCTGGGAAAGAATTGGTCTCACTCAAGAAAAGGTTGACCAAAATTATCAATCACTCATGGCCCATCCAGAATTCGCAGAAAAAATGCGTACGATAAATGAAGCCGAAGCCGACAAATTCCCACCCGCCGAAGAACCAGAACAGGCTATATATGAAGGATTTTTGAATGACGCCGATCGTATTAAAGTCTCTGCCGTTCGCAACGCTGACGCCAAAAAACTTGCCGACTTCCATCCAGAATTCGATGATGAACGTCTGCCGGATTTATTATTACACTACAAAGGCCGCAATTACCCCGAAAGTCTTAGCGAAACCGAGACCGCCAAATGGGAATCCTACCGCGAATCCCGCCTCGAAAAACAATCCGCCAAGTTCCTACAAAGTCTCAATGCAATTTACGAAGACGACGACTATATCGCCGAAGAGCTCAAACTGTATTACGAGTCACTCCTCCCGTAAAACAACTCATAAAATCAGCTAAATTCTCAAAAAAAATAAGGCCGACTCTAAAGTCTGCCTTATTCCGAGGCGGTGTCCCGCATATATCCACTGCAGGTCCTGCCTCTAGTAAAGTCAATTATATACTAATCACTTTTTAAAATCAAGCATCTTTCCAGATTTCGTAATAATTTTTAACCACTTTATACTCTTGGAATTATTAAACTGTTTTTCCAATTCTCTTAGACATTTCGTTTGATGCCTTTTTGTCCTCCTCAAATCAACAATTATATACGGCGATTGCCTAATAGCTCTTTGAATAATATTTTTCATCAGAGAACCGCCCTCACCAATTGGAGCCTTCATCTCCCATTTTATATTATCTATAATAATATCCGGGGTACGAATACCTTTTATATCGACCTTAGGAATAAGCTCAACGTCGAAACCACACTCCGTCAAAAACACAACAGTAGCATTTTCATGATTTTTTAGCACAACACCATTCGGAATAATCTTACCTTTTTTCATGTCAGGCATTATACCCAACCTGGTCACATTTTTCAACCCCCTACCAAAAACCAAAGCTCAAACTGTATTACGAGTCACTCCTGCCTTAGAAAACACAAAAAAAAGTAGCCATTGGCCCTCAACTATACAGTCGTGGGTCAGGCTACCTATAAACTACATTATATCAAATTTGCTCTTGACAGTCAATAAAAATCCGGTGTATGCTGACCTTTGATAGAACTTGGCTTGATAAAAGTTACGTCATATCCACGTAACGAAAAAAATTTTGCTGTTTCATATTCATGCTTTTCTGGTAAACTATTTAGGGCAGAAATATCGATATACCCCATTCTATTTTTACTCACGCCAACAACATTATCACAAAGAGTAAAAACCTTCAACCCACTACCAAAAACCAAAGTTCAAACTGTATTACGAGTCGCCCCTCCTATAAATAATCCAACGTAAAAGATTGCTGCATTTAAGCTGGAGCGGGGCCGTCAGGCGACGCAGAGCGGACGGCGCAGCGAACAGAAACACCAAGACCACGATAAGCTTCACCAGCTGGATGGGATACGGCCAGCCGTTCCTGGAAACCAGCACTGTAAGCTTTTGTCTCATCGTAAGACCACGGATCCCACAAAAATCCCCCAAGTGAAATATGGCTTAACTCGCCATCAAAGAAACCACTCATGTTGAAATAAAGTGGTTCTTTCCACAAGGAGCGAAGTACATCATCGTCATTATACCAATAGGAATAATCATCAAAGCCATATTCAAACCACAACCTAAACAAATCAAAATAATCATCGCCAAGAGCCCAACCAGAGGGGCAAATAGATTGGGTAGTCAAATCTTCGTATTGAATGCTAGAAGTATTGTTCATTGCCACAGCAGCATTCCAGTTATAATAGTTTCCCAAATGATATTGTGGAATACCACTAGTAGAATAATTATTGCTAGAAACAACACCATCCCAATAATAATCACCTGGATCATAAGATTCTGGAATATAGTTTATACAATGTGTACCATGCATTTCTAGGTTATCAGAAATCCATTCGCCACCAACACACCAATCATGTTGCTGATTATTCGTGCCAATATAAGTAGAGCGGCTTGGCTTCCAAGATGCAGATTCGTATTGCCCAGTACGTGTATTGTAACCTAGGTCTGTATCTTCGTTAGTGTAAGTAGTGTTGGAATCTAAGTCTAAGTCTAAGTTTTGGGTCATCCAGACAGCATAACTATATTCAAGAAATACATTCTTGGGAATTTCGCCGCTGAACGTGCGAAGTTTTGCAATCGTATAAGATTTTTCATCACGTTTATCGATAAGTATATATTGGGTTTCTGGAGTCATGGAGTCTACAATCTGGTCACGATTAGGACCAGCAAAATCTTGCATGCAAACTGCTTCTTGTATAGTAGTAGCATTCGGATTACATAGTTCAGTTATGTTAGCTATGGCAACATATGTGATAGTGGCACCAGAATAAGTACCATAGTCTAAGTCTGGAGTAATGTAGGTGCCATAGTAGAAAGTAGATTTGTCGTTAGCGGTGGTAGCTTCTTCTGTAGTTTTGAGTGTTAATGCGGTTTCTTGCGTGGTAGGAAGACCAGTAAAGACTTCGCTAGTTTGGTCCGTTGGTTTAGTCGTTGATAAACCCCAGGTATTGTCTGTAAGAGCTGTTGGTTCGTTGGAGTTTAACATAGCAATAGTACTTTTAGAGGATTTATTGGTTTCATTTGTTAAGTCTGTAGTAGTACTATCTACATAGGCCATGAGTGTATATCCTGCTTCAGTAGCAGAACTTACTGTTACCGTGCTTTCTCCAGTAGCAAAGACTGCTTTATTGTTTAAGTCTACGTCTATTTTAATATCGCTTGCCATAATAGTAAGTGTGTCTTCTTCTGAATTATCTGCTGCATTAACCATACTGGTTAGTTTATCTGCATTTAATATACCTAATGCACCTAGTAATACTACTACGGATAATGTAGTTAGTTTAGCTACTAAGTGTTTATTAGTATGTGTAGTAAAACGATTTACTTTCTTATGGCGAGAGATCGCTACAACGATACCAACAATAATTGCAACAGTAAGCACGGCTATACCAACAATTGGTAGCACCATACTAGTATTAAAGCTTACTCCATCAGTATGTGAGACGCTAAACATACCAGTATCTGGTGCGCTAGTATCTGGCACTACCGCAGAGCTAGCATCGTTGACATTAATTAATAATTTCGATGACATATGTCTTCTCTACCTTTAATTTTTTATGTGTTTGTTTCTTATAAACTTACGCTTATAATTATAAAGCAAATACTTTAAAAGTCAACAGGAACCGCATCATCCCACATAAGAGAGGAGGAAACAGGACGCGCAATACAACGGACCGAACTGCCAACAGAACGTTCACCATCTCGGTTAAAAGAACTAGAATAGACATAAGTAGTAAACCATACATAGCCAGCCTCAGTTCCATTTTCATCATCACTAGACCACCAATTATTTTTGTACAGAGCCGAAGACCAGTAATCACCGCCAAGCCCAACAGACCCAAAGTAACCTCGCCAACCACCGCTAGGGATAAAGAAAAGCGGCTCATCCCACAGAGCAAAACTCTGAGCCCCACCATTCCAACTATAAGGAGACCATTCCCCCTCCCTAACACCATAATACTCCCACAAAGCATAGAAAGAATCATCAGAAAAAGTATCTCGATCTGCACCTTCCGCATTCCAAGAAAAGCCAATTCTAGGTATAGTCCATCCAGCCGGGCAAATAGACTGCTCTGTTATTTCATAGTATCTAAGATTAGAACTATCATTCATCGCCACAGCCGCAGTCCAGTTGTAATAATTACCTAAATGATATTGTGGAATACCAGTAGATGATACATATGTAGAAGTAGGATTAATTGACTCATTGCAACCATAAGGCATGTTATCAGAATCCCAACTACAACTATTAAAATACCCATACCAATCGTTTTGATCAGTTGCACCACTCCAATATTTATTACCTATATCATACGATTCAGGAGTAGTGCTAGAGTCTACCCACGTGGTGTCGTTAGTAGCATAAGTAGAACGGCTCGGTTTCCAAGTAGCAGTTTCATACTGTTGGGTGTTTGGATTATAGCCAAGGTCTGTATCTTTGTTTGTGTAAGTTACATTAGAATCAATATCTAGATCCAGGTTTTGCGTCATCCAAACAGCATATTTCCAACCTTCAACTGCACCCGGTGCTCCTGTCCTGCCAGTATATTGAGGCAGTTTTGCAAGTGTATAAGTCTTCCTGTCGCGTTTATCCATCAGTGTATATTGTCTTTCTGGCGTCATGGAATCAACAATCTGGTCACGATTCGGACCAGCGAAGTCTTGTAAACAAACAGCATCGCCTATAGTAGTAGCTAGTGGATTACAAATATTAGCAATCGCAACATAAGTAATAGTAACACCGGAATAAGTACCATAGTCTAAGTCTGGTGTAATGTAAGTACCATAGTAGAATGTAGATTCATCATTGGCGGTAGTAGGTTCTTCAGTATATTTTAGAGTTATCGCTTCGTCTAGCGAATTAGGAATGCCAGTGAACACTGTAGACGTTTGGTCTGTTGGTTTAGTAGTGGCAAATCCCCAAGTATTACTAGTAAGTGCTGTAGGTTCTAGTGAATCTATCATATTAATAGTACTGCTAGATGATGTATTAGTTTCATTTATAAGGTCTGTAGTAGCACTATCTACATAGGCCATTAATGTATAACCATATGGAGTAGCAGAATCAACTACAACCTTACTTTCTCCAGCAGCAAAGACCGCAGTATCATTTAGGTCTACGTCTATTTCAATATCACTTGTTGTAATAGTAAGTGTATCTTCTTCTGAATTATCTGCCGCATTAACCATACTGGTTAGTTTATCTGCATTTAATATACCTAATGCACCTAGTAATACTACTACGGATAATGTAGTTAGTTTAGCTACTAAATGCTTATTAGTATGGGTAGTAAAACGATTTACTTTCTTGCGACGAGAAATTGCTACAATAATACCAGCAATAAAAGCAATAACCAACACAGCAATACCAATGATTGGCAACACCATACTAGTGTTAAAGCTTACTCCATCCGTATGAGAGACACTAAACATACCAGTATCTGGTGCGCTAGTATCTGGCACTACACTAGGAGTAGCGTCATTTACATTAATTAATAATTTCGATGACATAATTTTCGGCCTTTTATTTTATGTTTTTATGTTTATAAACTTATACTTTAATTATAACACACCAAAAACAGCTGTCAACAAACCACCACAAGAAATATAATCAACTACATCCCCATCATCGCTTCATAATCAATGCCGTAGTTAGCATACTGCACCTTCATATAAGCAGTCTCAAGCTCACTCACTACAGTCGAGAATGGTTCCTCATTCGCTACGACCATCGCCAAGAATCGCAAAGGCTTGTCATACCCACCACAAATCTCACGCGATGAGCCATAAGCCTTCTCACCCGGAATTGTAATTCTACGGATTCCGCCAATTTTCATTCCTACTACACCTTCGTTCCAGCCCTCAATCATCCCCTGCGAAGCATCCAGAGCATTCGTAAACGACGTCGGATCATCCGTGTCGTCGAGCGACGAATCAAAAATCGTACCATCCGCACACCAGCCCACATAGTAAGCTAAGTAATTAGTGTCGCCAGAAGCAAGCTCACGCCCATCACCAACCACCAATTCCTTAGTAGTTACCCCATTACTATTGGCAGCCTCCTCATCATACACCCCCACAGCACCAAGCTGCCCCGAAAACTTCTTAAAGTCACCACTAGAAGCCTCTTTAAATTCAGCCAACTTAGCCGAATAAGCCGCATAATATTCCTGCGCCTTTTCATCGGTAATTTCCGTATTTGTAGCACCAGACTTACCACCATTAGCCACAATTGCCACATAGCTCGCAATCATCGAGCCTAGCATCACCACCGCAATTAAACTGATAACCACCCGTTGTTTTGTACTTGTTTTTAACTCCGCTTCATTCATAATAGATTCATTATACAACAAAATAATCTCTATTACTAGAGATTATTTTGACTTTTTAAGCTATTATTCAGCTTTTTTGGCTGATTTCTGCAAAACTGCAACCTTCTTAAACGAACCACCAGCTTTCTTGATAGCGGCAATTGCGGTCTTCGACGCAAATTGCGTTTCAATATCAAGTTTTGCAGTTAATTCACCACGAGTAATAATCTTAACCTTTATATAAGGGCTAGAAATTAAATTATTATCTGCCAAAGTAAAGTTATCAACCTTACCCTTAAGGTCGTTCAAGCGATCCGTGTAGACCACTTCAGCCTTAGCATGAAAACTCTTAAAACCTTTCAATTTTGGCACAGCTTGCATAATAGCACGTTGGCCGCCCATGAATCCGGTTGGCATCTTGCGATGGCCAGTACGAGCTTTCTGACCTTTAGTACCACGACCAGCGGTTTTACCCTGACCAGCCGAGATACCACGACCTTTGCGTGATGGCCGAGTATTCTTCTCGACAACTAAATCATTGTATTTCATTACTTATCCTCCTTCTTTGGAGCAGCTTTTTTAGTAGCTGGTTTCTTCGCAGCAGCAGGTTTCTTGGCGGCTGGTTTCTTAGCGGCAACTTTCTTAGCAGCCGGTTTAACTTCAGCCTTCGCTGCTGGCTTCTCAGCAACCTTAGCCTCAGCCTTCGCTGCTGGTTTTTCAGCGGCTTCAGTAGCTTTCTTGCCAGTCCACTGATTACGTGGCACCTGAGCGCGCAAACATTCAATCACTGCATAAGCAATGTTTACTTTATTGGTCGAACCAAGTGATTTCGAAATCAAGTTCTTCACGCCAGTTAGACCCATAATCGCACGCACTGTACCACCAGCGATAATACCAGTACCAGGAGCAGCAGGCTTCATCAATACATCTGCACCAGTAACCTTAGTGCGAGTCTCGTGACAAATCGTTTCACCGTTCATCGAGAACGTAATCATCGACTTTTTAGCCTTCGAAGTAGCTTTTGCTACAGCTGTAGTCACATCGTTACCTTTTGCTACACCAATACCAACTTTATTCTTATGATTCCCAATTGCAACCAATGCTTTAAATCTCATCCTACGGCCACCAGCCACAGTACGAGACACACGATCTACTGCAATAGTAATATCGTCATACTCTTTTGCACCAGCATCAGCTTTGACACGATCACGACGATTCCTGCGATCCATTTTCTTACCAGAAATATCGCGAATCTGCTTGGTCTCAGCGACCTTGTCGTCCATCTTGAGGGTGCCAGACTTATTAATTACTCTTGGGGCTTTTTTCTCAGCTTCTGCCATATTAAAACTCCAATCCTTCCTTGCGAGCAGCGTCAGCTAAAGCAGACATTCTACCAGCATATAATTTAGAACCACGATCAAAGACAACTTTCTTTACCTTAGCAGCTTTAGCTTTCTTGGCAATTTCTTCACCAATCTTAGCGGCTTTTTCGGTCTTTGTGCCAGTCATTTTAGCACCAACCGTCGTAGCATAGGCAAGAGTAGTCTTCTTGTCGTCATCAACTACCTGCGCCGTAATGTGCAAATTCGAAAAATGCACAGTAAGGCGTGGTCTCTCGCTCGTACCGTGAATCTTTGCACGAGTACGATTTGCTCTCATTGACTTATTCATTATTTCTTCCCTGCCTTTCCAGCCTTGCGGATAATTGTCTCATCCACATACTTAATACCTTTACCCTTGTAAGGTTCAGGCTTCTTGAGGCTACGGATTTCTGCCGCTACCTGACCGACTTTTTGCTTGTCGATACCAGATACGGTAATTTCCATTTTATTGGTAGTAAGTTGAATACCTTCTGGCGCACGATATTTCACTGGATGTGAAAAACCAAGTGCCATCTCGATTTCCTGTCCACCACCCGATAGACGAAAACCTACACCATTAATTTCTAGTTTTTTCTCGTAACCCTTAGTCACGCCGTTAACGGCATTGTTAATCAATGCGCGCTGCAAACCGTGCCAAGCCCGAGATTTTGGTTCGTCATCCTTGCGGGTAACGATTACCTGAGTGCCTTCGACCTTTGTAGTGGTCATAGGCTGAACCGGAACGATGAGCTGACCCTTCGGCCCAGCGACAGTAATCTCCTTGTCGCCGACCGTGATTGTCACTCCCGCCGGAATATCGATGGGTTGTTTTCCGATACGACTCATATTTTCCTTTACGTTAATATCCGTATCATTATATCACGCTTTTACAAAAAAGTAAAGGGGTAAACCCTTTACTTTTCATGCAACAAACCAGTTGAATTATTTCTGATTATTCTTTTTTACATAATTAACTGCATTATAGATGGTCAAAACCACAGTCATTACAACCACAGTAATAATCAAAGCAGTATTATCACGGTAGCTCCCCTTTTCAACCATCGTATACTCACCAGTATTTGGAGCATCCAAAGGACTATCCGAAACTATAATCCCATAATTTGAAAAGTGTGAAAGCCCAGCAAAGCTAAACATCCAGCCCCATCCATCATCCTCAATATCAGTAACGTCATAACGTTCTACAATCTCACCGTCTTTAATGTAAACAATTTGGAAAAATAGCTCTTCCGCATCGGCCAAATCACCCAATTCTTCTTTGCGAATACCAAAGAACCCACTGATATCATTATCGCTCACAGGAATCGTTTCATTATTTTCATCAAACACAGTCAAATCCAAAATCGTAAACAAGTGCTCATCTAAGGCCTGAAGTTCATCAGTCATTGGTACTATTTCAACCCGAATACCACGACCTCCTTCAATCGGCGTACCAAAGTCTGCACCTACTTCATACAATACACAAATCATCGCCTCACCATCTTCTTCGCATATTTCTTCAACCGAACTCCAACTCGAAGCCAAGGCATCCCGAACCTCCACCGTGAAATCAGTCGTAGCCGTATTCCCATTCGTATCTGTCACCGTCACGGTATAAACCGCCGAGCCAATATAATTACCATCAACATAAATAGAATTATAATCAGGAATAAACTCATGAGCCTCAGAATCATATTCGCCATCAAATCCTACATAAGCAGTATATTCATCATCACCACTCTTAAAAGCTACACCTGTATCACTACCCTTAATATTTGCAACACTAAACCCGTTATTATAAGACACCGCAATAGTCGTCCGCTCACCCACAGCCAAAGACAATGTCGCCGGCGAAACAGTCACCGAACTAATCGGCGTATAGGAACTATCAAGTATATCATCTGGGTCACCAACTAAAACTGTACCTCCACCCGGCTCATCCGGGTCATCTGGCTCCGCAAAAGCTGGCAATACGCTTGCCAACGAAAATGATAGCGCTGTGACACCAGCCACTAATCCATATTTGATTCTATGCATTACACTCCTTCTCCCGCGCTCAAAACGCGCTTCAACACTATAATATACATTCCATTATACTTATGTTTCAGAAATAATCAACCCACAAAATCACCAAAACCTGTAAAAAACCTGTGCAAAACTTTAACAAAAAACCAGGGTTAAATCCCCTGGTTTTTGCTACAAGTGTAGTATTATTTTCGCTTAGCAATTTTTACTGCGCCAAACGCCATCACTACGGCAATCATCGCAAACATCATCGACAAAGACGAACTACTAGTTGCACCACCTTCGGTAGTATATACACCAGTATTTGGCGTCTTTGGGATTAACACATCAACATAGGAAAGTGCAAAGACTGAGAATTTATCAGACCACACGCTGAGCAAACCAGCAGCCGCATCAAAGTCAACATGATCAATTAAAGCATAGCTCCAAATTGGAATCCAGTTACCATTTTCATCTTCAATAAAATTGCCATCGGCATCTTGTTGATAGCCTTCAAAATGTGCCCGTGCAGCAATATAACGACGCTCATATCCCTCTTCAGGGCTATCAGCCTCAATCACGATTTCCCTCTCAGAGGACAAATTATTTAACCAAGCAATTGGGTCACGCTCACCATCTTCTTCGACATCTTCGCTATTATTATAAACAGCTAAATCAAAATCATAAACACTAATGTTTTCAGTATAACCAGCTTCTGCGAGCACAGCCTTCAATTCATCAAGAATAGCCGCATATTCTGCATCATATTCGTAAATATATTCGTAATCTTCTTCGGTGTATTCATAAACGTACTGTTCCACCACCACGTCTTCGCCATATATTAATAATGACATCACGCGCATCAATGCCGTCATTCGATCATACTCATCAAGACCATAAAACTTCTCAGCATCAGACATCATCGCATCCGAATAACCTTGCCACGCAACCTGCATCGCATCGGAATCACCAGAATTAATAGCTGCCTCAATTTCCTTCATTGCAGCCTTGAAGTTTTCGATAATTTCACTTAAAGTCGGGTCGTCAGTATCTGTAAATTGTACCGCATTAATCATAATGCTAGTCGACAGCTGTTCACCACTACTAAACCATACGTTATAGCTTCCAGCCTCATTTACGGTAATAGAAAATACGCCACCTTCGCCCTGCACAATCGTAATCGGTTCGCTACTAAGAGTACGCAAAGTATCACTTTTCTCAAATGACATCGTGCTAAAACTCATTCCAAGACTATAACCCCAATCATCAGCTAAAGCATCAGTGACAGTTATTGTCTCACCAACCTCAAGAAATCTTGTTAAATAAACCGGAGTAATCGCTGCCAACCGCAATACTTCTTTTTTAACTTCCGGCTCTGCTGAATCAAGCACCTTTTTATCACCGCCCTCAGGCACCACCACATCTACACCATCGCCAGCATCAGCTTCCGCATCATCCTCAGCATCATTAGCAACTCCCGCCGCAACGGTCAAGCCACCTTTAGCAACAGACTCACCATCTACTTCATCGTCTTCATCGATATCATCAGGATTCTCCGTCTCGTCATTGCACTCCTCAACTAATGCATCGCACGACTCTGCATAGGTTGGTGCAGTGTAGACCAAAGAAAAAGCGGCCATGATGAGTGCCACTATTACGCTAATTTTTGTGAGTTTTTTCATTTTACCTCCTTTAAGTATTAACCGAAAATACGTCGTGCCCGTCTGCCCACATGTACTCACACTCTATATCTTAGCCTTGATTATACTAAACAGAAATAAAAAGTCAACACTATTTTTCAAGAATCTTTGCCGGATTTTTCACCAACACTTCTTCGAGCTCTGTATCACTATAATATTTAGCAAGTTTTTTCTGAACCTTTAAAATGTAATCATCCTTAATTGGATGATGCACATCACTGCCAAACGCAAAAATCATTTTATCCTTCGCCAATTTTCGCGCCAACTTCAAAGCATCCTTACCATACTTCCCCACAAAGCTTCCAATATTACATTGCAACAATATCCCAACCTCACATAAATTCTGCAACAAAGAATAATCGTCCTTAAAAATTTCATATCGCTCCGGATGCGCCAAAATCACCTGATACCCGTGTCGAATTAAAAGCATCAATATATCATCATAGCTTTGATATTCACCATTCAATGGCAATTCCACCAACAAATATTTACTATCGTTCAACGTCGAAATAATACCCTGCTCCAACCAATTAAGAATATCTTCACTAATATATAATTCGTTACCGATATATATATTAATATCTACACCTTCAGTAGCTAAAGCCGATTTTAATTCATCAAACCTTTTCAAATTATCTTCTCGGCACGCAGAGTAACAAGTTTCATCCACATAGTGTGGAGTCAAAACCACAT
Organism: Candidatus Saccharimonadota bacterium; assembly: GCA_017537745.1. Classification (GTDB taxonomy): domain Bacteria; phylum Patescibacteriota; class Saccharimonadia; order Saccharimonadales; family Saccharimonadaceae; genus Nanosyncoccus. Next base: position 139,310 of record JAFYKF010000009.1, read on the forward strand.
CAGTCACACCTTGGCTTGCCAATCCGCGCGCAATTTTTACCGCATCAGCCAAAGTGTCCGCGCCATCATCCACCCCATACAAAATATGTGAATGAATGTCTATCATTATCTTCTAATTCGTTTCGACTCGTTATCATTACTATAATAGTAATCATAATATTTCGAGGACTTACGATCCACCATATTAAACACGATACCGGCAATTTTGCCACCAACTTTATCAATTGAATCCTTTGCTGCAGTCAAATCAGCACGCGCTGTAGCGCCATCCTTTACCACGATTAAAGTTTCGTCCACCAAGCTCGACAAAATCACTGAATCAGCCAAACCACCCACCGGCGCACCATCCAAAATCACAATATCATAATGCGAAGAAAGCATTTGAATTAGTTTCTTGTTCTTTTTGGACGCCAAAAGTTCGCTCGGATTTGGTGGGTAGGTTCCGCTCGTCATAATATCCAAATTTTCAATCTTCGTAGAGCGAATATGTTTCTTAAAACTCTGCAAATTTGCCGCAAGCAAGTTAGACAAACCATCTGTATTTAATACGCCAAACAACTTATTGACGCGGCCTTTACGTAAGTCGCAGTCCACAAGCAATACCTTCTTGTCAGCCTGCGCAAACGAAATCGCAAGATTGGATGACACGAAGCTTTTGCCCTCACCAGCATTAGTGCTCGTCACAAGAATAGTTTTCAAGTCTTTGTCTACTGCCGTAAACTGTAAATTTGTCCTCAGGCTTTTAATGTTTTCGCTCACAATTGCCTTTGGTAAGCTCGAAACGATCAATTCGTTGTCACCCTTCTTAAACTTCACATCGTATCTTGAAATCCTACCAGCCCTTGGCAAACCAAATACTTTTTCAACATCATCATTGTGCTTTACTGTATCGTCCAAATAAAATCTCAAAAAAGCGAAACCGGCAACCAACAAAACTGCAATCACAGTAGCAAGTGCCACGTCGCGCAACAAAGTATTATTAGCAGAGGTCTCTGGCGTTTCCGCTACGCTTAGTTGCGTTACATTATCCGAATGATAAATCTCTGCTACCGTCTGTGCGAACACGCCTGCAATTTCATTCGCAATTGCCGCCGAAACCTGCGGCTTTGCATCCTTTGCAGAAATGCTTAAAATTGACGTATCATTAACCGGTTTAATGGTTAATTTTTTACTCAAATCTTTTGCTGTAATACTAAGGCCTAAGTTTTCAATGACTTTGTTTAAAACTAATTCGCTTTTGGCAATCTCGCCATAAGTTGTAACGAGCTTCTGGCTAGCATTAATATCATTTAAGCTTGTCGCCGTGCCCTCTAAAGCATCAGATTTTGCAATTACTACAGTAGTTTTTGCTTCGTATAAAGGAGTTTTAAACTTCACATCATAAATAACCATGCCAAGCACAGCCACAAAAATCAAAACCGCAAAAGCAATGATGTATTTTTTCAAATAGTTGAGAAAATCTTTGATGTTAATTTCTTCCATTTTCAACTCTCTTGCATTTATTATAACATAAGACGTTGAAAATGTAAATAGTTATATAATCAAATCTACCAGAAAATCAAAGACGGGCTATAAATCTTTATTTAATTTTGCTCTTCCCAAGCTACTGAATTTCCGTCACATATGCATGTGTAACACAACGAATAGTATGCCCGCACGTCGGATCAAGACAGTTGTAGCTATCAATATCACCATCCACATAAAAATAGCCAGAACGAGCTTTATCATGAATAAAAAACGACGTCCAGAACATTCCGTCATATCCAACATCAGTAAGGGCACCTGCGAATAAGCCAGAGGGCACAAAATAAAGCGGATCTTCCCATAGGGTGTGCTGTTCTGCATTTATAGAACTATTATCAAAACCATACCACGCCCACAAATATTTAAACTCTCTATAATCCCAATCTCCAGAAGGCAGTCTCCAACCAGCTGGACAAATTGACCATGGTGCCATTGCACTTTCTTGATCAAAACCAACACCCTCATTTAAACTAATAATAGAAGTAACATCATTCGTTGCTACCGCCGCCGCCCAGTTATAATAATTCCCCAAATGGTACTGCGGATCACCAGTAGAAGACACATAGGAAGAAAGCGGATTTGCAACGTGAGAACAATCCGGTGCGCCCGTCGAATGGTCACAGCCCAGAAAATAGTCATTCCATTCACTTTCATTGCCCAACCTAGTATTCCAGTACAAATCGCCCGCATCATAGGATTCCGGCGTATAATTATACCTACAGTAATTGTATTCTGAATCCCAATACCCACCACTACACCATTCGTGAGTTTGTGAATTTGTGGCCTCATAGGTCGAACGAATCGGCTTCCAAGTGGCAGCTGTGTATCGACCAGTGTTATAATCAAAACCAAGATCCGTATCTTCATTGGTGTAAGTAGTATTAGAATCTAAGTCCAAGTCCAGATTTTGAGTCATCCATACAGTAGCATTAACTGACATATTGTAAGAAGATAAAAGTTTCGCAATTGTGTAGGTCTTTTTGTCACGCACATCTATAAGCGTATACTGCGTATTTGGCACCATAGATGCTACCAATCTTTCAGAATTGGGTCCAGCAAAATCTTGCATGCAAACTGCTTCTTGTATGGTAGTAGCATCAGGATTACAAGCAAAATTAGCTATAGCAATGTAGGTGATAGTAACACCAGAATAAGTACCATAGTCTAAGTCTGGAGTAATGTAGGTGCCATAGTAGAAGGTAGATTTGTCGCCACCAGTTGTAGCTCCTTCCACAGTTTTTAGCGTCATCGCTTCGTCTAATGTAGAAGGAAGCCCAGTAAATACCGCTGACGCCTGAGTTGTTGGCTCAGTAATTGCTACACCCCAAGTGTTATTGGCAAGAGATACCGGTTCTAGTGAATCCAACATAGTAATAGTACTAGTAGAGGATTTATTAGTTTCATTAGTAAGGTCTGTAGTAGTACTATCTACATAAGCCATAAGTGTATATCCTGCTGTAGTAGCAGAATCTACTGTTACTATACTTTCGCCAGCAGCAAAGACCGCAGTATCATTTAGGTCTACGTCTATTTCAATATCACTTGTTGTAATAGTAAGTGTTTCTTCATTTCCTGAAATATCAGCTATTGCATCAACACTCTTTGTCATTTTGTCTATATTAAGTACTCCAAGTAC
>JAFYKF010000010.1 GCA_017537745.1 Candidatus Saccharimonadota bacterium
CCTCCCGGGGCAGGCTCTCCCCGGTCAGCGCGGCGGTATTCAGCACGGAGCTTCCCGATTCAACGATCCCGTCGATCGGGATCTTTTCCCCGGGATTCACAACAATCAGGCTTTAGTGCCATTCCCAATTCAGGATGCGGATGGGACTTATAAGTTTGCAAATTCGGAGATAATCGTGCGTTATATGTTTGCGGCGGAGCAACTTAGGTCTGGTATGGCCATGGAAATATTGGATAGGGTTTTCACTTGGAAGGATGACGACATGAGATCTTATCAAGATCTATTCAATAGCTATTATTCAAGAGAAGAGGCAATTGAGGTATTGGATGGTTGGCTTGTCGACAGTGGATTTAGTAAAGATGGGCTTAAAGAACTCCATGAAATTGTTGATTACCCCGAAATAACTGACAAATTGAACGAGAATCGCAATCTTGTCGAAAACGAATTAAAGGTGCGTGGGATTCCAACAATGATTTACAATGGAAAAAAACATACTGGGCTTTGGAAAGCCGCTGAATAGATACTAAATGTATTTTTTACAACATTTTGAGCATGACCGGTGTTAAAACGGTGGAAAACTTTCAGGTGAAAATGTTGACTTTTTGGGCGGGGTGATATAATATAATATTAATACTATATATAGACAGGATGCGAGGTGATGTCTGAAATACCAGAAAAACAAATAAAAAGATTGCGTAGCCTTATTACTGAGGCTGAGACAAATTTAGCAGCCGCGAAAGAATTGCTGGTTTCCGTTTTGGGTGATGGCGATACGATTACTGCGCCAAGAGACACCGTATTGTCTGGGCCGGAAGGCAAAGTTATTGAAGGTATTTTTGATGGCCAAATCATGATTGGTCCTGATGGCAAGAATTATCCAGTTCCAGCGAACTACGCATCGAAGTCGAAGCTAGTTGAAGGTGATATTATGAAGCTTACTATTGGTGATGATGGTAAGTTTACCTACAAGCAGATTGGTCCAGTGGAGCGCAAGACCGTAATAGGCACATTGACACATCACGACGATAAATATTATGTTGAAGTTTCAGGACGTGAATATCAGATTCTTTACGCTTCGGTAACTTATTTCCGTTTGCACGAAGGCTCGCAGGTTTCTATTACAATACCTGCAAATAACGACGATGCTACTTGGGCAGCAGTTGAAGCTGCAATCTAACTTCTTGTTTAAATTTTTCATCTTGATATAATATTGATATGAGGAGTTTATATAGACGGTATCGTCCGGTAAAGTTAAGCGAGGTTGTTGGGCAAAAGCAGGTGACTGAGCCGCTTGCCAATTCTTTGAAAGAAGGGAAGATTAGTCATGCATATCTTTTTATTGGTCCGCGAGGTACCGGTAAGACAAGCGTGGCTAGAATTTTTGCGCACGAAGTAAACGGATTTCCTTATACTATAGAAGATGATTATGTGGATATAATTGAAATTGATGGCGCTTCGAACCGTGGCATCGATAATATCCGCGAGCTTCGCGAGAAGGTTGCGATTGCACCTACGGCTGGTAAATATAAAATATATATTATCGACGAAGTCCATATGTTAACGAAAGAAGCATTTAATGCTTTACTTAAGACGCTCGAGGAACCCCCAGAACATGCTATATTTATTATGGCAACAACTGACGCCTACAAGGTTCCAGTCACAATTACTTCCCGTTCGCAAACCTACACCTTCCGTTTGGCTGAATCAGACGTAATCTTTCCATATATTAAATCTATCTGCGAAAAAGAGAAAATTCTAATTGATGACGATGCGCTAAAAATCGTAATAAAGCGTGGTGGTGGTTCATTCCGTGACACCTTATCATTGCTAGATCAAATTTCAACACTAAGTGACAAACAAATCTCCAAGGAAATGGTGGTTGACGCTTTGGGTTTGCCAGAGGATGAGCAAATTGCAAACTTACTAACTGCCTATCAAAATAGTGATGCTGGCGCAGTTGTCAATGAATTGCGAAATATATTATCATCTGGGATTAAACCAGAAACATTGGCTGAAGAATTAATCTCTACTATAATTGCAGAACCAACGCCAGAATTATTGCCCCTGCTTGCAAAGTTGCCCGATGTTAAGGCTCCTTTTGCCGAAGCGAGAATACTAGTTGCATTGATGAAAGAAGGGGTGGCTGAGCGTCTTTTTCCGGGACCGGCAAGCCCACTCTCGACGTCATACGCTGGGACGCGGGCAGAACCGCCCCTACAGGGCGAACCTGTCCGGTCCGGCAGGAATATACGTCTCGAGCGGTCTAACCGGAAATTGTCCTCGGAAAAAGACGCGTCAGCCACCCCCTCTTTCAATTGGAGCAGTTTCAGCGAGAAAGTTAAGGAGGCAAGTGGGGCGTTAGCGTTACAAATTGCATCGGCAAATTATGAAGTCGACGGTACGACATTAAAAATATATCCAGAAAATGACTTCGCTAAGACATTTTTATCACGCGACAAGAACAAGAAAATTTTAATTGAATGTGCTGATGGTTTAAAAGTGACGGTTTGCGATGTAAAGGATAATCCAAAAATCAAAAACGATGAACTAATTTCAAAAATGTCTGATATAATGGGTGGTGAGGTAATGAACGATGGAGGAGGTAACCCATTCAACTAGCGGTGGACGTGTACCACCACAAGATATTGCGGCGGAGAAATCTTTGCTTGGTGCAATTTTGATTTCGGAAAATGCTATTACTGACGCAATTAATATTGTGCGCCCAGCAGATTTCTATGAACCTGCACATCAAACGATTTACCAAGCCATGATGAATCTTTACGACCAGCATCGGCCGATTGATTTATCCACAATAACCGCAGAGCTCAAGAGATTAAAAAAGCTTAAAGAAGTTGGTGGTGCACCATATTTAACTGAATTGTCTAATTTTACTCCAGCCGCATCACATGCAAAAGCCTACGCTGATATCATTGAAAAAGCATCTACTAGGCGTCGGCTAATTAAGGCTGGTACCGAAATTGCCAACAAAGCTTACGATGATGACGCAAATGTTGGAGATTTAGTTGGCGCTGCGGAAAAACAATTATTTGAAGTCTCGGATAAGATTGTCAAAAGCGATTATGTGGCGATGGGGGATTTATTGGTTGATGCTTTCGATAGAATTGAAGAGCTCCATAAAAATAAAGGGAATTTGCGTGGTCTAAAGACTGGTTTTCGCGATTTAGATCAAAAGACGGCCGGTATGCAAAAGGGCGATCTTGTGATTATTGGCGCACGCCCGGCCATGGGTAAAACAACTTTTGCACAGAACTTAACCTACAATATTGCGAGTATTAACAAGCGGGGTGTATTGTTTTTTTCAATGGAGATGGCGGCAAATGAAATTGTAGAAAGGATGATTTCTGACGTTTCCGGTGTAGATAACTGGAAAATCAGAACAGGAAACTATTCCGACGAAGACTTCCAAAAAATTGGTGATGCTATGGGCGAAATGGACGAATTGCCAATTTATATCGATGATACTAGCTCGATGACAGTGATGGAACTCAGAAATAAAGCACGGCGCGCAGTGCATGATCATGACATTGGCATAATAATCGTTGACTATTTGCAGCTAATTGCGGGTTCGGGTAATTACAAAGGGAATCGTGTGCAAGAGGTGACGGAGATTTCACGTGGTCTTAAAATATTAGCACGTGAACTTGAAATACCAGTTGTAGCTTTGGCACAGCTTTCGCGTAGTGTAACTGGGCGCGATGATCCAAGGCCGGTTTTGTCCGATTTACGCGAATCAGGTTCTATCGAGCAGGACGCCGACCTTGTAATGTTCTTGCACCGTCCGGATTATTACAAGATGAATGATGATAATTATGAGGAAACCCATATTACGGAATTGCTAATCGCAAAACATCGTCATGGCGCAGTTGGAAAAGTTGAACTTTACTTCCATCCAGAACTGCTACGTTTTATGTCACTTGATAAAACTCATGATGAATAGTATAATGATTATGTGAAGAAGATTATTATCTCTAAACTCTTTTTATACCGTCATCGATTTCTGATTGGTTATATTTTACTGGGTGTAGCATTCGTTGGCTTGCTTTTTTGTCTCCCTTTAATAGCACAGTATGGCCTATCCGACGCAGAAATGGCTTCAGCTGTCGGTTCATATAATTTAAGCATCGATGCGCCTTTAAACGGTGATTTGGTTGATTTGCCATATCGTTTCTTGCAAAAATTATCTATTGTAATTTTTGGTTTAACACCATATGCTGTAAAATTGCCGAGTATCATTATTGGTTTGCTTTTAGGTTTCTTGTTTATTTTATTGCTTAATCGTTGGTTCAAAAATAATGTGTCACTTTTGGCATCGTGCCTTATAGTATTATCTACACCATTTTTGTTCTTAGCTGGGTCTGGTACCCCATTAATCATGATAGTATTTTGGCCAACACTTTTACTTTGGCTCGGTTCAAGAATTCAGGGCGAGAAGAAGCCTAAACCGCTCTATTCTTTACTGTTTGCAATCGCATTATTATTAGCGATTTTTACTCCATACATGCTTTACTTCGCAGTATTCTGCGTGTTATTTGTTTTCCTACAACCACATCTCAGATTCATTGTAAAAAGTTTGCCAAAAATACCATTAATCGCCGTAGGTGTTTTAATATTGGGTGGTATTGCTACCCTCGTTATGAACATCGTTAATCATCCAGAGACTCTGACGGAACTACTGTTTGCAAGCGGTTTTCAAATTAGCGACATATGGAAGAATCTAAGTACTGGTTTTGTGCCAGTCTTTGCTTGGTGGGGAGGAGTAGAAAGCGTTTTCTTAGCTCCACTAATGAGTCTGCCAACATTATCTATAGCCTTAATTGGCTTACTTAGCACTACAAAAGGATTCTTCGCCTCACGTAATTCTATTGCATCGCTATTACTTGTGTTTACAGTCATTATTACAGCGTTCAATCCGAATGCAGTTATATTCTTCATTCTGCCAATTGCAATCCTGGTAGCACATGGGCTAAAATATTTACTCGAAAAATGGTATGGACTCTTTCCGGAAAATCCATATGCACGTGTGGCGGCAATTTTCCCACTCTCAATTCTATTTGGCGTGATTTTAATTCCTTCACTCTTCCAGTACGTCTATGGGTATCGCTATAATCACGATGTGGCTGGACAGTTTAACTACGATATCGCCATTATTCGTGAAAATCTGACCGATGAGACCATCGTCGCAAGAGATAACTATGAATTCTATAAGATTCTAGAGCGATCAACCGATTTAACAGTAGTGAGCGAGTTGTCCGACGCAGAATCGGAAAGAGTCGCCATTCTTCATGGCACTTTGGATAGCCCTTACTACAAGCTTTCACAGATTATTGCTTCGCCGATGCGCGAAAAGTCTGATATAATATATTTATATACTGTAAAAGGAGAATAAAATGGGACAGACAATTGATCAGATGAAGCTATTAAATCAGCTTCGTAAGGCACAAAAGGAGCTTAAAAACGAAATCGTAGAAGTAGAGGCTGGCGACGGCGCTGTAGTGGTGCAAATTTCTGGCGAACTGAAAGTCAAGAAGGTTTCTATTGACCCAGAAAAAGTTGATTTAGACGATATCCACGAACTTGAAAGATGGATTGAAAACTGTATGCGCGATGGTTTTGCTAAAGCACAAGAAATTGCTACAGACAAAATGAAGCCTTTGATGGGTGGTTTGCAGGGTTTGGGTCTTGGCGGAATGTAATATATGCTGCCACAGGCTCTCAACAATGTAATTGATGCGCTTGGAATGTTGCCCGGCGTGGGACCACGCACGGCTGAACGGTATGCTTACTTTTTATTTAAATCAAATCCTAAGGTCGCTGAGGGGATTGCTGATTCCTTGAATTCACTCCATTCTGGCGTGAAATCTTGCCCTGTGACTTTTGCTTTAATTGACGCAGATGAAGATGTTTCACCACTTTATTCCGATCCATCTCGAGATAAAAGTATAGTTTTGGTCGTAGAAGAGCCATTAGATATTTACGCAATTGAGTCCACCCATGCTTTTCGCGGTGTCTATCACGTACTCGGTGGAGCAATTTCACCAATTGATGGAATAACACCAGAACAATTACATATCCGCGAATTAGTCAATCGTCTAGAGCCGGATGACGTAAACGAAGTGATTATTGCTACAAACCCGTCGGTAGAAGGGGAATCTACTGCTTTATTGTTAGAAAAAGTTTTGCATGAAGCGAAACCTTCATTAAAAATTACGCGCTTGGCACGTGGTTTACCGCTTGGTGTAGATTTGTCTTATGCGGATCAAATAACTTTATCAGCCGCGCTTGAAAATCGTACAAAGTTATAATTTAGACCCATTTAGAAAGGCGGGCATATTCTGGAGATTTTTTGTCGTATGAATCTAAAATATCTTCAATATATGTCTTACCGTTAGAAAGATTTAAAGTTTCAACTTCTGGCATGGAAGATAATAGGCGAATAATAGCCTCGTCGGTATCCGGATTGGTCATAGAATGTTTTGGGTCAGTAGAATGCGAATGTACACGGAGCTCTTTATAAACGAAACGTTTGATGCCAGCCTGTAGACAATACTTTAGACAGTTTTCGCAAGTAGCGACACGATTATAGAGTGTACAACCTTCGAGATTTTGGTGTGCAAATATTAGAGCATTCATTTCGGAATGGATTGCAAAATAATATTTCATTGGGCGTTCACTTAAAGTCATTTTTGATTCATCGGCGCCTTGGACCATGCCATTGTAGCCAAGTGATACTACGCGTTTGTTTTTGTCCACTATTACACATCCCATTTTGCTGGATGGATCTTTTGATTTTGTCGAAACGGCTTCGGCAATTTGCATGAAGTATTCGTCCCAAGATTCTTGCTTACTCTTCATAATATTTTCATTATATCATATAAATTGGATTGGCTATTTTAAAAATATATCATAAATTTTATGCTTTTTACTGGGGCGAAGTAGTAGGGGGTTGATTTTTATAATGACCTATGCCTAGAATACTTCACTAATAAAAAAGGAGTATTATGCCCAGAAAAAAATTATCAAAAATTAAGTTCTTGGCTTGCCTCGTCGGTGGGCTAATCACATGTATAACACTTGGATGTTTAAGCCCACATCATGCAAGTGCGGCGAGTTGCCCAGACCTACAAATAATATTTGTGCGCGGTAGCGGCGCAACACGTTATGACAATGAAGATTATCAGGCCTTCAAGTCTTCATTAACCGATAAATTATCACTTACCGATTTAAGCTATGATTTTGACGATTTGGATTATCCAGCCGTAGGAGTGGGGGTTGATAATATTTGGACGGCAATTGGAGCATATTTTGGCGGCGGTGACGCATATGATTTTGGCAACAGCGTAGATTCTGGTGTACAAGAATTAATTCGTGCCACAAACACGGGCTGCAATGACACTAAGTATGTTATAGCTGGCTATTCTCAAGGAGCAATGGTAGTCTCGAAGGCCCTGCCGTCGCTTGATCCAGGGCACATCATATATGCGGCAACTTTTGGTGACCCAAAAATCTATTTACCGGAGGGGAAGGGTGCTTTATCGGTCAAAATAGCTAGCAAAAATGGTTTGAAGACTGGCACTATTCCGCCAGCTTGCAAAGGCGCAAATCTATCCAACTACCGCGCCTACGTGCCTGACTGCTATGCATATGAAGGACTATTGGGTAGCAATCGTCCATATCAACCAGAGGGCTTTCAATATAAACTAGGAACTTGGTGTAATAAGTTTGATATTTTCTGCAGTTCTTATTATAGCATCGACAGCCATGTATCATATGTTCGTGATGGTTTGTACGAAGACGCTAGTAAAACTATCTTCTCAAAGATTACCAGCGCGTTCGGGAAAGAAAATACTTTTGTATCTACGCATGATACTGCAATCGTCATCGATTCAACTTTGTCGATGCATGGATTGATTAACCAGTATAAAGCCGAGGCCTTGCGTTTGGCAGAAAAGACCTTGTCTTCTGGTGGACGAGTCGCATTATATGATTATCGTGATTTGGCTGATCCGTACGATTTGGTTGAACATTGTAATTTTGATACTTGTACATTAGATATAGTTAGGTCAGAGTTAGACGAGATTAAGGCTGCAAACGGTGGCGATGTACCAGAATCACTACTTTCAGCATCTTTTAAGACCATGAATAAATTGTCATGGAATTATGGTTCGACTAAGTCCCTGGTCATATTAACTGATGCCGGATTTCATTCTCCAGATTTAGACGGAACAACTTTTTCGGATGTCGTTGGGCTCAGTAAGAGAATTGATCCGGTGAATTTTTATATAATTACAGTTCCGGAAATGTTTGATAAATATACTGAGTTGGCAAATGCCACAGATGGACTTGTAACAACATCGTTAGATGATTTATCATTGTTCACTGACACGATTATGGCACGTTTTGACAGTTTGCCAAACGTGGAAGAATTGGAAATTGACTCAACTGGGGCTTTTATTGTAGACGAAGAGCTGCCGGAAATTACAGTAAATAGTGTCGAGGATGATTTAAGTGATACAATTATGATTAAATTTTCAAATACCGGAGTTCGAACCCTTGTTGTTCTAAACGGTTCAGTACTAGGTTTAACTGAAGAAGAATTTGTCGCAATTAATGGGTTAGACAGAAGTATCCAAAATCAAATCAAATTAATTCCATTGTCTGCAACGAGACGTGGTACAGCTGCGGAGGTAGTAGCTGGGCTTGTTTCTGCGCCCAGAGCGGTCGTGCCAAGAGCACCAGATACTGGGATTGTAAAATAGTTTTAAACTTAAGTACTGTGGTTGTATTTGTCGCTAAATTATGATATAATAGCTTTTATGACTTTAAACAAAGATTTGATTCGCAATGTGGCGATTATCGCCCATGTTGACCACGGTAAAACCACGCTTGTTGATGGGCTTCTTAAGCAGTCGCATACTTTTCGTGACAATCAAGCAGAAATGTCACAGACATTAATTATGGATTCCGGCGATCAGGAACATGAGCGAGGAATTACTATCACCGCAAAACAAACCTGCGTTTATTATGATGGCTACAAAATCAACATTATTGATACACCAGGGCACGCAGACTTTTCCGGTGAGGTTGAACGCACGCTCAACATGGCGGATGGAGTACTTTTGATTGTTGACGCGCAAGAAGGCCCAATGCCACAAACAAAATTCGTATTGTCAAAGGCATTATCGCTCGGTCTTAAGCCGGTTGTTATTATTAACAAAATTGATAAACCAGCTGCAAGGATTTCAGAGGTTTTGGGAGAAGTCGAGAGTTTATTTTTGGAACTTGCTACGGACGAGTCACAACTTAACTATCCTGTTTACTACGCAATTGCACGTGAAGGTCGCGCCGGTCGCACTACCGAGCTCGATGATGATTTACATGTGATTTTTGAATCAATTATTAATGATATTCCGGCGCCATCAGTGGACCCAGATGCTGCCGATGCAAAGTTGCTTGTTGCAGCATTGGCGGCGGATAATTATCTCGGTAAATACTGTATTGGCAAAATCTTTGGCGGGAAGCTTAAAAAAGGCCAGAACGTTAAAGTCTTGCACAATGGAGAATCCAAAAATAGTAAGATTGATAATCTGTTTATATACAAGGGTTTGGGCAAGGAAGAAGTGACCGAGGCGATTGCGGGTGATATCGTGGCGTTGACTGGTGTGTCTGAGGCAAATATCGGTGATACGGTCGCAACCGGCGAGAATCCCGAAGCTTTGCCAACAATCGAATTAGAGGCACCTACTTTGTCTATTTATATCGGCCCCAATACTTCTCCGCTCAAAGGTCGCGAAGGCGAATTTACGACTTCTCGTCAGATTGCAGAAAGGCTTGAAAAGGAGCTAGAAACCAATATTGCTCTTAAATTACAACCAGATGGTTTGGGCTATAAAGTATCTGGACGTGGCGAATTGCATTTGTCTGTTTTGATTGAAACGATGCGACGCGAAGGATATGAATTAGAAGCTGGTAGGCCGGAAGTAGTCTACCGAGATATTGACGGTGTTAAATGTGAGCCAATTGAGTCTCTCACCGTAGAAGCTTCGCCTGAATTTGTGGGTGCAGTTTCACAAGAGTTAGGCATCCGCAAAGCCGAACTTAAATCACAAGAACTCACTTCTACTGGGACTACAAGATTTGTCTATGAAATATCTACTGCGGCCCTAATTGGTCTTCGCAATAATTTGCTTACTGCAACTAAGGGCACCGTGATAATGTCCTCTATTCCATCTGGATACCGTCCAGTCGAAGGGAAATACCGCCCAGAAAGAAACGGCGCGCTGATTGCTTCCGAAGATGGCGTTTCTACTGCCTACGCATTGGATGGCGCACAGGCGCGTGGTATATTATATATTCCACCACAAGTTCCAGTTTATCAAGGTATGATTGTGGGGCTTTCGAATAAAAAAGAAGACTTGGATATTAATATTTGCCGTGAGAAACAGCTCACCAATATGCGTACCCACGCTTCAGACGGTGCCATTCAACTTACGCCATATACACAATTATCGCTTGAACAATGTCTTGACTTCTTGCTTGATGACGAATTACTCGAGGTTACACCTAAGTCTTTGCGCCTACGCAAGCGCCAGCTTGATCCTATTAAACGGAAAAGGGAGAATCGCAATGCCTGACGGGTCCTGCCAGTCACTCTCCTCCCCCACGTCACAAAGTTCCGTGGGGGACCCCCTCCGTGACTGTCACCCGTCATGTTTTATGATTGATACCCATTGTCATTTACATGATCGGGAATTTTTTACCGCCGAACAGGCGGAAGCCATGATTGAACGCGCGCACAAAAACAATGTAAAACGTATTATTTGCATCGGCACGTCGCATGAAGATTCTCTCAAAGCAGCTGAATTTGCCAAAGAGCATAATAATGTTTACTGGACCTACGGCATTCACCCAGAAGAGACGGCCTCAGTTATGCTATACTCGGGGCCGCGTCCGTCCGGCCCATCGCCATGGGCGGACGGCGCTATACCCTCGCTTCGCTCGCGCGTCCCAAGGGGCGAACGCGCTGCCGCGCTCCGGAATGCCCCGAATATAGCATCAACTGAGGCCCCCATAGCTATAGGTGAAGTGGGGTTGGATTACCATCATGATGGGTATGATAGAGAGGCGCAGATTAAGCTGTTTGAACAAATGTTGCAGTTGGCGGTTGATAATGATCTACCGGTTTCTTTTCATGTGCGCGAAGCGTTTGAAGATTTCTTCGGTGTGGTAGCGAATTTTCCAAAAGTACGTGGCGTAGTGCATAGTTTTTCGGATAGCAAGAAGAAATTAAAACGTATCCTTGAAACAACTGATTTCTACATCGGAGTAAACGGTTTAGCTACTTATTCAACCCTTCCTTTGCCTCCATTAGAGAGAATATTACTTGAAACAGATGCTCCATTCTTGACTCCTACACCATTTCGTGGTATAATTAATGAACCAGCTTATGTTCCATGCATAGCCGACTGGCTAAGTAAAAAAATGGACGTAAGCTTAGAGACAATAGAGAAGGAGACGACCCGAAATGCAGAAAAACTCTTCAACTTTTCAGATACCGTCCTTTAATGCCCCAAAGGCGTCTAATTCTGATACCATCGTTAATATTACTGCAAATAATACAATTGTCGCTAATAAAGCCATAAAAAGCGACGAAATTGATGGCCTTAAAAATTTGAACATCGATGGTGCGATTAACGATGAGCAAGGTTATCGTTTTAAATACTACAATGAGCTTAATCAAATAGCAGAGGAGATTGAAAAATGTCGCTCGCGGAATTGTTAGGCTTTAAAAAATGGGAGCGGGGGCCATCGCCGTTTAAAATGACACTCGATGATTCATTTTTATATGGTAACCGGAGATATAGTAACAGATTTACTTATGAAGATTTAATGAATGCCGAGAGTGAACTTGGCAAGACTATTTTTGGGCCAATACCGGTCGGGCACGAAAGAGCTTTCTTTAAAAACCGTGGCAACACTTGGATTTGGCACGAAAGCTGGACTGATGCCCTAGGAGCAGCACAAAGTACAACAATTACTTATGATGTACGTCCGGAGGGTGTATTCAAAAAGGTTCCTGGCACTAATTACCAAAAAATTGAAGGCTCTGAACTGGAGAATTTCGTAACCGCAGCACGCACTTATTATGGACTCGTAAAAGACAACTTATATAGTTAATTACAAACAAATGTAGTAAAATAAAAACATGAAGAAAGAAGAAGAGCCCAAACAAAAAAACAAAAAGAAATTAATCGGTTTAATCGTACTGATATGCGGGATTCTGGCATGCATCGCCGGGCTCGTTTTTTTGCTTGTTGATCTCTTAACTGGCCCGGGACTACGTGACGCAGAATACCTGGTCGAAGTTGGCGAGTGGGTGCGCGAAGACGAACCAAGTGTGATTTGGCAGTTTACCGAAATTGGCAAAGGTACTTTAACCACTAATTCGCACACAAATGATTATGATTTTATTTGGGCAATTTCTGATGATGTGCTGGAAATTGAAACGAGTTGGCTTTATACGCTTAATGATAATTTTGAATATGTATTAGACCAGGACGCCAATACCCTAGTTTTGACGTCTGGTGATAGAATAATCACCTTTTTAGCGAACGCACAAACTCCATAAAAAGCGGGTGAACATTTAAGGGGCGGGACTTAAATTCTGGATGTGCTTGAGTGGCTTGGAAAAACTTAAGGTCTGGTGCCTCAACGAATTCCACAAGTTTACCATCTGGCGAAAAACCGGTGAATTGCAGACCGCCAGCTTTGATTTGCTCGGCAAAGTCTTGATTTACTTCGTAGCGGTGACGGTGGCGCTCGATTACTTTGACGTCACCATTTTTCAAAACTTCAGTGCCATAGACATATTCGCCAGTTTTTTCGGCTTCATTGCGATAAATCGCGGCAGTTTTGGTGCCTTTCTTCAATTTGGCCGGATAATCTCCAAGTCGCATTGATGCGCCAGTGGATTCTTTGCCTTTTTGATCTTCCATAATGTAAATGACGTTATTATGTTTCTTGGCGGTAGCGCCAAACTCTTCGGAGTTGGCGTTTTTGACGCCACCACGACGAGCGGCGGCGATGCAAGCGACCTGTAACCCGAGACAAAGTCCGAGATATGGCACATCATGTTCTAGAGCATAAGTAGCGGCAGTAATTTTGCCCTCAATACCACGCGAACCGAAACCACCTGGAACCACAATACCATCACATTCTCGTAGTTTTCGACGTGCCTCATTTTTGGGATCTTCTAATTCTTCTGCGTTGATCCAAACTAAGTCAAGGTTAACATGATTATGCGCTGCAGCCGCCTTCAAAGCTTCGGTTACGCAGATATAAGTATCTTCATTGCCAACATATTTCGCGACTAGGCCGACCTTGATAGCCTCAGGCCATTTAGTGGCGCGCCATTCAGAGAATTTTTCCCATTTATGCATATTGGGCGGGGTATCATCACCAGTAAATTTGTTTAGAATTTCTAGCACACCGGATTTTAAGACGTTAAACGGTACATCATAAACCGAATTAATGTCTGGAAGGTTTAATACTGCTTCAGGATTGAGCCCAGCAAAAGCGGCAATTTTTTCACAAATGGCCCGCGGAGCTGGTCTTTCGGTGCGTACACAGACGACGTCTGGAATTATACCAAAACCGCGCAAATCCTTTAAGGCATTTTGAGCAGGTTTGGTTTTAAACTCTTTACTTGTGTTGAGCCAAGGGACGTATATTACCGAGAGATAGAGGCAGTTTGCACGACCAACTTTATTGGCGAATAGTCTAATCGCTTCAATAAATGGCAAACCCTCATAATCGCCAACGGTGCCACCAATTTCAACGATATGAATGTCACTATCTTTGGAGGCGAGGGCAATTTTTTCTTGGACTAGGTCGGTAAAATGAGGAACGAGTTGAACTGTTTTGCCATGAAAGCCGCCTGCACGTTCGCGCTCAATCAATTCTTTATAAATAGAACCAGACAAGGTAATAGAATACTTACTAGTTTCAAAATCCAAAAATCGCTCGTAATGCCCAAGGTCAAGGTCGGTTTCGACGCCATCATGTGTAACAAAACACTCACCATGCTCAACTGGGTTTAAGAGCCCAGCATCAACATTGAGGTAAGGGTCGCACTTTTGCATAGTAACTTTGTAGCCTTTGGATTTTAGAATTGAGCCGATGGAAGCCGCTGTTATACCTTTGCCAACTCCGGATAATACGCCGCCGCTGACAAAAATGTATTTACACGGTTTTTGTTTTGTTTCTTCACGCTTGCTATGCACGCTGGGACCTCCTCCCACCATTAATGTTAATGTTTATAATATAAATATTTTAGCATACATCAAAATAAAATAATTGATTTTATGCAATGTCGATTTCAATACCACAAGTTGCGTTAATGCCAAGGTTAGATAAAACAATCATTTCATCGTCTGTAATCATGTGGGTAGAATGTAGTTCAGCGCCCTGGAGTTTGTCCAAATTATCCAAAATCTTTTTTACCACTGGATTAGTCGTAGAGCAAATCGATAAAGCTATCAAAACTTCACCGATTTTTAGGTTGCTTTCTTTGAAATTGCTGGTTTTATTTTTGATTTCCAAAATTGGCTCAAGTACAGACGGAGCAATCAGATCGACTTCGTCTGGAATTTTGTTGATAGTTTTTAAAGCATTTAGCATAACAGCGGAAATTGGTGAGAGATAGCCGGTTTTGCGACCAACGATGTATCTTCGCCCAATTTGAATAGCAGCAGATGGGAGGCCGTTAGCAATCTGACGCTTCTCGGCAGCTTTTAGAGCCACGATGCGGTCTTTTTCGGTGATACCGAGTTCATTCATTAATAACTTGATACATTCTGGCACTTCTGGCGCAACGATGCCTTTTTTGAGGTCGGCGGCAGCGCGATAATAGCGACGAATTATTTCATCTTTGGCTGCTTTCTTGGCAACTTCGTCATCTGTAATACATTCACCGATAACGTTTACACCCATGTCGGTAGGTGAATAATAAATGGCCTTGCCGGTGATGCGCTTTAAAATCTCTTTTAAAACTGGGAAGGTTTCGAGGTCGCGATTGTAATTTACAGCCAAAGTGCCATATTTTTCGAGATGAAAATGATCAATCATGTTTTTGTCGCCGAGATCCGCCGTAGCAGCTTCGTAAGCGATATTTACTGGGTGTTTTAGTGGCAAAGACCAGACGGGGAAGGTTTCAAATTTAGCATAGCCAGCTTTGACACCTTTTTTGGATTCATGATAAAGCTGAGACAAAGCCGTGGCAAGTTTGCCAGAACAAGGACCGGGGGCCGATACGATGACTAGTTTGCGGGTAGTTTCGATGTATGGATTAGCACCGTAACCCTCGTCGGACACAATAGTATCAACATCGGTTGGATAGCCTTTGGTAAAAGTGTGAAAATAGGTTTTGATTTTATAATCTTTGAGTTTTTCGGCGAAATCTTTGGCTTTTTTCTGACCGTCAAACAGTGTGATTACGACTGATGAGACGTAAATACCTTTAGAACGCAAGAATGTGATTAGACGCAGAACTTCGGTTTCGTAAGAAATCATGTGGTCGGCGCGTATTTTGGATTTTTCGATAGCGTTAGCGTTGATACACAAAATAACCTCAGCGTCATCCTTAAATTCTTGAAGGAGTCGGATCTTGAGGTCTGGGAGAAAGCCGGGGAGCGTGCGTGCGGCGTGCTGGTCGTCGATTAGTTTGCCGCCAAACTCGAGATAGAGTTTATCGAACATCCCAATGCGTTGCTTGATTTTCTTCTTTTGGATTTTTAGGTATTTTTCGGCATCAAAGCACTTTTTCGTCACATAACCTCCTTGTTATGGTATTATTATAGCACGCAAAAATAATATACAAGTGGGTTTTTAGCTATACGATGATGCCGCCACCAAGGCAAATTTCGTCATCATACAAAACAGCGGATTGGCCAGAGGCGGGACGCTTGATTTCGTTTTCGAAGACTAGTTTCTCGCCGTCGAACTGGGCGGGGATTAAAGGGGCACGATGACGCAAACGAACTAATATGCTTGGTTTGCTCGCCTCCTCGCTCGCGCCCGTCGTTACGGGGCTCGCTTCGTCGCTTGCTCCCGTTGTCGCAAATGCTCGCAAACCAAGCATATTAGTTCGCGTCACAACATCTTTTAGCTTCAATTCCTTGGTCCAGATGTGGGAGTCGTTGAGGTTTTTGGAGACGTAGACGATGTTGTTTTTTAGGTCTTTTTTGACGACGTAGTAGGGGAGGCCGTCGTTAATCTCGCCTTTGTTGCCAGAGATATATAATCCGTGACGTTGGCCAATGGTATAAAAAACTGCGCCTTCGTGTACGCCAAGGACTTTTTCGGTCTCGATTTCCCGGATTTCACCAGGCTCTATTTCGATATATTCTTTGAGAAAATCTTTCATACCGACTTCGCCGACAAAACAGACGCCCATCGATTCTTTTTTGTAGGCGTTGTGGAGGCCTTTTTCCTCGGCGAGTTTTTTGACGTCGGGTTTTAGCATCTCGCCAATAGGGAACAATGTGTGTTTTAAGGCTTCGTCGGAAATGCGATAAAGGAAGTAGGTTTGGTCTTTATTCTCATCGACCGCTCTAGCAAGATTCCCGTCGATAATTCTTGCGTAGTGGCCGGTGGCAATAAAGTCGGCACCACGCTCCATGGCTTTTTCGAAGAAGAGTTTGAACTTGATTTCTTGATTGCACATGATGTCGGGGTTGGGCGTGTTGCCTTTTTTGAATTCCTCGAGCATGTATTCGACGACTTTTTCGCGATAAGCGTCTTCAAAATCCCAAACTTCAAAAGGGATGCCGAGTTTAACTGCGACGCGCTTGGCATCGGCAAGGTCTTCGGCCCATGGGCATTTCATGCCGGGTAGGTCACGAGACCAGTTTTTCATGTAGACGCCGGTTACGTCGTAGCCTTGTTCTTTTAACAATAACGCCGAGACAGACGAGTCTACACCGCCGCTCATACCAACAAAAACTTTAGACATTTTGTAGCCTTTCTTTTTCTTTAGCAACAACTTCGTTGATGATTTTTGCGGCTTCGTGGATTTGAGCGTCGTCATTGGTCTCACCGAGAGTAAGGCGAAGCGAGCCGGCAATTTGGCTATCTGATAAACCAATAGCGGCGAGCACATGAGATTTTTGGCCTTTGCTGGCGGCACAAGCGGCGCCGGTAGAAACGTAGATTTGTTTGTCTTCTAAGAGATAGATTAATCTCTCTGCATCTATATTATTATAGCATAGATTGACAAAATTGTCAACTGAATGCTTTTTGTTGATAAGTTCGTAATCTGTCAATTCTTTGAGTAGGGTTTGGCGCCAGGTGGCATATTTTTTGCGGTTGCCATTAAGATGCTCTTTGGCGATTTCTACGGCTTTGGCAAAACCAATCACGCCTGGAACATTTTCGGTGCCAGAACGCAAACCATTCTCCTGGCCACCGCCGTAGGTTAGAGGTTTTAGGTTGACATCGTGCGAGACATAAAGTGCGCCGACGCCTTTTGGACCATAAACTTTGGCTGAGTTTAGAGTCAGCAAATCTACGCCGAGACGGGCAACGTTGATATCAAGGAGGTTTAGCGCTTGCGAGGCGTCGGAGTGAAGCAAGAGTTGCTTTTTGATACCGCGCTTTAAGCGGTCTATTTTGATTTCACGAATGATAGCGGAGATTTCGGCGAGTGGTTGGATGGTGCCAAGCTCATTGTTGACTAGCGAGACCGAGATTAGCTCTGTTTCGTCGGTAATTTTTTGTTTTAAATCATCGAGGTCAATAACGCCGGTTTTTAACACTTTGATTGGCTTGCCACCACGCTGTTCGGCAACCTTGCGGACCGAGTCATGCTCGGTTACCAAGTATAGTATGGACGGGTAACAGCTCTGGAGGGGGACCCCCGCTGAGCCTTGCGAAGTGGGGGAGGAGAAGAGCTGGCAGGACCCGTCCAGAGAAACACTTGTGAAGGCAAGGTTGTTTGCTTCGGTGGCGCCGGCGGTAATGATAAGGTCGGAAGATTTGGCACCAATAGCATGAGCAATTGTGGCCTTGGCGGATTCGTAATCGGCAGAGACTTTTTTGGCAGGAAGATAAGCGGAAGAAGGGTTAAAAAAATCATGCGAAAAATACGGCTCCATGGCCTCTAAAGCTTTTTTGTTGACGGGTGTAGCCGCCGCATGATCTAAATATATCATAAGATATATGATAACATAAAAACCGGTTATTGTAAATGTCGCACGTCTTTCTACTAGGTGTTTAGTCGCATGTTATAATATTGAGTAATATGAGATTAT
The DNA here is from genome assembly GCA_017537745.1 of Candidatus Saccharimonadota bacterium. Taxonomy (GTDB): domain Bacteria; phylum Patescibacteriota; class Saccharimonadia; order Saccharimonadales; family Saccharimonadaceae; genus Nanosyncoccus. The sequence goes on from JAFYKF010000010.1 coordinate 18,327, forward strand.
GTCTAGCTTCGTACGCAAAAGATACCCTAAAGACAATAATTCAGCACGACGGCATAAATCCAAATGGAAAAACCGCCGTGTTTATCCCGACCGCCGGGGACCCGTATGATGACAGATGCTTTGTCGAGGCCGATAGAAAAGCCTTAGCGGATGTTGGCTTTAAGGTTGTCGATTTAGATTTGAAACAGGCAGGCAAAAATAGCAATTATAAAAGTATCTTGCTTGACGCCGATGCAATTTTAATTGCTGGAGGAAACACGTTTTATCTAATGGATTGGCTGATAAAAACTGGCTTTGACAAATTATTAAAAAAATATATTGTAGATGGCGGTCTATATATTGGCTCTAGTGCTAGCTCGATAATATGCTGCCCCACAATTGAGGGCGCCGTTGAATTTGATGATCCAAAACTAGCACCAGATTTAAAAAACTATACTGGCCTTGACGTATTCCCAAACATTGTTTTGCCCCATGCACATAAAGAACAATACTTTGATAGGATTAATCGCACAACTAAGAAATTGGAACAGGCTGGTTTTAAAGTCTTTCATCTAACGGATGATGATGCATTATTCTATGATGGTAAGAATATAGAAATTTTAACGAATAAGTAATCTTCGCAACGTGGGTATTTGTTGGGCTTTTGGAGGAAGATGCTATAATTAATACATGAGTAAAGAGAACCAAAAAACTTTAGAAGTATATGAAGAATTATTCCAAGAATACTTTAATGGAACAAAAAGACGGATTAAAAGTCGCGGCATAGAGAAATCTGCCAAGAAAGCGATAATAGAGCATAATTATTGGTTTGAAGGCTTCAAAACGCTAGGTGACCATGCCGATATTTTAGAAATCGGCTCGGCTGATGGACTGGGAGCTAAGGCTTTGGCCAAACACAGATTTAATGTCACGACGAGCAATACGGTTGGTGGTTTTATTAAAGTATTGGAAAAGAGCGGACTTAAACCAATTAAATTTAATGTTTTGATTGACCGCCTCGATTGCCAATTTGATGGCGTGTTGGCTTGGCATGTATTTGTACATTTTACGCCAGAAGATTTAAAAATTGCGCTGAAAAATATCCATGATATACTTCGTCCTGGAGGACGTTTAATTTTTGATGTTCAAACTCGTGGAGAAGAGAATGGCGAGATTGCTGAATGGCTTGACTATGAAGGCGACTATCATTTGGGTGCAAAGCGGTTCTTTCAATATTATAGCGAAAGCGGTGTTCGAAATATTATCGATGATGCGAATTTTAAAACGGTAAAATTTGAACGACATAATAGTGATTCAGGGATTGGTTGGCTACGCTTCGTTGTTACTCCGAAATCGTGATATAATATGTTTATCATGGAGGAAAATTATAAATTAGTTAATCAAGAAGTGGTGGATTACGTCACGACGCAGGTTTTTCCGCGTTATGGCGATGGAAATGGTCACGGCCTTGTCCATATCAAAAATGTCATTCAGCGAAGTTTGGATTTTGCACAGAGAATTAATAACGGCGAGATAAAAACTACGGCGAAAGACTTTAAAAATCTGCCAAAAGGCTTAAAACCGACCAAGAAGCAGAAAGTCGATTATGATATTTGTTTTGTAGTGGCGGCTTTTCATGACCTCGGGCGAGATAAGAATCAGAAGCTACATCATTTAGTTTCTGCGGCCTACTTATTAAACGATGATTTTATGGAAGAACATTTTTCGCGCGACCAGCTCCGGATAATGGCCGACGCGATTATGGACCATCGTGCGTCCAACGAGCTTGATCCGGTCACGATTTATGGACGGATTGTGTCGTCGGCAGACCGCGATACGGATTGTTATGATATTATGCGGCGGGCCTTTGCCTACAACCAATTTCTGCATCCAGAACGCACCGAAGACGAATCAATTGATTGGACTTACAAGAAAATTTGCAAGAAATTCGCAGGAGATGATGCCTATAGCGCCAAGAAGATGTATTTTGAAAATCCGGCGTTTGAGGCAATGTTAGCCAAGTTCACTGAAATGTCAAAAGATCCAGAGCTCTTTCGGACCGAGATTAAAAAAGCCTTGGCAGAGCAAGCATAAATCACCTACACGGTTGGATTTTTCTTAAAATTGTTGTATAATATAAGTGCGGAATACTCTAAGCTTTTGCTTTGGGGTATTTTGTTCTTTAATAAGGAGTGATTAGAAAGTGACTGGTTAGGAATTGGGGAGTTTGGCAACAAAAAACTAAATTTTGAGGGGGACAATTATGAAAGTCAAAGTTGGCAGAGAAGTATGGATTCAGAAGTACGAAATGGCCTACATCATGCGCGAAATCAGCGACGTTCCAGCTTCATTGTTGGAGGAGTTGTTTGCTGGTGGTAGCGTGTTCACCATGACCGGCTTCGATGACAGTTTGAAATTTGCCTGTGTGTTCAGAAAAGCAAAGAATGTGAAATGGCTGATGGAGCAGGATTGGATTGTGGACTACAACGCCTACAAAAATGTGCCCTACGCCGCACTGAAGTCGACCCGCAAAAAGCTCATCCGGAGCTATCGCGCGGAAACGGAGGCTTTTGACTCCCGTGAGGAAAATTTCCGCAGGAAGAACCGCTCCGAACAGGAGCAGCGCTTCAGCAAGATGATGCACAAGGAATACAGTTTCGAACTGATGCTCAAGTATTTCAAGAAGAAAATCAATTTCGTTGTCCCGACGGAAAGAACATTGGTAGGGTACAAAAATGCGTGAAATTGATTTTGAAGAGCTGATGGAGCAGATCCCACTCTTTAAGCAAATCCATCTCTGGAATGTGGAGTGGGAGCCTATCGACAACTGGTTGAATGAACTGGAAATGCCCGAGGAAGAGCACAAAAAACGCGCTGTGCTTGAGCACATCAAAAACATCGCCGGCACGAAATTCAACTGGGTTTTTCTCCAGATTGATAGCCGTGAGGCACATGAACTGTTGATTCAATTCAAGAAAGTAATACTCCATACCGATGAGCCGCTCGAACTTGAGGGTAAAAGGATTCCTGGCGAAGTCCTCAGTGCAGAGTGTTATCCGGAAAGATACTACATTCCGGCAAATGCCTACAAATACACCGGTGAAGCCTGGCGTTTCTCGGTGCTGGAAGCCGAATATAAAAAGGGGCTCCACATGTTTTATGGCAGTCTACCGCACGGCGATGGGTTACTGAGGGATTTTATGGCCTGGAACGACGAGGGTGAGCGCATCGAGTTCAGCGGATTGAAAGAATTGAAGAAAATCTACCGCGCCAGCTATATACAAATAACGAGCACGCAGGCGTTACGTTTTCTGCAGATGGCTGGATTTGACAACTACATGAACTCACCTTTTAAAATTCCTTCGCCCCATATGCCGCGCAGATACTACTTGCGCAATAACGGTAATCAACCCAAATATATGTGGGGCGACTGGACCGAGGAAATCGAGCTGGAATATTTTCGGGCTCGCGAAGCTTTCTTTTAATTACTCCCTGGCCACCCTTCGGGGTGGCCTTTGCGTTTTAGCATAAGTAACATATTGACTTTTTTAGTGAAGTATGATATAATTATAGTGAGTTTCTATTTTTGGCGACTCGTATTTTAGCATCTGTCAAATATTGTCTCAGGAAGCCCCATGGTACATAATTCTACAATTATATTATGAAAGAGAGGAAAACTGCTCCATGGATACTGGAAGCAATTTCGAACCCAAGGCCTGGCATGGTTTACTGAAAACCGTTGCGGTCGAACCCGCGCCGATCTTTGCCCTGGAGGGCTGCGGAGAGGTGCGTCTGTACTTCGACCCCAAGAAGTTTAGCATCAATGCCGATGCCGTGAAAGATACCCTGAATGGGCTTGTTTACAATAACAATTGTAGCGGCTTCGACATTAATAGGCTGATTAACGGTGACATTCGCGTATATCTTAACCCGGCCTGTCATGGGCCCAGCGATAGCCATCGGGTTATCACCAAAGTGGCTGAAGCACTCTGCAAGAGCGACCTTTTCCTGGGGGAAGACTAATTTTGACGAGAAGGCGGCCCCCGCGCGGGGCTGCTTTTCATTTTATGCTTAAATATGATATAATGTGTTCAATAATGATGCATGGAGGTAACATGAATAATATCTTTGGTGGCGGTGAATTCCACAAGCCACCAGATGACAAAAGAACAATTTTACGCAAAGCAATGTATAGTGCTCAACCAGTTTTAAGCGATTTCCTTGGATACCCAGACTTTCCAGAAAATAAGATATTGGCGGACCAAAAATACCTAAATGCTAAAATAGGCAATATTGCCCTTGGAGCCCAATCGTCTTCGGATGACGACTATGCAAGGGATATGGAGCCAATTTTGACATACATCCTTAATACTGGGGTGTTGTTGCCATCTAGAACTAATTTCTCTTTTTTGGCAAGCGATTATGATGATAAGTTTAATGGAACAGACATTGTTTTTGGTGTGCAAAACAAAAAAACTAAAGACAATATGTTATTCTCGGTCGATGTAGCAACTGGCACTCTCCTAAAAAGTATCCAGTCTAAGTTTGAGAATAGCCTCGACCGGCATGACGGTGTGTCAAACATAGATTATTGTATATACAAGGATCAGAGATGGAGCGAAACAGACACCCCGCACTTTATCTTGGGCATGTCGCCGGCTAGCCAAGATAAGGCGTTCGAAAAAATTAGAATCGAGAACGGTGAGCTAAAGGGTCGCGATGAGGATTTGGATACCGACTTTATTGTCTTGTCAGAGATTAAAGAACAAATCGAGATGCAATTATCTATACTAGTAAAAAAACCTCGGATTGAATCGATTGAAAATAGAATTGCAAAATTAAGTGATTTGATGCCGGCTATAGGGAGTGGGTTATATCGTACTCTAGGAATTAATGCCAGTGATTTTTCTTCAAAGGTGGAGCGTAAAAAGGTGTTTACTGAAAAATATAATCAAAAAGCAAATAAGCTTTTACCCCTCGACGATGTTTATAAAAACATTGTTTACGAATCAAATCGACGAGAGGACCTGTTTAAAAATAATAGCCGGTAGTAGCATTCAGCTGCTGTGTATGGCTTTTCGGTTTTTTGGTTTTTACTGATACGGTCAAGAGATTATATGTTATAATAATGACAATAGGAGTATGTGTTTTCCTCGTAGTTTAATTTTTTGTGAATTGGAGGGTAAGAAATGTCCATGCAGAAAACTTTTGAGGACGGGGTGTCTGAGCTGCTCAAAAAAGCATTCGCCACCACAACCACTCGTTGTCGCAAGATTACGAGCCTGACCGAGCCCCTTAAAGGCATCCAGGATGTCATCCTGGTAGAGAACCAGCTGGGGCAAAGCCTCTTGGTGGAGTGTGATGACATTGCGGAAGCGGTCAATCGGTTTCACCTGCACTTTGCCGAGCAAATTCAAGATCTGGAAACCAAGCTGTTTTACACCAAGGCGCGGTTTAACGCCTGCGCCAACGAAGCAAAAGACCGCATCTATCATTTCTTGGACCCTGACCTGGTGGACGAGTTGGGAGATGGACTGCGGCGCAAGTACTACTATCTGCCTATTCCGCTCGATGACGTCACCGAGCCGATGGGGGATGAAGAACCGCGTGGGCGCATCGTGCGCCTGCCGATTGCGCAAAATGGTGCGCTGGCAGAGTTTTCGGTAAATACCACTATGAATGCCTTTGAGCCGGTGTTTGACCTCAAGCTTGAACAGCAGTCGAGACCCTTTGTCTGTCTGTTGGTCGAGACTGTTACAACCGAAGGCATCAATCTCCCCAATACGGTTTCGTTGCTGGCAACCCAAATCGTGAGCATTGGTGCTTTTCCGGTGCTTTACGGCGTGGAGCGGTATCTCCATGATGACTACTGCGACGAAAAGGGCCGGGAGCAACTGTTGACCCTGTTGAAAGAAAGCCCTGAAGGTGAGGAATACTACCTTTGCAAATGCTACAACAGCTCTGACGCAAAGGCCGACATCATCAACCAGCTGCTCAAAGTCGAACAGCTCGACTACTTTGTGCCGGCGGAGGACAACAGAATGGTTAACGTTTGCGACTGGAACAGAGTCGACAGGTCCTTTGGCATCTGGATTAACGGCCAAGTCGACGGCTACACGCAGCGCGACAGCGAGCTGCGCCATGTTAGTGAGGATGATCCCTGGTAAATTCACAAGCACTCTTAAGGCACCCCGCTAACGGGGTGCCTTAACTTTTTGGGATGGTTTGACAAAAATATGGTATAATTGTCTTTATGGATGCAAATGAAGTACGTCAAAAATTTTTAGATTTTCAAGTTAAAAAAGGGCATAAAGTTATTGCCCCGGCACCACTAGTGCTCGAGGGCGACCCGACCACATTATTTACTGGTTCAGGCATGCAACCTTTACTACCTTATTTGTTGGGTGAGCCGCATAAAGAAGGCAAGCGGCTTTGCGATTCGCAGCCCTCAATGCGTTTGCAAGACATTGAAGACGTGGGCGACCCTAGGCACACGACGGTATTTGAGATGCTTGGCAACTGGTCTTTGGGCGATTATTTCAAAAAAGAGCAGATCCAAAATTTCTTTGAGTTTTTGACTAAAGAAATTGGTCTAGATCCAAGCAAAATCTACGTAACATGCTTCATTGGTAATGAAAAATACGGGATCCCGAAAGATACCGAAGCGGCAAAAATTTGGCAAGAAGTGTTTAAGAAGGCCGGGATTGAAGCTAAGATTGCCGAAATTGGCACCGCGAAGGAAGGCGACAAGCGTGGAATCAAAGAAGGTGAGCGAATCTTCTTTTATGACGACCACGAAAACTGGTGGAGCCGCGGCGGTGGCTGTGAGTCTACACCGATTGGCGATCCTTGTGGCCCAGACTCGGAAGTGTTCTATGACTTTGGCGAAGATAAGCAGGATGTTGAGAAATACGGTTTATCACATCCAGCGTCGGATGGCGCAAGATTTATGGAAATCGGTAACCAGGTCTTTATGCAATATCGACGCTTGCCAGATGGTAGTTTCGAAGAATTGGAACACAAGAATGTTGACTTTGGCGGTGGTCTCGAGCGCATAACGGCGGCTTCGATTGGGTCGTTTGATGTATTTAAGATTTCATTAATGAAACCAATTATTGATAAATTGGAAGAGATTTCAGGGAAGTCATACGATAATAATACTGATGAAATGCGGGTGATTGCCGATCATATTCGCGGTGCATATTTGCTTGCAGCACAAGGTTTGGTGCCATCCAATAAGACTCAGGGTTATGCGATGAGGCGATTGGTACGCCGAGCAATTCTGCGCGCACTCGACCTTGGTATATCGACTAATTTCTTGTCCGAAATTGTACCGATTGTGGCTGAAAACTATGCGGGATTGCCGGATTCGATTTTGACACACCGTGAAGTTGCACTAGAGACATTGCTCAAAGAAGAAGCTGCTTTCCGGAAGACTTTAAATAAAGGCTTAAAAGAGTTAAATAGGATGGCTCGCATATCCAACCCGGGGCCGCGTCCGTCCGGCCCATCGCCATGGGCGGACGGCGCTATACCTCGCGCTGCCGCGCTCCGGAATGCCCCGGGTTCGGATACACGAGCCACCCTGTCTGGCTATGATTTGTTTAAGCTTCAGGATACTTATGGTTTTCCGTTGGAATTGTCCGTTGAGGAGTGTTATCATCAGGGGATTGAGCTGTCCAAGGATTATCAAGCGGAATTCGAGAAAGCTTTGAAAGAGCAGCGCGAGAGGTCGCAAACTGCGTCTAAAGGCATGTTTAAGGGTGGTCTTGAAGACCATGGTGAACAGACGGTCAAATATCACACTGCGACACATTTGTTGCTTGCAGCTTTGCAAAAACTGATTGATCCATCGATTTCACAGAAAGGCTCCAATACTACCGCCGAGCGAACGCGTTTTGACTTTAATCTTGATCACAAAATGACACCAGAAGAAATCAAAAAGGTGGAAGACCAAGTCAACGAATGGATTGCTGCAGATTTACCTGTGGTATTCGATGAATACGAAAAAGATTACGCACGAAATACGCTAAAGGCACACGGCCAGTTCTGGGATAAGTATCCAGACATTTTGAAAGTTTACACGATTGGCGATTTTGAAGCACCGATTTCACGCGAGGTTTGTGGCGGTCCACACGTGGAGCATACTGGCGTGATTGGCCATTTTAAGATTGTCAAGGAAGAATCTTCGGCGGCTGGAATCCGCAGAATTAAAGCGATCTTGACGGATTAGTTTTGCAAGATTTTGTTAATTTTGGCTTTAAGGCGGTTTTCTTCAGGCGCACTAGCCAGCGTATCGGTGCCAACACGGAGCAAGCCGAGGGCAGTAGCAAAAGAGTGATCAAGCGTTACATTGGTTTTTAATAATTCTGGAGTAGAACTAATAGCGCCGGTGCCAGAGACTTTCTGGTCGTCTTTAATAGTAAGGTCTGGAAGCTCGGCGATGTCCAATAAATGAATCACCGGACGACGCGAGAATGGTAAGTCTTGGTACCAGTCCGATACGGCGAGGCTTTCTTGCAAAAGCGAGAGGCTTGCACCGCCACCGCAAAGTAGAATATTGCGAGGGAAGGAGCCGTTTTGATTAAATTCTTCGAGTGCTACTTGGGCACCAGTTAACCAGACGCTTAAATTGCGCGAAAGTGCAGATTCGACTTTAGCTTTTAGGTCGTCTTCGAGTTTGCCAGAATCGTAATCTAATTTGTATTGTTCGGCAGTTTCAAAATCTACACCCACGGCCTCAGCAATTTGGTGAGTAAAACTACGGCCACCGATGGAGAACATCCTGGTTCCTTCCACGCCGCCATCCTCAACTACGGCCACGTCGGTGGTGCCGCCACCGATATCTATCACAATACCGGAAAAATCCGAATCGGAATTATCGCCAAGTATAGCACGACAAACCGCAAATGGCTCAACCGCTACAGTTAGTAGGTCTAGATTCAGCTCGGCGCAGACTTTTTCGATAGCAGCAACATGAATCATTGGAGCAAAGGCGGTGTAAATTATAATTTCAACATCTGAACCCTTAAAACCAACTGGATTGCTGACTTTGTAACCATCAATCACTAGAGAAACAATGGCAGAATTAATTAAGCGAACTTCAACATTACTATTACCGGTTTCGAGAGCGACGGTTTTTCTAGCTACTTCGGCAGTTTTTTGCTGAACTTTTTTGATTACTTCATTCATTTCGGCCTCAGTGATTGGAGCCGAGGGATCCTTGCGGGTATACTTGACGTTCGTAGTGTTACCCTTAATGAGTTCGCCGGCAATTCCTACCACCGTGGTATCGGCTCGCACACCGGCGCTTTCTTCTACTTGAACCAAGGCCTCTTCGCACGATGCAATCACGGCCGGAATGTCCGCAATAGCACCAGCATGCATGCTACCAAGTTCCTGGCGTGCTTTACCAACGCCCAAAATCTCCAGCGTGGCTTCTTTACCGGGCTTTGCTAGGACTGCTTTAACATATTCTGTACCAATATCTAGCCCAAGGATTGTGCTCATGGTTCTATTATATCATATTTACCAGAAGCAAGAGATCCGAGCTCATACTTACCAAATTGGGTACGGTGGAGTTTTGTGACGCGATAGCCCAAAGCAGCAAAAGTTCGGCGTATTTGCCGATTACGGCCCTCACTTAGAATCACTATATAGGAAAGATGAGAACCATTCTTAATAATAGTAAACTTTGAAGGGCCGTCATCGAGCATTACGCCGAAGTCGGAGATCATTTGTTGGTGGAGTGGCTCGAGCGTCTTGTTTAATTCCACTTCATAAACTTTTTGCTTACGGAATTTTGGATGAGTCATCTGAAAGGAGAAATCACCATCATTGGTTAGCAATATCAGTCCAGAAGAATCTTTGTCAAGGCGTCCAACTGTTTTTAAATTATGGTATTTTTTAGGTAACAGATTATAGAGCGTGGGCGCGGACCCTTGAGCACGGCGCGAACAAACATAACCAACTGGTTTATTAAATGCAAGATATAAAAAATCCGTCTTAAACGGTACTACTTTATTATTATAGCATACTTTGTCTGAAATGTCAATGTGGGCACCCAGTACGGCTGGTTCATCATTCACTAGAATTTTGCCGTCCGAAATTAGCTCGTCTGCCTCGCGACGAGAGACACCAATCCGTTCAGCAAGAAATTTATTGAGCCGGAGTTGGGGCTGGAGCTGCTGCAACTGGGGCTGGGGCAGCTGCCTCAGCTGGGGCGACTGGAGCTGGGGTTGTTGGGTTTGGGGCTGGAGCTTCAGTTGTTGCTCCGGCTGTTGGAGCTGCTGCGTCTGGATTTGTTGGAGCCTGGGTTGTTGCGGTTGTTGGAGTTGCTTCAGCTTGCGGGGTTGGAGTTGCTTCGACTGGGGTTGGGGCAGTTGTTTCGGCCGGGGCGGCTGGAGTTGCTTCGACTGGGGCTGTTGGAGCTGGGGTTGTCGGGTTTGGGGCTGGAGCCTCAGTTGCTGCTCCGGTTGTTGGAGCTGCTGCGTTTGCCTGGGCGGCTGGAGCTGGGGTTGTCGCTTGTGTTGTTTTGTCATTTAATACCTCATGAATTGTGTTAACCATATCTTCGATACCAATTTGTGATTTAACGAGATAGCGATCGCATCCGAGGGCTTCACCACGTGCGCGCTGATCTTCTGACGAGAGCGCTGTCATCATGATAACTCTAATATTTGCAGTTTCAGGAGTGTTACGTAGGATATCTAGCATATCAAATCCAGATATCTTAGGCATCATAACATCCGACAGAACTAGGTCTGGTTTTTCGCGAACGGCAACGGCCAAAGCGTCTTCGCCATCACCCGCAGATACAACGTCATATCCTTCGGCAGCAATGCGAATACTATAAATCTCACGCAAGGCTGCGTCATCTTCTACTACCATTACTTTCATGTGTTTCCTCCTTGTGTTACGTTGTTAATCTGGCTAGTGGTTACGTTTGTATTTATAGGCTGAGCTGGTGGGGTGGGTGCGGGTTGAGGTGTAGGTTGAGCGGCCGGTGCTGGTTGAGGTGGAGCTGCAGTAGTAGTCTGAACTGGAGCCGTTGGGGCTGGTTGAGCGACAGGCTGCGGAGCCGGTGCATTAGCAGGCGCTGGTGCAGCAGCGGATGCGGGTTGAGCAACCGGTTGTGGGGCTATAGCAGGGGCTGGTGCCGGTTGCTTAGCAACTTGAGGGTTGGCCGCCTGTTGGTTTTTGACTGCGATCATACGTTTTTCGTATTCCTCGCCAGACAAACGTGGTAGAGAAACATAAAAAGTCGAACCTTCGCCATACTTCGACTCCGCCCAAACGCTGCCATCCATAGCTTCAACACGCTGTTTAACGATATACAATCCAAGTCCAGTACCGCCAATGGTACGGGTGTCCGAATTGTCGGCACGATAGAATTTTTGAAAAACATGTCCTAAATCTTCAGCAGAAATGCCCATACCGGTATCTTTTACCGAAATAACTGCCCGATCACCATCGCCGCGCACATTGACGCGGATGGAGCCTCCAGCCGCAGTGTATTTAATTGCATTGTCGATTAAGTTGCCGATTATTTCGCGCAGAAAATTCACATCAACAGAACTGTAGACCACCTGGGAAAGGCGGAGCGCATTCCTAAAGGAACTGTCACTCGTGCCTAATTCTAGTTTTAGCTTTGCATTCTGGGCTGGGACGATATAGCCGTCGGCAATTTGCCTGACAAGTTCGGTTAGTTCGACTGGAACCAGTTCTGGACGCAAGCGACTATCGTCTAATTTAGTAGTATCTAGCAAATCTCGAAATAGATGACCAAGATGCTGTGAGGCGTCGTGGGCGGAAGTCAGATAACCGCGAGCGCGCTCATCGATAGTGGCGGTTTGCGGGTTCAAAGCCAAAGTGAGATATCCATCGATTGTGGCTACTGGTGTACGCATTTCGTGTGACGCAGTGGAAATGAATTCGGCTTGCTCACCTTCTTCGGCAAGCTCACGTGTAATATCGCGAAAAGTAATAATAAAATTACCAGCCTGATTATTGACAGGTACGACCGATACAGCAATGGGGATGCGTTTGGCAGATGTGCCAGCAATAAGATTAACTTCGTAGCCATCAAGTACTTGACCAGTGCGCACCGACTGGAATAGCATATTGTCATTATCTGGCAATTCACGACCATCTTTGGATTCAATTTTTAGCAACAAACCATAATCTAATCCCACGGCGTTTTCTGCCCCGCCACAGTCAGTCATAGTAACGGCTGCGGGATTAATGTATTGAACGATGCCGGAACGGTTAATCACAACTACACCGTCATGAATCATATTTAGGGCGAGCTCAGCAAGACCACTAGCAGGGCTACCGGCTTTTGAAGATGATTTCTTACTAAAAAAGCTCATACTTAAAGTTATTTTACCACAAGTTTAATAAAATGTGATAAAATTACTTTATGAATAAAGACGTCATCTATATTGAATCAGAAGATGATATCACCGATATCATTACAAAAATTGAAAAATCCAAAGAAAAAATTGTGGCTCTTGTTCCGCCCAAAAAAGCTGGTGTATTTCGGAGTATCGTGAATATTAAGCTAATCACAAAGGCAGGTGCGAATGCCGAAAAAGCCGTAGTGCTCGTGACGACCGACCCGTCCATTATTAAACTCGCTGCCGTAACAAAACTCCCGGTTACCAAGAATTTACGTTCAGCTCCAGCAGTACCAAAAGCTGAAGAAATTGAGGAAATTGAAGCAGCTGCGACAGAAGAAGCCGTTGTAGAAGACAGAGATGGTTCTGATGAGGGCGACAAGGCGGATAATAAAACAGATGACAAAGCAGCAGAGGGGGCCGAAAAAGAAGATAAAAAATCTGAAAAAAAGGATGACGAAAAAGAAGATAAGAAATCTGATGACAAAGCAAAGGGGAAAAAGGACGGTGCCGAGCCGAAAAAGAAAAAAGATTTTTCATCGAATCCGTTTATTGCTTGGATACAAAAGCACAAGATAATTGTGATTGGCGGCGGAATTGGACTAGTGTTATTGGTTTTATTGCTGATTTGGGCCAATGTGATTGCGCCGGCCGTAACGGTTGACGTAGTAGTACGCACCACAACCGCTAACTTTTCAGAGAATGTTACCTTTACTGATAAATTAGAGGAAGAGAATGCTAGTGAAGGTAAATTCTATATCCAAGAGAAGAAAATCGAAATTAAATCTGAAGTAGATTTTCCGGCTACAGGTAAGAAGAATATCGGCGAAAAAGCTACGGGCGCGGTGATTGTGAAAGTTTATTTTGAAGCTAAAGGTTCAATTTCAGTCGATAAGGGAACGACTTTTACCGTCAATAACTTATCGTTCGTAGCGACGGACGACACGCTAGTGTCTTGGGATGGTAGATTTTCTAATTGCGAAAACCAAGACGATGTAGTATTGCCAGGAAGTCACGCCCAATGTCTTAAAACTGCTAGCGTAGCTGTAGAGGCTGTTGAGCCTGGTGCTGATTACAATATCCCAGCTACTCCTGGTGGTTGGAACTTTACCGCAAACGTATCAGGTGTTTATTCTACCCAACCTATGGTTGGTGGGACTGATAAGGTTGTCACAGTAGTACAACAATCCGATATCGATAAGGCTAAAGACGATTTAAAAACCAAGGATGAGAATAATAATAAAAAGTCTTTGCTCGAATCGCTAAGCGATGACGATTTTGAGATTGAGAGTAGCTTTAAACAGACTGTCGGTGATGCTGTTTCAAAACCGGCATTGGGCGAGCAAGTGGAGGAGAATAAAAAAGCCAAGCTAACTGTCACAACAACTGCTAGCATCTATATAGTTGATGAAACAAAAGTTAAGGAGTTTATCAAAGAAAAAGCTAAATTGGCGGATGGTTATAAAATTTACGAGATGAACGATCCGTTTATCGAAAACTTTACCAAGACTGAGACTGGATATATAGGTAAACTGAAGACTTCTTATGTTTCTGGCTCTGAGGTGACAGCCAAAGATGTGGTAGAGACAGTGATGGGTAAAGGTCTTGGTACTGGACGCGATGATTTAACCAAAGCTTACAGTGGTATTTCAAAGGTGATAACCGAAGTTTCATTCCCGTGGGTGACATCTTTCCCGAACGACGAAGAAAAAATCACGGTAAATATTATCGTGGAGGATAATAATAAGTAAGTAATCAACAGATTTAAGAGGAGTGCGGAGTGAAGATTATTGGTTTAGATGTGGGCGAGAAGAGGATTGGTGTAGCGAAAGTTGATTCGTCGACTAAGATTGCGGTGCCAGTTGGTTTTATTCGAGTTGATGGCACTGAGTGGCAAGAGATTGAACGTTTAGGAAGAATTAATAGCACAAATGTATTCGTGTTGGGTCTGCCACGAAGCAACGAGGGAAACGAGACTAAGCAGAGTGCATACGTGCGAACCTTTGCTAAAACTTTGGCCGAAAAAATTCCCGACGCAAAAATACGCTTTCAGGATGAATCTTTAACGTCTGTAGAAGCTGAATCGCGGCTCAAAAGAAGTAAGAAAAAATACCAACGTGGCGATATTGACGCTGAAGCAGCAGCAATTATTTTGCAAGATTTTGTTGAAGACTTAAGTAAGCATGGTAAAGATACGTCGCTTGGTGCATCTAATAAAAATAAGCAGATAGCAAGCGAGCAAAATGAAGGACGATTACCAAAGAAAGCTGCTAAAGTTGTTTTAAAAACCAAGACCACATCGTCAAAACTTAAAAAGTGGACCATTTTTGGGATCCCGGTGATTCTAATCTTAATTTTAGGCGGCATTACAGCGGGACTAAAAATACGAGATTATGTAAGATGGAAAAGAGAACAAGAGTATCTTGCTTGGCAAGAATCTCAAGTTGCCGCAACTTTTGATTTTACAATTAAGCCAGGCGAAACGATTTTTGATGTAAAAAAACATTTGCTTACAATAGACCGCAACGGTGGAGCCGAGCCTACCGAGGGAGAAGAATTAATGCCAAATTACACAAGCGATGAAATCGAGGCGGCATTTAGCGCACATTATGATTTTGATTTTTTGAGCGGGCGGCCAGAAGGTGCTAGCCTAGAAGGCTATTTATATCCGGAGACGCATAATTTCTATAGTACAGCTACGGTTGAAGATATTTTAAAAACTTTTCTTACTGGCATGAACGATGCAATTACCGCTAATGGGTTAGTTGATGCTTACGCGGCGCAGGGCCTTAGTTTGTATGATGGAGTTGTTTTAGCTTCAGTGGTGCAGAAGGAAGTACCACCACAAGATATGCCAACCGCAGCACAGGTTTTTTTGACTCGGATTAATTACGGGATGGCTCTTGGTAGCGATATTACAGTGGCTTACGCCTTAAATATGATTGACCCAAATCGCGAAATATATCAAGATAACTATGCCGCATTAGAGGTTGATTCTTGCTATAATACACGAAAATATGCCGGTTTACCATGCGGTCCGGTGTCAAATCCAGGTTTGTCTGCGCTCCTTGCCGTAGCACATCCCACCGATACAGCTTATCTGTATTTCTTGACAGGAGACGACGGTATGACGTATTATAGTTACACACAGGATGAACACGATAGGAACAGACAAAACTATTGTCAGGAGCTGTGTGAAGTATCATTATGAGTAAGCGTAAGAAAAAATTTGATATTAAAAAGATTAGACAATTCCTACCTTATTTCTTAACCGGAGCAATTACTCTGGTTTTGGTTTTTGTCGGTTCAATTGACAAAAAGAACGCTGGCGCCACACTCAGCCTTGATAGTTTCGCAGAAAATGATTATAAAGTTTCAGTTGACCAGTTATCCGAGCTGTATGTGGTGGCGGATTTGTCCGACGCGATTGGGCTTGCTTCAGCATCAGACGTGGCATCAAACTACGTAGTAACGGTGTCTATGTATGACGCCGGCCAGACTTCTACTGGCAAAATAGAAAAGCCAACTATCACCGACGTAGATATTCTACGCGGTGTAATAGTGCACATCGTAAAAGAAGGTGAGACAATGGAGTCTATCGCGGCGAGCGTCGGCAAAGGGGTCACAACGGATGACATTAGGTGGTCTAATGACATGAAAGATACCGATGTCTCGGTCGGAGATACTCTTTACGTACCGAGTGCGCATGGTATTGTCTATATCGTGGAGGATGATGATACCGCTGACTCGATTGCCGAAAAGTATGGTTCAACTGCAACAGAAATACTACATTTGAACGATTTAGAGACTACTGGCTTAGTGGCGGGGAGACCAATTTTTATTAAGGGTGGCACCCTACCAGAGACTGAACGCCCAGAGTATGAGCCGCCAGTAGTAACGTACTATTATTACACTTATTTAGGCAACACAGCATCACGTCAGGACATTGAGGTAATAGGTTGGTTTTATGGGCTTGGCGGTCCATATGCGGCCGGTCAGTGTACTCAGTGGGCGTGGTATATGTGGCAGCAGAACGGACGCGATGTGCCAACAAGCTGGGGCAACGCTTACTCTTGGGGCGCGAATGCAGCAGCACAGGGCTATCAAGTCGACCATTATCCAGCGGCTGGCGCGATTTTCCAAAGTTCATCTGGTTGGTACGGGCACGTTGGCTATGTAGAAGCAGTAAATTCGGATGGTTCAATTGTTGCTTCCGAGATGAACTACAACTATCAGCCTTTCCGTGCAATCAGATCAACTATTCCGGCAGCTTCAGCGGCTAGCTTGTGGTATATTCACTAAAAAAATGTTATAATTAATCTAATGTTTACAGATGTTGCAAAAGTTAGTTTGAAAGCCGGTAAAGGCGGTGATGGTGCCGTGTCCTTTCGCCGAGAAATCTACATCCCGAAGGGTGGTCCGGACGGTGGTGATGGCGGTAAAGGTGGCGACATTGTTTTTCGCGCCGATAAAGACACTAATACACTGATTGATTTTCGTTTTACACCGATACTGACCGCAGAAGACGGCCGTAATGGTTCTGGTACTCGTTCGGCAGGGCGAGCTGGCAAGGATTTAGTTGTCGAGGTGCCGATTGGGACCATTGTCAAGCGCGACGGAGAAGTAATTGCGGATCTTACTCAAGATGGGCAAACGGCTATAATCGCCAAAGGTGGTGACGGTGGGTTTGGCAATGCGCATTTTAAGAGTTCCACGAGGCAAGCGCCAATTATTGCCGAAGTAGGGGAACCAGGTGAGGAATTTGAAGCTGAACTAGAATTAAAGTTACTTGCCGACGTAGGACTGGTTGGCTTGCCCAATGCCGGAAAATCCACATTTTTGTCGGTTGTTTCAAATGCGCAGCCAGAGATTGCAGATTATCCGTTTACAACTCTTACGCCACAGCTTGGCGTGGCAACAATTGACGAGCATGATTTATTAATTGCTGATATACCTGGTTTAATTGAGGGGGCATCCGAAGGAAAAGGACTGGGGCATGATTTTCTTCGCCACGTCGATAGAACAGCGGTTCTACTGCATTTAATAGATGTTTACAATAACGATGCCGGCGAAGCATATAAAACTATTCGTGGCGAGCTTGAAAAATACTCAGATTTAGCTTCACGACCAGAAATAGTGGCATTAACAAAGTGCGAAGGTGTAGATCAGGAAATTATCAATATGCAGATGGCGTCGATTTTAGCGATTAATCCAGAGGCGAAAGTCTATGCAATTTCATCAGCAGCACATCAAGGGATTATCGAGCTTTTGAGGGCGGTACGCGACACTATTGAGTCTCGGGCAGCCCACCAAGATTTGCTCAGTTCTACTCCAAATTCACAATCTATATCCGATGAAAACGTCCCAACGATTTCTCTGTCGCCAAGTGCGGTAAAGGATACTTGGAAAGTCGAGAAGGTGGACAATAAGTTTGTGGTGACTGGAGAAAAGATTGAAAAATTTGCTAGACGGACTGACCTCAACAACTACGCCAGTGTCAACAGGTTGCGTGATATCTTGAAGAAAATGGGGATTCGGGCGGAACTAACTTCCCAGGGGGCTGAGCCAGAATCGATTATTTCAATTGCCGGGAAAGAATTCACTCTTGTAGAGGATTGGTAGGATATCGGTGCCAGCCCGCATTGTTTTTTATTTTTTATCTCGTTTATGTTATAATAGTAAGATAGCTCATTTTGCGATTTTTTTGAAGGGAGTGAGACAACTCATGCTGCAAAATGAAAGAACATTAAGAATGAAAGGAGAGTTTAAGCAGCTCAGAGACGATGGGCTAAATATCGCGGAAATTGCCGAGAAATTTGGTCTGTCTCCCTCTACGGTTTATCGTCATCTCGACGAGATTGCAGATTCCCTCGGCGTCAGCCGCGAGTCGCTGCTCTTGGAGCCTGACAAGGCCTCTTTCGGCGCAGCCGGTAGGACCTACGGGAAACTCGAGCCTGTCGACCTCGCTGGATTTTACCAGCATTCTGAATCGGCATTGAAGGAAATGTCCGAAATGAATCAGGGTATCAAAGAACAGCTTGACGAAAAAGATGTTGAACTACAATTATTCGAGGAGGACTGGAAAGATGTTAGTGCTCACGCCTGCTGATGTCAAGAACGGCATCAAATATGGGGTCGGTATCGACGAATTCTGCACCAAATACGGTTGCACGACAGAGGAGTTTGAACGCCGAGTACGTGGCATGTATCACGGAAAAGCGGATGAAATTCTAGGGGAGATTCGCGCATCAGAGCGCAAACACCGCAAAGACAGAAGCCACCTGAAATCCAGCAAGATGAAAGGTGCCTCGGCGGCCCCTTCGGAACCCCCCGTGGATACGGAAACCAAATCTGATGAAACCGAGCAGGACGCTCCCACCTCTGTTGGGGGCATCGAGAGCGAGCTCGAGCTGCTGCGCGCCGAAGAGAAGAGTGTAAGCGATAAAATTATGACTGAAGAAAATGATTATCAGCTTTTGCTCAGCCATCACAAGGAGCATCTTAGCCAGCTGAGAGAAATCCAGAAAGAGTTGATAAGGGTAGAGCAATTCTTCAGAGCCAAGAGTGAGGAGTTTAAAGCCATAACTACCGAAGACAACCAGCTCGTCGAGTCCATGAATAGGATTTCTGAGGCTCGACGCGCCAACGTCAAAACACTTGAATCTATCCGCGAGAAAATCAAGATTCTGGAGATTGTTACTCTGTATGCCTACGATGATGGCAACATCACAATCATCGATGGTCCATCAATGGAGCTTGACGACACTGGAGCCGACGAGCATTTCCCGCAGTTAGTGGCGCACCCAGAGTGCGAAAACCTGACGGTGCGACAGATACGGCTCATCGCGAGAATGCTCTGCATTGTCAAAAACGCCACCGCGCCAACAGAGGTGCTGTTTGATTCAGAACCCGTCGGCAAGGCGTACAGCCAAATCGTCAGCACGACTATCGCTTAAACTCAAGCCTTTCATTAAAGCACCGCAAACACTCGCAGCGGTGCTTTAATTATATCTTGACTTTTTATCTTATTTATGCTATAATTTTAAGGTTAGGTCTAATATTTTAGAGCCTAAGGCTCTTTTGCATAGATAATTTTTCATACTATATTAGGGGGTAAGACAATGAAAAAGCTCATCATCGCGATCCTCGCACTGGTTCTTCTGGTTTCCTGCATCGGTTGTTCGAAGTCCGGCTCTTACAAGTACGCGGAAAACTACAAGTTTACCGCGTATAACAATGTCGCAAGCGACGAATTCTGGACGACTCTGTCCGTAAACTCGAGCGAAGCCGACATTGGAGATTTGCTGGGTCTCATTGAGAGAATTTTCCAGCGTGACTTCGGGAAACTGAACATGAACTGGGACAATCTCATGAGGATCACCAAGGCAATGCAGGTAGCAATGGACGTGGGCGACATGGAAGATGCCCCAAGCGACATTTCCTATGGAGCTCAATTCTACTGCGCGACCTGCAACACGGAAGTCGGGGAGATGTATCTCTTCCCGGGATACTTTAGCGCTCCGGAAAAGAGGCAGCTGCAAGCGTTGACGCATGTCTTAACGCGAGCAGCTCTTTCAACGGAGACCGATGAATCTAGCCAGATTAGGGAGGGGCTGGCCGAGTATTACACGTCCAAATTCATGGATAATGTGGGTTACAAGATGGAAGAGACCATTTATCCTCACCAGATGACCGCCGCCATTTGGCTGATAGCGGTATTCGGCGAGGACACAGTTGTTAACGCCGCAAGAGAAGACCGGCTCGAAGAGCTGATCGACAGCAATACCAGGCCCGGCATGGGCGCCAAACTTGAAGAAGCGCTCAATGCCATCAACCTGGGTGGCGACCAGAACAGAGCGACGAACGCCATTTATGACATTCTGGCCAATGTGACGGTCGGAGCCGGAAAAAAGCTCGAGGACGTTGATTATCTGTTGGATTACGTCAACGATCTCTCGAAGCTCGAAGGCACCAAAATTGACTCCAGCTACATGAGGAAGGTTTTGCAAGGGAAGGCATAATAGTTTCATTGGGGGGAGAAAATGAAAAAAGCTATCCTGATTATCCTGGCAGCATTCCTGTTTGTCTCTGGCACAATCAGTTGCACAGTGGTCCAGAAAGGCGATTACAGATACGCCGACCATTGCAATATTGATATCACCGCGCTGCCCGATGAGGTCTTTTGGAATGAAATCTATGAACATTCCGAAGAGGCCGGGCTTCAAGATGTATTGGCTATCCTGGAAGACAGCTTCGAGCTGTACTTCCAGGATTTAGACTTCGACTGGGACAATCTCAGAGCTTTAGATACGGCGCGAGTCGTATTGGTCAATGATAGAGAAGAACTTCAGAAACTGTCAGTGACCACTCTGGAATCCTTGCAGCGCGATCACGCGTTGTACGACAGCAAAAACAATGCAATATTTCTTCTGCCGAAATTCGTGAGCGCCGACTCTACCATGCAGGTGTATATCTTGGTGCACGAGCTCGTACACGCAGCTCTAGCATCCAAAACTACGCCTCACATAGAGGAGGGATTAGCTGACTACTACGCCTCTGTTTATATGCGGCGAGCAGGCATGGAAGTGTCTGGTTTCGCTTACCCGCAAGAGATGGTGGTGACGATGTGGCTTTTCTCCGTGTATGGGGAAAAAGAAGTTATCCAGGCTGTACGCACCGGGGAAATATACTCCCTATTGGACAACAGCACGAAGCCCGGCATGGGCAAAAAGCTGGATGACGCGCTTATTTACCTCTATTCCGGGGACCAGAAAGACAGTCGCGGACGGACAGCCGCAGCAAATACGGTTTACGATATCTTGGCTCATGCGACCATCCAGGCCGAAAAAGCCGACGAAGTCGAATACCTGTATGAGACGGCGAAGATAGTCTGCGATACAATCGGTATCGAAATCGATACGAAATATTTCGATAACATGCTCTCAAGAAAGAAGGTATGAAAAAATCTATAAAAAATCTCTCCGGCAGCCAGTCGGAGGATTTTTTTGTTTTTTACACTTTTTATGAAAAAAGTATTGACAATTTTAAGTATGTGTGATATAATAGATAACATCATGGGTGTGGATATGGTACATTAACAAGTGTGGGTGAAAACAGGATTTTGACTGGACGCTTCCGCGAGGCAAATACCTGTTTTAGCTTAGTCATTCCACTGGCTAAGCAGCCCGGGCAGAAACAGTCTGCATGCAAGTTCCGGACCTGGCGGGGGAAGGAAGTGGAAACTTGTATGTAATCTGCTAGTGTATCTCTCTTCGTTGGCTGGTTGCCTCGTAGTGGGTAATCTAGTTGAAACACCGCTGAAGAGGCGTTGCAAATTCCCGGTCTACCCGGCGGTCTAGAATGGCCCTCTATGGGGGGTCGACCGCCGGGAGCAATAGCCGGAGAACGAACAACGTGCAGCCAATATGGTTGCAGTACACTATGGGCGCGGCCTTTCCGTGAATCATGATTGATCTCACTGTCGACCGTTCTCACCGCCCTCTACCACACCCCCCTCGGAGCTTGCTCCGAGGGATTTTTTTAATTATTCTTGACCTTGCCAGAGTGATCGGCGCGCCATTTGGCGATTTCGCCGTGGTTGCCCGACAACAGGATATCTGGAACCTTCATACCTCTAAAATCGGCTGGTTTGGTATATTGAGGATATTCAAGGTTGTCGCCGTCGGAAAAACTTTCGATTTCGGCAGATTGTTCACCACCGAGGACGCCAGGGATAAGGCGGACTACACTATCGATGATGATTAGCGCCGGAAGTTCGCCGCCGGTGAGAACGTATTTGCCTAAGGAAATCTTATAATCCACCAGAGATAGTATCCGCTCATCGTAGCCTTCGTAATGTGGGCACAAGATGATGTAATGGATGTTTGCATCAGGCTTGGGGCCGCGTCCGTCCGGCCCATCGCCATGGGCGGCCGGCGCTAATTCTCGCGCTGCCGCGCTCCGCAATGCCCCAAGCCCTGACGCAAACATCCGAGCTTTCTCTTGGGTCCAGATTTCGCCGACAGGGGTGGGGAGGATGACTTTGGCGGATGGATCTTTCTCTTTGACAGATTCGATGGCGGCAAAAACTGGCTCACAACGGAGCAACATGCCGTCGCCACCGCCATACGGGGTGTCATCAACAGATTTGTGGGGACCAAGGCCAAAATCGCGCAAATTCACAAAATCAAACTCAGCAAGGCCTTTATCTACGGCTTTCCACATCATGGAGGTCTTGAGATATGGCTCAATCGCTTCTTGGAATAAAGTTATTATTGTAAATTTGATCATATCTTATATTATAACAGATTTTTTCCGATAAATATGGTCTTTCTTGCGAGATTAAAAAAATGTGAAAAAAGTATTGACATTTTTAATCATGTGTGGTATAATGATAATTGGGTATGAGTAGTTTACCTGGTTAAAGTTGTTAGGAGTCCGAGAGACGTAAAGCCTCTGGAAGCGGTATAGTACATCTTTGGAAATTTCGGCGGGTCTTATGGCCCCACAAAAAGCGAAAAAGTACAATTTTGGAGATGCCCTCCCCTCAACCACTAGATAGACGAAAATATGTTTGCGCGGGGGGCCGAAGAGGCCCCCCGATTAATTTGATTTAATAGTGAATAATTGATGCTGAAAAACACCGCACGAGCGGTGCTTTTTCGTGCGATAATCTGTTACTTGATAAAATGTGCTATAATGTTTTTATTATCTTTATCCACGGGAGTGTATAGGTTAGTTCTTTAAAATGTTGGTTTTGAATGCAGAAGGGGGAACAGAAATGACAGTTTCAGAAAAGAAGTATGGATTCACTGAAGAGACCAAGGAATGGAAAGGACACATTCTCCATCAGATTGTCGCAATCAAGAGTTTTGGCAATATCAAGGCCGGCACGGTGGGCGGCTGGATTGAGAGGGAGCAGAATCTCTCCCAGGAAGGTAACTGCTGGGTGGGCGACAATGCCAAGGTCTGGGGCAACGCCAGCGTGCGCGATGATGCGATTGTTGCTGATTTTGCGAAAGTCTATGACTATGCAGAAATAAGCGACAAGGCACTGGTATACGCGGACGCGAAGGTATACGGTCAGGCCAAGGTCTACGATACTGCTTTGGTTCACGGCCAGTCAGCCATTTATGACTTGGCTGAGGTGCGTGGTAAGGCAGAGGTCTACGGAGACTTGGTTAAGGTCTTTGGCAATGCCAAAATCTACGGCCATGCCAAGGTCTACCACTATTCCAAGGTTTACGGAATGGCTCAGGTCTATGGTGAGGCCGAAGTCTTTAACAGAGCAGCCGTCTATGGTTGGGCCAGAGTTTACGAGTTGGCAAAAATCTACGGCGACGCCAAAATCTACGGCCGGGCTGAAATCTACGGCGAAGCACGAGTCTTTGAGAA
Organism: Candidatus Saccharimonadota bacterium; assembly: GCA_017537745.1. Lineage (GTDB taxonomy): Bacteria > Patescibacteriota > Saccharimonadia > Saccharimonadales > Saccharimonadaceae > Nanosyncoccus. The sequence goes on from JAFYKF010000010.1 coordinate 42,098, forward strand.
TGCGATGGTTTTCGATGACGCATTCGTGTTCGACACGGCAAAGGTCCACAAATATGCTCGCGTGTTCTACGACGCCAGAGTTTTCCACGATGAGGATGTCGCAAAAACAATCTTTGGACGATGAGAAATTAAGGAGGGAGAGCGAATGTCCGAAAACGTTGAAAAGAAGTACGAGTTGCTCGAAGAAACTATGGAGTGGGGAGGCCACATTCTTCATCGCATTCGCGCAACAAGGGATTTTGGCCGCGTCCACAAAGGTCAGGTTGGCGGGTGGATTGAGAAAGAATCGAACCTGTCGCACGAGGGCGACTGCTGGGTCTATGGTGAAGCAAAGGTATACAGCCACGCTGTTGTGGAGGGAAATGCCTTGGTTTTTAATGAGGCCTTGGTGTATAACTCTGCCAAAGTGTCGGAGAGTGCCACCGTGCATGAACGGGCCGAGGTTTACGGTCTCGCTGTCGTGAGAGGAAACAGCTGGGTGCTCGGCTGTGCCAAGATTTATGGCGGCGCTGAGGTATACGGCGATGCCGTTGTGCTTGGCTACGCACAAGTTTTCAACAAGGCCTCGGTGTACGGAATTGCTCAGATATATGGGAAAGCCCAGATATTTGACTATGCTCGCGTCTACGAGAATGCCATGGTTTACGACGGCGGCAAGGTTTTTGACCGTGCCGAAGTTTTTGGATCCGCTCGCGTGTTTGATGAGGCCTATGTCTACGGTAATGCCAAGGTGTTTGGTGGAGCCGAAATCTATGGCAAATCCTCGGTTTCCGACAATTCCATGGTCTTTGACGCCGCGGAAATCTGCGGCGACTCGCGAATCCTCTACGACTCGAGAGTGTATTTCAACGAGAAAATCAAGGACCGAGTTGTTGCGATGCGGTGGCCGAGAGACGCTGAATGCGCAAGCAAGGTCGTCGAAACTATCGGCCAGGTTGTATTGCAAAGGTTCGACACAGACAGTATGACTTTTGTGAAAGAGGAGGGCAATAATGGCGAAAACGAATCATAAGTTTATTGAAAACTTGGCGCCGGGCCAGAAGAAGTTCGAGCTGACCGCGGAAACGAAGGAAGTGGATGGGCATATTCTTCACCGAATTCGTGCCGTGGTCGACATCAAAAGCCTTTATTACCCCATCCGCATCAAGAAAGGTACGCTTGGCGGGTGGGTCGAAAAAGAGTCAAATCTGTCACAATCTGGAGCTTGCTGGGTTTTTCACGAAGGCATGGTCTTTGGCGAAGCTATAGTGTCTATGGCGGGCTCGGTAGGCGGAAAAGCGAGAGTCTATGGCGATGCTCGAGTATACGACAAAGCCATGATTATGGATCAGAGCGAGATTTATGGCGGAGCAACCATATGCGGTAACTCAATCATATTGGGAGAGGTAAAAGTCTACGAATACGCCTCGGTGGTTAGCGCAATTATTAGTGGCCATGCCAAGATCTATGGCAATGCGCGTGTCACCGGTGATGCCGAAGTTGGAGATAACGCATGCGTCTATGAGGATGCAGTAATCGGGGGGCGTGTCCGCATCAGTGATAAGGCAAGGATTCGTGGTTATACCCACATAGAGTGTTATGACTCTCCTGACAACTGCACTATATGGATTGCTGGCGACACCGAGATTGAAGGCAGTGCCAGGATTACCGCTCAGTAAAAACCAACAGAGAGGCGTTGCTTGATATCAAGCGGCGCCTTTTTCTTACTTTTTTGGGGCAAAAAGAAAACGGCCTTTTAAGCCGTTTCCCCGCTGTTACGCGCCCACCCTTGGGGCACATTGGTTTGTTTTAATCCGCTGTTTGTTTTTGTTAATGTAAGTCTCCACACTCCACCAACATTGTCAGTGGAACCCCTGTGAAGCGTACCAGCTTATGTTTATTATAAAGCATAAGCATGCACGTTGTCAAGACTTTTTTTCAAAAAGTCTTGGAACTTCGTAAACAATAGTTTTTTTCAAAAACTATTGGAACTTCGTAAACAAGACTTTTTTTCAAAAATTTTATCCCGCCGAGGGGCGGGATGTGGTACTAGGGTATGGGGGCAAGAGACAGGTTGATAACATCGCTGGTAAACAGAAGAACGATAGCGATAATTCCGAAGATTTCAATCTTTCTGCCGTCTCTATTGATGTCGCCATAGTCGTTGGTAATGTCATAACTGACGGTTGCCCTGATGTAATAGAACATTGCCACTTCTAGCGATAAGACAGCTAGTATAACTAGGATTTTCGTGATGATGTTTGCCATTTTTCGCCCTCCTAAAACATCTATTCAAAACCCAAACCCTGTACCTTTGTATTATATCATAGGTGGCAGGTTTCGATAAGATATGATATAATCCAGACAAGATGTTGGTACCTTTAGGGTAAATACAGATGGGAGGAGAGTACGATGACGGAAAAAATCATCGAGACCGAAATCACCGCGAAAATGCTCACCACGGACATCGAACTGGCGAGCGGAGGAACTATGAGCGGTCTTTCTCATGATATTAAGTGGATGCGTCTCTACTTGACTTATCTTGAGGAAGACTATGGCGTCAAGGTTGACCCAGCAGAGAGGTTTGGTGTTATGCCCGAGGCAGTACTTGAGGAAATCAAGTTGCGCATCAAAAAGGCGGAATATGACCTCGCTCTGATTCAGGCCGGCAAGCACGAATACCCGCAGCGTGCGCTCATCGAGGCGCACAACTCCCTGGTGGAAGGTCGGCAAATGGCATCGGATATTTCTCGCAAGATCGTGGATTTGTATTTCGATCTTGCAAAAGAGAACGACATCGATATCTAGCTACTCTACCACGCCCCCGCGTCTTCGGACGCGGGGGTTTTCATGTTATCTGCATGGACAAATAAGCTAAAATATGATATAATGTAAGTATATAGGTGGTATGTTTAGGGGAGGTAAACAAATGCCACTAGTTTTTTTAACAAACTAACGATGAGGAAGGAAGTGTGTTTTTTGACTCGGTTTAATGGCGAAATACTCCGGAGACTAATTGACGAGGCCGGCTTGACACGACCCGAAGTTGCAGCGGCAACATTACTGTCAGCCTCTACGATTGACGCTTGTATCGACGGCCGGATGGGCAATCCCAGTATGAAAACCTTGTTGGCGCTGGCGGACTTTTTCGCGGTGCCATTGGATTTCCTGGTTGGACGTTGCGACAAAGAACAGGCTGAAAAAATCCTAAAGAATTACGGCGAATGCTTCATGGAACTTCGGCGAGCCCCCTTTGAGGCTTACCTCCATGGCCGAAAGGGGACTATAGGGAAAAATTTGGTGGGTGAGGCACCTTGGCCTTATAACCTGCTAAATGCGGTTTTTCCCAATTTGAAGATTGATGACACGGTAAGTAAGGAGCACGAGGAAGAGATTATTGAGGCAATGCAGAGCGTGCTCTCGCCCAAACAGCTCAAGTTTATCCTTGCATATTATCGCGACGGAAAGACCCTTAGTAAAATTGGCAAGTCGGCGGGTTTGTCCGGCGAGCGCGTACGCCAGATTATCACTAAGGCCCAGAGTACCTTGACCTACCCTCCGCAGTCTAGCATTTTGCTTTACGGCAAAGATATCTCCAATAAGAACTCGGAAATAAAGATTATGGAGATTCGAGTGCTGGAAAAACGGCAGGAGCTTGCGAGAATCCAAGAGGAATTGGACGAGAAATACAAGAAGATTCTCGAGGCGCAAACCTATCTTTATGAGTATGGTATCGAGGCTATGAAAATGGTGGAGGCGATCTCCGATGCCGTGGCGGTGTTGCCGCCGGTACCAGAAAAGAAGATTGTGAATACGGCTAACATCAGATTAGATGATGCCTTCTTGAAAAACCAGATTTCACAGAGAGCTTATAATGCGTTGATGCGCTTCGGTTGCAAGACGCTGGCCGATGTGGTGGACATCGCAAAGGCTGGTGAGCTCATAAAAATCCGCAACCTGGGCAGAGTTTCCACGAGAGAGCTCCTCGCAAAAATCGAGGAGTTGACCGGCAAGGACTATTTCGGGGTTGGCAACAATCCCACTCGTTAGTTATCATCCCGTGACGGGGGACCGTCGCGGGATTTTTCATGCCTTTGTACGGGGTGCGTGACTGGTTTTTGTGCTATAATCTAGATATGGATTTGATGGCGAGCGTGGAGGAGCTGAAAGGCATTGGACCGAAGACGGCGGAGATTTTGAAGAAGTTCGGGATTAAAACAGTACGGGATTTTTTTTATAATTTACCGAGAGATTATGAGAATTTTTCGAAGCCGAGCGCAATTCGTGATATTGTACCAGGGAAAGTGGTAATTAAAGGGCAAATATCTGATTTGAGCTCTCGGAGAGCTCGAAAACGTAACTTGTCCATCACAGAGGGGGTAGTAAGCGATAAAACAGGGGCAATCCGAGTGGTGTGGTTTAACCAGAGCTACAGATTGCGGCAGTTCGCGCCAGATAAGGAATACTATTTTACCGGTGTGTATGAGCTCAAAAATGGGCGCTTTCAGCTGACTTCGCCTTCGGCGGCTTTAGCATCCGAGGTAGAGCTCACAAACGGTCCTAGCCCTATCTACGTGGCCCACGGGGGCTTAAAATCGGGGGATTTTCGACGTTTGATGGACGCTTCACGCAATAAGTTTGCGGAAATACCGGATTTATTGCCGACGGCTAGCGAAGGAAAACGACGAGAATCGCTCTTTAAGGTGCATTTTCCAGATTCACCAGAAGATGTGCAGACAGGGCGCGAATATCTTGCGTACGAAGAGATTTTTGAATTATTGTTTGCGGCGCGACTGAATCGGCGTGAAAATGAGAAATTAAAGGCGGTTAGTGTGCCATTTGAATTAGAGCGGATTCGTAAGTTTGTGGACTCTTTACCTTTTAAACTAACTAACGCACAGAGGCGGGCAGCCTGGGAAATATTCCAAGATATGGAGAAGGATTTGCCGATGAACCGGCTTTTACAGGGGGATGTAGGGTCAGGCAAAACGATGGTGGCAGCACTAAGCGCATATGAAGTGGTTGGAGATGCTGGTAAAAAGCGTGGATCTGAGTGCCGCCAGGTCGCAATTTTGGCGCCCACGGCAATTTTAGCTTCTCAGCATTATGAGAGTATTGGGCCGATGCTTGGTAAATTTGGCGTACGGACCGCACTACTCACAGCCGCTACCAAGAAGAAGGCTGAGCTAAAAAAACAGATTGCCCAGGGAGAAGTTGATATTATTATCGGTACACACGCGATTTTGACTGATGATACGGAATTTGCTAATTTGGCGCTCGTGATCATCGACGAACAGCACCGTTTCGGTGTAGAACAGAGGCAAAAGTTGATGCTAAAATCGCCATCTGGGCTATCGCCGCACCTGCTCGCAATGACCGCTACGCCAATTCCACGCTCTTTGCAACTCACTGTTTTTGGGGATTTGGCGGTATCGGTATTAGACGAGCTGCCAGCGGGGCGCCAGCCAGTAACAACGCAGATTTTAAGCGAAATTGAGATGCGCGAGAAGTTGTATCCTTTGATGCGCGAGATAATACGGCGCAAGCCAGATAGCAAACGCCACGGTGAGCATGCGCATGGGCAACAAATTTATTGGATTTGCAAGGCGATTGAAGATGGGGTGAGCGAGGTGACTTCGGTAAAGAAGCGTGCACGGCAACTTAGTGAGATGTTCCAGGATTTGAAAGTGGAATTCTTGCATGGCAAGATGAAGCCGGCTGAAAAAGATGCAGTGATGGAACGGTTTGCAGATGGAGAAATTGATATTTTGGTATCTACAACAGTGGTGGAAGTAGGGGTGGATGTGCCAAATGCAACTTTGATGATAATAGAGAACGCCGAGACGTATGGGTTGGCGCAATTGCACCAATTACGGGGGCGCGTGGGGCGTGGGGCTTCGGCAGCCTATTGTATTTTACTAACTACAGGGGATTTAACGCCATCGCGGCGGCTCCGAGAGGTCGAAAAGTCTAATGACGGATTTCATCTGGCGGAAGTAGATTTAAAATTGCGCGGACCAGGGGAGATTTACGGAGCTTTGCAGCACGGGGCGCTTGATCTAAGAATTGCCACACTCTCTGATACACGATTGATTGCGCGCGCACAAAAAGACGTGGAGCAGTTTTTGACTAATCCTGAAAATATGGTAAAATATAAAGAGTTAATGGCTAATATCAAGAAATACCAACAAATAACGACACTAAACTAGGAGAACCATGATTAGAAAGGAACGCAAAAACAGAGGTGGGGAAGCAAGAATATCAGGTGGGGTGTTTCGTGGGCGTAAAATCAAGACCCCTGGTGCTGGGACCCATCCGATGGGAGAAAGAGAAAGATTGGCCCTGTTTAACATGATTGCTGATTTGCTGGATAGCGCAATGGTTTTGGATGCTTATGCGGGAAGTGGGGCGCTAGGAATTGAGGCGTTGTCACGAGGGGCCGCCAAAGTAGTTTTTGTTGAAAAAAATCGTGCTGCAGCCGGGGTTATCTCTGATAATTTAAGTTTGCTTGGCGCGAGCGGCGAGGTTGTAGTTTACGATGCTGCCAAATACGAGAGTGATCTAGCTTTTGATTTGATTTTAGCAGATCCGCCATATGATGCTTTTGAGTTAGATGGCGTGATAAATTTGTCTCGAGTCTTGAAAGATGGTGGCGTTTTGGCATTGTCTCATCCTAGTGAGGCGCCTATGGTTCCAGGGTTACAGCTTGAAAAAAGCCGGACTTACGCTGGGGCGACGATTTCAATTTATCGCAAATAACACGTCTTTCTTAATTCACTACATCTCGGGACATAAAGGCAAAATCGAAGATTTTGCCGCCGAAGGGGCGCAGCGATGTGATAAAATTTATTATCACATCGCGAAGCTCCCGAGATGTAGTGAATTAAGAAAAAAACGTGTCGCTTGCGCTTTCTGGATTTTTGATATATTGCTATTTACTTTTTTGCAAAAGTATGATAAAATTAAGGTAGAAGGAGTTTTATATTTATGTATAACCCAGAAGTAACAGAGAAAAAAGAGCGTAGAAAGGTCATCTTTTTCGCGGTTTTGACCGTGTTGGTGATTTTGGTGCTAGTTGTTGCAATTATCGTAGTTGCTACGAGAAAAACTTCTAGAACCAACATCGGTGGCGAAGATAACTCATCGTTCTCAATTACCGACGGTAGTTCAGACGACGATTCGAAGTCTGATGGTTCGAAATCTGAGGATTCGAAGAGTGAAAGCTCAAAGTCCGAAGATTCCAAGACCGAGAGTTCAAAGAGCTCAAAGACTGAGAGCTCTGACTCTAAGAGTTCGAAGACCGAATCTAGCGATTCGAAGTCTTCAACCAAGTCTTCGTCTAAGACCGAATCTACAACGGTTGCGACGACCACTACTACCGCTGAGACTTCCTCTGATATACCAAGTACTGGTCCAGAGGATATGCTAAATACTGCAATCGCTCTTGGTAGCCTCACTACCGCTGGTACCGCTTATATTATGAGCAAAAGTAAGAGGTAAAAATAGAAGTTTTGTTCGCTTGGACTTTTGAATTCGTAATTTTTACAATTTAAGTCTAGAAAAAAAGTCCTCAGTCGCCCTTCGGGTTATGGGACATTTTTTCGTAGTTAAATTGATAAAAATTACATTTAAAAATCTGTTCTATTCTATTTTTACCCTGAATATGCTATAATATTTTTATGCCCGTGTGGTGGAATTGGTAGACACGCTAGCCTTAGGAGCTAGTGCCGATAACGCATGCTGGTTCGAGTCCAGTCGCGGGCACCACAGATTGACTCTACCCTGGAGAACACATTATTGTTAGATAATCCCCGATTTTACAGGGGTATTTTTATATTATTGTGGCTTCTAGTAAACTGCTGCGGTACAGTTATGCACCAATTTTCTCACAAGTTGAGGCTTCCGGATGTTGGTTAAAATCAAAAACTGGTGCAGAGTTAGTAAAATGCGGAAAGACGCAAGCGAAACACCGGCAAAAGGAACGACCTACTACCGAGCTACGCAACGTACCGAAAAACCGCCGCCACGGCCATCAGAGTTACGAGAGAATATACTGCCATCTCCAAGAAAAGCAAAAAGATACGCATCACTATCATTATAGACTGCAGAAGATCGATAGCTACCATATCCACCAACACCGCCGTAATACGAACCATACCAGAATCCGCCATATACAAAATACGCAGGTGTATTTTTAATATCATTGGAAGTATCAAAGACCAAACTAAGTTGTGTAATTAGATTACCATAGGATTTATCGCCACTAAGGGCTGGAAGCCTCCAACCAGCAGGACAGATTGACTGATTTGCATTTTCTCCATCCGTAGTGTAAGAGCTGCTATCGTTCATGGCAATAGCAACAGTCCAATTGTAATAGTTTCCAATATGGTAATGTTTATCACTACCACAAGCTACGGCATATGTGTCTAATGTACCACCCCAGTTCGATATAATAGTACCATCCCAACAAAGATTTCCCGGATCATAAGATTCTGGAGTAGTATAAAAGTTATTCCAGGTCATGTTATCAGTAGTATACGTAGCCCTACTTGGCGTCCAAGCCGAAGAAATATCGGTATTGGCAGGAGTATAAAAATTAGCCTGCTCCACAATATCATGATCCAAGTTTTGCGTCATCCAAATATTACCATCAGCGAGCTTGGAGACATAATAAGTTTTCTCGTCACGATTATCCTTCAACTGATATTGCTGACCTTCAGTCATAGAAGCTAACACCTTAGTTTTTTCCTCACTTGTAAGCGTCGCAAAGTCTTGCATATAAGTCAAATTAGAAATATCTAAAATCACTCCATCGGGCCTAGAATCGCCAGTACGAGCCACACAGCGAATCGTAGCTCCATCAAAGCGATTATCATACGATAATCCCGTACCATCATAATCTTTATATACATTAAACATATACGAGTTAGCTGACGAATTAACATCACGTGACCAGTAATATCCATTCACGCCTATATCCTGGTATGTCCACATGCTTGATAGGGCAAAATATAATGGACTATTATGCCATATTTCCGTATTATAAATTGTATATATACCGTACCAGGAAACTTCATTATCCCTAAACGTATTTATTGGCAAAGTCCAACCAGCTGGACAAATAGACTGATTTACATCTACTCCGTCTGCTACATATTTGCTACTATTATTCATCGCTACGGCAGCAGTCCAATTATAGTAATTACCAATATGATAGTGCGGATCGCCATTCGTCGAAACAAATTTACTGTTGTCCAACGTACCATCATAATCATAATAGTTACCCAACGTACCATTCCAATACAAATCACCTGGGTCATACGATTCTGGTAATACATCTGTCCAGTTCCAAGTTGTATTATTTGTTGAATACGTCGCCGTATCAGCCGTCCAGTTTTCTGGAATATCAGTATTTTGCGGCGTATAAAAATCTTCAGTAGTGACAATATCGTGGTCTAGATTTTGCGTCATCCAAACATTACCATCAGCAAGTTTTGCAATTGCATAACTCTTCTCATCACGCACGTCCATAAGCGTATATTGTGTTTCTGGTGTCATAGAATCAACGATTTGGTCACGATTAGGACCAGCGAAGTCTTGTAAACACTTAGTTTCTTGTATGGTGGTAGCGTTCGGATTGCATAATTCAGTTACATTGGCTACTGCAACGTAAGTAATAGCAACACCAGAATAAGTACCATAATCTAGGTCTGGAGTAATATAGGTACCATAATAAACAGTAGTCTTATCATTGGCAGTTGTAGCTTCTTCTGTAGTTTTGAGAGTTATTACTTCTTCTAATGTAGTGGGAAGACCAGTAAAGACTGTTTGTGTTTGGCCTGTTGGTTTAGTGGTAGCTATGCCCCATGTATTGTTAGTGAGAGCTGTAGGTTCTAATGAATCTAGCATCGTAATAGTACTTTTAGAAGACTTATTAGTTTCATTCTTTAAGTCTGTAGTAGTACTATCTATATAGGCCATGAGTGTGTATCCTGCAGTTGTAGCAGAATCTATTGTAACTACACTTTCGCCAGTGGCAAAGACTGCTTTGTCATTTAGATCTACATCAATTTCAATGTCACTCGTTGTAACAGTTAGTGTATTATTAGCTGCACTTACATTGTCTTCTTGTTTTACATTATAATTTAATGCTACAAATGTAGTAATAAGGATTAAGGTCATAATACCAGTAATTCTAAGGATAGTATGTCCTTTAGAATATATAGAGAACTTATTTGTCTTCTTTTGTTTATGTTTCTTTACTAGACTAATTACTAAGGCTAGTAATACTAATACTACTACAGAAATACCAATGATGGGAGCAATCATATTAGGAGTGTTATTTACTCCATCATTATGTATAGTGCTGAATACACCGGTGTCTGGTGCGTTAGTGTCTGCATCAGTGTCTGGCACTACGGTTGGAGTAGCGTCATTTACATTGATTAAGAGTTTTGCCGACATGTCTTTTCGCCTTTTATATTTTTGTGTTTATAAACTTATGGTTTAATTATAAAGCAAGCGATAATATTAGTCAAGCAAGTGTATCTAATTATAGTGCTTGACGATTCGACACGGCTTTTTAATTATCCGTGTCATGTGACACGGATAATTGTTAGGCGGTACGACGTTCTCCAAGGTGACGTCATAACACACGCACCTGAACGAGGGTGTTTTTTTGTTGGTTTGCCATGGGCCATATAATGATATAATTTTATTGATATGCCTAGGGAACAGGAAAAGTGTTACATTGCGATTGATTTAAAGTCTTTTTATGCCTCCGTGGAATGTTTGGAGCGAGGATTAAATCCTTTAAAAGCGCGGCTTGTCGTAGCAGATATTTCGCGGACAGATAAGACGATTTGTCTGGCGGTTAGTCCGGCGCTAAAAGAACGATGTGGACTGGGCGGGCGGGAACGATTATACAAAGTGATCCAGGCTGCAGAGCGAGCGGGAGTGGATTTTACTGTGGCGCCACCACAAATGCATAAATACATGGAAATTTCGCAGAAGATTTTCGGGATTTATGGACGTTTTATTGCGCCGGAAGACATACACGTCTACTCAATTGATGAGGTTTTTATCGACGCGACATCGTATCTTAAAAACTATCGGATGACTGGGCGAGAGCTAGCCGAGACCATGATTCATGCGGTGTTAGATGAAACTGGGATTACTGCTACTGCCGGAATTGGTACCAACTTATATCTTGCAAAGATTGCGATGGACATTAAGGCCAAGCGTTTGAAGGCCGACGAGCACGGAGTGAGAATTGCGGAGCTAAATGAAATGTCTTATCGCCAAGAATTATGGAGCCATACGCCGCTGACAGATTTTTGGCGGATTGGGCACGGGTACGCGCGGAGGTTGTCTCAGCTTGGAATTCATACGATGGGAGAACTCGCAAGATATTCTTTGAGTGGTTCCGGAAAATTATACAAAGAATTTGGAATTGCAGCGGAACTCTTGATTGACCATGCTTGGGGTTATGAACCGGTGACAATGGCGGATATCAAAAACTATCGCACCGAAAATCATTCAGTGTCTTCTGGGCAAGTGCTGCATGAACCGTATGGGTTTGAATCGGCGAGGCTGATTGCATGGGAGATGGCGGATACGCTGGCACTTGATTTGTTCGCAGATGGATTAGCAACCGACCAAGTAGTTTTGACGGTCAATTACGATAAAGATAATCCGACTTATGACGGGCCGACGCACCGGGATCATTATGGGCGCGTGGTGCCTAAGCCGGCGCACGGAACTTTGAATCTTGACATATTTACTAATTCATCACGAATATTTGCGGAAAAGACGGTAGAGCTTTTTGATAAAATTGTGAATCCGGATTTGACCGTGCGAGCAATTTATGTGGTAGCTGGGCATGTGCGGGATGCTTCCAATGCAAAGAGCGCACCAAGACAGGCTGATTTATTTACGGATTATATAAAAGAAGCTGAGGCAGCTTCGCGCGAGCAAAAGTTGCAGGAGGCGGAACTTTTGATTAAAAAGCGTTATGGCCGGAATGCGATTTTGAAACTTAAAAATTACGAGAAAGATGCGACGATGCGGGCGAGAAATAATCAAGTCGGAGGACACAAAGCATGAAATATGATGATATTATCGATTTGCCACATTTTCACGACCCGAATAAACCTTATATGTCTTTACGAGACCGGGCGGCACAGTTTGCGCCATATAAATCTTTAGTGGGCTATGAGAAAATGATTGAAGAAAAGACCGATTATTTGATGGAGCTCGATAACCCGGAATGATATAATTAAATTAACTTAACATTTAGGAGTAAAAATGGAACAAAAGATTTGTCAAAGCTGCGCAATGCCACTAACTTCGGATGATATGTATGGAACGAACGCAGACGGCAGCGTAAATACTGATTATTGCAAATGGTGCTACGATAAGGGCGAGTTTATCGAAAAATGCTCAATGGAAGAGTTTATCGATAAGTGCTCACAGTTTGGCGAACAAGCCGGCATGACCAACGAGCAAATGAAAGAATACTGCACCAAAGTTTTCCCAACTTTGAAGCGCTGGAAAGAAGCGTAGGGCTTTGTAGCAATTTAGTGCGACTAGAATAATTTTTGAATAGTGTTGACTTTTTTGTACAACGGGCTTACAATTGTTGTATAAGTATTACAACAAGGAGGGCAATGAAATTTCACGAACTATTCAAGAAGAAGCGGATGGAGATTGGCACGGTGCGTCAGTTCGCTAAGCAGGCGGGGCTAGATTTGGCGTATGTGTCACGACTGGAAAATGGGGTATGTTTACCGCCAAAAGATGATGCAAAATTAGCTAAGCTTGCTTCGGCTCTAAATATTCAAAAGGAAACGGAAGAATGGCAAGAGTTTATGGATCTCGCGGCCGTAGCAAAAAATGAATTACCTACTGATTTGCAAGACAACGAGCGAGTGGCGGCAGTTTTACCTGCATTTTATCGGACACTTAGGAAAGATAAGCTAGACGAGAAGGAACTAAAAGAATTACTAAAATTAATTAATTCTGGGAAGGGGGAGTAGGTTGATGCTTTATTTAGGTGAAGATGGAGGTGTACCAAGCCTTAGTAGGGATGAGATAATTAAGATAACGGAAGAAATCTCTGGCCAGTGTGATTTGGATAATAGTTTGTTGGTTGACATTGAGGTTTTGTGCGATAAATTGAACATAAATATGTTACCAGTGCCGAATCTGTCAAAAAAATTTTATGTAGATGCTTTTATTTCGGCAGATTTTAAGACAATTTTTGTGGATGAGCATGAATATGCTAGCGAAAGCGCACGATATAGGTTTAGCGTGGCGCATGAACTCGGGCATTTTGTCTTGCATAGACAATATTATCCGGATGAAATAGGTGGTTTGGCGGATTGGTTTAGTGTTTCGGGCGACTTAATGAGCGACTGGGCAGAAAACCAAGCAAATTGTTTTGCTGGAAATTTGTTAGTACCAGAAGATAAACTGGTGCAAGTGTTGAATGATTTATTTGATGGCAGTTTTGTAAGGAATTATTGGAATGCTAGCCCGATGGAAATCGAGACGATTTTCGCGGGTGTTGGGAAGAAGTTTGGTGTTTCCGAACAAGTGATTCTGCATAGGATGCAGGATGTGTTTCCAGGTGTTGGTAGAGATATATATTTTATCGTTAATCATAATTGGAGGTCATATGTCAACAAAAAATAAGAGTATCAAGTTGCAACTATTGTGGAAATATGGGAATAGATGCGCTATTTGCGGTAAGAAAATCCGTAATTTTGAAGAATTATCAGTTGATCACATTATTCCGCGTGCAAAAGGCGGGAGAAACGTGATTTCAAATTGCCAGTTGGCACATAAATCTTGCAATGAACTGAAGAATGATAATCTGCCGGATGAATATGAAAGAATACTCCGTAGCAACAAGCGCAGAATTCTAAAAATGCGAATTAGGAGAGCGATTTTGTTTTGGTAAAAAAGGTAATACTCATGAACTCAGTCATTGTCCAAAATAAACAGATAAAACGACTTCTTTTGATAGATAAGCAAAAAAATATAGTTTAAATGTCTAAAAAAGTGTAGTATAATTAAAACATCGAAAGCTCGACAGGCAGTGATGGATATGCACAGGTTCGGGGCTTTCTTTTTTTGCGCTGTTTTTATTTATATGATATAATTAAGGGGCAATACATCAACATTAACAGTTTGGCAATACGCCAGCATTGTGTCTACGAGTAGAAAATGGGACCCTCACCGGCCCGATTTTGGTCCTATTCGTAGAGACTAATGTTGGTGTATTGCAAACCGTGTGGGGGTTCCATTTTTTTATTATTTAAAAAATGTATTGCAGAAGGTAGGTTTCTGCAATGGGGCGAAGGCTGGAAGAATATACTCGTGAAGAGTTGCTCGAGTATGTTAAAACATTAAAAAAACAAAAGAAATTCGGGCTGGTGTGGGAAGATAAACCCGAGAGGGTCGTAAAAGAATGCGAAACAAAATTTCCGGTCGTGAGAGAAGTTGAAGAAAAAGCCATTGAGAATGCTCCGGGCGAGCCAACCAATATTATTATTGAAGGTGATAATTACCACGCTTTGTCTGTTCTAAACTATACACATGCGGGAAAAGTTGATGTAATCTATATTGATCCGCCATATAATACTGGCAATAAAGATTTTATTTACAATGACTGTTATGTTGATAAGGAAGACACTTTCCGCCACTCGAAATGGTTGTCTTTTATGGATAAAAGACTTCGGTTGGCGAAAAATTTGCTTAAAGATGATGGGGTAATTTTCATTTCAATTGATGATAATGAACAGGCGAATTTAAAAATATTATGCGATGAAATATTTGGTGTTCAAAATTTCGTATCAAATATGGTTTGGGCTGGAAATAGGACTGGAAAAAACGATAGCGTTAATATAAAGAATATTCATGAATATATCCTCGTTTATTTTAAAACTAGCGATGGAGTTCTCCAAGGCATTAAGGACATAGATGAATCTAAGTATAAATTTAGCGATGAATACGTCGATGAACGTGGGAAGTATTATCTTATTACTTTGGACCAAGCCGCTTTAGGCTATGTTGAGAGCCTTGATTTTGGAATAGAAGATCCAGAAACTGGCGAGTTAGTTTTTCCGAATGGAAGAAAAGAAAAATCCAAAGGTGAAGATGAGCACCGTTGGCGATGGGGAAAAGAAAAAGTTAAAAATGGATTAGAAAATGGTCTTATTGTTTTTAAAAATAGCGCCGGTAAAAGACGAGTGTACACTAAACAATATCAATTTTATAATTCAGAAGGAGCGAAGATAGATAGGACAATTTTGAAAGAATCCGTTATAAGCGAATATTCAACGCGAGGCGGGAAAGATTTATTAAAAGAATTATTCGGATATGCTCCATTCTCTTACGCTAAACCTATGAATTTATTAAAAGATTTAATTGCCATATTCCCAAATAAACAAGCTGTCGTTTTGGATTTCTTTGCTGGATCAGGAACAACTGGGCAGGCAGTGATGGAACTTAATAAAGAAGATGACGGGCATCGACAGTTTATACTTGTAACCAATAATGAAGCGAGTGGTAAAGCTGATGCTGGAGCAGAGGGAATTGCCGAGAAAGTCACCTACCCGCGCATTAAAACCGTGATTACTGGAATTCGTCCAGACGGAACAAAATATTCTGACGGAATTCCAGCAAACTTGCGATATTTTAAGACTGATTTTGTCGAAAAAGGCGCTACTACCGATGATACGCGCGAAGCATTAATTACCGAGTGCTCGGATATGATTAGAATTCGCGAGAACGCTTTTGATTTTGTCGCAAGTGCGCCAGAATATAGGTTTTATAAAAACGACAAGGTATTTGTGCCGATAATTTTTGACCAATTTGCCATTGCTGAAACTTGGGAGAAGGTCGAGGAATTAAACACCGACAAACTGCCGGTGCATTGCTATAACTTTAGCTACAACCGCCACGCTAACGAAGAAGAGATTCCGGAAGACACCAAGCTCGAATGGACGGCTTGCTCGATTCCGGAATCCGTTCTCGAAGTATATCGCAAAATTTTTAGGAAGAAGGAGGCCTAAAATGCAACTAAAGGAATTTCAAGTTGAGACTATCAGAAAGTCCGTGAATAATATTTACGAGCTTTTGGAACTTGCTAACCACCGCGCGGAGACTGGCGATGATGAGCCGGCGCATTTTGTGCTTCAATCCTGTACTGGTTCGGGCAAGACTATCATGCTTGCTGAGATTTTGCGAGAACTTAAAGAACGAGATTTGTCATCACATTATGTGTTCGTTTGGGCGGCGCCAAATAAGCTTCATTCGCAGAGTCAGAAAAAGCTCGCCAACATTTTAAAAGATACTGTGTATAAACTTATCGATATCGAATCGCTTGAAGCGGGTGCTTTGCAAGAAAACACCATAATTTTTACAAACTGGGAAAAAGTTTTTAAACGCGCAACGAAAGATGACGAAGAAAAAGGTATTAAAAAGGGTGAATTTAATAATGTCGCGGTGCGACGAGGCGAAAACGAACGGAATATTCAAGACATTATGGATGCCACGCGGGATGCGGGGCTTAAAACTATCATTATCGTGGATGAAAGCCATCAGACATTTTATGGGCCCAATTCACAATTATTGGTGCGGGATGTAATCAAGCCTTCGCTCGTGATTGAAGCCTCGGCGACACCGAAATTTTCTGGCGATGGAGTTTCAACTGACAAATATCGCAAGATTAAGGTTACGACTGATGAGGTTATTGATAGTGGTTTAATTAAAAAGTCTGTAATTATTAATGGCGAGATTGAGTCGATTGCCGACGAATTAAACCGCGAGGCAGTTAAGACTGCAGTGGCGGCGGGCCTAAAGAAGCGAGATGAACTTGAAAGTGAATACGAAAAACTTGGGCTGAATATTAATCCTTTGATGGTGATACAACTGCCAACTGAAAACAGTGAGGACTTAAGCGAGCTTGATGCGAAGGTGCGCGGGATTGTTGAGGAAATTCTGTCGGAATACTTTTATGAGTATTATAATAAGAATCTCGCAGTGTGGCTGGCGAGTGAAAAAGAAAATCTTGATAATATTACCGACAACGACAATATGGTCGGAGTGCTAATTTTTAAGCAAGCGATTGCGCTGGGCTGGGATTGCCCTAGAGCGCAGGTACTCGTGATGCTTCGCGAGATTAAAAATGAAGCATTCCAGATTCAGACCGTTGGACGAATCCTTCGGATGCCAGAAGCGAAACACTACGAAAATGATTTACTCGACAATGCGTATGTTTATACTAATAGCGGGCGAACGGTGAAAATCGACCAAGATGATACGGATGCGAAAAACCTTATTAAATATAAGAAATCTGATTTGAGGTTTGGTATTTCTAATATTGTTTTGCCGGATTCGGTTTATGTTCACCGGGTTGATTACGGTGATTTGAAGGCAAGCTTTAAACAAGTTTTGGAGGGCGAGCTTGATTTAACTTTTCGAATTGACGAAAAAGATTCGCAAAAAGCGCGCTATGAAAAATTGGACGAAAAACTCGAAATTTGTCCAGAAGAGCTAGTTTCGCCAGTGATTTCGGATGTCGTGATAAAAAATGTCGATGATGTGATGGAGCAAAACGAAATTAAAACAATTAATCTCGTGATGGACAAACCAAATGTTGAGCGAGTATTTCGAGATGTCTTGCGTGGCTTTTGTGGGAAGTTTAAGAACTTTGCGCGTTCTGAAACTAAGGTCGTGGGGACTTTGAAGCCGTGGTTTAAAAAAGCTGGGATTGAGTGGGAAACTGTGCAAAGAGTTTTCTCCTGCTCGGAGTTTAATCAACGAGTATTTGCCGATATTTTTGACCGGGCGATTGATCAATATGATACAGTGAATCGTAAAGAAATGGTTGAGCGCCGGCAGAGGCAAGATAAATATTTTGATTTTAGCTTGCCGGAAATTGATGAGTTTAGTGATAGATACGTTGAAGTGCCAACGGCGAAGAATGCGATGAAACCGTATTATCGCAAAGTTGGTGCGCCAACTTCTACGGAAATTCCGTTTGAAAATGCACTAGAATGGTCTTCAAAAGTCGAGTGGTGGTTTAAAAACGGCGAGAAAATGGACAAATATTTCGCCGTAAAGTATTATGAGCTCGGCGATGATGCAAAGAGTTATGGTAAGGCATTTTATCCAGATTATATTATCAAATTTAGTGATGGTCGGATTGGGATTTTTGACACTAAGAGTGGGTGGACAGCCGAGGATGCATCCGCAAAAGCTAATGCTCTGCAAAGGTATATTGCCGAACATGCGGATTTGAACTTGTGCGGTGGGATTATCAATGTTGTGAATGGGGCGTTTTATTTAAACGACAACCCAGACTATGAATTTGGTGATGGTAAGAGTGGGCAGTGGAAGTTGTTTGAAATTTAATTCGTGTGCGACATGGGGTGGGGTGGTATTATAGCACGCGGATAATTATTCTGCAACCTCCCACCTGATTGATGCAGCTTACACTGTTTGACAGGGGTGATATAATGGCAATATGTCTAAAAAAGAATTATCGATTATTGTCCCGGAATCTGTTTTTCCGAAACCTTCGAAGCGCGAATTGTCAGCTGCATATATTTTGTTAAACTATTTTAAGGCCGATGTAAAATTTATTCCCAGAAGTAATCAAAAAACTCCGGATTTTCTAATTAAAAACTTACATTGGGAATTAAAAACGCCAATTGGTGATGGCAAATATAATATCCAACATCTTCTACACTCTGCCATCCAACAATCCAAAAATATCATTGTCGATGCGAGATTTTCCAAAATGCACCTATCAAGAATAATAAGTGAACTAAAAAGGCATTCCAATTTAACAACGAAAGGCATCAAAAACCTTATTGTCATCACAAAGGGAAAGAAAATTATTGTAATTATTTAGTAGTTGTGCTATTATTATTGCAACGAAAGTCCGTCAGGCAGCGCTGTAATGCGCAGGTTCGGGGCTTTCATTTTTTGTTAGCTTTTCTTAAACAATTTCGGCTTCGCGATGTTGAAATTAATCGCGTTTTTCTGGAAAGTTTTGACCGCGAGGCGAATGGCAATTACCGCAGAGACCGACACTACAGCAATGCCGATGCAAAATTCTGGCGTGCTAATAGTACCAAATACATTCCTTAGCATCAAGGCGATTGGCGCTGAAAGCGGGAAATAGGTGAAAATCTGCACGATTAGATTTGGATCGGCCATGAACATTTGCATGAAATAAAGTGGGAAGACCATCAGTATGATTGCTGGACCAATGAATGACGAGGCGTCGCGCGCGGTGGAGACCATCGAGCCGACCAACACACAAACACCCGCATACAAAACCGCCGAGGCTGCGAATAATAAAATATTTAAGGCAATCGAAAGTGGATCGATTTCAATCATTGAAAGGATTGGTGCGATGAATGCGTCGTTTCGTTTAGCAAAAACTAACAATAAGACAGGTATTATGATTGCGGCAATCTGGACCATACCAAGTGCGAGCATCGCAATAATTTTACCCACAATTAGATGCTTAGCCGAGATGGAAGTTAGAATCATTTCACTGATACGATTTTCCTTTTCTTCTACGACGGTGAGCAGGAAGCGGTTACCGCAAAGCGCGATAAAGAAGAAGAATGTCGCGCCAATTATGATTGGGATAATCGCCTTGCCAAGAGCATTGGAGTCGGAACCATCGGTGGTGATTTTGTGATCTTCGATTTCGTAATTGCCGGTAAGGGCAATAACATCAAGTTCATCTACGCGCGAAGCGGCGTTTTGCGAAAGAAGTAATTTTAAAATATCGCCATCCATATTTAAAATTTCGAGACCTTCGGAAATGTGATAGTATTCAGCTTTTTTGCTCTCAGCAAAATCGGCAGGGATGTAATAATACAAATCCACTTCGCCATTTTTAACCATCTCGATGCCGTATTCTTTGTCGCCGTTAATAATATATGGTGCGCCTGGGCCAAAAATGCCAGCGTCGTCCGTAATGGCAATTTTGGTGTCTTCATCAAGATGAGCTTCGGTATCGACACTCATAGATGAGATGAAACTAATAAAATAAATGAAACCGATAAGCAATGGAATAAGCAACGTGGCAGCCCAGAAGGCTGGCTTTTTCAACTGACGAATGATTTCGAATTTGGCAACTTTTAATGTATTTTTATTCATAGTTTTCTCCATAGATGTCTACAAAAATTTGATCGAGACTCTTGCCGTTAAATTCTTTTTTGATTTCGTCAATTGTACCGTAAGCGTGCGCAGTGCCGTCTTTTAATAACAATGCGCGGTCGCATAGGCGTTCAACTTCGTCCATGTAGTGAGTAATCATGATGATTGAAGTGCCTTTTTCGTGGAGCTCTTCGATGATTTCCATTAAAAGTCGGCGATTCATCGGGTCGAAACCTTTGGTTGGTTCGTCGAGAATTAGGAGTTTCGGATTGTTCATAATAGTGATGCCAAGCTGGATTTTTTGCTGCTGGCCACCGGATAATTTCTCAACTTTTTCGGTGATTTTGTCGGACAGGCCGACGCGAGCGAGGTATTTTTCGCTCCATGCGCGGGGATTTTCGAGGCCTTTTAGATTGCCGAAATAAACCATTGTGTCGATGACGTTTTCTTTGCGATAGAGACCGCGCTCCTCGGGGAGATAACCGACAGTGATTTCGGTGTCTTCGGGATTGTATTTTTTGCCGTCGATGAGCAACTCGCCGCCGGTCGGTTTATAAAGGCCAAGCAAAGCGCGGATTGTGGTGGTTTTACCAGAGCCATTGGCGCCAAGCAGGCCGAAGATTTCGCCTTTTGCCACCGTAAACGACAAATCTTTAATGACGGTTTTGCCGTCAAAAGCCATTTTGAAATTATTCACTTCAATCATGTTTTTCATATATATTATTATAGCACAATGGCGATTCGGCGACCGACTGGCCAGATGCTAACAGATATGATATAATATTGTTGCGGATCGAAAGATCTTTGCAATACTTTACAGGGGGTGCACCTTATGGAAACAACGGTAAAAAGGGTATTCGTTGCAGTGATGGACAACGGCAAGTCCAGGGTTTTGCCTTGTCCGATTCGGACGGCCGACGGCAAACTGATGACGCAGAGGCTGAAAAGACTGATCAACGGTAACTACCAGTGGAACTATGCAGTCTGGTGTGACGACTGCGATGATGCGCACATTTTTGTGAACCATGATGTCTATTCGCAAGGTTTGGTCTGGAAGAGACCTCTCACGCTGTTGACGGAAATCGCGCAGGACCGGATTGAGCTCCAGCACGAGCTCTACATGCTCGAAGGCTCGAGTGAGCTGACGCGTGCGGCGCCAGTCTTGGTGCCGGCTGATGCAACGAATTCCGAGATTTCCAACATCGTCCTGCACGAATTGGAGCTTCGCCAGGCCATCAAGTCGCGGCTGCGCGAACTGAGCGACATCAAAAAGTCGCAGTCCGATTCGCACGAATATTCCGGCGGCGGCTGGATGCAGCCGTAATACTTTTACCAATGTTTTTAAAGCCCCCGCGCCCGGGGGCTTTAAAAATGTGCAAAAAACATAAATAATTTTTGTATTTTTTAAAAACTTTGTGTTATAATCGTAAGCAGGATGGGAAAGATTGCGAGGTATTTGAATCAGTTGACGATTGGAAACGTGTTTGACACGCCCGACGTAATTGAAGCTTATTCGACTGATCGATCGGTATTAAGAATCAAACCAAAATTTGTGGCTTTGCCAGAATCAACTGAAGACATTCGTAAGTTGATGAGATTTTGTTATCAATTGATGGCAAAGGGAATAAGAATCCCAGTGACAGTGCGCGGGTCTGGTATGGATGAAATGGGAGCAGACCTCGGTAACGGACTTGTAATTTCGATGGAGAAATTGAACCGATTGATGGAATCGGATAAGCGCGAAAGGCTCGTCCGAGTACAAGCCGGAATTACTTTGAAAGAATTAAATACCGCTCTTTCTCTCAACGGCATGACGATTCCTGTGGGTGGGCACGACAATGATACAATTGGCGGGCTGATTGCAAGTTGCCCAACTGATGATTTTGCAGGAAAATACGGTGGTATCATGCGCTATGTGGAGCGTATGGAAGTCGTGCTGGCAAATGGCGATATTATTCAGACCGACAAGTTTAGAAAATCTTCTGCGAGTAAAAAAGGACGTGAAAGAAGCTTAGAGGGTAGCATTTACAATAAATTACCTCAGATTATCGAAAAGAATAAGGAGTTGATTAATAAAATCCGTACCGAAAATCATGGTTCGTGTGGTTATCCGGCAATAGTTTTAGTCAAGAACAAGAATGCTTATGACCTTCTGCCGCTATTCTTTGGTTCAGAAGGCACATTGGGCATTATTACTGAAGTGATTTTGCGGGCAGTGCCAATAGTGAGGCAAACTGCGCGAGCGGTGGGGACTTTTGAAGATTTCAAGTCGGCGCAGAAGTTTTTGGATTTGGCAAATTCTTTAAAGCCACGCGAAGTAGAGTTGTACGATATTAGAATCATCCGCGCAGCGCAGGAATCCGGCAAGAGATTGAGTGAAATTACGAAGAATATGAAGACTGGTTTTGTGGTGTTTGCTCGATTTGATCGCAAGTGCAAGAAGTGCCTGAGAAGAATGGGAAGCATTCGCAAGTCGATGCCAAAGGGCTCTCAGCTAATACTCGAATCGTCCAAAAATTCGATAGCATTGAATGAATTTGAGAACTCGTTAATTAGTTTCTTGAATCAGGCGCGAAGCAGTGAGCGGGTGCCACTAATGACCGATTTCTATTTGCCGGCTGATAATTTAGAGCATTTCTTGAATGATTTGTCGATTTTGGAGAAGAGTCTCAAGATGGAGCTTGCATTGTTTGGTTCATACTCGGCAGCAAATTACAACCTGCGTCCAAAGTTTAATGTAGGTGACCGTGATTTTGCCAAGCAAGCTTTGACCTTCCTAAGGACTGGTGCGTTTGTAGTAAGTCGCCAAGGTGGCGCCATCACTGGTGGTAGCCCGGAAGGCCGCATAAAAGCGATTGTTTCAAATCCTGCCATGACAGACGAAGAAAAGAAATTGTATTCCGATATCAAGAATTTGTTTGACCGTTATAATATTTTGAACCCAGACGTTAAGCTTGGTGCAGATGCAGGATTCACGATGCGACACTTCCGTGATAACGCGGGCAAGATTAGTTTGTAATTAGATTTTTTAGAGAGTTGTGGTATAATATAATAAATTACAGGAGTTTTTTATGAAAACAAAATCCAAGAAGTTGTCTGATTCACGCGTGGAAATTACCGTGACTTTGGATGCGAAAGATTTGAAGGGAGCGGCAGAAAAGGCGCTTGAAAAGTTGTCTAAAGAGTTGCGCGTGGAAGGGTTCCGCAAGGGAAAAGTGCCAACCGAAGTGGCGCGCAAGTTTATTCCGGAAAACGACCTCAATGCCGAGACGGCCGACATAGCGGTGAGAACCACTGTTATTGCTGCTTTTACTGAAAGTTCTAAACAGCCATTAGTTTTGCCTAGTGTCAACATTACAAAATATGTCCCAGGTGAAATGCTCGAGTATGTTGCGACTGCTGACATTATTCCAGAAGTGAAACTGGGCGATTACAAGAAGCTCGGCGTAAAATTACCAGAGGTGAAGGTTGGCGAAAAAGAAATATCCGGCGTGCTCGATAACTTGGCGGCTTCAATGGCCGAAAAGAAAGTAGCTAAGCGCGCAGCCAAACTTGATGATGAAGTAATAATTGACTTCGTAGGGAAGAAAGACGGAAAACCATTTAACGGCGGCTCAGCCAAAGATTATAAATTGACGCTTGGTTCCAAGACTTTTATTCCCGGATTTGAAGATGGCATAGTAGGACACGAATCGGGTGATAACTTTGTACTTGATTTGACTTTTCCGAAAGATTATGGTGTAAAAGATTTGGCTGGCGCCAAGACGACTTTTGAGGTGCTACTAAAGCAAGTCAATGAAGTAATTAAACCCACCATTGATGACGAGATGGCAAAAAAAGTTGGGCCATTTAAGGATTTGAAATCTCTAAAGGAAGACATTAAGAAGAATCTTACTGCACAGGCAGAGCATCAAAACACCGAAAAATTCAAGAATGATTTAGTGATTGCTTTGGTGAAAAAATCTACCGTGCCAGCACCGGATGTTTTGATCGATGATCAAATGCGAGTGATTCGCGACGATCTCACTCGCAACGCCGCTTCGCAAGGTCTTTCGTTTGAAGATTATCTCGCGCGAGCCGGCGAAACGCTTGAAAACTGGGAAAAAGAAGCTCGCAAGGTGGCCGAGCAGCGCGTGAAGGGCTCACTCGTTTTACAAAATCTTGCCATAAAAGAAAAAATCACCGTTTCCGATGATGTTGTAGCGGCAAAAATCGCCGAGCTTCGTGATGTTTATAAGAAATCTCCTGAAGCCTTGAAATCTCTTAAGGATCCAAACGTCAAGATGGACATCAAGAATCGAATGATTATTGAAAAGACGTTGGATTATCTTGTAAAAGTAAATAAATAAGTGTCTAAAAATGCAAACCCCCGCTTCCGGAGAAACGGGGGTTCGCTAGGTTCAGTCTGACGGGCCGTCCCAGGGCTCACCGGGAGGATCGTAGGCGAAGCTTCTGACTTCGCCATTTTCGTCGATGTAGGTCGCCGGGTCGGGATAGTCCCGATACTGCATGAGATAGATGTACTCCCTCATGAAGTCGGGGTTGTCCTTGTAGCGTTCGACCGCTTCGTCCGGGGTAAGATCAGCGGCTTCGCCGTTAACCTCGGTGTGCAACAGCCCATCTTTCACCCAGAAGCATTTTGCGCAACCGACATAGTCAGCCGCTCGCGCATCTTTGACCTCTTCCCAGGTGGGAGCATCATCCATATTGAAGCCGTATGCTTCAGCGGCAGCTCTACCAAGCGCAATGTTTTCGTCTCGATTGAGCGCATTGGTGTTTGCCCCAGGACCCTTATCATCGTTAGGTTCTACCGGAAGCCCTTGCGTGGGGTCTTTCAGTACGGGAACAGTGATGATTTCGGGAGCACCGATGATTTCGTCAAGATTTTCGGTGGTAGCCGTTTCGACGGTAGCCGCTTTGGCGGCACAGCCGGCGAGTGCGAACAGCATAATGAGAACCAACATCATGACAAAAGCCTTTTTCATTTCTTGCCCTCCTAAAATGTTTTGTGACTTTTCCTGACTTTCCTAGCTCTTAAAGAGCGCCCTCCCTTCTTGGTTTAATTATAGCACATATGCTTATTTTTGTCAATAGATTCTCTGTTATATTTTATGGATTGGAGTAAAAACTAGTATTTTTTGATAAAGTGTGCTATAATTAACCAAAGAGTTTCGTCTCGCTTAAGTGTTGCTGTAAACTAAGCGGGAGATTGTATCTGTAACAGTTAATTACGACGAGCCGGAACAGATACGACAAATTATATAAAATATAATAAGGAAATTTTGAATGCCAACTATTAATCAGTTGATTCGCAAGCCACGCAAAAAAGCAGCGAAGAAGTCAAAATCACCGGCTCTTGGTTCCATCGTAAACACCTTGAAAACCAAGCGCTATGAAAAGGCTGCTCCTTTGAAACGTGGTGTCTGTATTAAGGTAACAACTAAGACTCCAAAGAAGCCAAACTCCGCTATGCGTAAAGTTGCACGTGTGCGTCTAACTAACGGACAGGAAGTTTGGGCTTACATTGGTGGTGAAGGTCACAACTTGCAAGAGCACGCCGTAGTACTAGTACGTGGTGGTCGTGTGCCGGATCTACCAGGTGTGCGTTACCATGTAGTGCGTGGTACTTTGGATCTTCAAGGTGTACAAGGTCGCAAGCAGGGCCGTTCTAAATACGGTGCCAAGAAGGAGGATAAGTAATTATGCCTAGAAAAACTACTAAATCCTTAGAGCGAAAAGTTAATCCTGATCGTAGATATCAATCCATCATGGTGCAAAGACTCATCAATAAGTCAATGTTAGATGGTAAGAAGCAGGTTGCTGAGCGCGCAGTTTATGCTGCAATCGAAGGCGCCGCAAAGAAATTGAAATCCGAAAATCCAGTAGAAGTATTGGAAAAAGCTATCGCCAACGTGTCGCCAGACTTTGAAGTAAAGTCTCGCCGTGTCGGTGGCGCCAACTATCAGATTCCATTCCCAATTGCTGGCCACCGCCAAATGCATTTTGCATTTACTTGGCTCGTCGGCGCTGCACGCGACCGTAAAGGTATGCCTTATGCCAAGCGCCTAGAGGCTGAGATTGTCGATGCCTACAACGAAACTGGTGCAGCCTTCAAGAAGAAAGAAGATTGTCACCGCATGGCAGAAGCCAACCGCGCATTTGCGCACTTTGCACGATAAAGACGATAAAAAATACCTTTGAGACTCCAGTCTAAAAAGGTATTTTTTATTGTCTTTTTGCACAATGTGTTATAATAAGTGTAAGTATATTAGGAGGTTTATGGTCAAGGTTGCGATAAATGGTTTTGGACGGATTGGGCGGTGTGCGTTTAAAATTTTGTTTGAACGAGACGACGTGGAAATTGTCGCCATCAACGGCACCACCGACACAAAAACCAATGCGCATCTTCTAAAATATGATTCATCTTATGGCGCTTACGACAGAAATGTAAAATTCGACGAAAATAGCCTCATAATCGATGGGCAGAAAATTCCGTCATTTGCCGAAAAAGATCCGTTAGAATTGCCATGGAAGAAACTAGGAGTTGATGTAGTGCTCGAGTGTACTGGTGCATTTACCGATCCGGCCGCCGCGCAAGCACATATTGAAGCCGGTGCGAAACGAGTAGTGATTTCGGCGCCAGCTAAAGGTGAGGGCGCCAAGACAATTGTGGTTGGCGTAAACGGAGAGATGGTAGAAGATACAGACGAAATACTATCAAATGCTTCTTGCACAACCAATGCCATTGCGCCAATTATGAAGGTTCTTGAAGATAACTTTGGTGTTGAGAAGGCTATGATGACAACTGTTCATTCTTATACTGCTTCACAGAGGCTGCTCGATGCAGCAGCGAAGGATTTGCGCGAAGCCCGTTCGGCGGCGGAGAATATCGTCCCCACTACGACTGGCGCATCCAAGGCAGCAGCGTTGACCATCCCAAGTCTTAAAGGAAAATTTACCGGGCTTTCGGTGCGCGTACCCACGCCAGTGGTTTCATTAGCCGATATTACAGCAATTCTCAAAAAAGATGTTACGCGTGACGAATTAAACAAACTCTTCGTTAAAGTTTCTGGCGATTCTCATTACGAAGGAATTATTGGCACGACGGATGAAGAGTTAGTTTCTTCTGATTTTATTGGTGATCCGCGGTCTTGCATTGTAGATTTACCTTTGACCGATGTGGTGGGTGGTAACATGGTAAAAGTTGTAGCATGGTACGATAATGAGTGGGGCTATTCAAATCGTCTGGTTGAACTAGCGGTGGATTACGGGAGGAAGTCTTGATGAAAGTATTTGTCGGCGCAGATTATCGAGGTTTTGATAGAAAAACCGAATTGTTGCCGTTTTTGGCGGAACTAGGCGTAGAAGCAACGGATGAGGGCGCTTATGAAAAGGTCGAGGGAGATGACTTCAATGACCCGGCAATCAAAGTCGCTTTGGCGGTGCGAGAAAATCCTGATTCGCGAGGAATTTTGATTTGCGATTCAGCTCATGGTGTAACAATGCAGGCAAATCGTTTTAAGGGCATCCGCGCGGCACATTGCGGCACCGTAGAATCGGCAAAATTAGCTAGAGAGCATGATAACGCAAACGTCTTGTGTATGTCTGCGCATTTCTTAAGCGATGAAGAAATGCGGGAGGTTGTGCGCGAGTTTTTGGCAACGGATTTTGAACCGCTGGAAAGGCGGGTTCGACGCGTAAAAAGGTTAGACGAAAGGAACGACTATGATTAGAAAAGTAACTATTGTGCCAACCATTACGACTGCTGATCCCGCGGTATATAAAGCACAAATGGAACGCATTAATCTATTTTCACATCATGTACATATCGATGTGACGGATGGTGTATTTGCAAAGAATCCAACCATTAGGGTGGGTGATGTAGCGTGGCCGCAAGGTTGGCAGGCGGATTTGCACTTAATGGTAGCAGAGCCGTCAAAGTGCGTAGGTGACGTAATTCGCAAAATGCCTTCGCTTTGTATTTTCCATGCAGAAGTACAGGAAGATTTGACGCCTTCTTTTGCAGCATTAAAAGAGAAGGGGATTAAAACCGGTTTAGTATTATTGCAATCTACTTTTCCGGGTGCAGTGAAGCAATATATTGAAATGGTGGACCATGTACTGATTTTCGCTGGACAACTTGGCGTACAAGGCGGAACTGCCGACATGATGCAGATGGAAAAAATCGCTTTGATTCGTGGCATTAAGCCAGATGTAGAGATTGGTTGGGACGGGGGTGCAAATATGACAAATATTCGTGCACTTGCACATGCGGATTTGGACGTCATCAATGTTGGCTCAGCCTTAGCAAAGGCCGAAAATCCAAAAGCAGTCTATGAAGAAATGGTCGCAGAAATTGATAAAAGTGGAGTAATGTTATAATGGCAAGAATAGTTTCATTAGGTGCAGCTTTGCAAAATATTTATCTCATCGATCATGATGACTTAACTTCAACCATGATGGGAGATTCGGCAATTTTTGGTAAGATTGTGGCGGGTGGTAAATACGAAATTGATAGAATTAAGTATGAGATAGGTGGCGGTGGAATAAACTCTGCTATTACTTTTGCACGCAATGGGCACGAATCGATTCTGATGGCAAATATCGCTAGGGATGAAGCTGGAGATACAGTGATTTCTGCTCTTGATAGAGAGGGGGTTGATAGTTCCTATGTCAATAATTCGGTTTTTAGAACTACCGGCACGTCGGTAATTTTACTAGATTCCAACAGGGGAGAACGAACGATTTTGACCTACCCTGGTGCTAGCAAAAAATTTGATAACCTCAAAGAAGATGATTTAGAATTAATCCAACCAGATTGGTTGCACGTGACGTCAGTCGGCGGAGATATTGAGCTACTACAAAGATTCTTCAAAAAGGCGCATGAATTAGGTACAAAGATTATGTTTAATCCAGGCATCAAAGAGTTTGAACGAGGTAGCGAGTTGATTGTTCTGCTCTCCGAAGTTGATGTTTTGATTGTAAACAAAGCCGAAGCTTCTTTATTGGTGCCAGGGACACTTTTGACAGAAATAATGTATCATTTGGAGAATTACGTACCTGGTATTGTAATCGTGACAGATGGCGTGATGGGTGGAATCGCAGGGAAACATTCCGAAAAAGAGTATTATCGATTTGGCATTTACGAGGATGTAAAAGTGCAAGATGTGACCGGTGCAGGAAGTGCATTCTCGTCTGGATTTTTGGCAGCATATGCAAATGGTAAAAATTTTCACGATTCGCTGGTGTTCGCTTCAGCAAATGCGACGTCAGTGGTAAAATCAGTGGGCGCAAACGGTGGGATTTTGACTGGAAACGAAGATTTGCACATGATGCCAATGCAGAAGTTAACATTTTAACGAAAGGATTATATGTTTACAGAAGAGCAAGATTTACTAAAAAAGCTGTCACTCGCAGATTTAGAACGGGCTAGCGCATACGCGAAAGATTTAGGGGCTGGGTTGCAGATAGTGCGTTCATTTCCGCAGGGTGTGACGATATTTGGTTCGGCGCGATTGCCACAAGACAATAAGTACTGTGTGATGGCATATGAACTCGGTGGGTTATTAGCCAAAAATGGACATGCCGTAGTAACTGGTGGTGGTCCTGGAATTATGGAGGCGGCTTCGCGCGGGTCATATGAAATTGGCGGTCGTTCGATTGGTCTAAACATCAAATTACAACACGAGCAGATGCCTAATCCATATCTCACTGATTGTTTGACCTTTGAATACTTCTTTGCCCGCAAGGTAGCACTCGCGATGGCAGCGAAGGTGTTTGTATTCTTCCCAGGAAGCTTCGGCACGCTAGATGAAACGTTCGAAATATTGTGCTTAATGAAGGAAGACAAAATGCCTAGAATGCCAGTTTTCTGGATAGGTGTGGATTTTTGGCAAAAGTTCAATGAGGCGATGCAAGATATGCTCAAGCTGGGAGTAATAGATCAGGATGAGGTAGACATTATTACGATAACGGATGACATTAATCTAGTTGTAGAAGCTGCCAACAAGATTGGGCACCCAAAGATTTCAGAAAACTTCTATGATGGGTTTAGGCAGGCAAGTGAGCTGAAGTAGCTTTATATATTCATTAGTTGGCACGAAGAATGCAGCGGATAGAGTGACCAGAATTTCTGGTCGTAAATGTACCGCCCATACCACCATCGTTTCTACCCCACATCATACCAATATCGACTTGAGGCATAGAATCTGTTTTTGTTTCGGTCCACCATCTTCCATAATCAGTGGCTGTTAGGGAACCATTTTGATATGTCCCATTAGTAACTATTGAAAACTTTTCAGATTCTGAAGACCATCCAATTGATGCACCATATGTAGGCAATTTCCAACCAGCAGGGCAAATGTCTTCTGTGGCACTAACACTATTTGATTCGCCAACAATCGTATTCGCCGAAGCCGCCACAAAGTTATACCAAACACCGTCGGTTTTATTGCCCGAATCCTTAGAGCAGGCATAATAATATCCGTCCGCGCCACCACAATGTCCGCCGAAAGATACATCGTTAGAGTCTAAACTATATTCAGACACATTTACACTGTCGTTAGTACTAAAATTTGAATCTTCAGCAGATATTACTCCCACAATACGTAAATTTTGTATCATCCAGCAGTTGTTTTTGACATAACGAATCATGTAATCTTTCCCATCACGCCTATCATATACGACGAATGCCTGGTCAGAAGCCAGTGACTGACAATCAGACATGGTAAAATCTTGCATATAATACCGCGGAACAGTACCGTCCGCTTCGGCATAATTTGGATGGACGAGCGTGTATTTGACCTGACCGGTATAAGTATCAGCCGGTTGGGCACCACTTACGGCTACAGCGTAAGTAGTTTTGAATTCAGATGGGGAAGTAGTGTTACTTGTGCGGGTGACAACTTTAGTGGCAGTATTTGGGACCGAATGGTAACTCTCATATGAACCACTATTATCACTTAAAATGCTTGGCGCAGAAGTGCCGGAAACTGAAGTGAGCTTCATGGCCCAGTTGGATGTGGTAGTACTGGTACCGGTGCCGGTTGGAATATTATAACCAGTATAGTTACCCTCTAGGGTAGTTGTGCCTTCTGTATCATTGGTAAAGCCCACTGCATATACGGCATAACCATTTCCATCGTTGCAGTTTACTCTAATCGTCGTTTCGCCGATATCGGCGGTATAAGAGCTGCCGTGCACGCTAGCGACATGTTCCTGATTAGTTTCAACTGAACCAGACATGGTGCAGACGCTATCCACCGTCACACCGGCCAAGATAGTGGCACCGGCAGCGTTGGTAGTATCGGTATTCGGGCTCTTTGATAAAACTAGAGCCGATACCGTAGTAAGAAGAAGCAAAGAGGTTAGTGTTGTAAAATATTTTTTATTTTTTCTAATTTTCATGGCTTTGTTTTTTTGTTTTTATTTTTGTTTAACCTTAACTCTGGGTTTATTATATCACATTTTTGAAAAAAGCAATAGCTTTTTAGGACATTTTGTAATTTCATAGGACCGTTTTCAGAGTTGAACTAGCTTAAAAAGCTAATTCAAGCCTTCGGCAAGCAAATTGTCTGTGACCGGGCGAGCTATGCAGCGAACCGAGCTACCAATAGAACGATCGCCACCATTGTTAAAAGAACTAGCATAGACTTCAGTAGTAAACCACATAAAACCGGCTTCAGTTCCAGTTTCATAATTACTATTCCAATTTGTGTTTTCATACAAAACCGAAGACCAGAAATCGCCGCCAAGCCCAACGTGTCCAAGGAAACCTTGCCAACCTCCGCTAGGAATAAAGAAAAACGGCTCTTCCCACATACCATAATAACTGTCAGTATCATAGTCCCAAACTTGAGAAAACCATCCCCCATCAAAACCATGATATACCAACAACGAATAGAACGAATCGTCAGAAAATAGATTCCCATTATCCCCAACACCAGCTCTAGGCAAAGTCCACCCAGCTGGACAAATGGACTGCTCGTTTATTACATAATATTCAAGGTCGGAACTATCATTCATTGCCACAGCAGCAGTCCAGTTATAGTAATTACCCAAATGATATTGTGAAATACCAGTAGAAGAAACGTAAGTAGATATCGGGTTGGTTGACTCATTACAGCCATACGGCGTGTCATTAGAATTCCAACTACAACTATCAAAATAAGAATACCAGTCGCGGGCACCGCTCACTACACCGCTCCAATATTTCTCGCCCACATCGTACGACTCCGGTGTGGTGTGAGAGCCTATCCAGGAGGTATCGTTCGTAGCATAAGTAGAACGGCTCGGTTTCCAAGTAGCAGTTTCATACTGTTGAGTACTCGCATTATAACCAAGGTCTGTGTCCTTGTTGGTGTAGATAACATCAGAATCGATGTCTAAGTCTAAATTCTGCGTCATCCAAACAGCGTATTTCCAACCTTCAACTGCACCTTCTGCACCTGTTCTACCAGTATATTGAGGCAGTTTGGCGAGTGTGTATGGTTTCTTATCCCGTTTGTCTATGAGCGTATATTGTCTTTCCGGAGTCATGGAATCAACAATCTGATCACGGTTTGGACCAGCGAAGTCTTGTAGGCAGACGGCGTCACCTATAGTAGTAGCTAGCGGATTACAAATATTAGCAATCGCAACATAAGTAATAGTAACACCGGAATAAGTACCATAGTCTAAATCTGGTGTGATGTAGGTACCGTAATAAAATGTAGATTCATCGTTGGCAGTTGTAGGTTCCTCAGTATATTTTAGAGTTATGGCTTCCTCTAACGAATTAGAAAGGCCTGTAAATACGGCTGAGGTTTGGTCTGTTGGTTTAATAGTGGCAAACCCCCAAGTATTACCTGTAAGTGCAGTAGGCTCTGATGAATCCAACATGTCAATAGTACTACTAGATGATGCATTTGTTTCATTAGCGAGATTAGTAGTAGCACTATCTACATAAGCCATTAATGTATAGCCATATGGAGTAGCAGAATCTACTATAACTTTACTTTCTCCTGTAGCAAAGACCGCAGTATCATTTAGGTCTACGTCTATTTCAATATCACTTGTTGTAATAGTAAGTGTTTCTTCATTTCCTGAAATATCAGCTATTGCATCAACACTCTTTGTCATTTTGTCTATATTAAGTACTCCAAGTAC
>JAFYKF010000011.1 GCA_017537745.1 Candidatus Saccharimonadota bacterium
AAGGTCGTCCCCGCCACCGTCGAGTTCGTTGATATCGCCGGCCTAGTAGCTGGCGCCTCCAAAGGTGAAGGACTCGGCAACAAATTCCTCGCTCACATCCGCGAATGCCAAGCCATCTGCCACGTTGTCCGCGCCTTCAAAAACGACGACATCGTCCGCGCCGACAATAAAATCGAAAATGATATTATAAAACAAGCTAAGGACGACATCGACATTATCAATCTCGAACTTCAACTCGCCGACGAGGAAACCAAAGCCAAAATTGAGGCCAAACGCAAAAAAGACCCCGCCGACGAAAACATCCCGTACCTCACCGATAAGCCTGTAATTTACATGTTTAATGTAGATGAAAACGGCCTCACCGACCAATCTCTCCAAACAAAACTAAAAGAGCTCGTTAAACCCGCCGAAGCCATCTTTGTTAATGCCAAACTTGAAGAAGAAATGGCTGGCATGAATCGCGATGAGCGTAAAGAGTTTCTGGAAAGTTACGGCGTAAAAGACGACGCTCTGGGCGAACTCATCAAAGCCGCCTACAAAACTCTCGGTCTTCAATCTTTCCTCACCGCCGGCAAAAAAGAATGCCGCGCCTGGACCGTCAAAAAAGGCGCCACTGCTCCCGAAGCCGCCGGCACTATTCATACCGATTTCGAACGCGGTTTCATCGCCGCCTCAATTTGTAATTTTAACGACCTAAAAACACTTGGCTCTGAACAAGCCGTCAAAGCCGCAGGTAAACTTAGAACGGAGGGTAAAGCATACATCATGCAAGACGGTGATGTCGTCGAATTCAAATTTAATGTCTAGGAGGTAAAATGGACAATCAAGCTACCACAGAAATCGATCCTTGGGCAAACATGGGCAACATGGGTCCTCAAAGGCCCCAAAACAACGAAGTTAGCGCCGAAAATCTAAAACGCGCAGAAGAATGGAATCAAGCAATGCAAGATTCACCAGCCTTTAGTGGCGAAACACAACCTCAACCCGCTACTGTCGCGGAAACACCAATCGAAGCCAACCCACAACCCCTTCAAAACAACGAAGAACGCGACGGCAACATCTCCGATGCAGAAGCCATTTTGTTTCAAGGCCCCATTAACGCTGCAGCCAAAGAAAAAGGCGTTGATGTAGTTGTCCAAGGAATTAAAAATTTCGTTTACAGCGGACAAGGCGACCCAATGAAGCAACTTCTTACCGAAATCGGCGTTAACACACAACAAGAAAAACAAGAACTAGCAGAAGAGTCACAAGCCATCAAAC
This sequence comes from Candidatus Saccharimonadota bacterium, assembly GCA_017537745.1. Lineage (GTDB taxonomy): Bacteria > Patescibacteriota > Saccharimonadia > Saccharimonadales > Saccharimonadaceae > Nanosyncoccus. The sequence goes on from JAFYKF010000011.1 coordinate 1,261, forward strand.
CAGCTGAAGCTGCCTTCCGCGAAGAGAATATCAATGCTCCAACCGCAGCAACAAGATCCGAAGAAGGGACTCTTAGCGCTATTCAAGAATTTAAAGAGCTAATCGCTGAAGTCGAATCATCAGAAGAATACGCTCCTCTTCGCGCTAACGCCATGAAATATGGAAAATCAATCTGGGAAGAGGCAATTAGCGAATATGACGTCCGCGATTTAACCACCCTATTTGATGCCTTAAGTAAACAAAAGGCAAGCGCCAAAGAAACAATGCCACCGCAAGAACCAGAAAGCCAAGAACTAGAACCAACGGAGCCAACAGAAATTACAGAAGAGACGATACCAACAGAAACATTAGAAGCACAGCTAACCGAAGAAGCTATTTTGCGAACGCCAAAACCAGAAGGTACCGATCAAACAACAAACCAATCATCCACCGAAAACCCCGCCCCAGAAACCGACGCCACTGCAAGCATGGGATTCTGAGCACTAAACTCCGGGTGATGTTTTAAAAAAACTTCCGCAGCAAATTTCATTTGTTTCATTTTGTCACTCGTAATCGCCGCAAAACCACCGCCACGACTACTATTTTTACGATATTTCACCTCTGTAAAATAAATTGAATCCCCATACAAAGACACAATATCTATTTCGCAAATCTTTGTTTTAAAATTCCGCTCAACCACCACGTGCCCCTTTTGTTCCAAATATTTACAAACCGCCGTCTCGCCTTGCGCTCCCAATGCAGTCGTATCCTTCTTGTTAATCACTCCATCACCATTAATGTCCCACCCCACCATACTCTTAATCGGCTCAAAACTTTTCCGATGCTCCGGACAAATCCCCACTTCACGAATTGCTTGCATATGTTTTGCTGTCCCATAACCCACATTTTTACCAAAATCATAACCCGGATACTTTTCATCCAAATCATACATATAATGATCACGTGCCACCTTCGCCACAATCGATGCCGCCGAAACTTCCTTCACTAGATTGTCTGCCTTAACCACAGTAGTAACATATTTTTCCAACGGTGTCAAGGAAAGGAAATTCACTTTTCCATCAATTACTATCTGTGAAAAAGCCGCGTGAAGCCCTTGCACCGACTTCACAGCGCGTCGCGTCGCTAACCGAAGCGCCTCAGAAATACCCACATTATCCAGCTCATCAACGAAAACCCAGCCGAGTCCCACCGCCACAGCCTCCACCAAAATAATTTCATTTAACTTTTCACGCTTTTTGGCAGTTATTTTCTTTGAATCTTTTAACTCTTCCACCCAATCAGGTTTTTCATCGGGCAAAATTACTGCACCCACCACAAGCGGCCCAGCTAATGGACCTCTTCCAACTTCGTCTATCCCTAAAATTGCCATATCACCATTATAACAAAAAGAGTGCCGCTAGTGGCACTCTTTTATTCAAATCTCTTTACTCAGCTTTTGCTTCTTCTGCCGGAGCGGTTTCTTCAGTTTTCGTCTCCTCAACTGGAGCTTCTTCAGCCTTTGCATCCTCAACTGGAGTCTCCTCAACTGGAGCTTCTTCAGCCTTAACTTCATTTACGGCTGCACGGTCAAAATCCTTCGCCACGAGACGAGCAGATTTACCAGAACGTTCGCGAAGATACGAAAGATTATTGCGACGTACTTTCGAACGCTTTGTAATCACAATCTTCTCAACCAATGGCGAGTGAATAAGATATGACTTCTCCACGCCAACACCAGAAGTTACCTTGCGCACTACAATACGAGCAGTATGAGATTCCTTGCGATCCACACGAATCACTACACCTTCAAAAGTCTGCAAACGAAACTTCTCACCTTCCTTAATCTTCTGAGTGACTTTCACGGTATCACCCGGGCGCACATCCACCACAGACTTCTTCTTCTGTGCATCACCGATTTGCTTTAAAATAGAAAAACTCATATTTAACCTTTTATATTTATACAATTAGCACCAATTATATCATACTAAGTTTATTTTTTCAAGGCCAATTTAATTCTTTCTTCTACTGGTAAAGAAGTATCGATATTCTCGAGCGCCGCTGTAGCCTCCTTCAAAGGAAAACCGAGTGCAATCAAAGCATCTAACGCCTCGTCCGGCTCTGCCGCAGACACCGCAGTACCAAATTTTACCTCTGTTGCCCCATATCGCGACGGTATCCCCACCTTATCCCTTAAATCCACTATTACTCTTTCGGCCGATTTCTTTCCCACCCCAGATGCCTTTGAAATAAACGCTGTATCACCATTCGCAATTGCGTTTCTCACTTCTTCCGCCTCCGCAAGCGACATAATCGCAATTCCCGCCTTTGGGCCAATTCCTTGCACTGAAATTAAAAGCTCAAAAATTTTCTTCGCCGTAAGACTTGAAAAACCATACAATTCTTCAGAATTCTCTCTCACTGCATGATATGTATAAAATTTCCGCTCTTCATCCAAAGTAGACGCTTCGTAATCTGGTGTCGGCACCATCACCTCATATCCCACACCATTTACATCCACAATAATAGTGTTCCCCGATTTCTCCGTAACCTTACCACGCAAATGCCCTATCATAATTCCTCACTTTACATATTTAATTAATGTTTCACGCAAATCTTTCGCCGGAATCACAAACTTGTCTTTTACCGTCGAAGGCCCAATCGCATGCAAAAAACCAAGCTTCTTCGCTTCCGCAATCCTCTGGTCAGCCCGAAATGCCGACCGAATCTCACCACCCAGTCCAACTTCGCCAAATACCACATATTCCTCACCCAGTTTCCGCCCTGCCACCGCCGATGCAATTGCCATACAAATCGCAAGATCCGCCGCCGAATCATTTAATTTCATTCCGCCCACCACATTAATAAAGATATCTTTATCAGACAAACGCAATTTTGTCCGCCGCTCCAGCACCGCAATCAATAAATTTAATCTATTAATATCAAATCCCGATGCTGTCCTTTTCGGATAGCCGAAATTAGATTGTGTCGCTAAAGCTTGTATCTCCACCAATATTGGCCGGTTGCCATTCAAAGTCGCCAATATCACCGAGCCATCCGTATTGGTCCGCTCTGCTAATAGTGCCGCCGACGGGTTCACCACCTCTCGTAAACCTTGCTCCACCATTTCAAAAATCGCCACTTCATTAGTCGAACCAAATCGATTTTTTACCGCTCGCACCGTTTTAAAACCACCATATCTATCACCTTCAAAATTCAAAACTACATCCACCAAGTGCTCCAAAACCTTCGGCCCCGCCAAAGTCCCCTCCTTTGTCACATGTCCCACAATTATCACCGCTGTATCCGTCGCCTTCGCCGCCCGAATAATCAAGTTTCCACAGTTAGTTACCTGCGATACTGTACCAGGCGCCGAAGATATCTCGTCCATTGCCAGCGTCTGTATCGAATCGACTATTACTAAATCAAATTCACCCGACTCAATCGTTTTTGCAATATCGTTTCCAGATGTAGACGCCGCAAAGTTCAACCGCTCCGAATCTGCTCCAAGCCTTTCTGCACGCAATTTTACCTGTCCTGCCGACTCTTCCCCCGAAATATATAAGACATCGTGCTTTTTTGCAACTTCCGCGCAAATCTGCATCAAAAGTGTGGATTTACCGATTCCCGGCTGCCCAGCCAGCAGCGATACTGACCCCATCAAAATCCCTCCACCAAGCACGGTATTTAAATCATCGAATTCAGTCAAAAGCCTCGCCTTCGCGTCGCTCGGCACTACCGTTTTAAGTTTCACAAAATCTAATTTTTTACCAGATTGTTTACCTTTTTCAATTGCCGACTTTTTACCAAGTTCTGGCTCCACTACTTGCTCCACCAAAGAATTCCAAGCATCACAATTCGTACACTGCCCCATCCACTTCGAAAAACTCGCCCCACATTGCTGACAAACAAACTGGCTCCTACTTTTCATGCTATTATTATAGCAAATTCTAGTATCTCGGAGCAAGTTCGTGTTGATAAGTCACCGTCAAAGTGTTAGACTCTCCAGCTCCCGCCATGCTAGCTCCCCAAATTAAGAGGGATGTATCATAATTAATGATTTCAGCCGGAGTTTCAGAGCCAGGAATTGATGGAGAAATATAGCCACCGTTAGAAATACCCAACGTGTTACCATACGTCCTATCAAGTACTAAATTACGAGCAATCACCGTGCCGTTTATTACTAGCTGATTAGATCTCAAGTTATCATCTATCTCACCGCTATCATCTGAACATGTATCAACCGTATCTGCCGCAATTAAAACTGCGTCAACTCTATTCACAGTACATGAAATATTAATATTGGTAGCATATATGACCACTTTAGACAAATTGTTTAACGTACTGTGTTTCTCTTCATCGTACTTAATATTACCACTAATCGTTACATTTCTCGCCCTGATAATACGTGTCTGGTTTTCTGCTAATTGACTCTCCCCAATCGTTACATTACCAGTCGTATAAATAGTCCGAACATCCTTACTGGTTGCACTAATCAATGAAGTACCCGCTCCAGCTAAATCGCCAGCATCTATGTCAGCACCGTCTGGCTCACCACTATCCCAATATTCCGCCAACGCTCCCGGGTTCGTCGCCGCATCAAAGGCTGTTGCCCGAATGCCAGCATAACCAGAAACTTGGTTTAACGGACAAATCAAACCAAGAAATCCACCCTCGCCATCATCAAATCCATAATTATAATTAGCAAAACTTAGCGACACCATATGATCGCAAAACACACCATCCATCGAAGCGGCGCTATAACCCCCCTTCGTCTCCTTATCATTCTTACCCAAACCAGCACCAGAAGCAAGCCATTGAACAGAACCAAGCGTAGTTACATTCTCTTCAACCCACGAACCGAAAATCGTTGCATTATTACTCTTAGAAGTGTAGACATGTACTTTATAAATATTATTCTTTTCACTCACATTTGTACTAATGGATACGCCTCTAGTAGCCGATTCTTTAGCGGCCGAATATAATCCACTTCCCCACACTTGGAAACTTGGCTTCTTTGCAATTTGGATACATTTAGGAGTGTAAAGCAACCAGCTATCATCGCCCTTTGCTTCCATATTTTTAGGCTCACCACTTGTTGCTGGATACACACCAAGCGTCATGCAAAACCAGTCGCCTGCCCTAGCGTCAAACACGTCATAAGTACCATTAAATGCAGTTCCCATAATTGTACCATCCTCATTATTACCATGAGTAAAGCCAAAGTCCGTCATTCCTGCCGGCACAGTTAAAGTACCAGCAGCTTCATTAACTGTTTCACAAAAGCCACTATACACAATTGCATCACTAACAAAGTTGCAGAGATCATCACCACCCCCACCAGCAGATGCCACCGTGGTCACCACAGCTTCATCTTCTCCAGACACCTGATCTTCCTCAGACACATATGCAATTAATACCACCCTTGCCCCATCCACTTTTGTAGCATACGTAGACTCAACAACAGAGTTTTCTTTGGTTCCAACCGTTACAAAAGTACCGCTCACTACCAATGTCTCTCCAGAATACACTGGGTCATGTTCCGTCGTTGTTCTATCTATTTTAAAACCAGATTCGTTCACAAAATTATAAGGTATCTTTAAAAACGTTTTACTTCTTAATTGTTTTTGCTCAGCATCATCTATTGTTTCAGATGACACGTAGGAGCCATACTTTTGCATATTCGTATGTCGACGATGTACGGATCTTCTAATCGGCTTACCTTCACTCGTGTAACCAACAACACAAGTTATGTACCAATCATGAGGCTTCTCCTCTCTGTAATCAGATGAATGAGGGGTATTATCCTCCGTCATAATCAAATCGTCATATGTTTTACCAACATCGCCAACAAGCACTTCATAACTATGTGTCTTGCGTCTTAGACTAGTGCTACCCAATCCCAATCGAAAGAACTCCTGGGGACCCCCTGGATAAGTCGCCGTAATTGAATAATTATTATTCCAATCTCCATAGCCCTTTGTACCCATAGGAACATAAGTATTCGCCGTAAAGCTACAACTTGGATGTTCGCCATGCCCACCTTTCAAGTCACCATTTATATACATCACTTGCTTTCCATAATTAACTTGCGCCTCAGGAGAATAATCATCCACCCAGTTTATCGTATCATCCGGCCTCGCCCAAACTACATTACCGTCTTCACCAGTAGAGTCATGTTCCACGGGATTAGGATCATTTGGCACACCCTTAAGACCAGCATAGTCACCAGTTAATCGATCATTTATTATTCTAGACCAAACATATGTAAAGCCTTTTAGTCCTTCTGGAGTTATTTCGGTAATTTTCATCACTATACAAGCTTCACTAGTAAAACCAGGACCTCCGTCCACTCTACTTTCCAACGTATCCTTGTTTTCCGAAATATATAACCTTTCACAAAATCTAAATTCTTTTCCAGCATCTCCTTCTTCAAAAACGACATTTATTGTTTCTCTATTCACGTACGCGCCATTATCCAGCTCGTTATTGATTGGGTAACCGATAGGTACGTTCGGCGGCACATCCTCGCCACCATACCAATACCCCCAATTACAAATGTCACCATAATATATTTCGCAGTATTTAGTATTTACATTCTTATGCAAATATAGTCCACTCGCCGTATCAACCTGTGTTTTAAACTCAAGCTCCGACGAAGGCGCATAATAAGAAGGTAGACGCGAAAACACTATTGGCCCACTACCTACTTGTCCTTTTTCAACTAAGTCATCATTCCTATCTATTCCCCAATACACTTTACCACTTGGGCTATCAGAATAAACGTTATGTGCAAATGTCAATTTCACCGTCCGAGAATCCCAATCGCCAGCGCCAAACGCTAACACTTCCGCCGAAGCATCTGGAGCTGTCGTTTCAGAGCCCATCGGCACAATCGCAGTTTTAGTGCTACCACCACCAGCCGCAGAAGCCGAAGACATGCCAAAATAGCCAGACGAAACTTCTATAACTAAGCATGCCTCGCTAGTAACTTTAGCTTCCGCCATTTTTTCCTCCGTATCAGCGACTCTAAGATCTTGGCAAAACACATAAGTACCGCCCTTGGTGAACGTAACGGGTGTTTCCGTCGAAACCACTGGGTTTGCCACCGGATCACCATCTGGCACATAATAACCTTTCTCCTTTTTATTGCCAAATTTCACCTTATTAGTTGTAACTTCCGAATTTCCTATTGTAAAATTCTCCGCTTTGCCAGTACTTTTATTAGCATCGAACCAAATCTCAGACACTCTCCACCAAGCCTCGTGTCCCGATTCTTTCGCATAAACATTATGTGCAAAATTTAAATCCACAGCAACATTAGTCTCGTAAAAAACAATAGGCGAAGAGTCCACAATTGTCTCACTATCTTTATCCACTATTTCAGTAGCCGCCGTAATCTTTTTTCCACTACCGTCAACCGCAAAACCACTAGAAGAACCCAAATAGTCATCTTCCCAGTAACAGAATGCCCACGTATCAGGAGGAATTGAGTTTATACCATCACGTTCTGCGGCCCCTTCACCGTTCAACCGATCATAAGCCTTTCTAAACTCCGGAAGAACATCGTTGTATCCAGCCGCATAATCCGTCGCATAATATAGACGATTACCACTTCCGTCAAGTATCTGATGATTCAAGCACTCCTCTGGCAAGCCACAAGCATTATAATCATGAGTAAGGGCAAATGCGCTAGCAGCACCTGCCACACCAGGAGCATAATTTTTGGCACTACCCTGTAAGTTCCTAGTATAAGAAGTCCAGTGCCCCCACTTCCCCGCTACCGATGAATACCTTTTGGTCGTCCTACCAAATAAAAACCTACCTGTATAATCTGCCTGGGCATTAATCCCGTAATGCCAAAAACCACCATTTCCGTTATTGGAACACTCAGAATCTATTTTGGCAGCATCACCTTCATTTGAAGACCCGACATACCCAAATGGAGAAAAGCTCACGTCCGAATAAGTTGGGGTATCCGCCTTATAATAAATCCAGGAAAAACCAGCACAATAAGCGTACAACATATAGTCCTCTGCTGCAGTACAATTCCCAACCGACTCCCCCCAATCAATATATGCACCAGTACCTGAACCAATCCAACCACTACCAGCAGCAGAAGCCTCTTTTGAATCTAAAAAACTAATCACGCCAACAAACATTACACATATTAACGCAACACTCAAAAGATTTTTTCTATTCATTTATTACCTCCTCGTCCTCAGTTATCGGCACTAAATCATAGTATCTATTTGCCTCCTCATCCATCTGTGCCATTCTATATAAATCACCAAACGAAACATAATATTCAATCAACAAGTCACCGCTCAATTCCCCTTCTATACTTTTCATTATCTCAGACGCTTTTTCTATGTCCCCTGTCTGATTAAATATAAAAAATGCGTACACGACAACGGCCCTAAGTTTCTCTACCCCGGTGCGACCCGCAATCAATTCTTCAAAGTCCTTTTTAGCATCTTCTATTGTGTAATTTGCATCTTCCGCCATTTTTTTCTCAACATTGTAAGCAAAATCACTTACACTAAATGAAATTTTTGCATCTTCACGTAATTCCTTTTCTTCATCACTAATCTCACGGGGGCTAGGCGGTAAATTAATCACCACAATCGCCACTACAGCACCAACCACTGCCACCGAAATCACCGGAATCAAAACCTTCCAAATATTCTTCCGTTTTTGAACAGGCTTTTTATCTGCAACCACCGGCTGAGTAACCCCATTTGGAGCAACGGAATTCTGCTTCGGCTCAACCCGTGGCGCCACATTCTGTGTTGCGCCATTTTGCACAACACCGCTCTGTGTCGCACTATCCTGTACCGCACCACCCTGCGTCACTTGCTTATTTTCTTGCGCACTAACAAAAGCATCAATCACATTACGCGTAGAACCACTAGTATTACTCTCCGTCATGATACAATTATACCACAACCACTTTAAAAATCACAAAAAACTAGCAAAATTTTTCGCGCAACCATTCATCAGCCGGGCCTGCCGTCATCAAAACTACCAAGTAACCGTCATTTAATAATTCACGAATTCGTTTTTCCAATTCGTCAGACGGCTCCGCATATTCCACCACATCCTTATTCGTCAATCCACTTGCCAACTCTTCCGCCGACAGCACTGCCAAATTCGCATCCTCTCGCGTCAAATAAGTTGGCAACCAAATCACCTTACTAACGCCAGCAAAAGCATCTTTATACCCATCTCTCACCGCATATTGCCGAGTATTCTGATGTGGCTGATACACTACCACTACACCTTTTTTACCATCAATTTTTGCCTGTTCCAAAGCAACATCCACTGTCGCCTTTATTTCTTCCGGATGATGTGCATAGTCCGTATATAACCCATCCATAATTTGTTCAAATCGTCGCCCCACGCCAGGGAATTCATTTAAAACATTCACTATTCTAGCCAAATCTGGATCTAGATGAATACCCTGCTCAGATGCTTCATCCAAAATCATCTCAAACACCGCATTTGCCGCTAAGCTAGCATCAGCCCTTCTCGCCTCACCCGCTAGTTTAAAATTCTGCGACTTAAACATCATCACTCTGCCATCACTTTGTTTTACCACCCCATCTACCATTTCTATCACTTCGTCACTCTGAGCCTTAAATTGCGAAAATGCTGCCGCATAGTCCTCGCGTGTTGGATAAATATCTGGATGATCATAGCTTACAAACGGAATTACTGCCAACCACGGATGATATTTCAAAAAGTTCCTATCATACTCATCTGCTTCATAAACAAAGAACTTATCACCATCATGGTACGCTCCAGAAGGAGCAAATCCAAGCGTCGTCCCCACCACATACGACACTGGCAATTTAGATTTCAAAGCCGCCCAAATAATCATCGCGGTCGTCGTAGTCTTACCATGGGTCCCAGCCACCGCTACCATTTTAAGCCCCAGCTTCTCTACCAAAAAAGCCGTAAAATCATCACGTTTTGTACACTTTATTCCCGCTTCCTGTGCCAGCACTAATTCCGGATGTTCGGAAGTAAGTGCCGAAGTATAAACAAACCAGTCCACACCATCCTCCAGCTTCTCCTTCAAAAATTCACCGTCTTGTTCACCAATAAACACGTCACATCCAGCCTCTACCAACTCATTATAAATCGCCCCTTTATGTAAATCCGAACCAAAAACCTCAAACCCGGCCTGTTTTGCCATTAGCGCAAGCGGGCCCATTCCTGTTCCTGAAATTCCAGATATGTAAATTCTCATTTTAAAACCTCCATTTCGCGACTGTCATCATCGTTATTTTTTATATTTACTATTATACGCTTTTCAGGCAAAATATTTTTAACAGAATCAGACCACTCAATAACTATAATATTATTCTCATTTCCCAAGCTCTCTTTTAGCTCATCAGACATCAAACCTGGCTCATTTAACCGATAAAAATCATAGTGTATCAAAGTTCGCCCATCCGGACAAGCATAAGATTTTGAAATTGTAAAACTTGGGCTCGAAACTGGCTCCTTAATCCCCAAACCCTTAGCTAGTCCCTTCACAAAAGTCGTCTTCCCCACCCCAACATCCCCAATCAGCTCAATGACACACAAACCCTCACCACATTTCTCGGCCATTGCTTCACCCCTCTCCATCATCTCTTGTTCTGATTTGATTTTCATTATATAATATATTATACCATGAAAATGTTTTTAGACACATCTACTGATACTACACTACTACAATTAGGTGATAAAAAATACGAATACCCTTTCGGTCACGATCTCGCCGAAAAGCTACTTCAATTTATCCACGAAAAACTACAAGAAAATAATCAAGATTGGCACGATATCACCGAAATCGAATTTATGTCTGGACCCGGTTCCTTTACAGGGCTCAGAATTGGCGCCACCATAGTTAATACCCTAGCAAACGAACTGAATATTCCACTCTACGACCATCACGGCAACCAACAAAAACAAATCATTCCAGAATACGACCGCCCCGCTAACATCACTGCACCCCGCAAATAACAATCAACCTAACGCTTCTTCCAGACTCTCAGCCCAACCGACACCGCCAATATCGCCATCACTGCAAATACACCCACCATCATTACCTGTACTGTCACGGCAGTCTTGAGCGCGCGACCTCGATTTGGCTTCACTGTCAAACTTTCACCAAGCGGCGCCACATACGAAGGATTCGATGGATCATATGCTACTTCCATTCCATCACCAGATTCGGAAGTTTTCGCAATTGTTGTATTTGTAATATTTGGCACCATATTAATTAAGGCTATATTAAATATTGAGCCCGTACCGCTATCCCTATCTGCATGAAACACACGAATCACCGCAGGCTCGCCCTCTTCTAATCTCACCCCAGTAAAAGCCAACTCGTCATTTGTACCAGAATAAACCTCACCGGTATTATGAATTTCAAAAACCGCCTTTACCTCATCATGGATTCCACCCAAATCAATCACCAACTTATCGTCCACAAACACCCATGTATCATCATCGGCTGTAATTTCAAACCTTTCGCTTCCGTTCATTAGCACCTGGATTGGTACACCTAGATTCGCTGTAAAAAGATGGTTGTGGCCGTCATCATTCACACTCTCGTTTCGCGGCATCCATTCACCCTCCGTTGCATTCATCGTCAAAGCATCCAAAGGATAAAATGAATTATTCTCATACTTAAGGCTAGCCGTCTTTGCCTCATAAATTAAACTAATCGTGCTACCATAACTCTTGCTCTTCCCATCCACTTGTGAAAACCATCGCGAAAAGGCATTTTTAATACCACGATTAGTTATCGCCTCACCACCAGCCGCAACCGGTAAATACTCAGAACTGAGCTCACCGGTCACAATTCCTTCCTCAAGCCCAAAATTCTGGTATCCACACTCGCTCCATTCAAACTGACGCTCATCCGCCACGTGCGCCACAGAACTATACAAATCCACACAATCATCCATCTTTTGATCATAATACAAAATAGGCACCGTCACCGATGCTTCATTTTCTACATTTGCGCTAGCTAGGATTATATCAGCCTGACCCTTCGTCATCTCCACCGCTAATTCTTCTACCGATTGCGACATTTGTGCCACCCCCGCTATCATACCCACCACACTCGCTACTATCACGAGTAGGCTTATTATAAAACCTAAATTTCTTGCTTTCATAATTCCATTATACAACAAAAAATAAAAACATATACTATTTTACCCCAATTTCAATCTTAAAAATATATTAATCAATTATCTGATCAATAATACCGTATTTCAAAGCTTCTTCTGCACTCATCCAGTTGTCACGATCCATATCTTTTTCAACCTGTGCAAGACTCTTACCAGTATTTTTAGCGAAAATTTCCGCAAGACGTTTTTTCAAAAACACACCTTCTCTCAACATAATCTCCTGGTCCGTAATCTTCCCTTCCGTCCCGGACGACGGTTGATGAATCATGATTCTAGAATTTGGCAAACAATATCTCTTGCCCTTTGCCCCACACGACAATAGCATTGCGCCCATCGAAGCTTGCAGTCCAATTCCAATCGTCTCCACATCCGGCTTAATATAATTCATCGTGTCAATTATAGCAAGCCCATCATAAACCGATCCGCCAGGCGAATTAATATAAAGTTTGATATCCTTTTTTGGATCCTCATGTGCCAAAAACAATAATTGCGCCACCACCAAATTTGCCGTATGTGCATTTACATCCTCACCCAAAAATATAATTCGATCATTTAAAAGCCGCGAATAAATATCGTACGCTCTTTCGCCCTTATTCGTTTCTTCAATTACAGTTGGCACCAAATAATCTTTCATATTACTCCTTTACTAATTTAATTTTTCCATTTACCAATTTCACAAGCGGAATATCGCCCTTCTTAAATTCTTCCGCAATAATTGCTTCCGACAGTAACGACTCAACTTCATCCTCAATGCAACGACGAAGTGGCCTTGCACCATTTTTCGGGTCAAATCCCTTATCAATTAAATATTTCTTTGCCTTTTCGTCCACACGAATACCAATTCCCTTTGTTGCCAAACGTGCTTTCAAATCATCAATCAAATTATCAAAAATCTTTTCAACGTCTTTTCTGGTCAAAGCATGGAACACTTCAATATCATCCAAACGGTTAATCAGCTCAGGCCGCATGATTTTTCGCAAAGCCTTCATTGCATATTCTTTATTTTCCTCATATTCCTGCTCTAATGCTTTTTTATCTTTTGTAGTTTTTGCCGTAAAACCAAGTTCAGACTCGCGGAACATATCCGCCGAACCCAAATTAGACGTCAAAATCACAATCGTATTATTAAACTTAATTTTATTACCCTGCCCATCCGTCAACACACCGTCTTCCAAAATTTGTAATAACAAATTGAAAACATCCGGGTGAGCTTTTTCAATTTCATCAAACAAAATCACCGAATATGGTTTACGTCGCACCGCTTCAGTCAATTTGCCGCCATCGTCATATCCAACATATCCAGCCGGCGCACCCACTAGTCGTGACACATTATGCTTCTCGCCAAACTCGCTCATATCAATTTTTACTAGTGCGTTTTCCCCACCAAACACCTCGCGTGCAATCACTCTAGCTAGTTCAGTTTTACCCACGCCCGTCGGACCCATGAATAAGAATGAACCAATTGGTCGGCGTGAATCCGTAATTCCACTTCGCCCACGTCGAATTGCTTTTGCTACTGCCCTCACGGCATCGTCTTGACCAATAATCGATTTCTTTAATTCGTCTTCTAGCCCGAGCAACATTTTCATTTCCGACCCATGCACCTTAGATACCGGAATCCCAGTTTTCAAAGACACTGCCGTCGCTAAGTTTTCTTCTGTTAGCTTCGGATGCTCTTGCTTTGCTACACCCTTCTTTTCAAGTTTCTTAATTTCTTGTTCTAATTTAGCTAGTTCAGTTTTCAAATTAGCCGCTTTTTCAAAATCTTCCGCTTCCGCTGCAGCCGTAATTTTTTCTTCCAACGTAGCCCGTTCAATTTTCATCTTTTTATACTTGCTACCACCTTTTTTATCTGCCGCCACTTTACAAATTGCCGAAGCCTCGTCAATTACGTCTATCACTTTATCCGGCATAAATCTATCATTGATATATCTTTGGCTCATCGTAATTGCCGTTTCCAACATCGTGTCTGGAATTATCACACCGTGATGTTTTTCATAGTGTTTCTTTATTCCCTTCAAAATCCGCAAAGTCACTGCATTAGACGGCTCTTCCACCATCACAGTCTGAAATCTACGCGAAAGCGCCTTATCTTTTTCAATCGTTTTACGATATTCGTCAAGAGTTGTCGCACCAATCAAATTAATCGAATTACGTGCCAACGCTGGTTTCAAAATATTTGCCGCATCCATCGAACCTTCACCAGAACCCGCGCCACACAACAAATGTATTTCATCAATAAACAATAGTACCGTGTCGTCCGAAGTCGCTTCGTCAATCACACCTTTAATTCGTTCCTCGAATTCACCACGGAATTTCGTGCCAGCGACTAATCCAGACAAATCCACTTGATAAATATGCTTCCCAATCAAATTACCTGGCACTTCGTTTTTCACAATCCGCATTGCCAAACCTTCAACAATCGCCGTTTTACCCACACCGGCCTCACCAATCAACACCGGATTAGATTTGGTCCGACGTGACAAAACCGTCACCACGCGCTCAATTTCATTTTCACGACCAATCACTGTATCGAGCCGTCCTTCGCGCGCCTCTTCCGTCAAATCCTTGCCGTATTTTTTCAAAAACTTAAATCCAGACTTTTTTATATACTTAGCTTTTTCAGCCTCAGTCTGCTCATCCTTAGTCTGTTTCTCCACCAAAGTATCAATATCATTTAATAATTTTTCCGTGTCCACATCAAGACCATGCAAAATTAAAGATGCTCTCGAATTTGGCTGACTAAGTAACGCATATAATATATGCTCCGTACCAATTACACTAAGCCCCTGCTCTTTCACATAATTTTGTGCCATTCTAAAAGTCAAAATCACCGCCTCAGACAACGACATCATTGCCATATCAGACGGCGCAGCCACCTCTACCGCCACTTTATTGAGCGATTTTTCAACATCGTCAACCGTCACTCCTGCTTCGCGCAACATCGTCGCCGCCGTTGAAGTATCCATCGCAAGAACACCCATCAAAAGATGCTCAGTCCCCATGTAACCATTATTATATCTTTTTGCATAAAAATCCGACTTCTGCAAAGCAAACCTTGCATTCTCAGACAGTCTAGACATTATTTCACTAAATTCTGCTTGCATATCCCCAGTATAGCAAATTAGCACTCGTAGGTCAAGAGTGCTAATTAAATTTTAATCCAACTTAGAATTCTGCAGCTTTTTAAAGCGAAAGTGTGATAAAATCATACTTAGTGGGCCTATATATTATATATAATAATATGGAGTCATTATGCTGAAAATCAAACATCAAAAAAAAGATCCTATCGTTCCACCACTAAGTATTTCAGCTCTCTTTAACTTATCTAGCTTTCGTCACTGGGATAATGTCGTAATTAATCAAAAAGAATTTGATTTTACTCGTCGCGAGCTCAAACACGACCGTAAAGTCCTCGCCAAAGCCTTCCTCGCTCTTGGCATCAAAAAAGGCGACATTATCACTGTCGCTACCAGTCGCAGCATGTACGAAAACGTCCTGATTTTTCTCGCCGCCAACAAGATCGGCGCCCTCGTCAGTTATTTTGACGAGAAAAACTCTCGCGATACTATCCTGCATTACTTAGATGAATTCAAATCACCACTCCTTATTACCTATAAGTATGGCCCAAAGCGCATTAAAGAAATCAAACAAAATGCCAAATCAGTCAAACACGTTATTAATATGGACGGCGAAATGATTCGTCTTGGCAATATTGACGACAATCAAACCGAAATTATCGAAATGTCCGCCCTCGATGGCATGTGGGTCGGTAAACAAAAAATTACCAAAATCGCCGATTCTTATCATGGCCATATTCCCAAAAATATTTTTGGCGGCAATAATGAGGCTCTTATCACCTTTACTTCTGGTTCCACCTCCGGCCCTAAGCCAATGGTCTTTACCAACAAAGCCCTCATCGCCGCTGCTCTCTTCAGTAAAGCTGCTTCCGGTATCAAAATGTGGGACAAAGAAGTCACCAACTGGTTCTCTTTTGTAAAGTTCGATTGCCCCTATGGTCTTTGGACTTCCACTATGACCCCCATCATTGGTGGCAGCAAAGTCACCCTCACTCCAGACATTGACGAAACCAACCTCGCCTATTACTTCAGTAAAGATATTAGCGTCGTCCAAGCTGTGCCACTTCTTTTTGAAACATTACCTAAAGCTTTGCCCGAAAACTTAGACTTATCATCAGTCAAAATGTGCATCTCCGGTGGCGAAAGACTAGAAAAACGCGCCTCACTCGAAATCGCCGATTTTTTCAAAGCTCACGGCGCTACCGTCAAAATGTGTAACGGTTACGGTGTAGGTGAATGCCTTGGTTCTATCACCGTAGCAGTCGGCTCGACCTACCATCCAGATACCGTCGGGCGAGTTGTGCCAGGAGCCCACGTCGCCGTGCTCGACACCGAAACCGGCAACGAACTTGGCTTCGGCCAGACCGGACTCTTACACGTCACCGGCAAACACCTCCTCAGCCGCTACTATAATCGCCCCGAACTTACCAAAGAAAAATTCAAAGTCATCAAAGGGCGCAAATATGTCAACACCGGCGACCTCGCAGCTGTATCCGAAACTGGCTTCGTCAACCTAGTAGGGCGAGCCACCTTTTTTATCAATAGCCTTCCGGACAAAGTCTATTACGAAGTCGTCCGCGCCGCCGTCGCCAAATCTGACTTGGTAAACAAATGTTACGTTGTTAAAGGCCCAGATAAAAAACTACGCTACGCCGCCTATGCCTTTGTCGTCACAAGAAAAGGCGTTGGCCACAACAACGAAACTCGTCGCCAAATCGTCAAGGATTCCACTCAACCGTTTTACATCGGCAAACGTCGTATCATCCTTAAATCTTATGAAATACCGCGCAAAGTCATTTTCTTAGACGACCTACCACTCACCCGCGCCAACAAAACTGATTTTAGAAAACTAGAAAAAATGGCCAGCGAACTTGGCGAAGATCACGCCTAATTCACTGGCCACTATTTCAATCTATCCACAAACTACATTATTTGCGTGTAGCCAACCTTCTACCGAGCCACCGTCGAGATAATCACCCTTCGTAGTTGCAATTTTCATCTTGCCACCTTCACGAATATATTCGTCAATTGGGTCAGTCACCATATATTCTTGGTCTAATGGCCCAAAATCATTTTCATTTACATATTTTACAATCTTCTTCAATAAGTCTGGAGTCATCACGTACTTCGATACATTAATCAAATTTGATGGTGCTTCTTCTGGCTTTGGCTTCTCCACTACACCAACCAAATTACCATCCTTGGCAGACAACACTCCATATTTTTCAACTTCTTTTTTGTCAATTTCTACGCCAAGAATCGCCGAATTTTTACCGTCCGACGCTTTCACCAAAGCTTCTGCCGCCGATTCTCCTCCAGGATTCCAAATAAAATCATCACCCATAAATACTAATACCGGCTCATTGATTTTAAATTCTTCTACTGCCATCGCAATTGGCACCGCCGTACCATATTTAGCCGACGGATCCTGTGCCACGTAATGAATATGTACATTTTCGGGCAAAGTTTTTGCTTTCTCTAATTTATCAGACTTGCCTCTATCCACCAAATACCGGTTCAATGCCAAATTGTCCTGATAAAAAGCTCTCACTTGGCATGGTTCAGTATTGGATACCACCATATATATATCTGTTACACCAGCCTTAATCAAATCTTGCACCGAATAATCCACTAAAGGTCGATTACCAACCGGCAACATCGACTTTTCAACTACCTTAGTAATTGGCAACCTTCGTGTTCCCCATCCCGCCACTGGAATAATTGCCTTTGTGATTTTTGCACTCATACTAAATCCTCGCTAAATTTTTATACCCCCATTATACCATACTCAACTACTAACTACACTAGCTTAATTAGTGGTTCTTCCCATTCATCAGGATAGTCACTAAAGCCCAGCAACAATGCCACAGTCGCCGCAACATCCTCCAAAGACGGTGGCAGCATCGAATCGTTCAATGTATACAAATCACGATTACTGGTATTGTCATAAAATATACACGGCACTTTATTTAATGTATGAGCAGTTTTAGGTGAGCCATCAGGATTCAACAATTCTTCCGCGTTACCATGATCCGATACGATTATCATCATACCACCAAGCTTATCAACCTCTTCAGCTATTCGCGCCAAAGATAAATCCACCGCTTCCATTGCCATTATTGTAGCTTTAATATCTGCCGTATGACCTAACATGTCGCCATTTGGAAAATTCAACCGTATAAAATTATAATTTGGCATTCTTTCAATCACTGCATCCGTTATTTCCGCAGCTCTCATCCATGGCCGTGTTGTATATGCGTCCGAACCAGTTTCAATTTCCAAGAAATCCTCTCCTGGCGCCTGCATATAACTATTCCCATTAAAATAATATGTTATGTGTCCAAATTTAACCGTTTCCGAAACTGCAAATTCCGATACTCCTTTTCTACCCAAAAACCAATTCAAAGTTTTATCAATTTTAACTGGTTCTACTAATCTATGTTCTGGCACATGTGTGTCAGAATTATATTCCGTCATTCCCACAAAATAAACATCATCTGGCGTATACATACCACGATTAAAATACGGAAAAGCTACTTCTGTAAACGCACGCGCAATTTCAATTGCCCTGTCTTTTCGGAAATCAAAATAGATTAAAGTATCGCCCTTCTTTATCGTCCCTACCGGCTGGTCATCATCATCCACCACCACAAAAGCTGGCAAATCCTGGTCTTGTATATTTGGCTTAATTCTTCTAAGTACTTCGATTGCTTCTTCTGGTGATTTAAAATAATAATCCGCTCGCCCATTCACCATCATATCCCAACCACGCGCCACTACTTGCCAATCGTTTTCATATCTATCAGCAACCGTTGTTTGCCTTCCACCACCAGAGGCAATTTTAATATCAGCACCTGGAAACCTCTTTACAAATTCTTTAAACCGCAAAATATATTTCGGTTCAGATTGTGGCGGTACATCACGCCCATCAAAAATCGCATGCACACGTATTCGTCGCACACCTTCCAAATATGCTTGCTCCACCATCTGCTCCAAATGTGCGATATGACTATGTACTCCACCATCCGAAAAAATCCCCGCAAAATGCAACGTAGCAGAATCATCACCGTTTACAATTCTGCTAATTGCTGTCTCCCAAGTTTTAGTCTTAAAAACTACTCCACTTTTAAAAGCTTCATTTACCCTAACTGAATCTTGCTTAATTGCGCGCCCAGCTCCTATCGTATTATGTCCTACTTCCGAATTACCTACCTGGCCAGGCTCCACCCCCACCGCTTCACCCGAAGCATCCAACGCCACATGCAAATAGTTTTTCACCGCTCGCGCCAAAAAAGGAGTCCTCGCTCGGCTTACCGCATTTCCGGGAGAATTAGGCGTGAGTCCCACGCCATCAAGAATCGCCAAAACAATCGGCCCATCATACGACAGTTCATTCATAACCTAATTTTACCACAAAAAACAGCCCTCATAAAGGGCTGTTTTTTATTAGTGGCTTATATCGAGAACAAGCAAAGTACTACGATATTTACTATAGCAATCACTGCTACAACTCGAATTGCCCACTTAAACCAAGTTGAGTAGTCAACCTTGGCAAGTGCAAGGCCACCCATAATCGCACCACAAGTTGGCGTAATCAAGTTGACCAAACCATTCGCTGCTACAATTGTCATTGCTGCTACATCAGTGCTGTAGCCAAGCGTTGCTGCCACCGGAGCAATAATTGGCGTAGACAAAGTAGCGAGACCAGATGACGATGGTACAAGCACAGATAGCACTATATGTAACAAATAGTTCAAAGGCACAAATGCCATCTCTGGCAATGATGCCAAACCGTTTGCTGCGTTTACGATGATGAAGCTATCCATTGAAGTTTCAGCCATCAAGACTGAGGCGCCACGTGCCACAGCAATGACCAAAGCTACACCAATCATATCATCTGCACCATCTACGAAAGCATCCACAAATCCATGTTCGCCTTGACGGTTGATAATTGCAATTAAAATCGCACAAAGCAAGAACCAAAGAGCTGCTTCATAGAACCACCAGTTGCCTAGCGATGCACCAGTCAACCAACCGGTCCACGAATCAAAGAATGTGATTCCAAACTCACCCCATGGCACAAAGCCAACAATCATCACAAGGAATGTAATTCCAAAGATAATGAGTGTCGCAATTTGCCTACCAGAAAGTTTATCAACTTCGTTCTGGCTCTTCAAAAACTTGCCATAAGCCTTCTCTGCCGCTGCCTGCTCACGAAGGCTTAGGAACGTAGAGCCCTTATCGCGTTGCACTTTCTTTGCATATCTTATAATGAAGAAAGCTGCAATCGCTAACGTCGTCAACCATAATACAATTGCAATTAGAATAATTGTACCCTGATTATACTCAATGCCAGCATCTTTCATCGCCGACAATGCTACACCTGTAGCAAACGGGTTAATTGTGGAGCCAAGCACACCAGCACCAGCACCAAGCAAAATCGTGGCTACACCTACTAGTGGATCAAGCCCAGCCGCAAACATCGTTGCCGCAATCAACACATAGAAGCCTACGCTCTCTTCTAGGAATCCGTAAGTAGTACCAAGTATCGAGAAGATAAACATCAAAAGTACAATTAATAAGTATTCCTTACCATGTAACTTTTGTACCAATAGTTTGATACCAGTCTCTAGTGCCTTGGTTCTTGCAACAACCGCGAGTAAACCACCGAGCATCATGATGAAAATACATACATCAATTGCATCAGCAAAACCAAGAATTGGCGACATCAAAATTTGATAAAGCTCTGCGCCTTCTACGCCAGAACCTTCTACGATTACACAGCCATCTTCACCATAGACTTCCTCACAAGCTTCAAGAGTATCGTACTCTTCAGCCTTTGTCATCTCAGGAGCAGCTATCAAAGCACCATCGGTAGATACTTCCAAACCACCTTTTAGCTCCGACGTACCTTCAACTACTTTGTCTAGCAAGTCATCATCAGTAGCCTGTGCGTCAGATTCAAGCAATTCCTCATAAGTTGCGTCATCAGCAGATGAATCCGTTTCAGAAGCGTCCAGCTCTGCACCTTCAGTAGTTGTATCCTCAGCCGGAGCCTCACCTTCCCACTCGCCAGGACCAACTTCTACGCTTGATTCTTCATCTTCAGAAGTAGCTACCGTATACTTTGCTTTCGGAAGTACATGCGAACAAATACCAAGTATGATGATGAGAATCATAATAATCGAATACGCCGAAAGCATCGCGCGTGTTCGTTTTTTGCTTCGATTTTTTTTCTTAAACATTTTACCTTTCCTTTATATTAGTATTAATAGCAATTTAAAATTTACACCACTCTACCGTCTATAAATCCTCCCTTATAAGCGCCATACTCATACAGTGTGACCCGCCACGACCTCGCGAGAGTTCGGAACTTGGCACCTCGATTACCTTCACGCCATGTTTTCTCAAAGCTTCATTGGTTACAAAATTTCTATCATATGCAATCACAACACCAGGACGAATGCACAATAAGTTTACACCATCACTCCATTGTTCGCGTTCCGCATCAATCCTTCGGCCATTACCACATTTAATTAATTCAACATGGTTTAAGTGCAAATACTTTTCCAAAATCTTCTGCAAACTTTGATGAATCTCTACAATTTCAATTTCACCACCCCGCCCTGCAGTAATTTCATAAACCGTCGAAATGTCCATAATCGCATCTTGCACTGCAAATTTGTCCACATCTACTTGGGTCATCACTGTATCAAGATGCATAAAGCTTCTCTCATCAGGAATATCAATTGCAAGCACATACTTAAAGTTATTTGTCTTGTCTTTGAATAACCGCCTTGCAAAATCAGCAATCGCATCCGGTTCGGTCCTTTGCGAAATACCAATTGCTACCACTTCATTAGACAGAACTTCAATATCGCCACCTTCAATACAATAAGGCTCGCTCCTGTCATAATATAATTTTGTGTCATCATAGAACGGATGATATTTATAGACATACTCCATGAAAATCGATTCACGCGTTCTTGTCACCGACCACATTCGATGAAGCGTCGCACCATGACCCACTGTCGCCATTGGATCGCGTTGGAAAAGAATGTTTGGAATTGGATCAATTATCATTCTACCCGTATCACGCGTTGCATAAAAACCCGAAACCGCACCTAATTTCTTTAATTCCGAAATATCAATTCCCGCAATACATTTTCGCACCATATCGCGAGTGTCCTTAAATGAATTCAAATAATCAAAGCAGTGTTTCACAACTTTCGGCGAAGTCACCCCAGCCTCATCAATAAACTGTTCTAAAAATTTTTTTCTCACCGTTCTCCCACCAGACTCAATCGCCTCAGCCACCAGATCAACCACATAGACTACTTCCACTCCTTCTGCCCGCAACGCATTAGTATATGCATCATGCTCTTGCTGTGCAATTTTTAAATATGGAATATCATCAAACAATAATCGCTCCAAAGTATTTGGAGTTAAATTCAAAAACTCATCCCCTGGCCGGTGCATCAAAACTTTCTTCAATGGCCCAATCTCACTAAAATTATTAATTGAGTTTTTCATTTACCTCCTTATTTATTCTTTAATGTTAAGTACATTACTGCTTTAATTGTATGCATACGGTTTTCTGCTTCATCCATCACCGCCGACCTTTCACTATTAAACACTTCGTCAGTAACCTCCATTTCTGAAATACCAAATTTCTCATACACATCCTGTGCCGTAGTCGTATTCAAATCATGGAACGATGGCAAACAATGCAAGAAAATCGTTTCTGGCTTTGCATTGTTCATCATTTCCATCGTCACCTGGTATGGTTGCAACAGCAAAATACGCTCACCCCACTTTTCCTTATCCTCACCCATTGACAGCCACACATCGGCATAAATTGCATCCGCTGTACCCCTCAAAGCATTTGTATCATCAGTAATTATTATTTCCGCACCTGATTTTTCCGCTTCTAATTGGCAAGCTGCAATTATTTCATCAGAAGGCCTCAATTCTTTTGGCCCACACGCAATATAATTCACACCCATTTTTGCGCTCATCATCATCAAAGAATTCGATACATTATTTCGCGTATCGCCCACAAAAGCCAGAGTTTTGCCTTTCAAACCACCCAATCTTTCTTCCATTGTCATGAAATCCGCCAGCGCTTGTGTTGGATGGCAAGAATCCGTTAAACCATTCCAAACCGGCACATCAGAATACTCCGCCAAGGTATTGACAGTTTCCTGTTTAAAACCACGGAATTCAATTCCATCATAAAACCGTGCCAAAACCTGCGC
This sequence comes from Candidatus Saccharimonadota bacterium, assembly GCA_017537745.1. Classification (GTDB taxonomy): domain Bacteria; phylum Patescibacteriota; class Saccharimonadia; order Saccharimonadales; family Saccharimonadaceae; genus Nanosyncoccus. The sequence goes on from JAFYKF010000011.1 coordinate 24,766, forward strand.
CGTATCCGCCACCGACTCCTTATGTCCCATTTGTGAACCAGTAGGATCAAGGTAAGTTACCCCCATCCCAAGGTCATAACCGGCCACTTCAAAAGCACACCTCGTCCGAGTCGAAGTCTTTTCAAAAACAATTACGATATTTTTATCAGGAAAACATTTATGACTTTTCCGCTCATGTTTCAGTTTCTTAAATGCCTTAGAAACATCAAGCATATAGCGCAACTCTTCCGCGCTAAAATCTTGTATTCTTAAAAAATCCCTTCCTGTAAAATCCATAACCTACCCTTTTAATATATTTTCATTATATACCAAAACACAAGCATTTTCAATGCTTGTGTTCTAGTTGTAAACCCACAAAAATACATTAAACTTTAGGCACTTGCTGTGTAATACAATGAATATTACCACCACCAAGCAAGATTTCCCTTGCGTAAATCGGTTCAATCACTCTATCCGGGAAAAGTGACTGCAAAGTCGCAATTGCTTCCTCATCATGTGGATCATCAAACACCGGCAAAATTATTGCACCATTACAGTTGTAATAATTAATATATGATGCCGGCAACCTATCCCCCTCATTCCGCGGGAAAGTTCCTTCAACTGTATCAATCCAAAACGCTTCCTCTGCCGTAATAGTAATCGGATTCGGCACATGGATTTTTACAATTTCAAGTTTCCTCCCCCTTGCATCAGTTACGTTTTCTAAATACTCCAGATCTTTTACAGATCTTTCGTGTTGTGGATCATCCGGATTATCCTCCCAGGCCAAGACCACTTTACCTGGTGCCACAAATTGACAAATATTATCTACATGCCCATTCGTATCTTCATCCTTATAAACACCAAATGGTATCCAAAGTACTTTTTCAACACCAGTATATTCAATTAGTTTCGCCTCGATTTCTTCTTTTGTCATATCAGGATTACGCCCTTCATCAAGCAAAGTTTCCTCCGTCACAAGCAGAGTTCCCTCGCCATCCGAATGAATCGAGCCGCCTTCCAAAACAAAATCATCCGTCCGATAACGATCGACATTCTCAATTGCCGCCATTTTTGCCGCAATCATATCGTCAAGGTCCCACGGGAAATATATCCCATTAACCATTCCGCCATATCCGTTAAAACCCCAGTCCACAGCTCGCATTTCGCCATTACCATTTACAACCATTGTTGCACCAGTATCACGAATCCACGAGTCATTGTTTGAAATTTCAACAATCGATACATTTTCCATATTCATGCCAAGCACGTGTGAATATTGCGACTGGTTAACGCCGAGCACTACCGGCTCGTGTTTCGCAATCGCTTCCACTACTGCCCGAAAAGCCATCTGCGCCGGCTTGGCACCGAGCCTCCAGTTATCTGGACGCTCGGGCCACAGCAAATACGTACACTTATGTGGAGCAAGCTCCGACGGCATGAAGAATCCGTCTTGTTTTGGTGTCGTATTTAATCTCATCGCCTACCAGCTTTCAAAGCCTTCTTCTGATAATCCTTGCGTGACATATTGAGCACCATTACTTCACCAATCACGATACAAACAATCGTAGAAACAATCAAAACGTTATTTTCTTCCCAAGTTAAAGCTAAATCATCAGGATAAATCACCAAAGTAAAGAACAATGATACAAGAAGAAGTATCAATGGTACAACACCCATCAACCAGCGCAAAACTGGGCCAATCTTCAACCAGTAACCATTCTTAACTTGCTGACCCTTCTTGTGCAATTTGATAAATGCCGCAAACATTGGGATGTACGACAATAATAGACACACCAAAGATAGCGAGAAGAATGCCCAGAACATATTAGATAATTCTTCCATTTCTGGGAATACATACGCAATAATAATCCCTGCTACTGCTAGAATTGCTGCTATTATACCGGTCCAAATGCCAACTACATATGGCACACCATCTTTGTTGCGTCTCCTCCAAGACTTCGGGAACATTCCGTCCTCAGCCGCATAGGCAATGACCGAATATACACCAAAGTTCCAAGAAGAAACATTTGAAATCAAAGTTACGATAAATAAACCACCAACAGTAATAATAACCGCCTCAATCAACCCAGCCGATGCACCAGCATTAGCTAGCAAAATCTGCCAAGCGTTAAGAAGGCCTGTATCAGTTGCAATCTCTGAAAATTCCGTACCTACGCCAAGTGCAAAAGATGGCAAAATGTAGAAAATTGCAATTAAAATACCACCAAGAATAATCGCCTGCGGTATTTGTTTCTTTGGCTTATCCATATCATCGTAGAATGTACCCACCACTTCAAAGCCAAGCATATTAAAGATAATGAGCGATACAAACGACAATCCTGCCCAGTCAAATCCACCATCAGCACCGATTAGCGGCACGAAATCCTGCCAAGATTCTACTGGATTTGCTGTCCCACTAGTAAACAAAATGTAGAAACCGAGAAACCCAATTCCACCAAGAATGGCAAATTTAATGATTGCGCCAATATTTGACACCCAGTCAGACTGCGAAATACGTAGCATACCAAGCACGGTAACAATTGCAATGTATGCAATTTGGATTGCTAGCACCATCCACATCTCCATCTCAACACCAAACATTGTCATGAGAAGAGATGTAATGAGATCGGCGAGCGATGCAATCCATAGTGGATAGTTCACCCAGTAAAACCAAGCTACACGAGCAGCCCACTTCTTGCCAAACGCTTTTTTTATCCAAGTATACATACCACCCTCGGACGGATATTGTGTGCCAAGCTCTGCCGAGATAAGAGCATATGGTACAAAGAACCCGATGAGCATAATGGCCCACCATATATACATTGAATGGCCGATAGCCGCAGTTGGTGCAACTGCGTCAGCAACCAAGATTATACAGACCGTCGCGAGTACCGCCGAAAACAGCCTGAACTTATATTTCTTTTTTGGCATTTATTTGCCCTCCTTTTGTTGTTTTATATAATCTAGCGTAACCTGCGCTACATTTCCAAAATACAGCACTAATCCCCGTTGTGCCGTTAGCCGGTTTTCCGCTTCATCCCAAGCTGCCGAATTCGGCCCGTCTAGCACCGAATCCGTGACCTCTTCATTACGAGTTGCTGGCAAACAATGCAAAAACTTACAATTTGGATTTCCAGTTGCCGCCATCATTTCATCATTCACCTGATATTTTGGATAGAAATCCTTCATATAAACATCTTTTGGCGTTTCTTTATCATATAATCCATACCACACATCCGTATAAATGAAATCCGCGCCCTTCAAACATTCTGGATCTTCAGACCACTCACACGAACCGCCATATTTCTCAACATTCTGTCGTCCAATTTCCAACCATTCATCAGAGATTCGATGATTTTCTGGGCCATAGTGCACAAACTGCATCCCCATTTTCGTCGTCATTTCACACAAAGTGTTGCAAACCTGCGTTGCATCCCCCACAAACACAACCTTTACGTCCCCATTATCCTTCCCCTCTGGCCAATGGTCAAAAATCGTAATCATATCACTCACACCTTGAGTCGGATGAACCCTATCACTCATACCATTTATCACCGGTACAGCTGAATATTTTGCCAAAGCCTCAATCGATTCATGCCTATCTACACGAGACATTATTAAATCACACATTCGGCCCAAAACTTGTGCCGTATCTTCAATCGTTTCATGCGCACCAAGCTGAATTGCACCTGGCGCAAGATTCAAAGCATGCCCACCAAGTTGTTCCATTGCCACTTCAAAGGACACACGCGTTCTAGTTGATTTTTGCTCAAAAATCATCGCTAATGACTTGTGATATAACGAATTTAAATACCCCCCATCTTTTATAAAATCCCTCACTGTTCGCGAAAGAGTAATAATATCCAACATCTCAGACTGGTCAAAGTCCGCCGTATCAATAAAATCTTTACGTGTTGGCGATTTATGTGTTAGTGTATACCCATCCATGTTGTTCATTATATCGCAATTATATTTTAAGCGCAAGTATTATGATATAATAAAACTATGGTAAAGAAATCTACAAATTCCCCCAAAAATTCAAAAACTTCAAATACTAATCGCAACAAAAAATCCAACAAGCTAAAAACACGCCTCATTGCTCTTGCTGTCATATTATTATCCGCCGTACTCGCTTTTGTTGCTGCTAAAAACACCAACTCGTCCGACTATGTTGTCGAAACTAACGCTTTCTTTGCTCCATTTGAATTTTACGAAGGTCGCAAAATCGTCGGCGTAGATGTTGATATTATTAATCGCGTCGCCGAAAAGCTCGACAAAAAAATCGCCATCAAAGATGTCGAATTCGACGTCATTATCGACAATGTTGAAGCCGGCAAAATCGCCGATGCTGGCGCCGCCGGACTCACCATTACTCCAGCCCGTCTCGAAAAAGTTGATTTCAGCATCCCATACTACACTTCAGTGCAATATATTATATATAGTAAAACCGATGCTCCTGAATTAAGAGAAGGTCACACTACCTGGACCTCGTTAGAGGGCAAGACTCTCGGTACCCAAACTGGCAGCACCGGCTACCTATTTACTAGCGACGAAATCGACGAGGGTGTTTTAGAAAACACCAACACTACACTAAAAGGCTTTGATTCTCACCAACTCGCTGCCGATGCAATCGCATCACATATCGTCGACTACGCCATCGCCGACCAACTCGCCGCCGAATTCATCGTCAGCAAAAATTCCGACCTTGCTTCCGCACCACTTTATTACGAAGGCGAAACCATCGCCGATGATTATCCAGTCGAAGAATCCTATGCCATCGCCGTCAACAAAGAGCGCACCGAGCTCCTCGAAGCCTTCAACGAAGTTCTCGCCGAAATGACCAAAAAAGATCCAAAAGGCATTTCCGAAATCGACCGCCTTGTTATCAAATACATGGGACTTTCCGATGAGTGATTTCTTCGCTAAAATCATCGAATTATTTAGCACACCAGAATACATCGACTCGCTCCTGCACGGCTTTTTACTCACTCTAGAAATCTCCTTTTTCGCCATTATCGTCGGCTTCACTCTCGGCACCGTCATCGCCTTAGTCGAAACCGCCAAACCATCCAAATGGCTCACCATCCCCAAATTTATCTGCCGTATTTACACTACCGTCATCCGTGGCACCCCAATGGCACTACAATTATTCATTATGTTCTTCATTATTTTTGCCATTCGCGATTTCCCAGAACTGATTACGGCAATTCTCGCCTTTGGTTTTAATTCCGCTGCCTACACTTCCGAAATTATCCGTGGCGGCATTTTATCAGTAGACAAAGGTCAAACCGAAGCCGGCCTCGCCCTCGGTCTCAAAAACTCCACGATTTTCTTCAAAATCGTCGCTCCGCAAGCCATCAAAAACATCATTCCCGCCCTCGGCAACGAAATTATCACTGTCATTAAGGAAACCGCCATCGTCAGCATGGTCGGCATGTACGACCTCAACATGGCCGCCAAAGACATCGGTTCCGGCCACAACCTTGCCAGCTACATCGTTCCAATGTTCACTGCCGCGCTCTTTTATCTTGCCACCATTTACCTTATTACCTTCCTCGTCGGCCGGCTCGAAAAACGTTTGAGAAAAAGTGACCTCATGGAGTAATATATGGCAGAAATACTACGCATCAGAAACCTACGCAAAACCTTTGGCGACAACAAAGTTTTAAAAGGCATTGATTTTTCCCTCAGCCAAGGCGAAAAAGTTGTCGTGCTTGGTCCTTCCGGCTCGGGCAAATCAACTTTTTTGCGTTGCATCAACCGCATCGAAGAGCCCACGTCCGGAGAAATTTATCTTCACAACATCTTGGTCACCGACAAAAACATCACCAAAATCCGCCAAAAAGTTGGCATGGTTTTCCAGCATTTCAATCTCATCAAAAATCTCACCGTCACCGAAAACCTCATTCTCGCGCCAGTCAAATTAAAACTTCTAAGTGAACCCGAGGCCCTCAAAAAAGCCTACAAGCTTTTAAAACACATCGGGCTCCTAAGCAAAAAAGACGCCTACCCAGCAAGTTTATCCGGCGGCCAAAAACAACGCATCGCCATCATTCGTGCCATGATGATGAATCCCGAAATCCTACTTTTCGACGAACCAACCTCCGCGCTCGACCCAGAATCCATCGGCGATGTCTTGGAGCTTATCCACGAAGTCGCCGACCAAGGCATGACTATCATTATAGTCACCCACGAAATGAACTTTGCTAAAGAAATCGCTAGCCGCATCGTCTTCATAGATGAGGGCAAAATCATCGAAGAAGGTACACCAAAAGTATTCTTTAATAACCCCCAAACCCCCCGCGTCCAAGAATTTCTAAAAAAAGTCTTATAATAATTTCTTTAATTCAGCTTTATATGCTTCTACACCAGGCTGGTCAAATGGATTTACTCCAAACAATTTTGCCGACACCGCACACGCCGTCTCAAAAAACTGAATCAATTCGCCAAACCCGCGCTCATCAAACGATGGCACCGTTATTTCTAAGACCGGTATTCCTCCGCTCGCATGCGCCACCTTCACTGCCTTCACTACTTTTGCATTCATTTCATCCGTCGGATAATTAACAATCGTCTCAAACAAATTCCGTCTTCCATCCTGCAAGAACTGGCCCAATGAATGTAAATCCGTCGAATAAATCACCGCGTCCGGCAAAATTCCTTGACGATTCTTCCCCTCGCTCTCACCAAACAATTGCTTCAACCACTCATTAAAATACATTGTCGCCGGCTCAAAGCTAGCAAATATTTCCGTATCATATCCACGCACGCCCAAATCATGACGCATCCACGCATACTGCACCGCCGGGTTTTTTATTGTGATTTCTTCTATCTCATCAGGGGTAGCAGACTCATTTTTAATTATCTCGACCGGGATTTTCTTTACAAAATCCGCCGCACCTGCAAGCAGTAAGTCAACATCAACTCCCGCTGCCGCAAGCGGCAAAAGCCCCACCGCCGTCAGCACCGAATACCTCCCACCAATATTATCCGGCACTATAAATCTAGTATAATTATTCGCCACCGCCTCATCATGAAGCGTGCCCATCTTCGCGTCTGTTGTCGCATAAATCCGCGCATTGGCCTCTTCCGCACCATATTTTTCGACCAATTTCTTCTTAAAAGCATCAAAAGCAATCGCTGGCTCCAAAGTCGTACCAGACTTCGAAATCACATTCACTGAAAAATCTCTGTCCCCCACCTGCTCCAAAGCAAAATTCAATTCTCTTCGACTTAACGAATTGCCAGCAAAAATAATCTCCACACCACTTCGCGGACGCAAAGCTTCAATTAGAGCCCTGTGTCCCAAATACGACCCACCAATTCCAATGCAAACTAAAACTTCCGCTTCCTCTTGAATCTTTTTTGCTGCACTTTTAATACTCGCCAATTCTTCTGCGTCCATCCGAGCTGGTAAATCAAACCACCCGCCCATCGGGTCATTCACAATTTCCGTCAAAATACTCTTCGCACGCCCTTCGTCAACCTGCGAATCAAAGTTTACTTCAATCATTTACCTCCTAACTTTTAACTATCGTCCCAGCCTTGCCAGCCAACGCCTGTTCCAAATTGTCGATATCTGTAATAATACTAGTGCGGTCTTTCTTAACAAATCCCACCGCCGCCTGTACTTTTGGCAGCATCGAACCCGCCGCAAAATAGCCATATCGTGCTAATCCGCCAAGCTCCTTTGCCGATATTTCCGTCAGTGCTCTTTGATCTTTTAACCCAAAATTAATATATACATTCGGCACCGCCGTCACACTTACAAAAACATCCGCCTTAACTAACTCCGCCAACCGTTCCGCCGCCAAATCCTTATCAATCACTGCATCCACCCCTTTTAATCGCTTCAAAATCTTCGTCCGATATACCGGAATTCCACCCCCGCCTACCGCAATCACAATTACACCTTCTTCAACCAACTCGTTAATCGCCTTTTTCTCAACAATATCAATCGGTTTTGGCGAAGCCACCACACGGCGCCACCCTCGCCCCGCATCTTCTTTCACCGTCCAATGATTTTTCAAAGCTAGCTTCTTCGCTTCCGCCGCCGTATAAAATTCTCCTATCGGCTTAGTCGGATTTCTAAAAGCCGGGTCATTCTTGTCTACCACCACCTGCGTCACAATCGTAGCAACTTTTGGTCGTTTGCCTTCTTTAATAAATGCATTACTTATTGCTTGCGACAGCCAGTACCCAATTTGCCCTTGGCTCATTGCGACCGCCGTTTCAAGTGGCATTGCCGGTGCTTTTTCCGTTGCCGCCGACTCCTCATGGATCATAATATTCCCCACCTGCGGCCCATTACCATGTGCCACAATTATTTCGTATTTTTGCGACAAATCCGCAATCAACGCACCTATTTTTTCTGCAACTTTTTTCTGTGCTTCCGCCGTGGACTCGCCTTTTTTCTGCAAAGCGTTTCCACCCAGCGCTAAAACAATTTTCTTCATACCACCATTATACCACAAGCAATATCTATATAGTCTTCTTACTAAATATCCGCCACACAACGAACGGAATCGCCATAATACTTTCGATCCGTATTGTATGTATTGGAAACACAAGTTGCAAAATTAAATCTATAGGCACTATGTTCCCAAAGTGTAGTTGAAGACCAAAGATATGCATTATTACCAGATCTTGTTCCATTGTAGATTTGCCCACCATGTACTCCATAAAATGGCGCATCGAGATAAGAATCGTAGATTTCACAATTGGTACCGTTGGGGCCAGTATTCCAACTATCCTGCAAAGCGGTAAATTCATCAATCTTCGGTAATCTCCAACCAGCTGGACAAATATCTGAAGGAGCATCAGTCTGCGACGCCAAATCCTGTCCACCAGTCCCCGCAGTTGCAGCCACGAATGAATAATAACTATAACAACCTAAAGTTTGCGTATTATTATTACAATTTGTATTTCCAGAATTATAAACAAAAGCTTTATAAGTCCCACCGTTCAAATCATTAAACCCAGTTATGCTTGAAGCTGGCAAAGTATAGTTAGATGTCACATGAGAAAGCGATGGAGTCACCGTAGTTCCGCCAGCTAAATTCAAATTTTTTGTCATCCAGCACAATCCAACAAGTTTAGTTGTACCATAAACCTGGCCATCGCGTGCATCAGTAAGATTATTACCGCAAGTCGAAGCAGTAACTTTTTGCATACAACTAGCAGACGAAGCACATTGCCCAGGCTTACCAGTAAGTGTAATTGTGGCAGACCCAGCAACCGTATAGGTAGTAGACAACGTGCTGGCACTTCCAAACGAACCAGCTGTGGCAGACCAAGATTGGAAATTATAATCCGTTGGGAAAGTACCAGAAATACTATAATTACCGCAAGCGATACTTAACGTTTGATTATTTGTTTTAGTGTTATTATTCAAAGTAATATTTGTCGCATCGACAGTTTTAAATGTAATTGTTTGGGCAATATTGCTGGCGGTTGACGAAGCAGTAACGGTAGCATTAGATTTTGGCATAGTGTAGGTTGAGGATGCACCAGCCGCTGGGGCAGTACCAGCAGTAGCAGTCCAAGTGGGAGTAGCATAAGTAATACAAGTTGTATTAGCCGCTTTGGTTACACCAACAGTCACGCTTTCTCCCCATTTTTTACTACCACCACCGGTTGCACCGGATGTATTGGCGCCTGCAGTAACGGTTAGAGTGTAGGTATTTCTGTAGAGACTTACGCTCAGCGTTTGAGTGGATGTGACGTTATTGACTGTCATCGTACCAGCAGAACCATTAGCGCCGTTAGCACTTCCCTTGTAGTCGGTTACCGTCTTAGAATAGGAGCAGGAGCCACCGTACAATATAGTTTCCGAACCATCTGCTGTATAAGAAGTTGGGAATGAGCCATCAGCATTTTCTAGCCTATATTGCTTATTGCAAGTGACGGGATTTCTATCTACACTTACAGTTTGGTTTATGTCAGCCGTAATAGTGGTACTATAGCTAGCAGCTTTATAAGTAGCATCGGCAGCTCTAGACCAAGCACAGGTCTCGCCGTAACGCAAGGTGGAATTAGTACCAGTTACAGCGGTAGCGTAAGAGCCGTTCGCATTTTGAAGTTGGTACCTAATGAGACAAGTAAAAGTGTTCCTATATAAATCTAGCGAAACCGTAATACCATCCACACTATTCATGACGCCAGAAGTAGTGGCAGCGCTATTGTTGGTAGCATTGGCAGAACCTTTGTAATTAGCAACCGTCTTCGAATACGAACAAGTAGCACCATATTTTATTTGTTCAGTACCATCTGCGACATATTCACCCCAAGTGCCATCGGCATTTTGGAGTCTATATTGCTTGGTACAAGTATAACTATTGGCACTCCACATTGCATATAGATAATATGTATCTGGCGAAGTACCAGTAGCGTCAATACCAAAAGATTGCCCAGCTTCAAATTGGTTGGTAGCAGCATTACCGCAAACATCTACCCCATCCGTAGTAGTGGTATTGGTCGAGCTAGAAGTACCCCTGCACCAACCAATAAAAGTATACCCTGTTCTTTCTGGGGCAGAAGCAAGAGTTACGCTTGCAGCAGTAGTACCCTGTGAAATAGTTCCACCCTGTGGATTCGGGCTAGGCATACCAGTAATGGTAGTAACATTTGCATTCTTGCTATAACTAATACTATAAGTTACTGGGTTAGCGACATATTCAACCACAACGGCAGAGTTAGTATAAGTGCCAGTCGGGGTAGTAAAATCTGTTTTAATCCCAAGCCCCACCGTGTAATTATTAGCCGTGGCATTAGCAGCTGAAGTCTCATCCATGATGAAACCAGTCGTAGAAGCCGGATAATAATTCATAGTATTATTAGCACTATTATATTTACTTGGCAAAATACCCCAAGTATTGGTAGCAAAATTATCCGCTGTAATGCCAGCAGTAGAGATAGTTGATATACTATCTGTACCATTAGACAAAGACGTCGCGCCGTTATCGTCTACCTTCAAACTCACAGTGTACCCAGTAGCATTATTAGTACTAATACTAAAAGACGCGTTAGTGCCATCATTAGCGCTAGAATTAAATGTACCACTAGGATTATCTACATTTAACACAACCGAAGCAGTATTGCTAGTACTATTAAAAGCAAGTGTAGACGGAACTGGATCTTTGGTAGTAGCCTCCGTGTTTGGAAGAGCAAAATAGACCGGAGACAAAATCGAAATAATCAGAGCGAATAGCAAAACAGTTGACACGCATCCAAAAACACCGCACCTACGATTTCTTCGTATATGCGACGAAATACCACGTCGCTTCAACAAAAAACGTTCTCTAAACAACCTTCCCATTAATATTTGTTTTTAATGTATGTAGACCTTTTCTACCTACAAGTTTAGCATAAACATTTCAAAAAAACAAGACTTTTTTCCCAATCCAGCAAAACCTCGCCGCTACTCTTTTTAACAGATTATGTTATAATACATGTAAGCCCGCTTGGCGGAATTGGTAGACGCGCTAGCTTCAGGTGCTAGTGGCAGTAATGCTGTGAGAGTTCAAATCTCTCAGTGGGCACCAAAAATTATCCCGCAAGGGTGTTTTTTATTACTATAAATACATCTTCTTCCGCTTATGTATTTTTACTAGCCTCACAATCGCCGCCACGAATAACGCAATTGTAATTCCTACCAAAAACATAAACCAAATCGGACAAATCAACACATCCCGGCTTTCCACCGACGTCACACCATTATAATATATTGTCTGCTCAATATTCACTACGCCCAAAAATGGCAAGTCCACCACATTCCGCCGAATATATCGTTGTGTCTCCGGCATCACAATGTCTACATATACTCCGCTGTTCTCGTCCGTAGGCAAAATTGTCTCACCGCTAAACACATTTGTCACCTTAATTCCAGTCTTTACTTCTTCAAACACGTTACCATTATTATCTAGTAACGCCCCCACCATTACCACCGGAGTATCCGAAAAAGACGGAATGTCATTACTCAGTATCGAAGCTTCACGCCGCACTTCGCCCTCAATATCTGCATAGATAATACTTGCCATCTCAAAAATATTTTCCATCATCATCCCACCCTGCACCTCAGCATCTTTGTCCTGAGTTACCACAATGGTTGCACTCTGTGCTCCAGCTGGAGCATTTTCTGGTACGGTAATTTTAAAATTCACCACCGCCACCTCGTTCGGCGCCAACGTTCCCTTGTCGTTTTCAAGTTCAATCCAACCAGCAATCTGGTTATAAAAAGAATTGGTCACCAAATCCACATCGTAATCCTCTCCCACCACACCATATGGCGCAACACTCACTACATAGCTAAAATTACTTGTCGAATTGGCCGGATTCACCACCTTTATCGACCCCTCAAAAACCTCACCGGGCTTCAAATAGAAATGCTGATTCATCGGTGTAATTAAAAAAGCATCTTCTCGCATTCGTCACTCCTCCAATTTCTCTAATTATAACACAAAACTAAAAACAACAACCGCTGAAGCAAAACTTTCAAATCACACTACAAACGAACACAACGAATATAGGCCCCGCTGTACCGGTAGTAACCGTCGCCACTTAGCCTACCATTGTATACTAGCCGTCTACGAAGCGTGGTATTTTGTGCCGATGTAGACCACCAAAATCCGTTGCCGGTATTATGCGATGAGCCATCGTAGTAGTCGCCACCAGCGACAGGGGAGAATTTGCGAATCAAAGTTTCAGACGTAGACGATAGACTATCAATAGAACCGGCAACAGCATCACCATGGCTCGGTAAACGCCATCCAGCTGGACAAATGTCCTCTGTAGCCTCCGTAGTATTTGAATCACCAACAATCGTTTTAGCCGAAGCGGCCGCATAATTATACCACACGCCATTAGTAGTATTACCAGAATCATGGCAGTATGGGATGAAATAGCTATTACTAACCGTCCAATCTTCCTCGCAAACATCTACATTGTCATAAGTACTAAAGTTAGAATATTGCTTATTCACCGTGCCAGTAATCCTGAGGTTTTGAGTCATCCAACAAGCCCCCTCAATATATCGAATCGTATAGTCATTTCCATCCCGCCTATCATACACAGTATACGGATTTTCACTCGCCACCGTCTGGCACATCGAAGCCGTCATATCTTGAATGTACTTCGACGCCCACTGTGCATATAATGTCACTGTTCCACCTGCGCTAGCCAGATTTGTCACAGACTGTCCAGTATAGTACTTGTAGCCACTCCCATCAGCTGCAGTATTCCAAGTTGCAAACTGATTCTCTGCTACCGGTACTGGTGGTGTAAATCCATTAGCTAGAACCACTGTTGCCCTATCCACACACACTGTTTGTGAATCCATATTTCCAAACCCGCCATTGCTATCATAATTAATCGTATAAGTTCCCACGCACGGAGTCTCCGTCGAGTTAGCCGGATGTACTAATACATATTTAACCTTCCCATTATAAGTGTCCGCCGCTTGCGTGCTAGAAACAAATCCTGCAAACGTAATCTTAAATTTTGATCCAGCATCATTCGTCGTGGTATTATTCGCAAAACTCACCACCTTAGTGTATTCACCCGGCACAGTATGATAGTCTTCATACCCAGTCGCAATCGTCGGTGCCACAGTATTATCTACTGGCGTCAACCGCATCGCCCAGTTTGAAGTGCCGCCAGATGTCGCCGTACCAGTCGCAATCGTCCGTCCCGAACTTTGCCCCAACATATCATTACGCCCCAGCTCATTATTCGTAAATCCCGCCGCATAAACCGCATAACCGTTTGCATCGTTACAAACCGTCGTAATTGTCGTTTCACCAATTTCAGACTTATAAACACCAGGAGCAATATCAGATTCATGAGCCGTATCAGTGTCTGAGCTCATCGAGCAAGATGATGATACTGTAAATGAAGTTTGTATTACCGCCTCAGTATCAGCATGTGTCAAAGGCATTACAAGTAGTCGCACAGAAATCAGTGCAAAAACAAACGTCATTACCGCACCAAGACACAAAAGCACCGCCCCAAGCTTTGCTTCTTTAATTTCCAATCCCCCATTTTCATAAAACTTTCTATTTTTCATATGACCCATTAAAACCTATGACCTTATTACATAACCATTATAGCACAATTAAGCATCATCCAATAGTTTTTTACAAATGAACGCAACGAATCCGAAGGCCATCAGAACGAAAACCATAATCAATGACCAAACCATTATTATTGTTAAAATAATTTAAGCTCCATGAATGGCCAGCACCGTATGGCGCAGATTGCCACCATACCCCCTGAGTATTAGCATTATTTAACAAACCATTACGATAATAGCCACCTACTTCCGGCAAAAACATTGTCACAGACGTAGCTGAAGTAGAAGTTAAACTATTAATTGAACCCGGACTATTATTTGCATCATAACCCGGCAAATGCCAACCGGCTGGACAAATATCTTCCGTTGCCACAGCACTAGAATCCCCAGTAATAGTTTTAGCTGAAGCCGACGCAAAATTATACCACACGCCATCCTCAATCTCTTCAGGAACATGGCACCTTAGTTCGGTGGTACTATTACCAGAAGTTAAATCACCTTCACACACATTTACACTACTATAAGTACTAAAATTAGAATCCTGCGAACCAACCACCCCAGCTATTCTCAAGTTTTGCGTCATCCATAGTGCACCTTGTATTTTCGCAACCGTATATTCGTTACCATCTCGTCTATCCCTAAGTAAAGCCGTATCCCCTTCCGCCATACTTGCCACATACCCCGAAGTAATATTCTGCATATATGTCAAATCTTCATTCGGAACAGGTACCCGGGTACAACGAATACTAAGCCCGCGAATTCGGTTATTGCTACCAGTATTCAAACTACCACCGACGTAAGCCAATTGGTAACGACTCGTATGGAGGCTCGCCGTAGCGGACCACCAATACCCATCACCGCCATAAAGCGATGAACCATCACCGTAGAGGCCACCTGTGGCAGGAGAAAATATTAGAATCGAAGTTGCGGATGTAGATGATAAACTATTAATAGAACCAGCTGCGTTAGACGTATCATAGCTTGGTAAACTCCAGCCAGCAGGACAGATATCTTCTGTAGCCACAGCAGTATTAGAACTACCGGTAATAGTTTTTGCACTAGCTGCGGCATAATTATACCATACACCGTTGGTGGCATTACCAGAATCATGGCATCGTGAAATATCATTGCTATTACCAGCCGTGAGATCCTCTTCGCAAACATTTACACTATTATAAGTACTAAAGTTTGAGTATTGTGCATTTACCGTACCAGTAATTCTTAAGTTCTGCGTCATCCAGCAAGCACCCTCGATAAACCGCACCGTATAATCATTCCCGTCTCGTCTATCATATACCGTAAATGGTCTTTCGCTAGCTACCACTTGGCAAGTCGAACCTGTAAAATCTTGGATGTATTTCGGTACCCATTGTGCATATAATGTCACCGTTTCGCCCGCATTAGCAAGGTTCATTACGGATTGCCCAGCATAATAAGTATATCCACTTCCATCTACCTCTGTATTCCATGCCGCAAATTGGTTCTCCGTTATCGACGCCGGCGCAGTAAACCCATTTGGCAGTAGCCCAATCGCCCTATCCACGCAAGCCGTTTGCGACTCCATGCTTCCACTTCCACCATTGCGATTATAAATAATGGTGTAAGTGTCGCCACATGGCGTATTGGTCGTGTCTGCGGGATGCACTAAAGTATATTTTACCTTACCCACATAAGTATCCGGAGTCTGCAAACTCGCCACATAAGTCGCATAAGTTGTTTTAAATTGCGAACCAGACGCATTCGTCATTGTGCTATCTGCATAACTCACCACCTTAGTATAAGTATCTGGTACCGTATGATAATCATCATAACCAGTCGCAATCGTCGGCTTCACACTATTATCAACTGGCGTTAATTTCATCGCCCAAGCCGAAGTTGTCCCAGACGTAGCCGTACCAGTCGCAATCGTCCGTCCAGTAGTCTGCCCCAGCATATCATTCCGCCCAAATTCATTGTTCGTAAAACCAACCGCATAAATAGCATAGCCATTTGTATCATTACACGCCACCGTAATCGTCGTCTCGCCAATCTCATCTTCATACGTACTAGCCGTCACCGTCGCCTCGTGCACCGTATCTACCACAGACGTCATCTCGCAGGAAGACGTCACCGTTACGGCAGTCTGCGTTAGTACCGTCTGATCAGCATAAGACTTTGAAGCCATTAACAAACTCAGCGAGACAATCGTCAGCACAAAACCCGTCAGCGCCATAACACTTAGCACCGCGAAACTATACCTCGCTTTTTTCAAACCAAGCATTTTTCTACTCGCACCAAACTCCTGATTCATTTCATTCATATAGTATTACCTACACAAAAACACTTCCCATTACATAACCATTATAGCACAATTATATATTTTAAACTATAAGCGAACGCAACGGATAAAATCACCATTGTATATAGAATGGCCGCCGATAGTGTAAGAGTCAGTAGTACTTAAATTACTACCATCATAAACTAAATGCCAATGTCTTCCATAATTGCCATAAGTATTTGACCACCAATACCCATTACCACTACGCACGATTGCTCCATTATCGTAAAAACCACCAACAATAGGAGCAAATTTCGCAGTAGACGTACTCGTAGTCGAGGATAAACTATTAATCGAACCTACGGTATTATCAACGTCATAGCCTGGCAGGCTCCATCCAGCTGGACAAATATCCTCTGTGGCTGCATCCACATTCGAATCCGTGACAATAGTCTTAGCTGTAGCAGCAGGATAATTATACCAAACACCATCAGTGGTATTACCAGAATCATGACACCGAGGCTCCACAAAACTATTGCCAGTCGTCAAGTCCCCTTCACAAACATCTATAATATTATAAGTACTGAAATTCGAATATTGTGCACTAACCATACCGGTAATACGCAAATTTTGCGTCATCCAACAGGCACCCTCTATATAACGAATAGTGTAGTCGCTTCCATCACGCTTATCATATACGACAAACGGACCATCAGTGGTTGCTACTCTACACATCGTAGAAGTCATGTCTTGCATATACCTCGGCACCCACTGCGCATAAAGCGTCACCACGCCGTCTGCGCCAACAAGATTCGCCACGCTCTGCCCCGCACGATACGTATACCCACCACCATCCGCCGCTGTATTCCATGCCGCAAACCGATATTCAGTCGTTGGCGTTGGTGGCGTAAATCCATTAGCCAAAACTACCGTTGCCCTATCCACACATACTGTTTGCGAATCCATACTCCCAGATCCACCATTATTATTGTAATTAATTGTGTATGTGCCAACAGTACACGGGGTTTCCGTTGAATTAGCCGGGTGCACTAAAGTGTATCTCACTTTTCCCAAATACGTATCCGCCGCCTGCGCGCTCGCCACAAACGATGCAAAAGTCACTTTAAATTTCGATCCAGCATCATTTGCCATTGTACTATTTGCAAAACTCACTACTTTAGTATATTCATCCGGTATCGTATGATAAGCGTCATAACCAGTCGCAATTGTCGGCGCTACACTATTATCAACCGCCGTTAGTTGCATCGCCCAATTTGAAGTGTCACCAGAAGTCGCTGTACCAGTTGCAATCGTCCGCCCCGAATTTTGACCCAACATATCATTTCGGCCTATTTCATTATTAGTATAACCATCTGCATAAATCGCATAGCCATTCGCATCATTGCAAATTGTCGTAATCGTCGTTTCACCAATTCCGCTCCGATAAATACCCGGAGCAACTTCCGCCGTGTGTGCCGTATCAGTGTCCGAACTCATTTCGCACGACGACGACACAATCACTTCTGCTTGCGTTGACGCATTATCGGCAGAAACAGTTGGCATCACAAGTAAACTTGCACAAATCACAGTCAAAAATAACATTCCCACTGCGCCAAAACACAAAACAAAACTCTTCATACATAACCATTATAACACATTATTTTTCTACAAATGCACACAACGAACATAATTACCGTCACTCCGAGCACCGCCACTACCATCATTCAAACTACTACCAGTATAATGTAAACCATAACGGGTTGTAGTACCACTTGCATCGGTGGACCACCAATACCCCCAATTAGTATAGCCCGGCGCTCCACCATAATAACCACCGCCAGCAACTGGAGAAAACAAAGACATCGAAACCGCAGACGTAGAAGACAAACTATTAACAGAGCCCGCTGCCTTAGTGGCACTATCGTAACTCGGCAAACTCCAACCGGCCGGACAGATATCTTCTGTGGCTTTATCATTATTGGAACCACCCGTAATAGTTTTTGCACTAGCAGCTGCATAGTTGTACCAAGCACCATTATCTGTATTTCCAGAATCATGACAGCGTGGAACGTCATTGCTACTACCTGCAGTCAAATCCTCTTCACACACATTTACATTACCATAAGTACTGAAGTTAGAATATTGTGCATTCACTGTACCAGTAATTCTTAAGTTCTGCGTCATCCATAGTGCACCTTGTATTTTCGCAACCGTATATTCGTTACCATCTCGTCTATCCCTAAGTAAAACCGTATCCCCTTCCGCCATACTCGCCACATATCCAGAAGTAATATCCTGCATATATGTCAAATCCTCATTCGGAACAGGAACCCGGATACAGCGAATACTAAGCCCACGAATTCTGTTATTACTACCAGTACTCAAGCTACTACCATCGTAAGCCAATTGGTAGCGACTCGTAGGGAGGCTCGCCGTAGCGGACCACCAAAACCCACTACCGCCATAAAGCGATGAACCATCACCGTAAAGGCCGCCTGCAGCAGGAGAAAATATTAGAATCGAAGTTGCGGATGTAGATGATAGACTATTAATAGAACCAGCTGCATTAGACGTATCATAGCTTGGCAAACTCCAACCAGCAGGACAGATATCTTCCGTAGCCAACGTAGTATTAGAACTGGTGAGAATTGTCTTAGCTGAGGCAGCAGCAAAATTATACCACACACCATCAGTAGTATTGCCAGAATCATGACAATACGGAATATCAAAGACATTACCAGCAGTCAAATCATTCTCGCAAACATTCACGCTATTATAAGTACTAAAGTTTGAATATTGTGCATTCACCGTACCAGTAATTCTTAAGTTTTGCGTCATCCAACAAGCACCCTCGATAAAGCGTACTGTATAATCATTCCCATCTCGCCTATCATATACCGTAAATGGTCTTTCACTAGCTACCACTTGGCAAGTCGAACCTGTAAAATCTTGAATGTATTTTGGTGCCCATTGCGCATATAATGTCACCGTTCCACCCGCATTAGCAAGGTTCATTACGGATTGCCCAGCATAATAAGTATATCCACTTCCGTCTACCTCAGTATTCCACGCTGCAAACTGTTTCTCCGTTATCGATGCTGGCGCAGTAAACCCATTTGGCAGTAGACCAATCGCCCTATCCACACAAACCGTTTGCGATTCCATGCTTCCAGTCCCACCATTACGATTGTATATAATCGTATAAGTACTAGCACACGGCGTGTCAGTAGTATCCGCCGGATGCACCAAAGTGTATTTCACCTTGCCGCTATAAGTATCTGGCGTCTGTGAGCTCGCCACAAATGCCGCATAAGTCGTCTTAAATTTAGACCCATCCGGATTTTCCATTGTGCTGTCCGTGTAGCTCGCTACCTTAGTATAATCATTTGGTACTGTATGATAGTCATCATACCCCGTCTCAATCGAAGGCGACACGCTATTATCAACCGGTGTCAACTTCATCGCCCAGGCGGAAGTTGTTCCAGACGTAGCCGTACCGGTCGCAATCGTTCGTCCAGTAGTCTGCCCCAGCATATCGTTTCGCCCAAACTCATTGTTCGTAAACCCAGTCGCATATATTGCATAACCATTCGTGTCATTGCAAACTACGGTAATCGTCGTCTCACCAATTTCGTCTTCGTACGTACTAGCAGTCACCGTTGTTTCATGCGCCGTATCTACCACCGAACTCATCTCACAAGACGACGTCACCGTAATCAATGCTTCCTCAGTAATAGTTTTATTCGCAAACACGCTAGAGCTACTTAGTAATCTAAAAGAAAGTATCGTAAAAAGTAACGCCATAGTTGCACTTATGCACAAAACAGCAGCACCAAACCTTACCCCCATCCAAGCAGTATGCGCCGTTTTTTCTTTACATCTCATCAAAACCCTCATGGTATACTACCATGATAGCATTTTTTATAATAAACCTCAACCGGCTTAATTAAGATTTTTGTACTTTTACCATTGCCGGACGCAATACTTCGCCCTCATAATAATAGCCTGGCCGCAAAGTTTCACTCACCAATTCTTTTGCACCATCCCCCTCCACCATCACCGCATCATGCAAATCCGGATTAAACTCTACCCCTACCTCAGACGAAATTCTCTGTATACCTAATCCGCTCAAAGTCTTTTCCATCGACTTATTTAATGGCCCAAGCTCCGCATAAGCCGCAATCGCCCTCTCCAAATCATCAAGTAATGGTAACATTTTTATCACCGTTGCTTGTTGTGCTGTTTTTATAGCGTTTTGCCTCTGCAATTCCACCTGCTTACGATAATTTTCAAAATCTGCCCTTGTTCGCTGCAGATCCGCCGTCATCTCAGCCAGTTTTGCCTCAAGCTCAGCTATTTTTGCAATGTAAGCACTAGTGTCAACACCAGCCCCACTATTAGCTCCAACTTGAGCTCCATTTGTTTTGTCTTTTTTCATAATACCTCCTCCAATACATTACCGGCATGTTTTACCAATGCCATTACTCTTGCATAGTTTTGTCGCGTTGGGCCCAAAACTCCGATATAGCTTCTATCCGAAAACGGCGACTTAAACCTTGAAATTATCAGCGATACTTCCGAATTTTTGCCAATCGGGTTCTCGTGACCAATAAAGATATTCAACGGTTCGCCCGGCGCCGCCTCACGTAGCCATGGCTCCAAATTATCTAACAACTTCGCCACCGATTGCACTCGTCTCGTGTCCATAAATTCCGGCTGTGTAAACAATCGTGAAATCCCAGACAGATATAATTGTCCATCAATCGTTGCTAACCCCAAATTACCGGTTAATTCAACTAAAGTATCCACTGCGCCTCGAATCGCTGCATCCGCCCGCGATTGCGAACTGACCCTTACTTCCAATACGTGCGTACCACGCTCCAAAGAACGCTCAGCTTCAAATCTATCAAACTCAGTCTCAGGATTGCTCAAATTGTTTACATAATATCGATACCCAGCATCAGTCGGTACTCGCCCCGCCGAAGTGTGTGGCTGCGCAATCAAACCTAATGCTTCAAGTCGCGCCATCTCCGCTCGAACTGTTGCCGGCGACACACCAAAAAGCTTCGCCATTGTCACGCTCCCCACCGGCGCTGCCGTCTCGGCATATTCCTCTATTATTTGGCTCAATATTTCCTTCTGTCGTGCCGTGATTTCCATGCTTCAATTATACAAAATTAGCACTCACATGTCAACAGTGCCAATTATATCCGCGGGGGTGGCAGTCGCGGAGGGGGTCCCCCACAGAGCGTCAGCGATGTGGGGGAGGACAGCGACTGACAGGACCCCCGCTATATAATATGTGTTATAATTGTTACTATGGAAGAAAAATTTAATGTAATTAAATCCTGGCTCGGCACAGGCTCTATCAATATCTTTGGCCTACCAATGTCTGGCAAAGACACTCAGGGCATCCGTCTCGCCGAGGCACTCGGTGCCAAATTCCTATCTTCTGGCCTCATCATCCGTGCCATGGAGCAAGAGAATCGCAAACATTATTCGGAGCATGGCGCCCTTATCCCTACCGACGTCTTCTACAAATGGGTACTCCCCTACTTCAAACGCGCAGACCTAAAACAATTCCCACTTATTCTCTCTTCTATTGGCCGTTGGTTTGGCGAAGAAGATTCTGTCATGTCTGCCGCCGCTGCCGCCGGCCACGAAATCAAAGCCGTCATTCTCCTCAACGTCTCCGAAGCCGACGTCGAAAATCGTTTTACTGCTGCCAAAGCCATCGGTGATCGCGGCGAGCGTAAAGACGACAAAGACATCACCACCTTCCGCACTCGCCTTGAAGAATTCCGCACCAAAACCTTACCAGTTCTTCAACATTACAAACAGCTTAATCTCCTCATCAATGTCAACGGCGACCAAACCCGTGAAGCAGTTTTTAACGAACTCGTCGAAGCACTCTACGCAGTAGCTTCACAATCTCGCGCCTAAACTCATATATTATATATATAATACCTGCGACTAGCACACCGATTATTGCGTATACCGCCACAAAAGAAGTTTCTTCCTTATATTCATCTTCGCTCAGCGCATAAGTGGTACCGTTATTTTCAATAATCTTCCGGCATCTACCAGTTTCTTCATTTAAATAGTACCCCTCCTTGCATGTTTTAGCCACCGCTACTTCAATTTTTCGGCACCGCCCAGTCAGAGGATTTAAATAATACCCATCTTCACATGTTTTTTCCGCCGCCACCGTCGCTACTTTTACACAATTTCCCGTTGCCTCATTTATTACTTTTCCCTCTTCGCAAGTTTTATACTCCTGATAATTATTTGCTTCACCTCGCGTCACTGCATAAGTCACCCGCCAAATCTCTTTCCCTTGTTCATCGTACCCCACAAAAGCATACGACGCGCCCTTCCGCTGTCCATTTGGATATTCCAATTTATCCACCACTGCACCATTCACATCTATAATTTCCAATATGTTTGAATTAGTTGGATTCTTTGTCAAGCTAAAATCACTCGCATTTCGCACATAATATTCTTCCGCCTTCAAAATTCCGCTTAGCTGATAATATTTATTTTTATATTTCAACGTACACCCATCCAGCAAAATCTGTTCCGACCCACTATTATATAGCTCCACAAATTGTTCATCCTGTGTTTCCGCATAATAACTTAATATCTCCGAAAAAACCAACCCGGCACATTGTCCATTCAACGTATCAGCAGCCTCGCCCGCATCAACTCCACCCGCCCCGCCACTATTATCTATCACCGCATCCGCATGATAAACTGGTTCATATTCAGTCAAATGCTCAAACTCACCAGTTTCCAAATTCCGCACCAAAATTGTCGGGCTACTTGATTTAAAAGCCTTTTTACACCCTTCCTTTCCCGTCCAACACACCGCATCCAACACTTCATCATCTTTTTTAAGCGTTAGCCCACCCTGAAAAGCTAACGTCTTTGTATAGTTAAAGTTTGCCAGCTCCGCTTCTTCACTGCTAGCAAGCCTTAAAATAATATTCTCACTAGTAGTCGTAAGGTGCTCGGAAAATTTCACCAATTCAGATTCATTTCCGCTTGAATTCGTATAGCTTAGACTAAGACTAGCGAGCGAAATCACGTCTTGGGGATGCTCTTTGCGAAAGCCAATTTCAATCATTTCCCCAACATTACTTTTACCGTCCACAGTATATCCAGGATTAATTGCCTTGATAAATATTTCTGGAATATTTTCATTTATCACTATCTCCTCTGCCCCACCATCCACTATTTCCTCACCCACATCGCTTTCCGCATACACAACTTCGCCCACAACACCACCAACTAACCCACCCAACATCACCCCCAACATTATTAATAATAATTTATAAAAGTTTTTCATAGCTTCGTAGCCTAGCAAACACTTCAAAATATTGCAACCCCCTACCCCATTTTTATATGATATAATATAAGCATGAGCTATATATTCCCTGTTATTTTCTTTATCGTGTCTATGGTAATTTTCTGTTTTTTGCAAATCCCTTCCGGCGTTTTTTCAATGTTTTATCATTTTCGCCTTGCCAAAACTTCCAAAAAGCAAGCCGACGATGCCACACTCAGCTTCATTCTTGGCGTCGAAATTTTTAACACAATTATGTGGCTCCTTACCTATATCATCATTTTCTGTTGTCAATCTAGTTCTATCTCACCATTCTTCCTTTGGCTCATGACTGGCATTTGCCTAGCCGACGCAGTTGCCGCTTTCTTCTTTTATTTCCGCAAAAGCAAATCCTCAACTGCAACATTCATTTCTCGTCGCGTCGCCAAAAGTCTTGCCTCTCGCGCCAAAACCGTTAGCTCCCGCTCCGACGCCATCACGCTTGGCTTTGTTTCTTGTCTACCGGAACTTCTCTTTACACTCCCACTTTACATCACTTGTTCGGCCTTCCTCCAAAGCGAAAACGCCTTGCCTCGCGCCATTCTCATTATCGTCGCCGTAATCATCGCTGTAGTTCCACTTTTCGTCATCCGCACCTTCTTCCGCACCGACCACAACCTCGCCGAAATTCAACGTCTCCGTGTCAAACTCAAACCTCATTTCCGCATCATCCTTTCTCTCGCCTACATCGCCGCCACTATTACTTTAATGAATCTCGCCATCATTAATATGTAAGGAGCAAAATGAAAAATTCCAACGACAAGAAACCAAAAGACTACGACAAACCATTTTTAGAAGCCGAAAAACTCCTCAAGCTCCACGCCAAAGGCCTTGGTATTCCCACTGGCGCCGCTGAAGATTTTATTAAACGTTCCGTCAAATCTGCTCAAAAAACCCTCAAAGGCAAATCCATCATCACCGACGCCGATCTCACTCGCGCCATTTCAAAAGAGCTCAAAAAATACAACAAAGATTTAGCTTATGTTTATGAAAACTGTGATATAATAATTTAAAAGATAGTACTATGATGGGCAAAAAATACAATTTCGACTATATTATTATTGGTAGCGGACCAGCTGGTAGCACCGCCGCCATCAATTTAGCAAAAGCCAAAAAGAAAGTTACCTTAATCGAAGGCAATGCTTTCGGTGGCAGCAATCTTAATACAAGAGATGTTCCCTACGCCGTTGGCCTTAACTTCTCGCATACCTTTGCAAAGCTCGCTCGCTATCCAGAAATCAACCGTCAAAATATTCATTTTAATTTTCCATCTGTAGCTTCTCGCCAAGAAAGTGCTATTTCTACCCTAAGCAATATCGGTACCAATCTCTATAAATCCACTGGTATCACCTGCATCAAAGGGTATGCTAATTTTCTAGATAACCATACTGTCGCCGTCGGCAACAAACAATACACCGCTAAGACATTCATTCTAGCTACTGGCTCACACCTAAAAACCAGCGAAATCGCCGGTCTCGATTCTGTTGACTATCTCACCCCCGAATCCGCTATCAAAGTTCGTCGTTTACCAAGAGTTGTCTTTATCGTCGGCGGTGGCCCATCGGGTTGCGAAATTGCCGAATATTACGCGGAACTTGGCGTCAAAGTCCTCATCATGGAATTAAAAGACCGCTTACTCCCACGCGAAGATACTGAAGCCGGCACCACAATCAAAAGTTATCTCGAAAATGAACTTGGCGTCATGGTAGTACTCAACTCCAAAGTTATCGCCGTTGAGCCCAACGGTGCCACCAAACGCGTCGTATTCACTACAAATGGACATGAAAAAATGGTAACTGTCGATTGCGTCATCATTGCAACCGGCTCCGAACCAACTACAAATTATGGCCTAGAAAATGCCGGCGTTAAATACAAACGCGCCGGCATACCAGTCAATCATCTTCTTCAAACCTCCGCCAAAAACATCTACGCCATCGGCGATTGTCTCGGCAAAGGTTCTTCTACCGAGCGCGCCGAATATGAGGCTTCCGTCCTTGCCGCAAACCTTACTAGCCGCTCCAAGAATCTCCTAAACTACGTTGGCTTCATTCGCAAGACTAATACTTATCCAGAAGTTGCTACCGTTGGCCTTAACGAAGTAGACTTAATCAAACGCGACCGCAAATACAAAAAATCCATTGTCCTATTGAAAGATCTTCCCGCCAGCGTTATTGAACGCTCAAGTTATGGATTCGTCAAAATTCTCGCCGACAATCGCAGCGACCGCATTCTTGGTGCCACCATCGTTGCACCAAATGCTATCTATCTAGCAGAAGAAATCTCAATCGCACTTCGTCACCGTCTCACCGCCTTAACTCTTGCTAGTACTCCACATGTCGCCAACACCTTCAATTATGCAGTTAAACTTGCTGCCAGAAATCTCATTAGCAAAAAATAAGTATTGACATAATAATTTATTTAGAGTATAATACAAGCATACCATTCGGTTGTTGTATATCGCGGGGTAGAGCAGCCTGGTAGCTCGTTTGGCTCATAACCAAAAGGTCGTTCGTTCAAATCGAACCCCCGCCACCAAGTTCTTGAAGGTGCAAATTCAAGGAAAAAATCTGCCTAGGTTACCCCCCTAACCCAGGCAGATTTTTTTAGTTAGCTACATATCGTAAGAAGTTCTATTATGTTCAGACGTCACAACCAGCTCCTTGGTTATAGGCGCAGCATTACCCATTCCCGTATCCAATATCTGAAGAGCATAATAGACAAACGGGAACGAGACATCCATCGACTCAAGACGCGTCTCAACTCTCCGGAACAAATCATTCGCCCGTCCAGTCGAGTCAATCACAATTTGCACCTCGCTAATATATGCCGTATTAGATTCAATTACCTCTTCGTCGTCACTCATTTCAGTTGAACATACTACATCGTCGTCGCATAGAAACATCATTGCAAAATCTGTATCTGGTTCCCCATACGGTAAAGTAACCAAGAATAAGAACGTGCCATCAATTCTCGCGCCACCAAATGGCTCGGGCAGTTCAATTGTCGTCTCGCACAAGAAAGCCCCAGTCGTACTACACTTTACAGCATAAGGCACTATGTTTATATGCTGGTAATTAGTTTTTGCCACCTGTGCCGGCGATATCACATTAACCTCATTTTCCCCATCGTAAACACTGATATAATTACCATCTAGTCCGCTCGACAAAGTTGTTTCATTCGGATCAACCGGCACCAAGAACAACGTAGCTCTATCTGTACGCCAAGTACCACCAATATTTTCGGATGGGCTATTGACTTGATCCATCGTAAATTCATCAGAAGTTTGAACCATTTGCAATTGAATAGTTGGCGGCGTTGGCGGTTGAACCGTCTGAGTAATCGGCTTAAATGTCACGCGTCCACCACTAAAATTCGAAAAACTAGTCGTCTGCCCCTCTCTCACTGAATACCAACTAAATCGAATCTTTTTAATATCCTTAGCCGCAACATCATCAAGCGACACTCTTACCAATCGATAGTTTGTAGTCGAGGACAAATTTGCCCTATAATCTTTTAATACCGTCCCTATTTTCACACATGTATACGCTTGATTCAAATCACTTGTCTTTCCACTACCGTCAGTAGAAGTCGTATCACTAACCATCACCTCGCCGCTCTCATAATCCGGAATTCGGCCAATCATATGAGCCACCATGTCACAATCTGCATTTTCCGGCTGCATCCACCACAATATCTCTTCACATGTCACCATGCCGTCGCCATCTGGCTCCCTTGGCGTTATACCAGTCTTTTGCAAACATCTCTGATAATTTGCAAAAGCTAGCTTCGCATCTTCCACACCGGCCAACGCGGCATCATATGCCGATTGCGACAAATCATCATTGCTAGCTCTTGTGATCGCTGAAATAATCACCGTTGCAAAACTTGCCGCGATAATCACTAGTATCAATGTCGAAAACGACACGATATAAAACGATGCAGCACCTTTTTTAAATCTTTTCATTATTATTCTCCGCCTGCCTGCATGGCAAAATTAAATTTATTAATTGCACAATAATCAAAATTTTCTTTTTCATATTCTGTCGGCGCCTTACATGACTTGCCACTCTCAACTATATTTGCGCCGCCTCTAACAGTACCAAGAATAAACGATACCGAATAAAACATATTCTTTTGCACCGTGCTCTCTGCTGGACGCGCCACATACAAATCAAATAATGCCAAATCACTGTCGGCATTTGTCATAATCAAGTCCTCCGGAGTATCGCTCATTACGCCAAAACTCACAATATTAAAATCACCACTAATCCCATCATCTTCTTCATCAATCTTCTCCTGACTATAATAACTATGGTTTCCCCCGCTAAGACTACTCGTTCTACGTGCCTCACTCATACATACTACACGATTCGAATCATGGATTTTTAGTAATCTAAATGGCTTTGCATCTTCGCCGTCCCAGCCCAGTATATATTTTCCGCTCTCAATCTTCGAGAAATCTGCATTTCTAGCTAAACTCCCCACAACCCTCACTACCCTTGAAGTCCCCCGATAAGTCAACGTTGCCCATTTTTTCTGAGTCTTCTCCGGAAAACTCGCTTCCTCCATATCATAGTATCCCGAATTCCAAATGTAAGAAAAAGTACCAGTACAAAAAGCTCCATAAATCGGCACATTTTCTAGAGGCTCACTACTACCTTCCAGCGTAATAGTCGACGTCTTTACTAGGGTCACAAAGCTATAAGCCCCATCTTCTTCGCAACGCGTCCTAGCGTCAATCTCTTCATTTTTGTTATAATATCGAGCACAATCTGCCGACACCGCTCGCGACGAAGAATTAGTCACCGCAAGTCGCATATCATCCACAATATCCATACCCGCCGAATTAACTTGAGCAATTATTAAACCCCTACGATAAGTTGCCACGGTATCAGAAATAATTAATACCACAGACACCGATAAAATCCCTACAAATGCCATCGACAGCGCAAGCTCCACCAAAGTAAAACCTTCACTAAAAGACTTCTTCATGTCTCTATTATACCATAATCAATTTGAAAAACGACATTTATTTCCGATTTGCTCATCAACTCCAGACGCATCATGCCTTATTTCGTTTAAATCTAAATCAACTATTTCTACGCCAGACACATTTCTATTATTTTTTGTCAGCCTAATATCACGTCGTATTTCACTAGGCTTTTCTGCGCCGGCTGGATTAATACAAAAATCTATCTGCATAGCGCCAAAACCACCATTCCTAACAGTACGCGCCAACACCGACGTGAGTAAGTCTGTCGCCTTTGTAAAATCTTTATCCTCATTCACCGTATTCAGCGTTTCATTCACTTTAATAACCGTATTACTAAATAAGGTGTTGATAGTTCCAGATTGTGGATGGCGTACTATTAGCATTGAACCCGTAAACAAATTGCCACCTGGATTCAAAATATCCTTCTGCTCCACTTTCTCAAGCGATGCCCCCCACCTCAATACATAACTTTGCACTTCGCCAGCCGGCCCCATCTCCATTATGTTGCCAAGCTCATCTCTTTCTGTTACTACAACAACATTGGCTTGCAATTCTTTCAAGGCTTCTGTTACCTTCCCGCTCCCTGCATTATCCGCTCTTCCTACCACATCATAAATAAAAATTCTCTGTTCATATTTATCAGCTATTCTTTTTCCGTCTAGTCCATATCTTTCACCAAAAGTTATCAATTTTCCATAAATTGCTACATCAGATCTTCCATCACCCACACTCTGCGGATTTGAGACCTCTGAATATACACTCTTTAACAGCTCAGCAAAATTTTGCACCGAGTCATTAAAACGTTGTTGCGCAATCGAATTGTTCGTTCCCACAATAATCCCCACAAAAAGAAGCGAAGTGATTGCCAAAAAAAGCATAATCTCAATCAGCGTAAAACCTTTTCGCTTATGTTTCATAAAACTATTATATCACAAAAAAGAGACGCTTAAGCAGCGTCTCTTTCATCTTATTACAAACTATTTCTTCTTGAGGGTCAAGAAACCGTTGCGTGGATTTTCACAAACCATGCGATCTGCTGGAAGGTCACAAGGAGTACCCTTGCCGCCCTTTGCATCCTTAGTAAAGAAATAAATTGTCTGTGGTTTACCACCGCGTAGGGTAACTTCTGATTTATGTAGGTAGTATTTCACTCCCTTGCCGTTAGTATGTTCGTAAGCCATGTAAGCTTCCTCCTTAAGTATTATTATAATTATATCTTATGACCCCATACATAAAATGTCAAGGGGGATTTTTTAAAATTTTTCCACATTCCACTCATGACGCTTATAGTTTAAGATAGGCCTTCAAAAAAGACTCTATTATTTTTTACAACACTACACAAAAATCAGTGCCAATCTAAGCACTATCCAAATAATAATCCGTACAATAATAACTATCGCTACTACCAATGTTATCAATAGCAAAAATCCAGTCAACGTTGGCGCCCACACCGGAGACGCATAATTCCGTCGATAAAGCTCCGTCGAAGGCAAAGCTGCTATAATTTTATCCTGTATTTCTCCCGCTGATGGATATTTTGCAATTTCATCCAACATACAATTAATATATCCCGCCGAATCCCAGTTCCAACCATTCTCGATTGCCGCTGCTTTGCAAACCTCACCAGCCTGTCCATAAATATTCCCGTTCGGATTCCCATCACCTGTCAATCTCGCTTCTGCCTCTCTTAAGGCTTTATTCGCCGCTCGGATATATTGATGTTCCAAATAAAATGGCCCTGTTCCGAATGTTATCTTCTGCTCGCCATTATCATCAACGATATTTATTACAATATTCGAGAACACAAACTCCTTCAAATTAGTTAGTGCTTCAGCCAATTCGGCCTCGCTCTCAACCGCCTGCTCTTCGTTTTCTGCCGCGCCAAGCTCCACGTCGGCATTAAGCACTGCATCCCGAAGCTCCGTCATATGTATATGGTCATATCTTAACAAGGTGGCATCCACAGCCAAAAGCGCAACCAAAAGCAAAATCAACATCCAGTTTTTAATCTTGATTTTCCACTTGCGCTTCCTGATAAATTCTCTTAATTTCCCACCCGGCTTCATACAATAATCTCTAATAAACATCTGGTCGGGGTACTTGGATTCGAACCAAGGACACTGCGTGTATAAGACGCATGCTCTAACCAGCTGAGCTATACCCCGCTCCTATAATTATAACATATTTTTTAGGGAAACTATGCTATAATAATAACCATGAGTGGAGTAGCAAATAAGTTGCGACAGCTAAAGTACAAAGTCAAACACGACTACCTAGCTATCGAAAACATCGTTCTTGTTGTTGCCGTCGTAATGTGTCTTGTTTGGACTTTTCAGTCCATCGAAGCCATGACTCGCAATTGGACCCTCACTGAACGCCTAAATGCCGAACGCAAGAATCTCGAGCTTCTCGAAATTGAAGTTGAGACCGCCGAACTCGAAAACATCTACCTTGAAACTGAAGAATATCAGGAACTTGCCGCCCGCAAACTACTAGACAAGCAACTTCCAGGCGAACAATTAGTAGTTCTGCCCGAGAATTCCGAAGCCGCCAAAACTAAGCACCAAACCCCTAATACTACAATTGTCGCCAAAGAGCCCACCGAATACTCCAATTTTGAAAAATGGCTTCACTACCTCTTTCCATCGTATTAGAGCTTGATTAACGAATGAGTAATTGCTGCCGCCAAAGCATCCGCCGCATCATCAGGCTTCGGCTTCTTTTCTAGCCCCAAATGCATTCGCACCATCTCTTCCATTTGCGGCTTCCCCGCCGAACCATATCCAGTCAAAGTCTTTTTTATTTCGTTTGGTGTATATTCAAACACTGGAATTTTATGCTGTTCCGCCACCAGTAGTACTATACCCCTTGCTTCCGCCACCGCAATCCCAGTTGTAATATTCTTCGAAAAAAACAACTTTTCAACCGAAACTACATCCGGCCGGCACGATTCAAATACCTCCGTCAAACCATCATATAATTCCAATAATCGCGACGGCAACGGCGCTCGTATCTTGGTCGTCACCACACCAAAATCCACAGCTTTCGCATCTGCACGCGAAGTCGTTTCAATCAAGCCAAATCCACAAATACCAATCCCCGGATCAATCCCGAGCACCCGCATAAAATTACTCTTCTTCTGGAAGCACCGCTAAGTGTGCCTCTTCAAGCTGCACCGCATCCACCTCAGATGGAGAATTCATCATCAAATCCACACCGTTGCCATTCTTCGGGAACGCCACAATATCACGAATATTTTCCTGGTCTTCCAGCACCATAAAAATTCTATCTAGACCAGGCGCCGCTCCTGCATGCGGTGGCGCACCAAATTTAAACGCCGAGAGCATTCCACCGAATCTCGCTTCTACGTAATCATTATTGTAACCAAGAATATTGAACACCTTATACATGATTTCTGGATTGTAGTTCCGCACCGCACCAGACGCCACTTCGTAGCCATTCATTACCATATCGTATTGATCAGCCACAATCGCGAGCTTCTGTTCTGTCGTCTCCGCCTCTTCCAGAGCTTTCAAGCCACCCTTTGGCATCGAAAATGGATTGTGTCCAAAATCTAACTTCTTCGCCTTATCATCCCATTCATAAAATGGAAAATCCACCACCCAAGCTAACGCCACTTCAGATGATTTCTTCAACCCCATATGGTCCGCAAAGGCAATCCTTAGTTGTCCCAAAACTTTATTTACTACTTCGCGCGAATCCGCACCAAAGAAGACCGCATCACCAACACCAGCATTACACTTTTTCTTTACCTCTTTAATTTCGGTCTCACTCATAAATTTGAGTATTGGTGATTTCTCGCCTTCCTCTGTATATAATATATATGCTAATCCACCAGCCCCTAATTTCCGCGCTTTCTCAGTAAATTCATCGATTTCCCGACGCGTCAGTTTAGCTCCACCCTTTACACACAACGCTTTCACACATGGTTGCTTAAACACTTTGAAATCAGTATCCTTAAACACCTCGGTTAGCTCAATTAATTCCATTTCGTAACGTAAATCCGGCTTATCTACACCATAAGTATTCATTGCAACTTCATAAGGAATTCGTGGTACCGTCTCGCCCTTTGGAATGTATTCGCGTGCAGTTTTTGAATTGCAAACTAGTTTCTTCCCTGCGAACTCAGTCACCAGCTTCTCATACAGCGGCTGAATCTCTTGTCTCACCACTTCACCATCATTCACAAAAGACATCTCAAAATCCAACTGATAGAAATCCCCATACAATCTATCCGCCCGCGGATCCTCATCCCGGAAACACGGCGCAATCTGGAAATATTTCTCTACACCACCAACCATCAATAGCTGCTTGAACTGTTGTGGCGCCTGTGGCAAAGCGTAAAACTTGCCTGGATGAAGACGTGACGGCACCAAGAAATCTCTTGCCCCTTCCGGCGATGAATTAGCCAAAATCGGCGTCGTCACCTCAGTAAACCCACGCTCATACATATATTCTCTAATAAAACGATAGTATTCACTCCGCCTCTTCAAAATCTTTTGCATCTTTGGACGACGCAAGTCCAAATAACGATATTTTAATCTTAATTCTTCTGAAGATTCCGCTCCATCATCGTGGGTATTTACCGGCAATGGCTCACTCTTATTTAATAATTCCAGTTCGCTTACAACTAGTTCAATCTTGCCAGTTGCGATATTTGGATTCACTAGCTCCGGCGCTCGCTCTCGCATCTTACCAGCAGCTTTCAAAACAAACTCATCACGCACCGACTCCGCCAATTTAAACGCCTTTTCATTCTCCGGCGTCACCACAAGCTGCACTATTCCTCTACTATCGCGCAAATCGATAAAGATCAAGCCACCATGATCACGCCGCGAGTTTACCCAACCCTCGACTTCAACTTCTTTGCCCAAAAATTTATTTAATTCGTCCGTCAAAATTCTCATACACCTAATTATATCACATTTTACCCTAAAAGGTAACCTAGGAGCTGCTGCACGTTAAAGGATCCCACCGTCTCACCATCATCATTCTTAACCAAAAAATACCTTCCACCAGTCCGCTTCATCTCCTCAACCGCATATTTCAAAGAGTCAGTAGCCTTTAAATACCTCACCTCAGACTCCATATACTTTTTCGCCTTCTCAGTTTTACGAACCTCTAAAGCATTCAGCGCCTCGGTCCCCAGTATCCCCACTACCTTTTCATGACTATCAATCACCGGAAAATTTGTCTGCCCAGACTGATAAAGTTTGTCCAAAACCAACGGCCCTAGCACCTCGTCAGAATTCACAAACACCATTTCGCTTCTTCTCGTCATCAAATCTCCCACTTTTCGCTCATCAAAACTCATCACCGCAGCAATTCGCTCACGATCTTTTGCAGACAAAATACTTCGTGGTGTTCTTTGCATCACTCCTATAAATTCTTCCAGTGATTTCGGTGTATAGGGTTTTTCAACCTTTTTTTCTCGATACTTATCAAGCCTTGGATCTATCCACCGCACAAACTTCCGGAACAAATTCAACCACATGATATAAATATTATATCATTAAATTTCAATAAATTTTTGCCATTCTGCAGGCGCTATTTTCGATTTTTGTATTTTCGAATACTTCGATTTTCTGATACGCATGTTACTCATTCTATCAAACATCACCCACGAGTGCAAGCATAATTTTAATCAACAGAGATCACTTTTCCACAAAAAAATGGTAGAGCCAGCAGGAATCGAACCTGCATCGCAGACTTAGAGGGTCTGGGTCCTATCCGTTGAACGATGGCTCCACCTATAATTATTATACACTATTTTACTGGTTTACGCAATTTATAGTAGATTGACGGTGCAAACCTAATCGGTGCCAGTATCTGTTGTGCTGTATCTTCCATTTTAACAAGATTATTAGTCTTGAAAACTTTCTTAAGCGCCTTACTCCTAAAATTCGACACCGACAATACTTTCTCACGTTTAAATCCAACCTTGTTAAAAATATCTTCCACATATTTTGGATGATAATTATAAAACCCACCTGCCGAAATTTCCTTATAATTTGCCACTTTCTTATCAAATGGATTTACCTTGCTTTTACCAGTAATAAATCTTGCCATCTTTGGCAACGTCCGCTTATTTGCCACCTCAATCACTGCCACCCCACCAGGTTTCAAAACGCGATATAGTTCCGCCATCGCCTTATCCATATGCTCCAAATGATGCGTCACCCGCACCATCATCAAACCATCTAATTCTTCATCCTTAAATGGCAACTCATAAATATCGCCAGCCTTCGTTTCAATCTTATCACCATAGATTTCTTTAGCCTGCTTTAATTCGGATTTTGAATAGTCAAACAAATATACTTTATGTGCTCGTTTTAGATATTCGTTTGCGAGCCTACCGTACCCACCACCAATATCGGCAAATTTCTCCATTCTTTTTGGCAACAACTTACGAATTGCCATCCGGTCCGCCTGGTCCTCATACTCACGATCAGCATCTTCCCAAAAGATTTTTTTATAATCATAACCATTATAGTCAGAAATAACTTTTTCACTCATAGTAAATCTATTATATCACACGCGACACTTCTTCAAGTGTTGTCTCACCTTTCAAAGCCGCAATAATACCCTTTTGTTCCAAAGTTAACATACCGTGCTCTTTGGCCGTCTTCTCAATCTCATTAACATTAATATCCGCCACATCACCACGAATAAACTTCGCAATCTCATCATCCACCACAAGTTGCTCCATTAGCACTGTACGTCCACTGTAACCAAATGGATCACTTTCGGTCACCACTGGGTCATAAAGCACAATATTATCAAAATCAAACTCAGACGGCTCCTCTAGTTCAATTTCTGCCGCTCTAGCAGATAACGCCTTGTCTAGTTCAGTCTCCGTCGCAGCACTAGTTTCCGGAGCAACCTCTTCGGCCGGATTATTACCATCAGTTTTTGACTCAACCTCTGGTTTTTCTTCTGGCAAATCCTTAGGAGTCTTTATCCCCTCCAACCACTTTTTATCCACACCAGACAAAACCTCACGTATGTATTTTGCCTCCGCTTCTGTTGCACGTCTTGCACGCTTCGAGCTAGATAGCTTCCTTACCAACCTCTGTGCCACAATCAACCTAATCGACGACGCAAAAATTGGATTAATGCCAATCAAATCAATCATTCTTGAAAAAGCTGCCGATGTAGAATTTGCGTGAAACGATGACAACACCAAATGACCCGTAATAGAAGCCTGAATTGCCGTCTTCGCCGTATCAGCATCACGAATCTCGCCCACCATTACCACGTCCGGGTCCAAACGGAGCACGCTACGCAAACCATCTGCAAACGAACCACCACTATTGGTATTAATCGGGATCTGCGAAATACCAGTAATACCGTATTCAATCGGATCCTCCAAAGTAATAATTTTCCTTTCTGTAGTATTCAGCGCATTAATCATGGAATAAAGCGTCGTAGACTTACCAGAACCAGTCGGACCGACCATCAACACTAATCCGCGTGGGTGCGAAATCACTTCATTAATTTCTGCCAACTCTTCATCAGACAAACCAAGCAAATTCAAATTGAGCAGCGATTCATCAAAGTTAAACAACCTCATCACTGCATCTTGGCCATACATTGTCGGGATTGTTTCTACACGAATATTCAACAAATGTTTTGCCCCGTTCTGCACAATATCCTTCTGCATATGCCCAGATTGAGGTTTATTCGACGCCGTAGACACATTCGCTCGTGACGAAAGCTCCCCCATCAAAATACGATACCGATCTCTATCTATAATTGCCACTGGATGCAGCATACCATCCACACGCATCCTAATCCGAATTTCTTCACGTAAGTTCTCAATATGTATATCGGATGCGCCCAACTTGTCTGCCTGATCAATCAAAAAGTCGAACACCTTTTCGGTCGACACCTGATTAAGTGTTTGCGACACTTTCTCTATTGTTGCCGAATCGCCTTCACCGGCAATCTGAATATCATCATATGTTGCCTCCATCGGCGGATCATAGCGAAGCATCAAAATCTTGTATGCCGCGTTAGAAATCAAGAAAAAGTCCGCTCTCTCACCGCTATCAGAATATTCTTTTCGCATCTTTTGTATCAAAGAACGTGGCGTTTGGCTTGTCACCATAAACTGATAGTGCTCTTCACCATTCCCCTTAGCCAAAGGTAAAATGATGTCCTTGTGCATCTGCTCCACCGTCAGTAAATCTTTTACTAACGGCATAGTATCCTCAAAATTTCGTGTATCGAGATATGGCAAACCTAAAATCCGCGCCCGCCCCGCAGTTGCCTGCTCTTCGTTTTCACGCCTTTTTTCTTGTATCTCCTTTTCGTCCATACGCCCATTATACCATAAACATTTTTATTTTACACTTTTATATGATAAAATAATCCCATGGCAAGAAAAATCAAATTGCATTCAGTCGCTAAACAAAACCGAAACAACAATCACAAACATAGCGACAAGCGCAAACACCCACGCCTGAAAAACGGGCGTTAAAATAAGCCCTGCGAGGGGCTTATTTTTTTATTTAATTTCTATTCCGCCAAATACCGCTGTCCCATTTACATAAACAGTTGGCGCTTTTTCTTTAGCCTTATTATCTTTCTTATTTGAAACTCCACCAAATACCGAATTGGACTTCACTTTCACGACCACATCATCTGGCAAAAAGATGTCAATTCCACCGAAAGTTGCAGTTGCATTTATTACTACGTCTTCTTTTATTTTAGCGTTCCGTAAATCCAACTGTAGTCCACCAAATATTGCTTTTACAGTCTTGCCTTTAAACTCTTCATTAGACAAATTTATATTTTGCCCGCTGAACACCGCACCAATCTCACCATCGTTAAGAATCTTCTTATTCAATTTTTCTATTTGTTCATCAAATTTATGATTAAACAAATTCTTACAAATCATTGCCACCCCAATCAGAATAATCGCTACCGGCAACACTATTTGCCATAACATTTCAAACGCAATTACGCCTTGGCAAGCGAGCAACAATAACACACCTATTATAAGTCCTGCCAAATTCCCTATCCTTTCCCCCTTCTCCGTAATTATTCCAATCGCACAAGGGATTATGATAAATAAAGTCCACCAACCATCAAAAAACAAATCTATGTTAAACCATCCCAAAGCATTGCCACCCATTATTATACCTAGGGCAACCAACACCAATCCCCACATTACGCCTTTAATACTTTTCATTTTTCTCCTTAGTTATAACTTTATTATATCACAAAAATGTGATATAATAATATATGGAAGGGTGGCCGAGTGGTTGATGGCACTGGTCTTGAAAACCAGCATACGAAAGTATCGCAAGTTCGAATCTTGTCCCTTCCGCCAAAAAAAGACCCCGTAGGGCCTTTTTTAATTGGGTTATTCAGCATTCGTATAGGTATTAACCACATCGTCCAAATCATCAATCGCAGATAGCAAGTTTTCCAACTTTTCAGCGTTTTCACCTTCTACCGGCACGTATGAATTTGGCACATATTGAAGCTCTGCCGAAGTCACAGTCATCCCCGCATCCACAAGCGCCTGTCTTACCTTCATCAAATCAGAAGACGTTGTATATATTACTGTTCCTTCATCCTCGTCCACCACATCTTCTGCACCGGCATCAAGTGCCACCATCATCGCATCATCACCTTTTTCAGAAATCTCAATCACACCCTTTCGTGTAAACTGGAACATCACCGAACCCGGATCAGCCATCCGCCCACCAGTCTTATCAAGCGTATGTCTCACCTCTGGCATCGTACGATTTTTGTTGTCGGTCGCCACTTCAATTACAATCCCCACACCGCCAGGACCATAAGCCTCATAAACTTCCTCAATCAACGCCGCCGCCGACTTATCTGCTACCCGCGCAATCGCCCGTTCAATATTTGCCTTCGGCATATTTGCTAGTCGCGCCTTTTCAAGCACCATCGCAAGCGACGGGTTCATCGCCGGGTCAGTACCAGCTCGCGCTGCAATCGCAATTTGATTTCCAATCTTGGTAAAAAGCGCGCCTCGCTTGGCATCCACCACCGCTTTTTGCCGCTTCGTCGTCGCCCATTTACTATGTCCTGACATTATTTTTACTCCAAAAATATATTTAACTTCCCTTAATTTTACCACTTTTCCAGCAAAAAGTAAAATCCCAATCAGAATATAAATCAAAAACACCCACGGATTATACGGTTCAATCTTCACCAAAAAATATTCCATTTTGCCAAAAAACTCCACCACTCCAATATGGA
The DNA here is from genome assembly GCA_017537745.1 of Candidatus Saccharimonadota bacterium. Taxonomy (GTDB): domain Bacteria; phylum Patescibacteriota; class Saccharimonadia; order Saccharimonadales; family Saccharimonadaceae; genus Nanosyncoccus. Next base: position 63,710 of record JAFYKF010000011.1, read on the forward strand.
AATCTAACAACCATATCGCCATGGACGACACCACCATCTCTATAAATGGCAACCCTGCTACCACACCGGTCAAAAATACCAATCCCATCGCAATTGAAAGCGTCGGCAAAATCAACAAATTCGCCACCACCGAAATCAAAGACACTTGTCCGAAATAAAACAGCGTAATCGGCAACGTCATTAACGTTGCCGCAAGCGTCGTCAGCACTGTAGATGCTATAAACCCAGGCTTCCGAGCACCATAAAATATCTTGTTTAATAACGGTCCAAGCAGCATTATCCCCGCATAGCTCGCAAATGACAACATCCAACCCAAATTAACAATAAACGTCGGATCAATCAATAACGTCCCCGCCATCACTATCAAAATCATCCTAAGTGGCGCGATCTTCCGCCCCACATACCAGCATATCAACGTCAAAATCGCCATCACTCCAGCCCGTAGTATCGACGGCGTCCATCCCACCATACACATAAAAAACAAAATAAATCCTATTGCTCCAAACATCCCTGCAAATCGCGATATTTTACCAAAAAGCTTCCGTGCCACTTCAACCAAAATCGACAAGTGTGCTCCACTCGCTACTACAATGTGCGTAAGCCCCACCACCCGCAAATTCTCCGACAAATCTTTCGGGAGTCCAGATTTCATTCCAAGTAGATACGACAATCCCAATTTCACCTCCGGCTCCGGAATTAATCCTGAAATCCTCTCCGCAAACCAATCCCTTGCCGACAACACCATTCCATCTATTCCCCCCTTCTCCACCTCCATATTCGCCGTCCATTCTTCTCCATTTGTCTCCATTTCAACCAACACATTGGCCACTCTACAAAAACTTAATAAAAATCCCGCCGCGAGGGCTAAAACCATCGTTATTATCAGGGGTCGCAAATAAGAAATTACAAACAAAATCCCGACCAGCACCAAAAACCAAGATGACATCAAAAAATTAATCCGAAAAACTAGCCCCAAAATTACTCCGCCAATTATTCCAATCGCTAACCACACTACACACCAAGACTGATGTAAGTATTTTTTCATGCCCCTCACCCTAGCATAACCCACTAAAAACCTCAACCCCCCACCCGCTTCTATGGCAATCCGACACTTACCCCACGCTTTATTTCTCCCCTAATCTATGCTATAATATATAGCACAAGCACCCGTAGCTCAGCGGATTAGAGCGTCTGTCTTCGGAACAGAAGGTCGTGGGTTCGAACCCCTCCGGGTGTACCATCAAAATAAAGCAGGCTCAAAGAGCCTTATTTTATTTCCATAGTATCCCAAGCAGTATAATAATACAACCGAGGAAAAAATAGGAGTTATTGACAATTCAAAACCCTTATGCTATATTACTGATAAAGCGTAATTAAAAAAGGATTTTTCTATGGTAACAAAAAAGAAAACCTCAACAAGGACTGCTCGTTCGACAAGGGCTTTGGGGACTTCTAGGAATATGACTCATAAATCTAAAAAATCTAACTCTCAAAATATTATAATCATCGCCCTCATCACCGCAATCATCTTTATGAGCATTGGTTTCGCTGCATACGCGACAACGCTTAATATCGGAGGAACGAATAACGTTACCGTCAAGAAAACTGTTTGGGATATTCACTGGGCCGGAAAATCCGGCGTATCTCCCGCCGAAACAGGTGTAGTCACCGAAACTAAAGGGGCAGATCTCGGGCAAGTCACGAGAGCTAGCGATACCTCCGTCACTTTTACTGCAACACTCGTGAAACCGGGCGACGAATACGAATTCACAGTTGATGCGGTTAACGCTGGCACCTTCGACGCTGGGCTTACCAGTGTAGTTTTATCAGATGCTTCCGCTCACGCTAATTACCTTACTTATACAGTAACATATGACAGCCAGACTTTTAATGGTACTTCTGGTACTACTTCCTTTACTCCAAGTCCTGCAAGCACTTTGAGCGCAGGCGCACAAAAAACTGCAACTGTTAACGTAAAATATATTCAACCAGCAAACGAATCTCAGCTGCCACCTTCGGATGTTCAAGTTACTTTAACCGCCGCTTTTAATTACGATCAAATTACTAATTAATTTAGAAAAACGTGAAAAGGAATGAGAAAACCGTTATTATTGTCTCGATATTGCTGTTTATATCAGCGATAGTGGTCCTCTCAATTTCAAGCTTAGGAAATGCTTTAAAAAACATCATTGTTGCTCTTGTAGCTTTGGCCTTCGCAATCTTCTTGCGTATCTATTTAAAAAAGCGCAAAGATAACAAGAATTATTCCAACATTGCTGCAAAATCCACAATTATCATTTTAATCGCCTCGCTTATTGTCGGTTTTAATCTTGGACTTTTGGTTGGTTTTACAAGAACTTTTTTTCCGCCGATTGGAAATACTTTTCTATTTGGTCTCTTACCAACTATCGTAGCCATCGTTAGCACAGAGATTATCCGGAAAATCATTTTAGATAACGCATTTAATAATAAATATCTTATCTCTATTATTACAGCAGCGATTGCTTTTTTTGGAATATCTGCCGAAATCAATATTTTTACAATTGATTCAGTCGAAACTGGTTTTATCATAATTTGCACTATCGTGTTACCTATTATCGCAGAAAATCTTCTTGCGACTTATCTCTCAAGACGCGCCGGAATAACGCCTTCTTTGATTTATCGTTTATCGAGAGGGCTATATCTTTATATATTGCCAATTGCTCCGAATTTTAGCCAATATCTTTATTCCGTTATGTGGGTGACCGTCCCATTTTTGATTTACATTCTCGTTAAAAGAGACTTGCCAGAAGAAGTCGTAAAACGAGGCGGAAAGGTTGAAAAGCCCAAATCTAATAATCGTCGTTTTTCGATTTTAGCTTTTCCATCTATGGCAGTTTTAATTACACTGACAATCCTAGTTTCAGGAGTTTTTCGCTATAAAATGATTGCTATAGCGTCAAATTCTATGTCGCCAGCATTTGAGCGTGGCGACGCAGTGGTGTATAATAAAGATGCCGAGCTTGAAACAGGAGATGTTTTAGCGTTTGTACATGAAGGAAAAACCATTACTCATCGAATTGTCAAAATTCTGGAATATGATACAGGAAAAGTTTACTACACTAAAGGAGACGCTAACAGCACATCGGATAATTACGAGATCAGAGAAGATTCAGTATTAGGAAAAGTGTTGTATGTCGTTAAGTATATCGGGCTCCCAACAGTACTATTTAAAGAAATTATAGGGGATATCTAAAATGAAAAAAACAAAGCCAGAACAACCAAAGAAAATCACAATGAAACTAGCTTTTTTGGGTGCTCTTTTTGTGTTGGGTGGCCTAATTGGATATTACGGTTTTCAAGATAGCGAAAATCTTGTTTTTAAAGTAGTCAATGACAATGTTGTTGATTATCGAGTTTTCCTTAAACCAAATGATTTCTTTGACGAACCATACTTGAATTCTGGTAAAACTTATATTACTAGCTTAATTGATCATATTGATATTGATTTTAAACACTCTGAACATTTTAGCGAAAATGCTAGTGGTAAAATTTCTTACTTCCTTCAGGCAACCATTAGCGCCGACCGTACGAGCGGTGCAACTGGCGATGGAACATATTGGTCAAGAGATTTTCAACTTACTGAACCAACCACCATCGATTTTGAGAACACTGATCACGCCACTTTTAACACAACGATTCCAATTAGTTATTCTTACTACAATTCAATACTTGAGAGTTTCCGCGCACAATACCCTGTCGCCTCAGAAGGAACTTTAAAAATATCATTACTTGTAAACAGTGCAATTGAGGCTGATGGTTTTGAAGATCCCTTAGGCTTTAAAGCTGAAAGCAGTCTTAACTTACCTTTGTTAGAACGAGCCGTAGAGGCAAAGGTAAATGTTAACGCTGGTGGCAAAACGCAAGAATTCACAACTAGCATAGAAACAACTAATGCCATTTTCTATTTGATCATGAAAATCATTGGCCCACTCATTATGATTATCGCGACTATTTGCGCCATATTGTTATTTGCCAAGAGGCGTGCTTTTATTAAAAACAATCAATATATTTCTACTTTAGATAAAATTTTCGGTGCCAATGACAGCATTATTACCAACATCGAGAATGTACCAAATTTTGCTAAATTTCAAAAATTTGAGGTCCAAACTTTCGACGAGCTATTAGATGCTTATAATGAAATAAGGCTTCCAATTAATTATTATCAAAATAAGTCTGGCACCGAAAGCACCTTCTTTATTGCCAATGATAATATCGTTTGGATTTATCGCTTAAGAAAACGTGACCTAGGATCGTGATGGAGAAAAAAGAAAAGCAAAAACCTACTTTGCAAATTAAAAGCGAATTAATTGTTTTTTTGTGCTTTATTTTTATCTTAACAGGAATGACTATTGGTTTTGCTCATTATTCTAAGCTTTTTCAGATTCAAGGCGTTGCAACCGTAAAACCTCAAGGGATAGTTCATTTTACAGAATTGAGCTTAATTAGCTCTACCAATGTAGACACTTCTTATCAACCAAGTTTTACCGATGAAACGCTAGATTTTAATTTGCATTTTTCCGAGACTGACCCAAATGCACCATACTCCGCAACCTATCAAATTACAATTCAGAATGACACTTTTTATAATCAATCTTTTCAGGGAGTTAATTTTAACCCAATAATAAAAAATGGCGATGGCGTTATAGTTAACTCATCAACCTTCAACATTGCAATTAATGGTATTTCCGAAAATGACACTATAGCTTCTGGTGCATCAACCACTTTTACTGTTACACTAACATTTACACCTCCAGACCCTAACGATACTTATACAGTTGATGGCGAAGCAACGGTCACGACAGAAACCGACGAAGAGACTGGTAGTCTCTATATCACCTTGACGGGCACAACAACTGGTGATTTAAGAGAAAACAATATTAGAGCACCGTTCACTATAAGCGTAATTAATACTCACTCTACAAATCAGACTTTTAATTTACAAATTGGCAACAGTTCTCATTATTCATTAACCGACTCTTCGGGAAATAGTTTGGGAGCATTCACCATAGACGCCGGAGCAACAGAAAACTATACTTTTTACGTCGAACGCCTTAGTTCTGCAATTTTCACAACGGATCAAGAGACAACCCTCATTTCTTCAATTTCCACGAACAATGAACGATCAAACGTCGGCACAGTAACACTTTTGGTTGACGAAACAGCCTACAGCGACGTGACAGCCCCTACGATCTCGGATGTCAGCCTTTCATTATCAAGCGCAGCCGAAGGGAGAGCGATAGTAACATGGAATGGAACCGATGATGTTGCCCCAACTGGGTATACAGTGGAAATCTACAATAGTAATAACGACACCAAGATTGGAACCTACAACACACTTGCTGACGAAACAAATATGACAATCGATAATCTGAGCACTGGAACCTATTATGTTAAAGTTTATGGCGTCGATGCGGCTGGCAATACTGCAACGAGCAGCGAAATAGCTAATTGTTCGACAAGCTCTGGACACTGTTCACGCTCCAGTAGCGTTCCGATGCAATGGCGTTTTAATGTTACTAATAACTTAACCAATCTCAATTCCAACGGCGCATCAACAGCGCTAATTGGCTCGACCTATACCGCCACGCTAAGCACATCATCCTTTGGGAGATCCTTACCAAGAACAATTACGGTAGTAATGGGTGGCACCACCCTGTCATCCGGCAGTGACTACACATATAATAGTAATTCTGGACAGATTAGCATTCCAAATGTTTCCGGTGACATCACTATCACTGCCTCCGCATCAGGTGGCTGTCTAGTAGAAGGCACTCTCGTAGAACTCGCCGATGGAACAAAAAAACCAATTGAAAAAATCACTTATGATGATTTGTTGCTTGTTTGGAGCTATGAAGACGGAGAAATCGCAGAACGATACCCAGTCTGGATTGAAAAAGAAGCTGAAGCAGCTTCATACCGAAAAATCGAATTTAGCGATGGAACGATCTTAAAGACAGTTGCTGGCCATGGCGTATTTAGCGTTGAGCTTAATCGTTTTGTTTCCGTTGACAATCCCAAAGAATTTTATGTTGGCACACATATCTATAAACTAAACAATAGTAAAACACTTGAACCAGTTGAAGTTGTAAATATTTCTATTATTAACGAAAAGACTAAATATTATCACGTAGTTTCTACTGACTTTTATAATATTTTCACTAATAACATGCTAACAACCGATGACGAAGTAATTCTTTCTAATTTCTACGGATTTGATGAGGGGGTAAAGTGGCCAACTACCCGTTCCGAAATTATAAAAGACAAAAATAATCTCTATGATTATTCAGATTTTGATTTTATGCCAAGATGGATGTTTGATGGGATGCGTGTGGAAGAAGGAAAATATCTTGATCGCATCGGCATTTTGCCAAAAGAAATATTCATTGAATATTTAAAAAACAATCAGCTTAACCCAGAAATGTACCTCCCTAGAGACTCTGTTAAATAATTAAACTCGAAACGAGGCCTGTATAGTACGAGACAATACATCATGTTTTATTTCTCCCCTAATCTATGCTATAATGTATAGCACAAGCACAAACCCCTTCGGGCATACTATTCAATAAGGAATAAGACATGAAGTTTAATATCTTTCGAAAAAATGAAACTGAGAAAACAGCCGGAACCACTATTTGGGATTCCGTTAAAACAATTCCTTTTGCCAGAGGAGGTAAATCATTTGAAATCGAAAAACCCACAGCCCTGACACAAATCCCTAGCGAACAAGCCGATGAGCTCCTGCAAAAAACCGAAGTCGACGGAGACCCATTCCCTATTGACGGTGAAGATCATGTCCTTACTGCCGAAGCCCTCGCTGATGCCGGTCTTACCCCACAATATGAAACAAGTATTGGTAGAATCAGCTTCAATATTTCTAAATGTTTCCAAATTCAAGGCCGTGACGCCTGTATAGCATACGTCAAAACACCAGATGGCAAAGTAAAAACCCGTGCCTACTATCGTTCTAACTCTGCCGGACTCTGGCGCTACTGTCCAGATTATGGATACAATAACGGCCGTAACATTTGGTTTGGTAAAGGCTATCGCGAAGAAGCCTTAACCTTACCCCCAAGCCTCCAAAAGCACCTTAATACTATCTCAGAAATGGACCACGTTCAACTTGAAGGCCAACGCACGGCAAGCTTCTGTTTCTTTGGCACCGCCAAGTTTTATAAAGATAGAATGGCCCATCACCATGCAAGAATAACCGATCAGCTTCGCGGTGATTATTATAGAGAAACCCCTAAGAAATGCAGCTTCGCGTTCTCCGGCACCTCAGACGAAAAAAATCCACCAGAAGAATTTGACTACGATAAAAAGTTAGACCCGGATTATAGCCGAGAAATATTATCCTACCGCTCACATTCAGGGCTCTATGGCGATTACACTACCAGAGTCTACCCCTCTAGCGATAACAGCTTACTTTATTCTGTATGTGAAACAGAAAAAAACGGAGAAAGACAAGCTTGGGTTGCCAATATTGAAACCACAGCTCCAATTGGCTCCACCGGTTGTCACACTAAATGGGGTTACAGCGGAGATTTTGGCACGCCACTTTACGAATACGAAGAACAAGCTGATGGCTACGGCGATTGGGGAGACTCCAAAGGACCATATGTTAGTATGTGGAAAAATTATCTAAGCAAGTTCCCACCAATCAAGCGTTACCTCGAGAGCACTGACAAAAAAGCAGAATAGTGATATAATCAACCCACGCGCCCATAGCTCAACTGGATAGAGCGTCAGCTTCCGGAGCTGAAGGTTAGAGGTTCGAATCCTCCTGGGCGTACCATTTAATAAAGGAATAGGACAATATACATCTGCCCCCTAATTATCACTCGCCCTCTCTGACAAGTGCCATCGTCATACAATGCGTTCCACCACGGCCTCGAGATAATTCAGAACCAGGAATTTCTATCACTCTAACACCATACCTTCTTAGTGCCTCATTGGTTACAAAATTCCGATCATAGGCTACTACCACACCAGGTTTCACACAAAATAGATTTACAGCATCATTCCACTGTTCACGTTCTGCATCAATCCTATGCCCATTCCCACATTTAATTAGTTCAACTTTATCAAGATGTAGGTATTTTTCCAACACCTTTTGTAGGCTTTGATGTATTTCCACAATGTCAATCTCACCGCTAACACCCTCAGTAATTTCATAAATCGTCGAGATGTCCATAATTGCATCCTGCACTGCAAACTTATCCACATCAACCCTAGTCATCACCGTATCAAGATGCATAAAGCTCCTTTCATCCGGAATATCAATTGCGAGCACATATTTAAAGGTATTGTGTTTATCCCTAAACAGATTTTTGGCAAATGTTGCAATTGCATCCGGCTCTGTTCTTTGTGAAATACCAATCGCAATCACTTCTTTAGATAACACCTGGACATCGCCACCCTCTATAGAGTACGGTTCCGTACGATTATAATATAATTTAACATCATCATAAAATGGGTGATATTTAAACACATAATCAAAAAACATTGACTCACGATTTCTAGTTGCCGCCCACATCCTATGCAAAGTTACTCCCCGCCCAATTGTCGAAATCGGATCTCTTGGACAATAAATATTTGGAATCGGATCAAGTATCATTTTTCCCGTATCGCGCGTAGCATAGAAGCTTGGAACATTCCTTAGCTTTTTAAGTTCCGTTACATCCGTACCAGCAATACATTTCTTTACCAAATCACGATTATCTTTAAAACTATTTAATAAATCAAAACAATATTTAGCCAATCTTTTTGAAGTTACCCCAGCTTCAGCCACGAATTGTTCTATAAATCTTTTTCTCACTGCTCTACCACCAGCATCTAAAGCTTCTGCTACCAAATCAGTCACATATACAATTTCCACACCTTCAGCCCTAAGCGCGTTTGCAAACACATCATGTTCTTGCTGAGCCACCTTAAGATAAGGTATCTCGTCAAATAATAATCTACTAAGTGAATTTGGAGTAAGATTCAAAAACTCGTCCCCAGGTCTGTGTAACAAAACTTTTTTTAGTGGTGCAATTTCGCTAAAATTATGTATTGAGTTTCGCATTATTCCTCCTCCTTATGCAACGTTAAATACATCACCGCTTTAATTGTGTGCATCCTGTTTTCTGCTTCATCGAATACTAACGAACGTTCAGATTCGAAAACTTCATTCGTCACTTCCATCTCAGCTATATTAAACTTCTCGTTCACGTCTCGTGCTATTGAAGTATTTAAATCATGGAACGATGGTAAAGCATGCAAGAAAACTGTTGTTGGTTTTGCTTGATTCATTAATTCCATATTTACTTGATATGGCTTAAGTAGTTGAATTCTTTCACCCCACTTTTCTTTATCTTCCCCCATCGACAACCACACATCGGCATAAATTGCATCAGCCTTTCCATTCAATTCATTTAAATTATCCGTCACCGTAATTGTGCAGCCATTTTTCTCTGCAATCTCACGGCATTCACTTACTAACTTATCTTCTGGACTCAACTCTTTTGGCCCGCACGAAATAAAATTTACCCCCATTTTCGCGCTCATCACCATCAAGGAATTAGCCACATTGTTTCTCGCATCACCCACAAACGCCAAAGTTAAACCTTCAAGATGTCCAAAGTGTTCTTCTATAGTCATAAAATCCGCCAGCACCTGCGTAGGGTGGCATTCATCCGTCAACCCATTCCAGACCGGCACAGTAGCATACTTAGCCAATTCATCAACGGTTTCCTGTTTAAAACCGCGAAATTCGATTCCGTCATAAAATCTCGTAAGCACCCGTGCCGTATCCGCAATCGATTCCTTATGCCCCATCTGTGAACCAGACGAGTCAAGATAGGTTACTCCCATTCCAAGATCGTAGCCTGCCACTTCAAATGAACATCTCGTCCTAGTCGAAGTTTTCTCAAACAAAATCACAATATTTTTATCCGGAAAATACTTATGATTTTGCCCAGATCTTTTCATTTCTTTAAATTTTTTAGCAACCGCCAAAAAATAGCGAAGCTCCTCTTCACTAAAGTCTAAGATTTTTAAAAAATCTTTTCCATAAAAGTCCATCTCTTTTGCCCTCTTTATCTAATATAATTATAAGGCAGCAACAAAATAAACACAAGCTTATTTATGCAAAAACTCGCTTCTTTATAATAACTTCTAAGTCTTACAGAAACAAAACCAGAATAAATTCAATTGGCACTATTGACACGCGAGTGCTAATTTGCTACAATAGATACAGAATTAGCACTCTCACATAACGAGTGCTAGAAAAGGAGTATAAATATGTCAAAAATAATTGGAATTGATCTCGGTACCACCAACAGCGCTTTCGCTTACATGGTTGCCGGTAAACCTGAAGTTATTACCAACGCCGAAGGCGACCGCACTACTCCATCAGTAGTCGCCGTCACTAAAAAAGGCGAGCGCCTAGTTGGCAAAGTTGCACAACGTCAACGTGTTACCAACCCAAAAAATACTATTTATGGCATCAAACGCCTAATTGGTCGTAAATTCGACGACGACGAAGTTCAACGTGATCTCAAAATCAGCCCATATAAGATTGTCAAAAAAGGCCACGGTGTTGCCGTCGAGATGGATGGTAAAGAATACACTCCAGAAGAAATCTCTGCTATGGTTTTGTCCAAAATCAAGGCCGATGCCGAAGCTTTCCTTGGTGAACCAGTCACCGAAGCCATTATTACCGTCCCAGCCTACTTTGATGATTCTCAGCGCCAGGCCACTAAGGACGCTGGCAAAATCGCTGGTCTCGAAGTCAAGCGTATCATTAATGAACCTACTGCCGCAGCATTGGCTTACGGTCTTGAATCCAAGAAAGACGAAAAAATCGTCGTCTTCGACCTCGGTGGTGGTACATTCGATGTTTCCGTTCTCGAGCTTGGTGATGGCGTCTTCGAAGTGATGTCCACCAATGGTGATACCCACCTTGGCGGTGAAGACTTCGACAATATCCTCGTCAACTACCTCGTAGACCAATTTAAGAAAGAGTCCGGTATCGACATTACAGGTGACGCTGCCGCTATGCAACGTGTTAAGGATGAAGCTGAGAAAGCCAAAAAGGAGCTCAGCTCTAGCACCTCTACCGATATCAACCTTCCCTTCCTTTCCGCTGATGCCGATGGTCCAAAGCACTTTGAATATACTCTTACCCGTGCCAAACTCGAAGAGCTCGTCGAGCCACTCCTAGATCGACTCGCTGATCCAGTCAAGAAAGCCCTAAAAGATGCTAAACTAGACACCAAAGATATTGACGAAATCGTCATGGTCGGTGGTATGACCCGTATGCCAGCCGTCATCGAAAAAGTCAAGAAGCTCTTTGGTAAGGACCCAATGCAAGGCGTTAACCCAGACGAAGTTGTGGCCGTTGGTGCCGCTATTCAAGGTGGTGTCTTACAGGGCGATGTTAAAGATGTTCTTCTTCTCGATGTTACCCCACTTACCCTTGGTATTGAAACCATGGGTGGCGTTCGTACCCCGCTAATCGACCGCAACACTACTATTCCTACCAGCAAATCTGAAGTCTTCTCCACTGCAAGCGACAACCAACCACAAGTCGAAATTCACGTCCTTCAAGGTGAACGCGAATTCGCCAAAGACAACAAGTCTCTTGGCCGTTTTATCTTGGATGGTATCGCTCCAGCTCCTCGTGGTATTCCACAGATTGAGGTCACCTTCAACCTCGACGCTAACGGTATCTTAAATGTTACCGCCAAGGATAAGGGAACTGGCAAAGAGCAATCCATTACCATTCAAAACTCCGGCAACATGAGCAAAGAAGATATTGAAAAAGCCCAGAAAGAAGCCGAACTTCATGCCGAAGAAGACAAAAAGAGACGCGATACTATTGATGTTAAGAACCGCCTAGAAAATGCCATCTATCAAGCTGAAAAAATGCCAGATGAATACAAAGACAAAATCAGCGACGAAGACAAGGAAACTATCAAAAAAGCTGTTGAAGACGCCAAGAAGACTTTGGAAGACAATTCATCCGACAAAGATGCCCTCGAAAAAGCTGCCAAAGACTTATCAGATCGCATCATGCCAATCGGTGCTAAGATGTATCAACAAGCTTCTACCGACAACTCTGGTTCTGATGACAAAAAATCAGATGACAAAAAAGACGACGAACCAGTCGAAGGCGAAGTAGTCGACAAGTAGCGCTCCACCCAAAACCATGGTATAATATATAAACAATAACAGGAGATACCATGGCCAAATCTTATCAAATTGTAAAAAACATCAACCCTGTCATTTTTCGCGGCTACGACATTCGCGGTTTAGTAGATGAGCAACTCAGTGAAGATGTCTATTATACGCTAGGCCTCGCTTATGCAACCTGGCTAGCCAAACGCCGTATCAACGAATGTTCAGTAGGTCACGATGTACGCTTAACCAGTCGCGCATATGCCGACGCTCTCATCGCTGGGCTAAATGATGGCGGCATCAATACTATCGACATTGGAGAAACCCTATCGCCAATCAGCTATTTCGCCAACTACGAACTCAAAACCCGTGGTGGCGCCATGATTACTGCCTCACATAACCCCAAAGAATTTAATGGGCTTAAATTCTCCACTGGTTATTCCGAGACTATGCTCACAGACGAAATTCTCGAAATCCGTAGCCTCTGTGAAAAAGCAGATTTCATCCAGCCAGCCCAAAAAGGCACCAATCGCACTACCGATATTTTTCCTGCCTACGTCGAAACAGTCAACAAATTCTTCAGCATCCCGAAACATTACAAAATAGTTGTCGACGGCTGCTGCACTGGCTCAGGCCACAAATATGCCACCATCCTACGTGAAGCCGGCATGGAAGTTATCGAACAAAACTGCGAACCAGACGGCAACTTCCCCATGGGCGTACCAGATCCAACCGAAGTTGAAGTCCTAAATCGTCTAGCCAAAAGAGTTAAAGAAGAACATGCCGATATTGGTTTTGCCTACGACACCGATGGCGACCGTATCGCCGTCGTAGACGAAAAAGGCAATCCTCTTTGGATGGACATCATTGTGGCAATCTACTCTGAATCCGTCCTTCGCAAAATTTCAGGCGCCCCAATCGTGTTTAATGTACTCTGTTCCCAAGCGGTCCGGGATACCATTCTTAAAGAAGGTGGCCGCCCAGTTATGTGGATTACTGGCCACTCCTTTATCAAAGCCAAAATCGCCGAAGAACGTGCTCCATTTGGCGGCGAACTATCCGGCCACATCTTCTTTGCCGACAACTATTTCCCACACGATGACTCTGCCAACGCTTCCCTCCGTCTTCTTGACTTCATGGCCTCAGAAAACAAAACCCTTAGCGAACTTGTTGCTGAATTACCACAATATATTGGTAGCCCCGAAATCAAGCTCGGTCTCGCCGATGATATCAAATTTGAATTCATCAACACCAAAATCAAGCAAGACCTCGAAGAGCTCTGGCCTAATGCCGAGTTCACCACTATCGACGGAGTCAGAGCTGATTTGCCAGGCAAAATGATTGTCATTCGTGCCTCTCAAAATGGTCCATATATCACTATTAAATTCGAGGCTCAAGACAAATCCGACTACGAGCAAATCAAAAAAGATGTTCACGCCATTTTGGAGAAGCACCCAGAAATCGACTGGAGTGCCGGCGTCAACACCGATGCAATCTAAAAATAACCCCCTCGGGGGTTATTTTTATATGCTATAATTAACCTATGAAAATAGTTTTTCCAGAACTCAATAACAACCAAATCGCCAAAGAAGCGACTAATCATTTTCCCGAAATCACTTGGCTAACAAGCAATACGTTAGACGAGGCTGCCGAATTAGTCAAAACCGGCGAAGCAGATTCTATGATCTCCGGCCTCGACTATTCATCTCGCGATGTTGTTATTACTTACAAAAACCACATCCCACTAAAATCCAACTTCTTCTCCAGTTGTTTCATCATGAAACGTCCAAGTGACAATTATCACCTTACTCTTGCCGATTGCGGCATCAACAAACTTCCAAACGAAGAACAGTTCTACACTATTGTAGAAGATACCGGTATAACTCACCAAATTTATTTTAATGAACAACCCAAAATCGCCATGCTCTCCTATTCCACCTACGGTTCTGGTGGCAAAAATCCCGATCTCGAAAGAATTCACAATGTTATTAACAGAATCAAAGAAAACCACCCCGATTGGCTCATCGATGGCGAAATGCAACTCGATGCCGCCATTTCACAAGAAGTTGCCGCCAAAAAAACTACCAATTCCCCGCTCCAAGGTTCTGCCAATATCCTAATTGCTCCAGATTTAAATTCCGGCAATATATTATATAAGTCTCTGGAACGCTTTGGCAATTTCACCGCCGCTGGTCCTATCATCCAAGGTTTTATCAAACCTCTCGCCGATCTCTCCCGCGGCAGCACTGTAGAAGACACCATAAGCACCATCGATGTAATCACAAAACTACTAGAAAGGAACTAAATGAAATATTTTGGTACTGACGGCATCAGACAAGAAGCCGCCAAATTTACAAAAGACTTTATCAACTCCATCATTGCTGGCCTCGCCGACTACGCCGGCACCGACAAAAAAGTTCTTATCGGCGGCGACACCCGCGAGTCTTCCGAATGGATCTTACAAGACCTTGCTAGCACCCTTGAATCACTTGGCTTCGAATACGCCTCAGTTGAAGTTTTGCCGACTCCAGCCATCAGCTACTGCTTTTACGAAATGGGCTTCGATTTTGCCATTGACGTCACCGCCTCTCATAATCCATACACAGATAATGGCATTAAAATTTTTGAACGCGGCCCAAGCTCCGGCATCAAACTTACCGAACCAGGTTGTGAGGCAATCGAAAAAGCCTTAGAAGAACACAAAACTATCAATACTATCTCCACCACAGACCGCGCCAGCCTCCATGATGAAGCTGTAGAAGTTTATAAAGAACACCTTCTAGCCTACATTAAAGAGGCTAATTTTTCTAACCTCAAAATCGGCATGGACTGTGCTAATGGTGCTATGAGCGTAATAAGTAAATCAATCTTTGAAGATTTAGGCGCAACGGTTGAAGTTATTTCCGCCAACGCCAACTACGGTCAAGATATTAACGCCAATTGCGGCTCCACTCACCTCGAACAACTTAAATCCCTCGTCAAAGAAAACAATCTAGATTTTGGCATTGCTTATGACGGCGATGGCGACCGCACTCTTCTGGTTGACCGCGAAGGTAAAGAAGTCGATGGTGACGAAATTATTGCCATTCTTGCCAATTATCTAAACCTCGACAAAATTGCCATCACTGTCATGGCTAACCAGGGTATTATCAATTGGGCTTCAGCCAACAATATTCATGCCGAAATCACCGCCGTAGGTGATTCCAACGTCGCCGAAGCCATGCGTACTCATCAAATTGAAATTGGCGGGGAACAATCTGGTCACATCATTCTTCCAGGTGAACCAACCGGTGACGGTATGCTTACCTCGCTAATGGTCACCAAAGTTGTCGCAGAAACCCAAAAACCCCTCAGCGAACTCGCCAGCATCATTACTAAATTCCCTCAAGTTATTGTCAACATGTCCGCCACGCCAGAACAAAAAGCCAATCTTAAAACTTCTGAGTCAACTAAGAAATTACTTCTAGAATACGACGAAAAACTCAAATCCGTCGATGGCCGTCTTCTCGTCCGTCCTTCTGGCACCGAGCCATTAATCCGTATTACCATGTGGGGAAATGACGAATCAGCAATTACTGCTCTCGCCAACGAATTAAAAGATAAATTAGGAGAAACCCTATGAAAATTACTACCTTAACCGAATACACACCAGAAACCGCTACCAGAATTAGGGAACTATTAATCCAGCTCTCTCGTTCCAAAAAAGACCGCGGTGAAATCCCCAAAGAATGGTTCGACGAACTTATTGCTTCCCCATTCCACGACATGCTTCTCGCTATCGACGATAATGGTAAAATACAAGGCATTGCTACCGTATCAATTATTATGGGTCCAATCGTCCGCAAAAACACTTACCTCGAAGATTTCGTAACTGACGAGTCTGTTCGTGGCCAAGGTGTTGGCAGCCAACTTTGGGAAGCCATTTTGCAATGGTCGCTCGCCCATGGCTGCAAAGAGCTCAACTTCACTTCTGGCAAAGGACGTGAAGAAGCCTGGGAATTCTATCAACATAAAGGCGCCGAAATCTACGATACTAATTTCTTCAAAAAAGCTATCTGACTACAAAAAACAGCCCCCATCCACGGAGGCTGTTTTTTTATAATAATTAATCTGCGCAGAAATAAACCTGACCTTCATATTTTGGCACAGTCACTGCAAAACCACCATCATTTTTAACTATCTTCGTCTCGCTTTCACACTTAGCATCAAAGAAGATTTCAATAATCGACTGATCATGGTTATAACGATATTCATCTGTTATAGCATCTACCTCAGCATAAAAATTCAAGCTAGCAGGAGATGTGCTATTCCTTAGATGCGACAATTCCCCGACATAATCCCGGAAGAAATCTTCTGCTTCAGAATCAGTTACGTAGTTCTCCTGATACGGCATCAAAATACCAATCCCACATGCAATCTCTTCACCATGGATATTGGTACAAGTATTTGAAAACATCGACGTATATTCAGGATACCTACCGTAATCAGCATAAAACTCTTTGAGCGCCGCTGCAACTTTTTTGATATCATTCTTGGCATTCAAATCTTGTGGTGCTTCATTCTTTGTAGCTGAACTCTGTTCTACATAACTCGCTGGATCCGAATAACTCCGATCAGGGAAGCCTATTCCAGCCAGCACCTGATCCGCAGTATCCGTAGAATCAGCCAACAACTCTATTGCAGCGTTTTTATAGGCCGCAATATAATGATAACCGCCAGAATATGCCGTAATATACATCTTTACAAATTCATCGCTGTTTTCTAACACTACACCATCACTAGGTAGATTTTCAGCGTTTTTTCTTATCATTTCCGCATAATACTCAATTTCATTAAATGACTTATCCGTAAAAACAATCTCAAACTCAAACATACCATCCGGAATCTCATCGTAATAATCTGTATCCGTCGTATTACACCAATATGCACCAGTTACACGTGAAAGGAAATCGTCATCAGAGGCTAATTCGTCTATATCCTCCAACTCTAACCAAATATTACCATGAGACTCGCAATATTTCTTGGCACTTTCTACCGTTGGAACCGCCGAGTTATCAATTGTTCCACCATATAGCCCAGCCCCAATACCACCATAGTTATTTTTGCCAGTTGTCTTGCCATCACCAAAAATACCACTACCATTAAACAAATTCTGCAACTGAACCACACCAGTAAATTGCAATATCAGTAAAGTCCCCACTATACCCAAAAACACTGCTAATGTCACAATAAGAGCAATCATCCCACCATGCGACTTTTCCTTTACCACCACTTGTACCGGTACCTGTGCTGAACCCGAAGCATCAGCCTGGGCTACTTCTTCTTGTTTTTTCTCTTCGCCCACAGCCTCAACCGACTTTTCCTCGACTTGCTGAGTTTCCTCCGTTATTTTAACTTTATTGTCTGGTTTTGGTTCTTCGCCCATTTTCCTCCTTTAATTATTATTAATCAACACAATAATACGATTCCTCATCGGCATCCGCTACAATTACCGCAAAACCGCCATCTCCTTGTAAGACTTTCTTTTCACTCTGGCAGAACGCATTATAAAAAACTTTAATATTCGCCTGACTCCAACCAGAATAATGTTCCTTCTCAGATTCAGCACTTAAATCCGCATAAAAGTTCAATGCCACCTTATCTCCCATCTGCATCAATTGCCCCAAATAATCACGATAAAAATTTTTTACCTCGCTTTCACTATCTACACCCACTTCAGCCGGAAATTGAAACTCTTCACACGCGATTACTTTTCCGCCCGAATTTAAACACTCTGCGTCCACAATCGTTTTTATTGCCGGCAAATCCCCAGAATGATCTGTCATGTATTGTTTCAAAGCAACTGACACTTTTTTTATATTATCTTGCGCAATTAAATCTTCTTGTTTCTCCTTCTCTACAACGAAATTATCACTCGCTTCTTCACCTTTTTGACCCAAAAAAGAAACGTTGCCAAAATTAAACAAATTCTGCAACTGAACCGTTCCCATTAAATGTAAAACCAACAAAGTCACTATACAACCTAAAGCAAAAAACAAAACCGCCACCAAAGCAATTATTCCACCAGAAAATTTCTTTTTTTCCGCAACTTGCCCCTTCTCCTGGACAGGCTTCTGTTCCGAATTTGGAATAACCACCTGCGGCTCAGTTGTCTCTTGTGTTTTTTCTTGAACTGGCTCCTGCATCATAGCATTCTGCACCGGCTCTTGCACTATCTCCTGAACTAAATCTTGCATCTGACCTTGTGGCAATTCCTGTTCCGGTTCTGGTTCCACCACCGGCAGTTCTGGTTCCGCCACCGGCTCCTCCACCGGTTCCTGCGCCAGTTCCTCAGCCATCTCCTGTACTAATTCCTGGCTTGGTTCTTGAATTTGCTCATCCAAAATTGGCTGCCCATTAGTCGCCTCAACCTCGCTAGTACTTTCTGCCTTCAGCCCATCTTCCATTTTTTCTACTTATTCTTAATTACCTTAATTGTATCACACTCGTCTTTATTATCCAACATTGCAAAAACGATTACCGGCATCAGATAAATATGCAAAGCATTTGGTAATCCCGCGAAAAAGAATAACGACACTCCATACGCCACAAATAAAGTCAGTAATAGAGAATTAATTGGTAATCGTATTACTAGTTTCAAAACAAATACCAAAAGTATTACCAGAAACACAATACCGACTAAACCAGTTTCTAGCAAAACCGAAACATACTGGTTCTGTACTATCTCATTAGCATTATCAATTAATCCAGCCTCCTGCATCGCTCTACCAGCCCCACCCAAACCAACACCAAACATTACATTTCCAAAACTACTACTCCAAACAGACAGGGCATTACTAGTCATCTTTTTTCTTTCTTCAGTGGATTCTGTCACATATCCATCAAAAATCGCATTCTCTTTTGCGACAACATCGTCAGCCGACTCCGTCGTTTCACTACTCACCATCTCGGTACTTGCAATTGCCACCGGAGCATCCACATCTACCGGCGTCTCATTTATCTTTTCCCGTAAATCAATAATTCCAAGCGACAAATGGTTCAATGCTTTCACTATCGCTGATTTATAGGTATCATTTGTCGGCCCCAACTCCGCCATAACACCCTGCGCATTCAAAGTAAAGGCAAAAGAGAGAATTATCATCCCCCAAACCAACCCCACTTTTTTCCACACCTTTCCCCACCCACTTTTCTTTGCTTTTACTAGTATAAAAGCAGTCAAAAACACCATCCCCACTCCAAATGCATAAATCGCCCCCCTCGAAAACGTCAAGAACAACGTCACCGTGAATATCATGAAATATAATACTAGTAATTTAGAGCGCTCCCGCACTAAATTACTAGTATTATATTTCAAAATTAGCCATCCCGTCACGATCGTTGGCGCAATCAACAAGTTTCCCATAAACTGCGGCTCAATCGCAAACCCATTTGGATGTGGAAACCCAAACATCAAGCTTACGCATCCTTGACAAAGCAAACTGCACTCTCGTCCTACACCCACAATGTCCAAAATACATTGCACAAAACACCAGATGCAAACAATCAGCGACGCACCCAAGAAGATCTTTAACATCTTCTGCCGAAATCCCGAATTCATCACCTCGTCTCTCAAAACCAGAATTGCAAATACCGCAATATACAAAGCCCACATTATCCCCGCCGTCAGCACGCCACGCAAAACATTATCAGACCATATTATTGACAAACTAGCAAAAACAGGAAATAACAGATATTTCCATTTTTGGCCAAATAAAACCAGTTTTTTCTGCAAACCCATTAAAATCAGCGCAACAATATCAAACAACACCAACCAAATTAATGGTATTGACAGCTCAAAATTCATCGTCTCATCATGACCTAGCGTAATCACAGGGAAATACGAGAAATAAAGCGCCGCAGGAAACAATAGCAGCAAGAACTTATAGATCTTTCTTATCTTCTGCACTCAAAACCTCCTTTACCACCTTACGCATCTCGCTATCGAATCTTTCAGCCGCAAACCCATCCGCCGTTTGGGAAATTTTAGCTCGGTCAAACTTCACTTTTTCAAACTTAATAATCGCCTCAACAAGGGAATTAACCGTCTGTTTCTCGAACAATACCCCATTTTTCCCATCATCCACATAATCCAAAGCTCCACCCTTACCAAAAGCAATCACCGGACAACCAGCCGAAAGAGCCTCCACCGGCGCAATTCCAAACGGCTCCATACTAGGGAACAAGTAGCCTTTTGCACCTGCCAAATACTTTACCAGTTCCTTTTTCCCCACTAGCGGCACGAATTTTATCAAACTCGATCCCCTCGCCATCTTCACCAAATTATTATGCTCCGGCCCCTCACCTACCACTATTAATGGTTTCTCCAATTTAAGACACGCTTTTACTGCAAGATCCAATCGCTTCCAAGTCACCTGCCGCGAAGTCGTAATATAATAATCGCACATCTTATCTTCACCATGATATTTAAAATCTTCCACTTCTACCGGCGGATGAACCACCACGGCGTCTTTCTTATAATACTTAGCAATCAACTCTTTCGCATATTCGCTAATCGTCACAAACTGATCCACCTGTGATGCTGCTTTAAAATCTGCCCGCCGAAGTGGCTTCACCATTAGTTTAAAAAAGAATCTTACTAAAGGATTTAAAATTCCAAAGCCAGGTTTTTCCACATATTCATCATACATTTGCCAATAATACTGCGTGGGCACATGGCAATAACACACGTGCACACCATTTGGCACTCGCACTGCCTTCGCCTCCGCCCCAGTCACCGAAATCACCAAATCATATCGCGACAAATCAAGATGTGAAAACCACCTCTGCCTCAAAGGGCCCAGAAATCGACGCAACCTAGCAGGGAAAACTCGAAGCCATCCCGTCCGCACATCTGCATCCAAAAACCAATCAATTCCCTTTGGCGAATATTGCGATGTATAAATTGGCGCTTTTGGATATAATTTATGTACCGCTAGCAAAACCTTCTCTGCCCCACCAACATTCGTCAGCCAATCACAGACTATTGCCACCCTCAAATCATCTTTCATTTCGCCCCATCCCGCTTCAAGACCGCCCCAATTGTCTTAAAGAAAATCTGCGCATCAAGCACCAAAGACCAATTCATCACGTAATAAATATCGAGCGCCCGCCTCTCTTCAAACGGGATATTGCGCCGCCCAGACACTTGTGCAAAACCCGTCAGCCCAGACTTCACAGACAAAATCAAAGACCTATCGCCATAATCGCGCAATTCCCCCGGAATCAATGCGCGCGGTCCAATCAACGAAATATCACCCTTCAAAATATTAATCAACTGCGGCAATTCATCAATCGAAGTCTTCCGAATAAATGCTCCAAATTTTGTAATCCGCGGATCATTTTTAAGATAATCGCCACCCTTTCGATACTTCTTTATGAGCTCTGGCTTCCCCATTTTGATAAATGCTTCTTCCGGCGTCATTCCACTATATTCCGGCTTCATTGATCGAAACTTATAACAAGTAAACTTCCTGTTGTACCTTGTCAGCCTTTCATCTTTAAAAATCGCCGGTGCTTTCAAATTCGATAACTTCAAAATCAACCACACCAACACCATCGGTATCGCCGCAATAATAATTGCAACCAAAGAAAACACAATATCAAATGTTCGCTTTATCACTGCCATGCCACCAGTTAGTGGCGTCAATTTCACCAACACCGCAGGAGTGTTTCCAACCAATTCCAATTCCCCAAAATGCGAAGAAAGCGCCGTTTCGCTAGGCACAAAATAATATAACATATGCCGAAGAATTGCCTGCCGATATACGTACTCCGTCGCTTTCTCATCCGTCTGAAAAATCACATCTGCCCTTGCTTTCTTTAGTGCATCCTTCAGCGACGAATACTGACGAGCTTTCAAATCCTTCGGTATATATTTTCGATTTGCCACAATCCCAACCAAACGATACCCAGACTCTGGCGTAGCCGTAATATAGTCCGCAAGATATTCCGTGCTTCGATTATTCCCTATTATTACAACCCGCTTTGTACCATAGTTCTTCTTGAAAATCTGCCGCGCCACCAGCACAATAAGCATCCGTTCAAACATCAAAAACGCAAACGCGAGTATCGTTGTTAATATCACAATCACTTTTACTGGAAACAAATTCTTATCCGTAAAATAACCGTAAACAATCAAAGCCGCCGAACTAAGTACCGCCGCCAAAAACACCCTCCCCACTTCAGACACTCTGGATTTATTCAAAAACACCGCTTTTCGATAAAGCCCCAACGCTGCCAACACTATCAACATTATTGGCACCAGCCATGCAATTTCTACTACAAATTCAAATAACTGCGACTCAAAATAGTACGGTCTCGGATCAACATGCACCCGCACTGCATAAGCAGTTGCAAACGATAAAATCAGCATCAAACCGTCGCCAATAATCAGCGCGATTCTTAAAAACAAATCTGATTTGCTTTTCATACTCCCATTTTACTCTACGGTAACGGATTTCGCAAGATTCCTCGGCTGATCTACATTGTAGCCCTTTGCTACAGTCATATAATACGCAAACAATTGCGACACCAAGTTCATCAAAATCGGTGCAAAAATCTCCAATGTGTCAGGTATTTCAATCACATCTTCAACCTTCATATCAAACTTCTTCACGTTTGTCACCGCAATAATTTTACCACCTCTGGCCAACACTTCTTGCACATTTGAAATCGCCTTATCGTACAAATGTCCTTCCGGTAAAAGCGCCAATTCAAAGAATCTATCATCAATAAGTGCCAGTGGCCCATGTTTCAATTCGCCAAATGCATATGCATTCGCATCCACATACGATATCTCTTTCAACTTCAAAGCCCCCTCCATTGCAGTTGGATAAGCCGTATCCCGACCGAGATACACCGCATGATCATATTTAGTGTACTTATTAGCAATCTTCTTAACCTTCTCATGTACCGATTCCAAAGTTTCACGAATCGCTTCCGGCATCGCTGCAATTTCCTTAATGTAAGGATACAAAATGCTTGGCTTTACACCTTTTGCCTGTGCAATCGTTAAACCAAATATAACCATCGCAATTACTTGCGAAGTAAATGCCTTAGTTGATGCCACCGAAATTTCTGGCCCTACGTGCACGTATGTACCGCCATCTACCTCACGCGAAATCGTCGAGCCAATCGCATTCACAATTCCAATTGTCTTTACACCTTGTTTCTTGATTTCACGAAGACAAGCCAGCGTATCAGCCGTCTCACCAGATTGCGACACAATTAGCGCCACTGAGTCTTCCGGAATATAAGCATTACGATACCGGTATTCCGACGCAATCACCGTTTCCACCGTTATTTCAGGAGTAAACTGTTCAATATAATATCCCGCCAACAACCCAGCATGATAAGCCGTACCACAACCAACAATTACCAAATGTTTAATCTTACGAAGTTCATCTTCAGACAACCCAGGACCACCTAAATGGACCGTCCTTGCTTCCAAGTTCACTCGTCCACGCAAAGTTTCTTTCAATGATTCAGGTTGTTCCATTATTTCCTTTAACAAGAAATGATCATAACCACCTTTTTGAATCGCAGCCAAGTTAGTCTCAATCTCTTCCACCTTTGCAGATACCGGCTCAGCATTAAGGGTCTTAATTTCAATGCTGTCCTTTTTAACTAAAGCAACTTCCCCATCGTTCAAATATATTGCCTGTTTTGTATGCCCTACCAAAGCCGATGCATCAGATGCAATCAATGTTTCGTCGTGTCCAATACCAACCACCAACGGCGAACCACTTCTTGCCACCACTATTTCATCTGGTGCCTTACAAGAAACCACTGCAATTCCATAAGTTCCTTTTGCCAACTTCAAAGCCTGCACTACAGCATTAATCAATGAATGCTTACCGTCCTTATAAAACGAATTTATCAAAGCCGCCAAAACTTCTGTATCTGTCTCAGACTTAAACTCATGCTCCTTTAAAGTCTCCTTTAGCTCCTTGTAGTTCTCAATAATACCATTGTGAACCAGGTAAATCGAACCAGCTTGGTGTGGATGTGCATTAGCCTCACTTGGCTCACCATGCGTCGCCCACCTAGTGTGGCCAATTCCAATTTTATCTTCGCGTTTATTTTTAGCCAACTTTTCTTCCAAATTCGAAATTTTACCTTTTGCCCGAAGCAAAGTCGCTTCACCTTTTGAATCAAGCGTCACAATTCCCGCCGAATCATAACCGCGATATTCCAATCTTTTTAACCCAGAAATCAAAAAATCTTGTGCATTTTTATTACCCACATAACCTACAATTCCACACATATTTTTCTCCAATTAATGATAATCTTATTATAGCATGTCTTGACTATTTGAGCGACTTTTATGCCACAAATAACCCTTCTAAAACAGCCCTCACCTCTTGACTTTTTAAACCGTTTGTGCTATAATATAGTCATATATCTTTTTTTAAGGTATCTTGTACCTTTTCAGATATGCTAGGCAAAAGCACAACTAACCAAATCCAAAAAAAAGGGGGGTGTTTTCTACGGGAGATATAGTCCAGCTTCATTTTGCCGACACTGGCAAACCAACTGGGCCCTGCAAGAGCCCAATCGTTATCGAACGACTGGATAAAAACATTTTTTCTGTGGCCTTCCACAAGAGCTTCTTCAACTTTGAATGTTTGGAGATTGCACTTCAGGGACTGGGCTATGGCGAAGATTGGGAGCTGTATAAACCCAAAAAACTGCAGACCAAAATGTATACGGTTTATCTGATCGCGCTCACCAATGGCATCTCTGCCACTGCATCACGCGAAGGCGTCAGCATGGACAATATGCTCAACACCATAGCAACGAAAATCACCAAAGAAGTGTATCTCGAGGAGATCAATGTCTGGGATCGCATAATCGGCATCGAAGACTTGACCCATCCGCACCAATACGTGCTAAACGATGGCGCAAACATTCAAGCCAAGACCAGCTCCATCCTGCAAGCCGCCGGGCTTGACACCGTTCAGAAGCTGACAAAGCAGACAAGAGAAAAGATTTGCGAGATTCCTGGTATGACCACAGAGGAGGTTTACAAGCTTGAAAAAAGCATGGCCTCCCGAGGGTTTTTCCTCACAGAGGAAGTACCAAGCTATGCCTAGAATCGAAAAGGCCGCCCCTCGGGCGGCCTTTTCCCTATGCGTCTTCAGGTTTTTCTTCCTCAGATTTCTTCTGAGCTTCCTCCGCATATTCGGCAATCTTCTCAGTCTTCTCACTTGGACTTAGTTTTTCAACTCTGTCTTCCAGGTGAGCCAATTTTCTCCCCTTAGTGCCAACCGATATCAAAGCTTCAGCCCAATGTTCAGCACCTATCTCATCAAAATCTAATATGCTCTTTTCCCGCACCAATGTCCTAAATGCAAGCTCCTCAATAGACTTCTCACGTCGGAACGTATCGCTTTGCTCTTTGTGATGGACAATGATCATATCTTTTCTTTCTTTGTCTTCGACAGCGCCCGCACGCAAGAACTTTTCTCTCCAAGAATTGCCTACACTATCATCAACCAAGGCATATACCCCAGTGTCTTCCCTCGGCGAAAAAGCAACCACATGATTAATACCATTTTTAATCCATCGCACAACTACAAGATTCTTATATATATCCGGATCCATACCCATCTGCGGCTTCTTATCGGCACCTTCGCCACTCGAACTGACAATTGTACCAGTATTGCCAATGGAAACCGAGTCAGCATCACCACCAATTAATATTTCAGAAAGATATAATTGAGCAGCAGCAAGTGTATCCGCTGCATAGTGATCTTTACTTAGTTCTTTACCGCCAAGAGCTTTTCTAATGGCTTTCTCAATTTCAGCACTATTCTTTTCTATTCTCTCACTTTTTACTTTTTCAGCTTCAGCACTATTCTCTTCCCCAACTGGCATTGGCGATTGCTCAATTCTCTTCATGTCAGCAGCGGCAACACTCATTAAGCGGTAACGCGGATTACCTGGCTTTTTATAACGATCGCGAATCTCTTTGCTTCTCTCAAAAACCGCAGTAAGACGCTTTTCATTTTCAGCTAATTCCTCGTCAACTGATTCTCTAACATTAATCACAACCTCACTCTCAGGTGCTTCTTCTACTTCCGCTTCTGGCATAGGGTGCTCAGCCTCAAATTTCCGCATTTTTTCCGGGTCATCCGTAAAACCAAAAACTGGATCATCTTCAATAGTATAACCAGCAGTTTTCGCTGGCTCCCTTTTACGAATATCATCAATAGCTTCGACTATACGAGCACGGTTTTGATCCTTTTCTCTCTTGGTCTTTGCATCTTCCCTATCGGCTAAAGCCTGAACAAGAGCCGGGTCCTCCGACACAATATCGTCTAAATCTAAATCTTCCATGTCTGACGG
This sequence comes from Candidatus Saccharimonadota bacterium, assembly GCA_017537745.1. Taxonomy (GTDB): domain Bacteria; phylum Patescibacteriota; class Saccharimonadia; order Saccharimonadales; family Saccharimonadaceae; genus Nanosyncoccus. Next base: position 90,299 of record JAFYKF010000011.1, read on the forward strand.
AAATTCTTCCATGCTTGCTCCTTTTTTTTAATAATCATTGCGCTTTAGCTTAATTATAATAGTTTTTTTGAAAAAGTAAAGTAGTATTAAATATCAAGTAGCCAAAACTATTTATTTTTCAAAACGCACATGCTATAATAAAAAAGTAATGGTCATCAAAAGAGGTTTTTGTTTAGGCATAGCTATCCTATCACTAGGCATTGTTAGTGCTTTAATTCCTACAATCAAAGACCTTGCTTTTGCTGCCGCAATTCCAGTCCTTACGTTTACAGAATCAGGCATTACTGAAACCGTGTCTGGCGACGGTTACACAATCACCGACACAGTTCTCGCAATTAAATCACCCGGCACATATCGAATTACCGGCAGCTGCACCACCGATTGTAATCTTTACGTCAAAAAAGGCACGACTGGTGTTATTTTAATTTTCGACAACCTTAGCCTCAGCGCCACCTCCACAGCGCCGTTCATCATCAACCGAGCTGCAGACGACGGGACCGGTACAGAAGTAGCAGTCAAACTCTACGGCACTTCAACGCTCACAGATAATGAGTCCGACAACACCCTACCAGATTACGAAGGCGCTGCCATCAAAGTCAAAAGTGGCTCATCGCTCACATTTAGCGGCCCTGGAACTTTAAACGTCATTTCCAACTACAAAAACGGCATCAAAGGCTCCAGCAATTCATCAATCACCTTTAATGGTGGCATCTACAGCATCTCGTCAGTCAATAACGGCATCGCCGTAGACGGCACCATGACCTTCAACAAAGGCACATTCGACATCGATGCCGGAAACGACGGCATCAAAGCGGTACCAGACTTAGACGATTTAGACAGTGCTGGCGCAATCTATATAAACGGTGGCACATTTGACATCGACGCAAACGACGACGGAATTCAAGCCGCCAAAACATTATTAATTACAAATGGTACATTCGACATCAAAGCATATCAAGGCTATAGGACAAATTGTCCGACAGACTCAAGCTGTAAAGGCATCAAAGGCTCCAGCGACAACGCCGTAGACGAACCATCAATCACTATCACAGGCGGCACCTTCACGCTCGATGTATCCGACGACGCAATTCATTCAGATACCGACATCACTATTACGCGCGGAACATTTTTAATTAATAGCAAAGAAGATGCCGTGCATGCAGAAAGAAATCTAGTCATCGGTACCGTCAACGGCTACGAACGCGACCCAGAAATCACAGTTAATAACGGTTTTGAAGGTCTCGAAGGCGAAAAAGTCTTTATCTATTCCGGTAAATTAAAAATCACCACCAACAACGACGGCATTAATGCTGCCGGCGGTGGCGATCCCGAAGGCAATTGTTATGATCCAAATTTCCAAATTTATATTTACGGTGGCGAAATATACATAAATACCAATGACGACGGCATAGATTCTAATGGAGATATTCATTTATATGGTGGCACTCAAGTCGTCTTCTCGCAAGCCATGAACGGCATGAGTCCCAACGAAGCACTAGACCGTTGCGGAGATATTACTATTGATGGCGCTACAGTCTTTACCGCAGGGGACAGAGGCATAGACCCACCAATTACCAATATTGGCAGTTCACAACAATTCTTTACTACTACCACTCACTATTCCGCCAATAGCAACATTGCTATACGAAGCAATAATACAACCATCTTCAATGAAACCATCCCCAAAAAGACCACTTACACCTTTTTCTCAAGCCCAGATTTATCCACTACTCGCTCCTTCACATCCGTCCAACAACTCGACGTCTGCAAAGCCTCCACTTGGCAACAAACCTGGAATAACGGAGTCGTTACAACGCCAGCTACACAGCTTGCAAATGGCCTCATGACCTACACTTCTAATTGTCTAAACATCGAACGAAAAACCATTCTCTATGAACCAACTGGCACGAATTTCAGTATTATTAATAATACTAGAAACAAAGCCACCGTTACGTTTGGCGACACCACCAGCACCAGTGATTTTGACGCCACTACCGACAACAACACACTAACGGTCGAGTCAAACGAAGCTTGCATGGTTATTACTTCAACCGACTTCGGTGCAACCTACACAAGAATTCCAGCCCAAGCCACCAACAACAATAATATATATACATTCAACATTAGCACCAACAACGAAAGCGAAATCTATATCTACTTAGCCGGTGACGTCACCATGAATGGTGAAATTAATTCCCTTGATTCTGCCGCCATCGACTACTCACTTTTGTCCGAAAGCAATCCCAATTATCACAGCCTCTCTCCACTTGAATCACTCCTCGCTGACGTCAATTACAACGGCACCGTCAATTCCATCGATTCATCTGCCATTGATTTCTCGCTATTATCGACAAATAATATTAATTACAAAAAATTAGATTGGAAAAATCCATAAAAATGTAACAAAATTTAAAAAAGTGTGCTAAAATAAAGCATAAGGAGTCATACATACAATGTCATACATAGGATCAAGGACCCTAAGACGGAGGGTTAGAAATGCCACCATTGGCGGCGTCGCGGTTTTATTGTTGGTTTCAACATTAATCGCCAAATTTTTATTACAAGCTTACGCAACACAAAATTATTTCGGCTACACTGCTAGCACGCTAACTGAAAGTAGTTCGGCTCAAGTTGCCACAGTTTCAATCAAAGCCATTTCAAATGTTACATTCTATACTTTTGAAGGCAACTTCTTTGCGCACGAAGATGACTCATCCTACTTTACTCTGGACTCCATGACATATTCCAGCAACTTCGCACCAGCCGATGTTCTAGAAAACACCGTTGACGACAAAGGTGGCATTTTCTATTGGAAAAACACCACTAACGGTGTAACATTTAATGCTGGCGACACCATCTGGACTGCAACCTATATTGTATCAGCAGACGCTCCAGTCGGAGTATACAATTTACCAATCGTCCTTGATGCAGTTTCTTTTGGCCCTAGCTCCTATATTGAAGATGAAACTATCGACGCCGTTGTCGAAATTGAAGGAGAACACTATACCGGCACTTTCGCCATCGACGGGCATCTTACCGTCACTGCCTGCTCCGTGCAATACGATGCCAATGGCAATTGTAGCGGCAACAGTTACACTATTAATAACGGTGATACTCTAGGTATACGTAATTCTTCCGGTATATATGATATAACAGGCTCGGGCCAGTTAAATCTGCGCATCATTCCAGACACTGGATATATCGTCAGCAACATTACCGCAACCGACAATACGTATAACGCCATCAAAGGCCCCGCCGACATTAATGTGCCAAACGGCTATCGCATCACCAAAATCACCAATGACACAACCGTCAATATCTCATCTAGACAAGCCAACGATTATAGCGCGACTCTTCACCTAAGTACTGGAGTTACCTCTGTAAAAGTTTGCTCCGTACAATATGTCGGAACAACTTGTAACGGCACCGAAACCACCCTCACCGACGGAGATTCCATTGCGGCTAAAACCTCCTCCGGCGTCTCATCCGTAGATGGTAATGACCAACTTAACTTTATCATTAACGTTGCAAATGGATATAAACTTGACATCCAAGACCTCGACGATTTATCTAATATCTTCTCAATCGGTGGCGTATATAATAATCTCAAAACCATATCCGCTAATGACAATTCATACCGCATCACTCAAATCGCCAGCGACATAGACGTCACAATTACGGCAACCGCACAAATTGCAGTCACCCCATCCATAACGCCAATTTCCAACCAAACCTATAATGGCTCCGCCATCAATCCAGAAATAGAAGTTACAGCTGTAGTGGATAATGAAGATATAATATTAAAAGAAGAAGCCGATTACACTTATACTATCTCAAACAATACTAATGCCGGCACAGCCATCATTGACATTTCGCCAGTTGCAATGAGTGATTTTACATTTACTGCCTTCTCTGCTCAATTTACCATCTTACCGTATGAACTAAGTAGTGACAATATCAGTGCTCCAGAATACATTCTTGCCGGCAATAGTCTTTCCGCAAGCGACATCACCGTCACGGCAAACAATACAACTCTCACCGCATGTGCAGACACCAACGATACTAGTTGTGATTATTTATTGACTATCACCAAAGCAAGCGGTACCGCCGGCGAAAATGCCACTGGTAGCGTCGAAGGCCGAAATGGCAATTATACTGGTACCGTCAATTTCACCGTACCAATTCAAGCCAAGCCCAATCAAACACTAAGTTTCGCCGAAAGCTCAGTCACTGTTGAATGGGGTAGCACCGTTTCCAATCCATTAACACACTCGGTTGGCGATGGCACAATTTCCTACTGGACAAGCGATTCAAGCGTCGCCTCTGTATCAAACAACGGCACCATCACGCTAAACGGCATCGGCGAAACGACTATCTTTGCCCAAGCATCCGAAACCAGCAACTATGCCGCCACCACCACCAGCTACACTCTAACAGTGAATAAGAAAGTTCTTTCCATTGTTAATGCCAGCGTAGCAAATAAAACCTACGATGCAACCACCAACGCGCAAATATCTTCCGTATCACTTAGTAATATAAATATGGTTTACGGCACCGACTTTACCGCCACCGCAGCCTTTACTAGCGTCAATGCCGGGGGGAATATTCCAGTAACCGTCACAGTTACCCTAAACGATACTACCCACTACGTATTAGACCAAGCAACATTTACCACCTCAGCGTCCATTACGCGCCTAACTCTCGGCAGTAACAATACAACAGCTTCACTAAACAACACCGAATATACTTATTCTGGCTCGACCAATCAACCAAGTGCAACCGTTGTTGTAAATATTAACGGAACAGATTACAACCTCGTAGAGGGCACCGACTATAGCATCTCCTATTCTAGCGACACCACCAATGTCGGCACTAAGTCTGCAGTCATCATCGGCACCGGCAATTACGCCGGCACACTAACCGCATTATCCTACACCGTATCCCCAGCAACCGTCACCGACGTCACGGCAATCATTCCATCACAAACCTATACCGGGACAGTACGCACTCCAAACGTCAGTGTAACCGCATCATTCGACGGTAGCACTATCGCCTTAACTTCAGGCACCGATTATACGCTCGATTATAACACTTCTGCAATCAATGCCGGAAGCTATCCAGTAACAATTAACCCTCGTAGCAGTGGTAGCAATTATACCTTTACCACAACCGAAGCAACATTTGTTATTAGCTCACACGAATTAGTGGCCAGTGACGTGTCACTTGAATACACTGCCATCCATTATACTGGCTATCCACTTGAACCAGCAGTAACCGTAAAAATCAACGGTCGTACTATCAGCTCAGACTATTACACAGTTTCTTACCCAAGCAACACAGTTGACATTAACAGTTCCCTTGCGGTTACAGTTTCAGGCAAGAATAGTCCAGCAAACCTCTCCGGCTCAGTCACCAAGACCTATGCAATCGTCGACCAAGACGTCCTCACCATTAGTGGCGTCCCAAATGATCAATCCATCACCTATACTGGCTCTCCGGTAGTGTTGCAGGGCTCACCAGTTGTCAGTGGCACCAACAGTGTCACCGGTCAACCATATAATATTAGTGGAAATGACCTCACGGTTACTTGGTATGCTGCCGACGGCGTCACCGAAATCGATCGGCCCACCAATGCTGGTTCGTACGTTGTGACTTATAGTTACAATGATAACAATTGTACCGGCCAATTGTCAGTCAACTTCACCATTACTAAGGCCACTTCGCCACAACCCGAAGAAATGACTGCCGACTTATCAGCCGAAGCTGGCTTACCACTATCAGAAATTGCTGGCCGACGCACTCCTGGCTTCGAATGGGATGAAGATACCACCACCGTTATTGCCGGCAATCACAGCTATGCCGCAACTTACACTTACAACAACGATACAACAAACTACACCACATTGAATCTCCAAGTTCCAGTCCGTGGACTCAGCCGCATCGATATAACAGTTACCGTCGACGGCGAAGGAGAATATAGTACCACAGACAACTTAACCGATGTACTTGAGGGAAGCACTATTACACTTACCTTAACCCCCACTCTAGGCTATGAGCTATCTAGTGTAATTGTCGGTAGTACCGATATGACCAGTTCGGTCGTAGACAACGTTCTATCATTCACCGCCGGCGATGCCGATACCACAGTCACCATAAGCTTCGCGATGGAAGAATACACCATTGTCATGACCGACGAAAGAACCTTCAAAGTCAACGCAGATTACCGCTTGTTCGAAGATGGCGGCAAAGTCCATATCGACGGCAAGCTCGTCAAATCGTCCAACTACACTTCCTGGAGCGGAAGCACCATCATTCAATTTACCGAAGCATACATGGAATCGCTTTCTATTGGCGAACACACCATCGCAGTCACCCTCAACCACGGAGCGGTCGTCACCACTACATTTGAACGCGCCGCAATCCCAGTCCCAGACACCGGGTTCTTCAGCCAAGAAAATACCACCGCTGTAGCAGTAATTCTGCTACCAACAACTCTCATCGTTGCTGCGGTAGTATTCCTAATCCTTCGCAAAAAGAACAAAAGCCAAGATAACGAAGCTTAAATTATTGCTTATTGTCAGATTTAATCACAACAACAAAGCAAATAGCAAAAGCAAACAAATAGCAGAAACAAAACCCTACCGGTAGAACCGAAGCAGTACGAGCAATCGGAGCTACGCCAGTGTCCGGAGCTTTTGGCGCATCACCACCAACCAATGCATAACCACTAAAATGCGGCACTACACCGACCAAGTAACCATCTACAAGTGTTAAATCAATTGGTTCTTCCGTATACATATTTTCCTCATCATCCATGTTTATGTATACCAATTGATATAATTCATACCCTTCCATATCTTCGGTAAACAAGATGCTAACCTCAAATGGGCCTTGATGAATATAACGACCATTCTCGTCATAGACATCGAATTCATAAAATGCCACTACTTCACCGTACTCGTTAGTCAAAGCCATCACCGCGGCCTTACCAGCCTCGTATTCCTCCAGATCTATTTCTTTCTCCTCAAGTTCCTCGTCGGTCATATTGAAAGAATATTTAATCACCTCAAAAGTATATTCATGCCCCTCTTCCTCCTCGAATGTAACTGAGTTACCTTCTTCGTCATGAGCTTCATATTCTTCCAAATTGACATCAGTCCAGTAGTATTTAATTGTAGTATTTTGGTTAAAGTAGTATTCACCACTATCTTCGACCCGATAGGTCTCACCATTTACAGTCACATAATCCAATGCCTTCCCTTTCAAGACTTCAACCGCATGACATTCATCATTTTCACTGTCATATTCAAAACAAGAAATCATATTTGGCTCACTAATTTCCATCCCGACTGCAGCCATTTCCCAACTAACCGTACCTTTTCCATTAAAAGTCGCTCCACCATTAAAATCGAAAGTCAAAGTATACATTGACTCCGTTTGGTCACTATGTGAAACTACACCCAAATCGATAAACAAGTATCCACCCCAATCGTATTTATTGAACACGGTATATTGAGACGCAGTGATATTTGCGCTATTAAAAAACACTGTTGGGTTGCTTGTGATCTCATAACCCTCCTCGGCGTCCAACTTCAGCCGCATACCATAACGCGTAACACCATCGTCTACTGCTTCTGGGCTATTACCGCCAAACGCTTGCCAAGCACTGCCATTTTCTGGCCAATACACCCAAATTGTGTTTGAACCATAATCTTCAATACTAATATGTTCCGTAGTCGTAGCAGCACTATACGAAAGCAGCGGCCCAGCATACACTTCCACCTCTGGACTCGTAATATTAAGTTCTGTCACTTCAGCAGCATATACATCCGTCGCAGCAGCAAATGATACAAAAGCACCTAGTGCAAATACACACACCACAAACATTTTTAATGATTTCTTCATTCCACTCTCCTTTTAAACCATTATAACATAGCAAAAGCATTTTCAAATATAATTGTCCTTCACTAATGCTATAATAGACTCATGAAAATCGGCGTATTTGACTCTGGCATCGGTGGCACCACGGTTCTTGCTGAAATCAAAAAACTCTTGCCAAACGAAGAGTATCGCTACATCGCCGACTCCAAAAACTGCCCCTACGGCGAAAAATCCGACCAAGAACTAGAACGAATCGTCACCAAAAACGTCGACGAGCTCAAAAACTGGGGTGCTAAAATTATCGTCATTGCGTGCAACACCGCTACCACTCGTTGCATTGACTACCTACGCCAAAAATACCCTGAACTAACTTTTATCGGCACCGAACCAGCCATCAAACTTGCCACCAACACCGACGCCAAAAGCATCCTCGTTCTTGCCACACCAGGCACCATCGCCTCTGAACGCACCAAATCCCTTCTTGAAGAAAACCAAAAACCCGGTCAAAAAATCACACTTCTAGCCTGCCCCGGCCTCGCCGACACCATCGAAAAATGCTACCAAGATGACCATACTCCTATCAGAGACAAACTCGCCGAACTTCTCACCAACGCCCCCAAGTCACCAGATATCATTGTCCTTGGTTGTACCCATTATTCGCTTATCAAAGACGAAATCCAAACCCTTTTCCCTTCTTCAAAGCTCATCGATGGCAACCTTGGTGTCGCCCACAGAGTAGAAGCAAAATTGCACCAACCATAATACTATTGCTTTATTATTGACATAAACGCTTTATTATGCTATAATTAAAGCATAGGAGTTTTATTATGGATTCCAAAGGTTTAAGTTATTCAGAAAGAAAACGCATGAATGTAAGGGCTATGATTGCCAAGAACAAGTGGCACGAGTACCCAGCTAAAAAGGAGTACGATGATGATTACTACTCATGGTAAAGAATCTACCCTTACAGAGTTCGACGCCGAAAACTGGTGGAACTTTTTGATGAGTGAATACCCCAGGAACTATGCTTGCGCTTGTCAATACTACAGCAATCAAGACCCAGATCTTGAGCTTGAAAACTGTTGCCCTAAAAACTTTTACATTAACGACTATTTTACCATCTGTGAGCTCCCAAGAATTACAGCTCAAGACGGCATTATTAAAGTCAACGACAAGCCAGTCAAAAGATATGATGGATATAGAGGATGGAAAAGAAAACGTATCGAATTCGAAAAGCTTAAGAAAGAAAAAATCTTCTGGGCCTGGAAAAAAGAGCAATACAAATGCCAAGACGCTAAATGCGCTTGGTGCAAAAAGCATATCTATCTAAGAAGCTTATTTACAGAGGTAGACCACGTCAGACCTCTAATTTATGATGGAACAAATGATTTCAAAAACCTAGTTCTTGCCTGTTCAGATTGTAATCAACACAAAGGTGGCAAAATCAGTGGCTACAACGATGGCATGCGCGACAGGATTAACAACTCGGTCCCAAGCTGGATCAAATATAATCACTTTAATAGCTACGAATTACCCCGTATAGAAGTGACCGAACGTGAAATCGACGAATTTGACAATCACAACAAAAAACAGCATAAAACTGAAAAAGTTGAAGAATTAATCCCAAACTTTGAATATGATTTAAGCGAAGTCCCCTTCTAATAAAAATCCCCACCAACGTAAATAGACCCTGCATTGCAGGGTCTATTTACTTTTCAATAACTAAACCAAACGTTCTGTGATATCATAGCGCCAATTGTACAATGGCTCCCCTATTGTTCACTGTAACTATGACAATAATTACATTATAGCACACATGGCCAAAAAAGTCAATAGCTTTATAAGAAACAGTCAAAAAATCAATCAAATACCTCTGTTACACAATCGTGATATAATATAGACAAGATAGATCAGCTTTTTAACTGCGTTTAAGGTATCAAAGATAATATAAGCTAACAAGGAGAGCATATGTACGTAATCGGACCAGAGCCAAACGAAGCACCCAGCGAAATGCCACCAGATGGAATGCCCCCAGATGGAGAACCCGGCGGCGCTCCAGGTGGCCAAGACGGCAGTAGCATTTCATACAACGGTGCTATTGAACTCACCGAAGATACCAGCTTATCAGACCAAAGCTATTCCAGTACCAGCACGGCACAAAACACCTTGTTAGTTTCAGAAGCCACTGTCAATCTCAACAACTCCACCATCAATAAAACCGGCGACGCCAGTGGCGACAGCGCAGATTTTTATGGCACCAACGCTGCAATTTTAGCCTATAATAATGCCACATTAAACATTACCGGTGGCGAAATAACTACCGATGGTGCACATGCCAACGCAGTTTTTGCCTATGGCTCTGGTACCGTCAACCTTACTGACACCAAAATCACAACTAATTCAAATAATTCTGGCGGTATCATGGTTGCCGGTGGCGGCACACTTACTGCCACCAACCTTACAGTCGAAACTTTCGGCAATTCCTCCGCTCCAATCCGTAGCGATCGCGGCGGTGGCACCATGACAATCGAAGGCGGCAATTACACCTCTAGAGGCGTTGGTAGTCCAGCCATCTATTCTACAGCCAAAATCACCGTCGATAACGCCACTCTCATCTCAACCGCTTCCGAAGGCATCGTGATAGAGGGTTCCAATAGCGTCACTATCAGATCTTCCACAATTACCGACACCAATAATCAACTCAATGGCAACTCCGAAACCTACAAAAACATTTTCATCTATCAATCCATGAGTGGCGACGCCGAAACCGGCACTGGCACTTTCACCGCCAAAAATAGCGCTTTCGTTACAATCCAGGGTGATCATTTTTTCATCACCAACACCACCGCTGTTATCTCTCTAACCAGCAATAAATTCATCAACAATGATTCTACCGGTGTATTTCTCCGAGCCGCAAGTGGCAAATGGGGCACAGCCGGCTCTAACGGCGGCAAGGTCACACTTAATGCCGTCACCCAAGAGATCATCGGCGATCTAGTTATCGACGAATCATCTTCGTTAAACTTAAAGCTAGTTGAAAGCTATTTCAAAGGCACTGTCAAGAATAGTGGCACCACCAATCTCACGCTCGACGCAAACTCGATTATAGTCTTAACTGGTGATTCATATTTATCTTCCCTTACCAACGCCGCGACAGACAATTTCAATATCTATGCCAACGGCCACAAACTTTATGTCGCCGGCAACGAAGTCTCAATTAATCAAGACACGGCCCCAGAATCCTTCTTAAAAGATGCTCTTGATGCAATCATTGGCAATATCCAAGACGTTTCCAACACCGAACCAACCCCTGACATCAACATACCAGTGTTAGCTAGCTGCATCATTGGTGGGTTATTAGTTCTAGTAGCTATAACCACGTTAATAATCAAACGCAAACGCCGCCGCGAACGAACCCCACAACCAACCATCATCATCGATACCGACCAAAGCAACGCGCGTGGCTCAGCTAGCAAAAACAATCATAATCCATATCAAACAGGAGTATAAAAATGGCAAGCACCAAAGAGTTTCGCGATTTCATTCTGGAACAATTATCAGAAGTCCCAGACGTCACTTGTCGCCCAATGATGGGTGAATTCTTGTTGTATTCAAACGGCATATTATTTGGCGGCACCTACGATGATCGTCTCCTTGTTAAAATATTCCCCGAAAATGAAAAATTCGGCATGTCCACAGCAATCCCCTATCCAAAAGGCAAACCAATGTACTACGTCGAGGATGTCGACGACAAAGAAAAACTCGCCCAAATCGTAGCGGCAACTTTATCACACAATCATCAATAAAATGATAAAATAAAACTGTGATAGCAACCATTAAAAAAGACGAGGCAAAACATGGGTAGTGAAGAAACTCCACCAATCAATAATACAGAAGTTAATCCTGCAGTTGACAATGAAGGGCCATGGCAAAAAATGGCCAAAGAAGCCCGACATGCGGCAATTCGCGATCCAAATTACTTTAGCCAAGAAGAAATGGGTGCAATATTAAAATCAGCAGTTGCACAAGCCGAACAACAAGTCGAACAGACAATGGCTGATGGATATTTTGGCGAAGATGGTTTTATTCACAAAGCCCCCAACGGAGAAAAAATACCAACCCTAGCTACTGAAGAAGCTGAAGCTAATTTGAAGTATGCAAAACAAGATGCTGAAACTTTTGATTTGCTCATGAATGATTACCAAGCTAAACTGGAGCATACAGTTCCACATGCTATCAAAAAAGAAGACTTTGCGCCAACTATAGATGATTTTATCAACAACCACACGGCTCAAATCAATCAACTATTAGCTGAGTCCAGAGCTCTAGCAAAAGGTACTCCTGAATATGCACAAAAAGATGCAAAGCGCAAAAAGTTAGCTAATGAACGTAGTGCTGCTAAACGATTGGCAACCAGATATTTTAACGTTCCAATAGCAGAGCGAAAGCCATCAGCTACTCCAGAGCCCGACACCGATGACGGTATGAATATGGAACAAATGCCAGCTGGCAAAACCAAAGAGCAAATTGAAGCTGAAGAATCCAAAAAGCAACAAGAACAAGAAATCGAAGACGAACAAGAAGAAGAAATGTCAATGTAAAGGAATTACTTAATATTCTCAAACTTGATTAACAAAAAACTTCAAGAAATAATAAACCCTATTTTTTCAATAGGGTTTAAATCCTTCTTCATTTGGTGAGGGGCGACCAGAAATACTTATTCGGCTTTGCATGGTTGTGGACTGGTGTATTGACCACCCCGAATACACTACTAAGATTAAGGTTATACCTAAAAAGGACTACCCTATTCTGATACCGTGCGAGTTCTGAGGTATACATATACAGGCAAAGAGATTCGAACTTTTAAGGATTTCTAGCTTAGCTGGAGCCGGAGAGGCTTAAAACAATGACAATGGATAAAATAAATGAAATGTAATGTCAACAGATTATGGCTTTGCTATTAATTAAAAAGTTCCTTTAAAAAAGTTTACCGTTTTTATGTTCTAAAAACCTATACCTACTATTACTGTAATATCCGTTACTAAAATTTTCATCTAATCTAGCTCCGCTTTCCGACAACTTGTGGATAATAGATTCTTCATTCTTAAGATTCTTTTCAAGAATAAATATCGAATCTCTATCTATACGATTAAGCATCATCCCAGCATGAGTGCATACAATAAGCCCAGGAGCAAACGTATTACTTTTATATGAATCAATTATTCTTTGGACTAATCCATAGTGCAAATAAGCTCCAAATTCATCAATGAAAAGGATTTTATTGTCTTTTATAGATTGAATAATAGGAACAATAACCCCAAGCAGAGCTCTAGTTCCAATCGATTCTTCCCCAATATTAATTCCTACATACGTTTCCATGCCATTTGTTTTTATTGGATTATAAAAGTCATCCTTTAAAAGATGGCCAGTACTTACCATCGTTCCAGGGTTAGAACGCATTATGGCTTTTGTCTCTTCAGGAATATTAAGTTTATCAAGCAGTTCGTTGGGCATCATAACATCGTCAAAGCGTATACTCTGTATAGTGAAATCCGCTTTTTTCAATATTTCGATAGTTTCATTTACTAGTTCCGGATGCTTTTTAAGCGTCATTATTGCTTCACCTTCAAGTTGCCCATTAGCGCAAGAAAGGACATGGAAACTATTAATTGCGGTGTAGACGGCTATAGCATAACTATTGTTATTTTCGATTGCCTTCGTAATTAATAAAGTATTTGGGCGAGTCCTAGACATAAGAGCACGATTAAAACCAAAATTAATAGCGCCTGGATTAACGACATTGTGATCTCTCTCAAAAATAGTTCTTTGGCGATAGGAGTCTATTCTCTTTTCTTTCAATGATTCGAATAAAACCAGTTCTGAATTATACCTGATAGTATATGAGAAAAACGAATCTCCTACCCGAAATTGCAATTCAAACCCAGTAGGTTTTTCGTCGTATCCTTTAGTAAAACGAAAATAGTCGTAAGGCAAAACAAAATCTGCATTAGCAGAAGATTTTATCATATTTTGTAGCGTAAGAAGTGCCCTAAAAATATTAGATTTCCCCGTAGCGTTTAGGCCCACTATGGCAGTTATTTTTCTAGTCTTCTTCCCATCATCACTGAATAATATTTCTTGCTCATGACCAAAGGAACGAAAATTTTCTATTTTAAATCGTAATAATTGAGCCTTCTCATTGGTATCCATATAGCATATAGTAGCATAGTACCATTGTGAAATCAAGGCTTTTGTAGGAATTTTTGCAAAAAGGCGTTAAAAATTCGTTTTAAATACTTGATTGAAAATCGGAACCGTGCTATTATGGGGTTAGCGGTTCAAAGAATCGCACGGAACTTTGAAAAGTTAAAGTAAAAAAATCGCTCCTGGCGGAGCCAAAAGCGATGATTTTGACAAATACGCTTAACTATTGTCAATTATATTTTAACTTATTTTACTGTTCTTGTCAACCATAACGTGCTCCGCCAGGCGAAAGAAAGGAAACTCCAGTATGCATGACAGCGATTTTACACCGGCTGAGTTAGACTTAATCTGGCTAAAAGCGCAAAAAATTAGTGATGGTTATGACGCAAATGGCTATCGCAAGGACAGCGCAGGTGCATGGATTAAGCGTTCGATGCGTGGCGACAGAAGTTCGGAAACTAATTTCGGATGGGAAGTTGACCACATCAAGCCAAAATCGGATGGCGGGACCAATGATATTTCCAATTTAAGGCCGCTACACTGGATGAATAATCTCTCTAAGAGCGATAATTATCCAGACTGGAAGCCTTCAGTAACGTCTGAAGGTGACCACAATGTCAAAATTTAAAAATGTAATTAATTCATTTTTAGCATGACCTAGAACCACCGGCTCAGTTGGTGGTTCTTTTACTAGAATTAATAACTAGTTAGTTTTATAACAAAAAATCATCAAGCAGATACGAATCACTAATTACACATAACGCTTCGAACCTAAAGGAAGAGATTGTTATGGCAAAACGCCACCCATTCAAGAAAGCTAAACCCGGCGAGCCAATACCGGTTACCGCCCGGCAACTTGAAAGTTTCATACTCGAACATAACGGCAAATTCAATTCACGCGATTACGACAAGTTCGAGCGCATGGAGCTAATGGAATCGCCCGCCCGTGACGCGATCCACGAACTAAAGACTTATTCCCTAGAAACGCTAGCACAGCGCTTTGATGTACGCCTTTTTGGGCGCGGTAAGCGCATTTTTGCGAGGTTAGATGCCGAAGACGACAAATGGTACTACTTTTCCCTCGCATACATTCCACGCGCGCTAAATAACCGCGACGTGAATGACGCGATAGTTCAGATGTTCTTCATTGGCAAGTGGCGCGTCCACAAGCTTTCGCTTTGGGCTGAGCCAGAAGATATTAACCATTATGGCAACGATTCTAACAAAACATTCTATCATTTAGTCAATAGATAGCATCCACTTGGACACAATCGGGTTTTGAAAGTTATTGTGCAGAAAATAGGGGTGGGATTTTTTATTGACACGAGACGGTGAAAAATGTTTTAAGATAAGCATTTTCAGATCTAGTATTATTCTAGATTTGGAATATAATAGTAAGTGGAACAAGTGAGGTAAAATGAATTATATTTCAGCAAAAGAAACTGCTACAAAATGGGATATCTCTCAACGAAGAGTAGCTACTTTATGCTCTGAGGGACGCATTATTGGTGCTATGTTCGTCGGAAATTCATGGGTAATTCCATGCGATGCCGTAAAGCCAATGGATGCACGAACAAAAGCCGCATCCTTAATTAATAACGAAGCAAAGCCATTTCTAAAGTGGGCCGGCGGTAAAGGGCAGTTGCTTAAAGAGATTGAGCAATATTACCCTTTTACCAAAGATACTACTATAACAAAATACGCAGAACCGTTTGTTGGTGGCGGCGCAGTTCTATTCGACATCTTAAATAAGTACGAACTTCAAGAAGTTTATATTAGTGATATCAACGCAGAACTAATAAATACATATACGATAATCCGAGACGATATCGACGCACTACTAGACGTTTTAAGGCGATTTGAGAGCGATTACCTAGCATTAGATAATGATGGGCGCAAAGAAGCCTATCTCGCCAAACGTGCGCGATTCAACGAGCTTAAGAGCAAGAAAGAAAATGAAGTCGAGCTAGCCGCCCTGATGATATTCCTTAACAAGACTTGCTTTAACGGGCTATACCGCGTAAATCGCAAAGGCGAATATAACGTACCAATGGGCGCATACAAAAATCCGCTTATCTGCAACGAACATAACTTAAAGGCAGTATCCAAGAAATTGCAGAATGTAAAGATAGTATGTGGCGACTACAAAAAATCCGCCGACTTTATCGATGAAAAAACTTTCGTATATTTTGATCCACCGTATCGTCCCCTCACTCCAACTGCAAATTTCACCTCCTACACAGAGCAATTATTTGATGATGCAAAACAGCTTGAGCTTGCAAAATTTGTGCGACTACTAGATAATAAGGGGGTGAAGATGGTGGTAAGCAATTCTGATCCTAAAAATACAAATAAAAATGATAACTTTTTCGATGATGCCTACGCAGGGCAGAATATCAAACGTGTATCCGCAGCGCGCATGATAAATCGAAATAGTGACAAACGCGGAAAAATAAATGAATTACTAATATCAAATTTTTAAAGAAAGGATAAGAAATGGTTGCTAATCAATCAGAAGCGTGGGCGGAAATATTTAAGAAGCTAAAAATCGATGAGCATAATTTCGATAATGGCTCCTTTGAATTATCAGCAGTAGATATAAAAAGAGTAACAAGTACATTTGGAATTACAAGCAATAGTCTAACAGAACCTAGATGTCTATGTAAACAAGATAGACGAGAAGATAGACCAGAAATCTTTAGGAACAATGGCCTTTTTATCTTGCCAACTAAAAACGGATACTATGAAATTCTCAGAGGCGAGGGTTATGTAGACATTCCTTCCATCGAAACTGAACCAATCGAGTATAAAACCAAACTTTCTTTTTCCCTCGAAACATCCACTGTTGGTGATTCGGAAATGCAGTATTTAGATAAAGCTTACGCTTCAAGCATAATTAGAACATTCATGAACGATCCATCACTAGTGCTAACAATTCGAGGAAGAAAATATACTCCAAGCATTGACTTTCAAGTTGGAAAGCAAAAAATACATGCGGAAAGCGTGCAAACTGAAGTTGATGCTGGATATGAGGGCGAAAAAGAAGTTGTACTAATTGAGGCAAAGAACTCCAATGCAAATAACACAATTATTCGACAACTTTATTATCCGTATAAGCAGTGGCAGCACTTCACCCAAAAGCCAGTTAAGACCTTATTCTTTGAGCATGACAAATATACTGGCCTATATAATATTTGGGAATTTGAATTCCAAAATCCAGACGATTATACATCTATTAAACTAAAACGTTCAGCAAGATTTAAATTTGCATCGGAGTAATACATATGCCCGATAAAAAGAAAGAAATAAAGAAATGGGGGCCAGACGATTTTGAGCTAGAAATGACTAGTGTCTGGAGTTTCCCTAATCGTGGCAATTGGGCTACCCACGATGCGAAATGGCGCGGAAACTGGTCACCATATATTCCGAGAAACATTCTACTTCGCTATTCAAAAGAGGGTGATTGGGTATTAGACCAGTTTGCCGGTGGTGGTACCACACTAGTAGAAGCAAAGCTACTAAACCGCAACATAATTGGAATGGACGTTAATCCGATCGCACTTAAAAGATGTCGCGAAAAGGTTAAGTTTAAATATGAGGGTGCAAATGGCATAGTCAAATTGTCAAAATGCGATGCGCGTAATCTAAAGCCGATTCCGGACGAAAGTATAGACCTGATATGCACGCATCCGCCTTATGCCGATATAATCCATTACAGTGAGGGCCAAGATATCCCTCGAGACTTGTCGAATTTCAAAGTCGACGAATTCCTAGAACAAATGAAGTCAGTTGCATCCGAAAGCTATCGCGTACTTAAAAACGATAAATTTTGCGCAATCCTAATGGGCGATATGCGAAAGAAAGGCCATGTTATTCCCCTTAGCTTTAAGACTATGCAGGTATTCGAGAATGCTGGATTTAAGCTAAAAGAAATCATACTTAAAGAACAACATAATTGCCGCGCTACCGGCTATTGGAAAACTAGTAGCATTAAGTATAATTTCTTTTTACTGGCTCACGAATTTTTATTCATCTTCAAGAAGTAAACTACCAGCACTGCCTCTTTTCATACGGGCATTTTTATGCTATAATATAAAAAGTAATATTGCGGTAAAGAATGATTACTCACACCGAAAATAATTTAGTCGAGTTTCTTCTCAGGAGATCAAGATGAGTCTCAGGGATTTATCAATAGTGTCTACGTATTCTTCTGACGACAACTCCGATTTACTTAATGATTTCTACAACCCAGTACTTGCCGAAGCAAAGTCATACGACAGGATTACTGGGTTTTTCTCACCAAAGGTATTTGCCATCGCTTCGAGAGGCTTTAGGGAATGTATTAAGAATAATTGTAAAATTCGCCTGATAACAAGTATCGTTGTCGATAATGAAACCTATGAGGCTATTAACGAAACTACGCGATTGTCAGAGGTAACCGATTCACTCAAATCATTTAATCCAGACTCCTTACAAAGTGATTTGGACTATGATTATATACAATTATTCATGGCATTATATAAATCAGGATTGCTAGAACTAAAAGTAGCTGCTACAACCCAGGGTAATGGCATAATGCACGAAAAAATTGGAATTGTGGTTGATGAGTTCGAAAATGCAATTTCTTTTAGCGGTTCCAATAATGAAACTGCCAGCGGCTGG
This sequence comes from Candidatus Saccharimonadota bacterium, assembly GCA_017537745.1. GTDB lineage: Bacteria > Patescibacteriota > Saccharimonadia > Saccharimonadales > Saccharimonadaceae > Nanosyncoccus. The sequence goes on from JAFYKF010000011.1 coordinate 109,046, forward strand.
ATTAATAATGTCGAAGAGTTTAAAGTATTCAAAAACTGGGAATCTCCTCAAATAGAATACTACGAATCTGACAAAGCTAAGTTTGAAAAATACTGGGATAACAAAAGCGCAAGCTTAAAAGTAATGACCTTAGACGAGGCCGAATCAGAAGAGTTAATACGCAAAACCAACTCATCCGACCTCAGTATTGAAGAGATAGCCAAAAAAATCAAGGAGCGCGAAGAGGCTGGACAACCGGGCGGCGATAATCCACCAGCCGGCCATAAACCACCGCGAGAATTGAGAGAATACCAAAAAGAAGCAATAAAACATTGGAAAGATAGCAGATATATTACGGTCTTTGAAATGGCTACCGGAACAGGCAAGACATTTACCACGGTAAATGCCCTACAAGATTTTAAAGACACTAACGGATATCTTCGATGCGTAGTGGGTGTTCCGTTGATATCACTTCTTGTTCAATGGAAAGACGAGTTAAGGGCTAAGTTTGGTGATGATATTCGGTTAATTGTTGCAAGTAGTGCCGTCGATCCGAACTGGAGAGAAAAAATAAGAGAGTTAAAAAACCGAGCCAAATTAGGACTGAAACAAGACTTCATTATTCTCTCTCTATATGTTGCGCTATCCGACCAGTCATTCATTGATGAGCTAAAGAAGATGGACTTAGAAGGTGCAATTTTACTGGCAGATGAAATGCATAACCTCGTAACAGAACGCTGTATCAATCTCTTATCTAGTAATATTTTTGAGTATCGCCTAGGACTAAGTGCTACCCCAGTACGACTATGGAAACCGGAAGAAAGCAGTGTGATTATGGAGTATTTTGGCAATGATCCATATGTATTCGAACTAGAACGCGCAATCAAAGAAGGCTTTCTTGTCCCATACAATTACAATATCGTTCCGGCATATTTGACTCTCGAGGAGTTTGAGGAATACATGGACTTAAGTCATAAAGTTGGAAAATATTATGCGATGGATGATAGTAAAAATCCAGCATGCATAAGTCTAATGTTGAAACGAGCAAGAATTAAAAAGAATGCCGAGAATAAAAAGTTTGCTTTAGCGAATACGATTGAAGAATTACGAGTCAAAGATGCTTTTCATCATGCTCTCATATACGTCGATAATAATTCTTATATTAATGAGGTCCAAAGCTTGTTAGATGCAAAAAATATTCCAACATCTAAGTTCACCGGTGAAGAGCCGCTAGATGTCCGCCAAAGCATTATTAAAACACTTCGAGAGAGGACAATAGATTCTATAATTGCGATAAGATGTCTTGATGAAGGCGTCGACATACCTTCAGCACGTAATGCATTTTTCGTGTCGAGTAATACCGATCCTAGAGAATATGTCCAAAGATTAGGGCGCGTACTCAGATTAGATAAAGAAAGCAACAAACAATTTGCTAATATTTACGACTACATCGTTCTGCCGCCAAAAAACTACGAATATAAGGATGAGTCCGAAAGAGTAACTGCGAGAAATCTAATTAAAAATGAGCTGATACGTATTAATTTCTTTTGCAATCTGGCATTAAATGCTGAATCAGCCAAAGATGCAATTAATAGACTAATCGACGAACTAAATATGACATTTAGCGAGGATGAATTAATAATTAAACAAGAAAGCGAGGATTTCTAATATGGCTAGTACCATCAATAAAAACATCGAGATAGCACTAGAGAATATAGAAGCGGGCGAAGAAGACAAACAAATTATAAAAAGCATTCTTTTCAAAGAGCGCCTAAACAAAGAATATAATTGGGATAGTGACGCTCCAAAGGAGATACAGTCAATTTTGCGAGAAAACGAAACCGATGAGGAGATTGAATTATGATATCAATTCGCAGTATTACAATGAAAAACTTCCGAGGGCACAAAGATACATCGGTAGAAATATCTGATGGTGAAGGTGTGTTCTTTATATCCGGTAATAACGGTGGCGGTAAAACGACCTTAATAAACGCAATCAACTGGTGTCTTTTTGGCGATATTGCATTCAATACCATATATGACACTGGCATTAGAACAAAAGGAATCGATAATAGCGAGCCAGTCGAAGTGAGAGTTGTTCTAGAAGGGCTAGGCCATAAATACCAGCTCAAACGAGTTGCTACTGATTATGACGAACAAGGAAAATTATCAACCTTGGAAATTGATTCTGGCAATTCGCGCGAATTAAGCGATAATGAGGCGGAAGCCCTAATCAAAAAAATATTGCCAAAAAACATACGCGGCCTATTCTTCCTGAATGGTGATAATTTCTCCACAGAAATTTTTAATCGCAACAGTACAAACGGCCTCAAATCAAATATCTATAAGGTTTCCGAATTAGATACAATCAGTAATGCTATCAGACATTTAGGTTTAGCTGAAAATCTTTATCTAAAAAGCATAGACAAAACAACTCGTGATTACAATAAAATTCAGGAGCTAACCGAAAGTAAAGAGTTTTCGACTAAAAAAATCGAAGAGATAGAAGATGATATTAAACACGCAAACGATAAGATTCGCGAACATGAACAAGAGCTGGAAGATTTTGATAAGCTTCTCGCAAGCGTTGCTGAAATCCAAGATATCATAAAAGACCGCGATCGATTGCAGGACGACTTAAAAGATGCCGAAAGTCGACTAGCTAATGACAAAGCGGATATTACCGAATGCATACAAAAATCATATCATAAGGTTTTATTATTAGATGAAGTTGAAGAATATAGAAAAGCATTAAATAAAGCAGAAGATGACGGTAAGATTCCCTCCCCGGTAGATCCAAAAGTTACAAACAATATTCTCGAAACCGGCGTTTGTCTTTGTGGCAGATGTATAGGAGAAGACGAGCGTGCCTTTATAGAAAAACAACATGAAAGATATGAGGCCATTAATAAGCTTAAGTTTCTTACTGATGGCATTTTAATTTTTGCTGATATAAAAGACAGGATCAAGGATAGTTATTACGTCCTAGCCGACGCAATAAATGATAAGGACAAACTCGACAGTAAGATAAGTGGATTAAAGGACCGCCTTGATGAAGTCCTTGCAAAACTTAATGGCGTAAATGTTGCAACGATTCCGAACAACCCGGCTTTGAAGAGGCAGCACATCAAAGAGGATATTGAAAAATGGAAAATACGCGTTAGAGGTTACGCACAGGCAAAAATTGAACACGAAAATGAGATAGTCCGCTGCAATAAGGAATTGCAACGCCTGCTTGGACAAAGTGGCGATAAGGATACGCAGAAACTCATGAAGGAACTCGAGCATATTCGCGAACTTCAACAAATTCTCAAAACCCTTCTCGATGAAGCAGAGACAACTATACGAAATCGTATTCAAGATGGAGTCTGGAATATTTATTCAAAAATATTACCAGATACTCAATTCTCTGGTATTTCAATCGACGAAAACTACAGATTTACAATTGAATCAAAACAAGGGCAGCAATATGATGTTGGCGCGATGGCCGTAGGCGAGTTAAAAACCTTGGCTCTATCTCTTATTTGCACCCTTTCGAATGATATTGGCTATTCAGACACGCCGCTATTTATCGATAACCTATTTGGTGGCATAGAGAAATCGCACTTCGCTGAAATAGCAAGGTCAGTAGAGCAACTATCAGAAAAGAAACAAATATTTATTACCTATCTATACTATAAAGAAAAAAGTGATTCTAGCGAAAAAATCGCGAAGTACTTCAGCCCTACTTTTGTAAAACAAGAATTCAGCGCAGTTAAAAACAGCGAAACTGGAATCTGTAATCTAATTGAGGAGAAATAAAATGGATAAAAATACTCGTTGGCCATCTGTGTTTACGACAAGTACCGATAAAGGTATAATTCGTGCGATAGCAGAGCAGGATGGCTATTTACAAAAAATTGAAACCAAAGACTTGCTATTAATCGCTGCCGCAATAGCTGTCAAAAACGAAATACCACGAGACAGCGGAATTGACATAAAAAGATCTGAAATGTCAGAAGCCATTAGCTATGCTAACCTAAATTCAGTATCATACAACGAATACAGGCAATATATTTCAGCCATCTATTACATAACCAAAGCCGACAAAAATGTCGACAACATGAAAGATGTCGGCGAAATGGTTAAAAATTTCGAAGATTATGCACATAGAGGGATAATATACCTCAAAGAAAATTATCTAAACAACAAAGATGGCAACAAAGAGCTATTCGACGATTATGTAGATTACTTGAGCCGTTCAATAAAAAAATAGTTTGCACATAAAAATACTTCTTTGATCCCACATTCCGGACAAACCTTAGTTTTATTATCCTCACGCGATAGCGCAGGATAGCCAGTATAATAAGCGCCACATTTTGGGCATTTGTGGCACTTTTTGGCGGCTTCAAGACGCTTATTAGATAACTTGCTCATAATTACTCCTTATCCCCTGCAAGGCCTTGTTTAGTACCTCCAAAGAGCAACACCCTTTTAAGTTTAATGATCAATTGCAGCAACCTCGCAGGGTTGTCGCATTTTAACTTGGTTCGAACTTTATTGCAACTAGTCCAAATCGCTTAAGCTTGCAGTTTGAACCGCTGACATATAATAGTAGCTAACGAAAAGATTGCGAATGTTCACCCTACGACTGTAAACGTTGGGCGAAAACGGCCTCCTGAAAAAACACAGGATTTTTCTAATTATTATCAATGTAAAATAATTGGAGCGGCCAATGATTTTAGATGCTTTTGATTGGTCTCCACAGAAATGGAGACTTTTATGGAATTCAGTCCTTCGGATATCGATGATCATGACGCGGTTCAAAATCTCATCGCGATTTTGCGCGTCTGCGAGCAAATTGAAGCAAGTAAAGAAAACGTCAAAAAGAACTCGAATTGCGGCGAGTGCGACGACGGAATTATCGTCACATTCTAAAAGCTATAATATAATTACCAATCATAAAATGACTATTCTTTATCCGGAATTTTAGTCAAACGCTCACCCTTAAAAGTCCAATATGCCGCACCTTGATAAGCCCCTGAAGTGTTGAGCTCTCCCCTATCTTCATATATCTTATATGTAAGTGGCGAAAGCTTCCACGTTTGACCACCATACAGAACATCACGCTCACCACACACAGTAGCAATTATAGTTGGATCATCAATAAAAGCAATTTCATCTCCATTCTTTAATCCTTTCCTATAAAAGTTGAAAAGGGCGCCTTGTTTTCTGATTTTTGTAACTTCATCAAATTGTTTTTCTTGGTCAATATTGTCTGGAAAAACAACTTTACCAGAAAAAGAAAGCAACAATTGTTTTACTAAATCTTTATCCAAAGCAAATAATTCACTCTCACCAACTTGATGTTTATTAAAGATTTCATGAATCAATTTTTCCTTATCTTCATAGTCATCAAGTTCAATAGCGAAGAATTTTTTCAAACCAGAAACATTATAATAACCATTTGCTTCTAAAAATCGCATTCTCTCTAAAAAATTATCCGTCCCAGCTCGACCTATTTTTATCAAACCAGAGACGGCGGTCGTCATTACGTATACTATACCTCTATTCATTTGCACCTTTCTTTAAAAAATGGTGAGCCGGGAGGGACTCGAACCCTCGACACCAAGCTTAAGAGGCTCGTGCTCTAACCAGCTGAGCTACCGGCCCACATTTGCACATTTGTGGTACATATTATTATATCACAAAACCCCAAAAACCACAATCCCTAGATAATACCCTTATCCCAAACTCTTAATCTTCTTAAAATCAACTCTTTCTACCGCCGCTCTAAGCTTAGCTTCACTACCATAATACGTCTTCTGCCCTGGGCTATCACTCAGCATATGCTGTGCATACGGAAAACTCACTGCCCGTTCTAATACTCCACCAAGCTTCCCCGTTCCACAAAGCACATCGGCCACCCGCACTTTATCTAATGGCACATCTAAAGCCCGCTTCATTTCCTCCGGGAAGAATGTCAACGAGAACAAATCGCCATCAGCTTCTCCAGCCAGTCGCCCATAAGCAATCGATGTATTCCCCTCTATCCAAAGACGCGAATTAAGAGCGCGCATCTTCGTTCCCTCCAAATTCATCTCACATCGCACATACTTATCTTCACCCGCCGACATCTCGCACACAAAATCACCTTCACAAGTCGTAGTCATCACCGCCCCATGAGCATCCGGCGATTTCAACCCATGCTTCTCATCATAAGAAATCGTATCACTAATATAATCACAAATAATCCAAGAAAGCAAACCGGTTTTTGAGTTTTCTGCCACCAAATAAAACTCCGTCCTCGCACCCCAAAACACACTTGAATGTACCCGAAACATCGTCACAATTCCATAATATTTTTCTGGACCGCCCTCAAACACTGCAGTTTTGGCCGGAACAAATCCCTCCGGCAAAAATTGCTGCATCCTCTCAGGCTCAGTTATTTCATAAAACAAAAATGAACAATACGGTTCCACGACAAACGGCATTTTTGATGCTTTTTTCGCCGCACTGGTAATTATTTTTCTTTGCAAGAAAACCGGTAAATGTTTCAATTTTGTCTGCATATAATGCACCTTGCCCACTTCCACTGGGTCCACTAATTTCTCCACACCTTTTGCATATTCCAAAATGTTCATTGTTTCATCCTTCCTATTTTTAATAACAAAATCTCCAAACCTACATTTTAATACTACCAGACTAACTATACCACCAACCCCAGTTTTCGTATAAATTCATCGCTGTCGGCAAACCCAAATTCTTCAACGTCAAATTCGTAATATCGTCCACCATCACCACAGTAAACAACATTATCGCAAACGTCAAAAACGCCCGTTTCTTCATCCGCACAGACAAATACACACAAAACGGCAACAACAGATACATAAAAGCAAGCGCCCCAATCCCGAATGTTATTACACTTGCCGGGCAAATAAAACCATTTATATTCCCTACTCCCCACCAGCTCAAACTATAGTCCCAATATCTCGCCCCATCATAAAAAGTATAAGCCCACCATCCACCAATATATTCCACTACACCAGCCACCAACATAGACGCCACAAACACCGCCCATGGATGACGCCGAATTTTATAAGACACAACCAAAATCGCCACCGCCCCATAAGCATAAATGTTCATCCACGGTAATAAATTCCCACCATTTACATATAGATGTTGAAAACCACCGCTAACTTCTTGCAGCAAACATTCCCACATCCAACCCAAAAACCCAGAAAAAACAATGATCAGCAAAATTATTCCCACCTTCTGATAAGTAAGAAGCTTCAGTTCTCCATTCAAATACTTCCGAAAAACTTCACGGTAAGATTGCTTTTTGCGAACTCGGTTCTTAACTCCACCGGTCTTACTTTTCATTGCCATATACTAAAACTCTTGATATTTTGCGCCAAGCGACCGGTAAAAGTCCATCGCCGTCGGTTCATTCAAGTTCTTCAAAGTCAAATTGGTCAACTCATCAATCATCACTATCGTAAATAGAGAAATCGCCAGGACAAGAAACGCTCGCTTAGACATTTTCAGTGCCAAATAGTTCAAAAACGGCATGATTATATATATTAGTGCCAATATTCCTAACCCAAAAATCGTCACGGACAGTGGGCACACAAACCCATTAATGCTTCCCCACGCCCACAAACCATGATCATAATTCCAATATCTAGTTCCGTTTCCAATCGTATAAACCAGCCATCCACCAAGAAGCTCTACTACACCAGTCACCAAGACTCCAATCAAAAATACTGCCCATGGGTATTTTTTAAACTTGTAAACTACCGGCAAAACCGCTATCGCACCAAACGCATAAATATTAATCCACGGCAACAAATCTCCACCGACCATATATGGCTCGCCTTTTTCAATCAAACCCACAAAAAACTCATACACCCATCCGATAAATCCAGCAATCACCCAAACCAGCATCAAAATCCCAATCAACTGATACTTTTGGAGTTTAATTTTGTTATTCAGATAGTCATGATATATTTGTTTGAATTTTTTCTTTTTTGCCACCATAAGCCAATTATAACACAAAGGTTATAAAGTTCATTTTAGTTTTTCTTTTTAGACATCTTTTTTATATATTCACCCAGTTCTTTATCGGTACAAAAAACATAACACCCCTTCATGCCCCTAGTCATCAATACTTTATATGTATTTTTTATAATTCGATCTGCTAACTCCTTAGCCCCCTCTGGATCCTTCGCCATCAATCCTTTCATCCCCTTAATAGATTGATCTGTGCTCGCACGTTTTGAAACATCAGTAATTATTTTACCATCACGATATATCAAATCATCACCGATAATTACTCCAATATAGTCAAATTCAAGCCCCTGACAAGTGTGTATACATCCAGCCTCATTTATAGAATCCTTATTCACGGCCCAAGTTTGCGAGCTATCACCTAGATTCCAACTCATCCCAAATTGATATTCTGGAATCATGATATCATAAAAGTTCGTATCATTTTTCCCATCCCTATCCCAATTCCAGCAATATCCAGCTACAATTCTCGACTTATTGTTGATTTTATTTTTTTCAATTATTGCCTCACGCATTTTATTTGGATCATCAAATACTCTAAAATCATATTCAAAATCCATATCATCGTAATTAGCTGTCTTTTTAATATCTAGTAAACTGTTTAACCACGCTAAGTAACCGTCTGAACCATTACATCTAAACTGACTCTCAAGCTCAATCTTTTCATAATCTGCGCCAAGTTCTTCTGCATACCTTTTTATAGAATCTATTGTACCTATATCTTTGACAGTTACACGCTGATCTTCATCAATCAAAAACACTGCACATTTAGCCGCATTGATTATCTCTTTAATTTGGTTTTCGCCCAGATTGCTCATAAAACCAGATTTTTCTGTCAGCCTATGGGCTTCATCCACAATCAAAGAATCAATCGCGTTTGTTTCAACATCGTAAAAATTTCCAGAGTTTTGAAAGCACGAGTCAATATATTCTTTTTTAAAATCCTCTCCCTGCAACTTCTTCTTGAAAACAGCTCTCGGAGTACCATTCCTCGTTACATAAAAACTAGCTATATTACACTTTGTTAATTCCACAAACAAATTAATAGCAAGAACGGATTTTCCAGTTCCCGGTCCGCCTTCAATTACTAAAACTTTTTTCTTACCAAATGCTACCGCATTTTTTGTCATACTCATAGCCGTTTCAAATGCGACTTTTTGATCATCAATCAGCACGAATTCTTGATTACCTTTCAACATTGGGCCCAGACAATCTTGCAAACTCTTTGACGGACGAAATCTCCCATGCTCAATTTCATAAATAGTTTTTCCATTATCACCTTTTTTAATATGTTTTGTAATAAAATCTCGAAGCTTAGGAAAATCTTCTGCGCCAAACATCGGTGCTGCCTCGATATAATCTCTGTATTGTTCTGCTCGAATAGGATCATCTTCCTTAAAATGATAATTATGTAAGAATGCGCATGGAACTAAATCCATTTTGCCATTCTGTGCAGCCTCATTATAGTGATCAATATAAACCGCATAGCTCATCGCTTGATAAGAAGGGTGTGCAGTCCGTCGCATTCCGCCACCAACATAAGTCTCAACTACAACACCATCTTCTGTATCTACCGATGAACAATCGCTCCACTGTTTAAGCTCAATAATTACCACTGTTTTAGTATTATTATTATTCGAACCAGTTAGAATAAAATCAATTCGTTTTGATGTCGTCGGAATATTATATTCAATTGCAACACCACAATCATCAGGTATATCATTAGAGTCTAAAATATTCCGCATATATTGCATAGAGTTTTGCCACGACTTCATTTGTGCTTCATTTGTTCTTCCAAAATACTTTTTATACTGTTCGTAAATCTTATTACAAATTAAGTTATCACGCACATCATTCATGAAATCAGTCTTCACGCCATCATATACAATCATATTCCTCCTTACAACTTATTATATTTTGTGCTTACACCTTTTGCTTTTTCTATTGGATATTTCTTTTTATTTTTTTCCAGTTTTTTTAATACTATTTCTTCCGGATCAACACCCAGTTTATCCGCCATCTGAAAACAATAGTTAAAAACATCCGCAAGCTCTTCACACACATCATCCATATTAAAATCATTATTCCACTGGAAGCATTCTAGCAGCTCACCAGCTTCTATCGAAATTGATTTAGCCAAATTTTCTGGACTATGAAATTGATCCCAATCCCGTTCCTCGTTAAACTTTTTTATCGCCTCTTGTACTCTTTCCATACCTATTATTATATATCGTCTTGTACCATTTGTCGAACTCATCCCAGTATTCTTTACTGTAAACTATATCCGAATAAAATAGCCCTCGTTCTTCAGAAAAAACATCAATCGCATTAATCCTATCTCTGCCAATGTACTTAACATGATTCTCATATTCCTGTAAAATGCTCATGATACTCCTATTTTAATTTTGGATTATTTTAGGCACAACGTTACAAAAAATTCAACCCCCCACTATATATTTATAGTTAAAACAATTGGCTCAATCACGTCATTATATAGTGGGGGGTTGAATTTCTAACAGAGATATGCTAGATTAAAACCTATGAAAATTACAGAGCTATCCCAAGTGTCTATAACCAAAATCGGTCACCTATACAAAAACGGCGTAAAAATTGAACCGCACGAAGAATCTACCGCTCGTTTTTTATTAAAATACGGGTTCATTATCGATGTAATAAAACCACAGAATACACCGAAGATACATAATCCAGATTTTTTAATCAATGGCGTCATATGGGAAACAAAATCTCCAGAAGGAAAAAGCAGAAACACGATTGAACGAAAATTTCACGAAGCAAGTAGCCAAGCAGCTAATCTTATATTAGATCTACGAAGGATAAAACGCCCACCGATGATCGCCGAAAAAGAAGCAATAAAGGAATTTGAAAAATCTTCACGTATAAAGCATATGATGCTTATCACAAAAAATAAAAAACTCCTTGACTATCATAAATAGATATAGTAAAATAGAACCAATGAGGGCGACCTACTGGTGGAATACAGATGGGCCAAGCCCTTATTTTTTATTTTCTCATTTTTCTTAAAATATCCTTTACCCCCGCCTCCACTCTATACGAATCACAAATTTTCGAAATCGTTTTATTAAATGTCCAAACTGGCAGCCGCGAAGCCCGCAAATACCCAAGAGTCTCATCCGGATATTTAATAAAACACTCAGACAAAAGCCACGCAATCGCCATTCGCACATAATATTCCTCACACTCACCCAAATTCTCCACCCTATCAAAAATCAACGCGAGATAATCTGGTTTCACATATGCACATTTTAGCATCACCAACCCTACTCGCACCGTATACTCTTCCCGAGCCCACAGCAATCCTTCCACTTTCAAATCCAAAAACTCATCCAAATGCTTCTGTATCACACGCCTTACCCCAGAACAAAAAACGTCACAATTCGCCCAATCGTCAATATAATCAATCTGAGAATCAAACCACTTGAGCATCTCGTCATATGGCAACTTGCAAATAATCATTCCCCGCGCCAAGACTTCTTCAAACGCCACCGGTGGAGTATTCAAAAACACATCATAATACTTACTTGGTATCAGATTCACCACAGACCTTACCGTAGGAATTTTCACCCCCACAAATGGCCTCTCACTTGGTATCCCCTTTTTCGCAAACACGAGATAATCGTCATCCGCATAAAAAGCTAACCGTTCCCTCAGCTCACCATAACTAGTAATCTCACCACCCCCTACATGCTTCACCAATCCTAATCCTTTTTCTTCTTTTTAAACAAGCTACCAATATGCGCCGCGTAGCTCGCTTTTTGTCCCAAATCGACCGCATCGCCCAGAACCGGCACACCACGCACCGAATCCATCGCCTTCTGATTTACTGCCGCTCGTGTTGGCACCACACTGCCGAGCGCATTCCTCGCCACCCCCTCAATCGCTCCCGTAGCCATACTTTTTGCCACAGAGCCAGCCGCTTGCTTGCCCGCCGACTCAGTCGCTATTTCTGTAAACAAATCCAAATATTGCTGGTTCAAAGGACTCGCCGCCAATTTCGATTCAAACTCACCTACATCCTTACATGAAGCTCCCAACTTTTCCATCTCAGAAAACAGCTTCTCAACCTTTTTTAAAGCATCGCCCTTTACATCATAAGCCGCAAAAATCGCATTTTTTCGTGCTTCGATGCCTTGTTTTACATATTCGTCCATATCAGCTCCTACAATTTTATCCGCGTGTACACGTATTCGTCATCCTCGCGCACAATATAAGCCCCATTTTTAAGCATCACCTTCAACGAAGCCGGGTTACTTTTTAACGCCGCAAGATAAGCCTCATCCGTATCAATCGGCAATTTACGTGCCTCTTCGAGCACAAGCCTCAGCCCCTCCGTAGCGTATCCCTTATTACGGCATCCTTTTTTAATAGAATAACCAATGTGCCCCGGCCCATTCCGCAAAAAATCATTCAAACAATGCCGCAAACTAAAATATCCAACTATTTCATCATCCGCCCACAAGAAATAATGCGTATCTGGCACATAACCAGGCTTCATATTGAGCCCTTTCTCGTAATCCTTCCATCCCGGAAGCACCTCGTTCACGAATTCCTCATACGAGACTCCGTGCCATTCATTTTTCAGCCCATTTTCATCCTCGGGCATCTCGCGAATCAGCTCCCACTCCGCTTTCGCGTCTTTTAAGGTTGGTTTTTTCAAAGTTATCATATCTATATGATATCATAAAAGTATAGATTGGAAAAAGGAGCAACATGAACAAAGCAATAATAATCTACTACTCAGCCCAAGGCCACACCAAAACCATCGCTGAAAAAATCGCGGCGAATCTCGGCGCTGACACTTTCGAAATCGAACCAAAAGAAAAATACACCGAAGAAGATTTGGATTGGACCAACGACAACTCTCGCTCTACGCGTGAGCACGCAGATCCCACCTTGCGCAACATCGAACTCGCCGCCACCAAAATCCCAAATCTAGCAGACTATGATACAGTTATAATTGGCTATCCAATTTGGTGGGGCATCGCCGCCTGGCCAACCAATGCTTTCATCAAGAAAATTGACTTAAATGGCAAAACAATCATCCCCTTCTGCGTTTCCCATTCTTCCGGCGTAGGTGAAAGCGACAAACTCCTCCAAGCCGACGCGAACGGTGGCAACTGGACCGAATGCCATCGCTTCTATCAAGACGCTAGAGACGAAGACATCAAAGCCTGGTCCGACCAACTTAAGTCTAAATCTTAATCTCAGGCTCTCTCTTCTCATATTTTAGCCAATGTTGCAACTTGCTCGGAATCCTCGTCCGTATATCATTTTGCGAAAACACTGTTTGATTAATTTCCCTCGCAAGCCTTAGAGCCATCGTCGCATTTTTGCGTGGCTTCCGCCCGTAATCTAAAATATTGAACCCACAAAAACTATTGCTCCGCTTCCCATCCGAAAAAACAAATGAATACATTTCACCATCCAACACATCGTTTGGTTCTAAAGACTCCGAAACTTCAAATACACCAGGTGTTTCCCGAATGATTCTTTTAATAAACTCTATATCGTCCTGCGAAATTGTGTAGATATATTCTTTCTCCCGAAACCGTGTTACCACATTATTCCTCAAATCATCCGTCACCGTCACACAAAAAGTTACATCATCAATCACTCCCCACGCCGGACTAACCTTGTACTCAAAAATCACCATATAAAATGTATTATATATCTTTTTTCCTACCATAGAGTATAATAGTATCAAAGGAAACAACAACATGAGAGTTACTCAACCAAATCCAATTGTAGATTTTATCACTTCAGGCGGTAACGGAAAACTCACCTTCGTTATCCCAGTTTATCAACGTAATTATTCTTGGGACAAAGACGATTGCGATCAACTATTCGAAGATGTCAAAAACAGTATTCCAAAAGATGGAGAGCCAGAGAAATTCCATTACTTTGGCAATATCGTCTATGACGAGTCTGAGCGAGACCCCTTCACGGGCTACATTCAATATATCTTAATCGACGGTCAACAAAGAATCACTTCCACGATGCTTTTTCTAGCAGCAATACGCGACGAAGAAGAAGACGACGCATTAAAAGACAGTATAGACGTAACATATCTCAAAAATCAAGATGCTCCAGAAGATTCCAAAGTCAAACTCAAACAAATCGAAATGGACCGCGAGACTTATGTCAAAATCATCAATCGTGATTTTGAAAATGTCAACAAAAGTTCAGCTGTATACAAAAACTATGACAGATTCCGTGCTCTCATTAAAAACGCCAAAGAAAAAGATGGTATCTCATCAAAAGATCTAATGCTAGGTCTAAGAGCACTAAACGTCATCGTCATCGATTTGCAATCCAAACTTCCAGGCGCCGAATCAGCACAGGTCATTTTCGAAAGTATCAATGCTACCGGTAAACCTCTAAGCGACGCCGACCTCCTCAGGAACTATTTACTATTTGAAATCGGCGTAGCAAAGCAAGAAACCTACTACAACGACTATTGGCTAAAAATTGAGCAAAACATCGGTAACTCCAATATCTCAGACTTTCTAAGACGATACCTTACACTTCGTTTGCACAGAGATGTTAAAAGCGGAACCGAATACAGAACCTTTAAGAGAAATTACGAAAATTTCTTCACCGACGCCGAAAGTGCAATGCACGAACTCACCAAATATTCAGAATTCTACCAGTGGATTAAACAACCTGAAACCCTAGTAAAAACCGCACCCAAAACCGCAACACTTTTACGCGAAGCCGATTTACTACGCTTAGTCCCAGCTACACCGACCTTAATGTGGTTGCTAGAAAAAGTCCAAACCAACGAAATCGAATTTACCGAATTTAATAAAGTCTTAAAAGTTATCATGGACTGGTCATTTAGAGCTAGGGTAACCAACATCATTAACACTGGTGAAGTAGGCGAAATCTTAACTACGAAAATTTTGGACCTATTAGAAGATAAGCCCAATAATGACACAAGCTACAGCGATTACTTGAAATTTGAATTATCGAATTACAGGGCACACGACATTTACGCTACAGACGAACAATTTATCGATGCATTCGTCAAATACAATTTCTACAAAAACTACGGACGTTATGTTCAAGAAAAATTGGCACAAGAATCCAGCAACGATAAACATATCATGTTTGAAAGTATTGAGCACATCTTGCCACAAACATTAGATCCATCAAAATGGCCAAATGTTACTGTGGCCGACCATGCAATATGGGTCAACACAATTGGTAACCTAGTGCCAATGAACCAAAGCGATAACTCAGACAACTCTAACAATAGCATCGAAGAAAAAGCCAAAAACCTCACGATATCAGATTGGCTTCTAACTAGAGAAGCGTTGAATTATAAAACTGGTGATGATTGGACAATTGAATCTATCAAAAAACGTGGCGAAGCAATGGCCAAGAAAGCAATCAAAATTTGGGGCGGCCCACTCGAACGCACGCGTGATATTGAGGCGGTTAACAAAAACAAGCAAAATGAAAACATGGTTAAACTTCTAAACACTGTTAAGAACTTTTCACTTCCAAACATTATCCCATATCAGAATCAGGAACGGAATTCATACTATTTCAATTTTCACACTGAAGCCCTAAATGATTTGTATGGAATGAACACGGATAATGTCTATTGCTATTCAATAGTACTCGAAGACGGCATTCGCTGGGACCATGTAAACCTAACTTTGTGTAGCCACAAAAAAGATTCAATGACTAACGAAGCTTTACACACACAGAATACTATTATTGAAATGTCTAATAATAAACCGAAAGAGAATTGGCAATACTTTAAGGCAATGCGCTGGGACAATACCGCAGAAGACGAGAGTGATGACGAAGAAAAACTACGCGAAGTATTATCTGAAATAATACCAGAATACGAACGAAAACTCAAAGAAGTCTTAGACGCCTAGCATCCTCATCGAATTCTTCTATACCCAAATCTATCAAGCTCCCCCTCAATATCCGCATACTTTTTTCCGGCTAGCATCCCACCAGCGATAAACTCTTCCGGCGTTACATCAGCGAGCATACTTTTTGGCATTACAAACTCATCCTTCTCTTTGCCATCTGAGAATTCGAACTCCACTAGCACCAATCCGGCCAAATCCCCGCCAAACACATCCACTTCCGCGTCATATCCATCAATCTTCGCATAATATCTTCTCTTTTCCACCCGCTTTTTGCTGCACGAAGAAAGCGCCTCGTATTCTTGTTTGGTTAGTTCAATCGTTTGTTCCATCTGCTCCGAAACATCCTCAGATAATACAGTCTTCTTCGTGATATAATAATCATTTCCTTTCTGCCTCAACCGCAAATCCGCACGACCATCACCATCCGGAATATAAATATCTACGATATCCACAAAATCCGCACCGGTAATTTCTTCGGGGAGCCTCTTCGCAAGATACGTTCGCTCCAATTCCAAACTATCCATTTTGCTTCATCACCATCACTTTATCACCAAGCCCCGCTTCACCCGCCAATTTCAGAAACTCATCTACCGTCGCAATTTCTGGATACCCACTCACATCCGTCCGATAGTGCATCGGGATAATCCACTTTGGCTGAGCCGCCTCACAAATCTTCACTACCATCGCGGCATCAATCGTATAATGTCCGCCCACCGGGATTAACAAATAATCCGCACTCGAAATTGCCGCTAGTTGCGAATCGTCAGGAAAATGTCCCAAATCACCAAGATGTACCAACTTCTCGCCATCATGAGACTTAATCACAAAAATCGTATTTGGCCCCCGCAATGCGCCCTGAGCATCATCATGAAAACTCGGCACTTCAGTAATAATAAGTCCGCAATCACCCGGAACAATTTCCACGCACTCTCGCCCACTATGATCTGCGTGTTCATGTGTACAAATCGCTTTTGCCGCCGACGTCCTCAAGGGCGCCAAACCTGGCACGCTATCATCTTTATATGGATCGATCACCAAACAGTCGTCCAATTTAAAACAACTATGCCCCAAATATTCGATTTTCATATTTCTCCTTTCGCTTTCTTAATTAATTCTCTCACATATTCACTTTTCAAAGCCTTATACTTTTTCCTATCATACCCCGCTTCGCGCGCAAACACCGATTTCATCCGCTCATATTCCAAAGCTTCTTCTTGGTTCTCCCGCAAGAAATCACGCAATAAAATCATATTCGTATATTCATCAGATCCTTGCACGCAAATATGCACATGGCAGTCCCCTTCCCCAGTTTCCCTATCAACGCCATCGTCATCTTTTCGCCACGCCATAAAAATCCGTTCCGGATGCGTATCATGCCCTTCACGATAGCCAAGGCCAGTTAGCAAATCCCGCACCCTAGCCATTTCATCAACATCAGCCACCCCCACCAAAATATCTACAATATTCTTCCCGCCAATCGGCACCGCCGAGCTCCCCACATGCTCAATTACCACCTCGTCACCAAGCGCACTACGAATTCTCTTCGCTTCCTCCTCGAATCTCTCCCGAAGTGTTTCGTTATAAGGTTTTATTTCTACGCTCATCTAATACTATTATATCACCACCAAAATCTTAGACATTCTCCGACTTCCCACCCGTTAAATGCCAATGATCACCATACTCGCATTTGTAAACAGACAGCCCAGAAATACCGTGGTCATATTCCGCCACCTTTGCTGCCATCTCCGCCTCTTCGCGCGTATCAAAACAAATCTTCTGGCTTTCTCCCACCCAACACTTCTTCGGCTCGTAAACACCGCTAGCAATTTTATTTGGCATATTCCACGGCTCGCGTCTCGCGAATCACATTCACCTTAATTACACCCGGATAGCTCATTGTTGCTTCAATCTTATTTGCGATATCGCGTGCCAGCTTCAACGCCGACAAATCATCAATGGTCTTTGGCTCCACAATCACTCTGATTTCACGTCCAGCTGAAATTGCATAGGCCTTGTCGATACCAGGAAATGAAGTTGCAATGTTTTCCAAATCGCGCATTCTTTCTGCAAAGTTCTCTGCCGAGATATTTCTAGCACCCGGTCGTGCCGCGCTCATCGCATCACAAATCTTCACGATGATTGCTTCTGGCGTAGTTGGCTCGATATCATCATGATGTGCCGCCATCGCATGTACTACTTCATCCGGCATACCATATTTCTTCGCCAACTCTGCGCCAATTTCAGCGTGCTTACCTTCAATTTTATGTGTTACAGCCTTGCCTACATCGTGGAGTAATGCCGCTGTTTTTGCAACTCTTTTATCAGCACCAATTTCCTCCGCAATCATACCGGCAACGTGCGCCATCTCAATCGAGTGCAAAAGCACATTCTGCCCATAAGAAGTACGGAATTTAAGTTCGCCCAATAAGTGTACCAATTCGCGCGGAATTCCCACCAAACCCACCTCGCGTACTGCGTCTTCACCAGCTCGCACCACTTCTTTCTCGATTTCCTTCTCGCCCTTTGCTACAGCTTCTTCAATCGATGCAGGATTAATTCTTCCATCCTTCATCAAACGTTCCAAAGCATATCTTGCCACTTGTCGGCGAATTGGATCAAATGAGCTAAGTACCACCATTCCTGGCGTATCGTCCACCATAATATCCACGCCAGTTGCTCGTTGTAAAGCTTGAATGTTGCGGCCTTCCTTACCGATAATTCGGCCCTTCATATCATCATCCGGCAATTTCAATGCGGTCACAGTTCTATCGGCCGTCACTTCAGATGACATTCTTTCCATAGCCGTAAGTAACAATGCTTGTGCCGCTTCATCCACATCGTGTTTGATTTCTTTTTGCTCTTTCGTAACCAATCCAACCAAATCTTGTTTGATGTCATTTTCGGTCATTTTCATGAGTTTTTCGCGCGCTTCCGTCTTTGAGAGACCAGCAATTTTTTCCAACTTCTCATGCTGTTTCTCACGAATCTCACGAATTTCACCCTTCAAAGACTCGATTTCTTTTTCTTCACGATTCAGCTTCTCGGTCTTTTTCTCAAGCTGATCCAACTTAGAATCGAGTATTGTTTCGCGTTCTGCTAGACGATTCTCAGTCTTCTTCCACTCCTTGCGACGTTCATTTTCCTCGGCTTGGTTTCTATCCGCCACATCGGCCGCTTCCTTCCTCGCCGCCGATACAATATCTTGCGCCTCACGCTTAGCTTTTCTCACTAAATCATCGGCTTTATTTTTCCCACCGTTCTCTTTGCTCTTGTTGTAAGCAAAAATTCCGCCCGCGCCAACACCAACGCCAACGATGGCGGCAATAATTGGGATTATTATTTCCATATTTCCCTTTCTACTTGTTTTTGTCGATATTTTTCTTATACCAACGGATTAACAAATAACTATCAAATTAATAAATTTTAAACTTTACCTATCAATTATACCACAAAAACGCCGAAAAATC
This sequence comes from Candidatus Saccharimonadota bacterium, assembly GCA_017537745.1. Taxonomy (GTDB): domain Bacteria; phylum Patescibacteriota; class Saccharimonadia; order Saccharimonadales; family Saccharimonadaceae; genus Nanosyncoccus. The sequence continues at coordinate 128,472 of JAFYKF010000011.1, forward strand.
CCCGCCATTTTATGGTATAATCATAAGCAAGATGGGCATTGCGGTAAAACACTTAAATAAGTTGATTACTGGTAATGCTTTTGATTCTCCAAAAATTCTCAAAAAATATTCCAAAGACGCTTCTTCACTTACTATCCCCCCTGTTCTTGTTGTCTTTCCAGAATCCGTCAATGATATTAAAAGAATTCTCAATTTCGCCATTGCTAAAAATGACCAAAGAAAATCTATTCCTGTAACAGTTCGTGGTTCCGGCCAAAGTACCACCGGTGCCGCTCTCAGCGAAGGTATCGTTATTTCCACCGCCAAACTCGACAAACTTCTCGATATCGACGCCCGCGAACGCCTAGTTCGTGTTCAACCAGGCCTCACCATTAGAGAGCTCAATAAGATTCTCTCCGTAAATGGCCTCTGCATACCAGTTTACGGCCACGATGACGATACTATCGGTGGTCTCATTTCCACCGCTCCCGTAGACCCATATTCCAGTAAATATCGCGGCATTACTAAATACATCAGAAAACTCGAAATCATTTTGCCAGACGGTAGCACCATCAAAACTCACCGCGTCCGCCGTCGTGCCGTCGATCGCAAAATCACTTCCAAATCCACCGAAGGCATTCTCTATCGCGATATCAGAAGTCTTCTCTCCGCTTACAGTGATACTATTGACAAAATTTCTCGTGACCATATAGGCATGGCCGGATACCCCAACATCACCAAAGTCGCCAACAAGCATAGCCTCAACCTCACACCGCTTTTCTTTGGCGCCGAAGGTACTCTAGGCATCATTGCTGAAATCACTCTTAAAGCCGTCCCGAAACAAAAGAAACGCAGTCGCGTTGTTGCTATTTTCCACGAACTCCACACTGCTAGGCACTTCTTAGACACTCTCTCTTCGCTCCGCCCTCGCCGCCTCGAAATCTACGATAATAAATTCATCCACACCGCCGAATCTACCGGCAAAAAAACTTCCGGTATTATAAATACTGTTCAAAAAGGTTACGTCGTCTACGCCGAGTTCGACGAGCACCGCCGCATCAAACTTCAAAAAGTCCGCAAATTATCTCCCAAACTCCCCAGCACCGCCCGTCTTTTTATCGAATCACCCAGTACTAAATCCTGCCTAGATGACATCGAGCAGCTCATCAATAGTAACCTAGTTTCCATGTCAAATACTACCACCATACCGCCTATTAAAGATATCTTCATTCCCGCTTGGAATCTCTCTAGCTTTATTAACGATATTAGCCTCATCGAAGAAGCCCTCAAACTTGATCTAATTTTCTATGGTTCTTATTCCACCTCTAACTACCACATCATTCCAAATTTCGACGACGCATCCACCATTACACCGCAAGCCATCAAAAAGTTTTATAAAGCTCTCTTGCTATTTATCGAGCGCGAAGGTGGCTCTATCGCCGGCGGCACACCCGAAGGCCGCACCAAGGCACCTATCACCAATGCCAACCTATCAACTACCGAGCGCGACTTATACCTCGCCATTAAACACGCCTTTGATCCAAAAGACGTTCTCAACCCCAGCGCCAAACTCGGCGCCTCTCCAGATTTCGCTATCGACAAATTATTAAAAAATTGACGAAGCAGCAATTCTCATTTCTACGCAACCCGTAGAAACATTTCTCACCACCAAGTCTACACCATTACATGCTCTCTCCACTCGATGTGTCACCCAACCGGATGAATTCCTTACTACGAGCGAGTTAGATACTAAACTTCCTTCAATGTACGATGAGCTCCCATCGGGAGCACGATAAATTACTCCATTTCTTACTAGCATCTCTTCGAGATACCCCATTTCACCTCCTTTTTAATCTACTTTTTTAAACACATTTTTTCAAATATATCGCAACTCACATCAAAATGCAAGCTCTAGCGATTAATTTTTTAATTTTAATAATAATATAAACTATCCGAATATTCCACGTTTCTTTGAATTGCGAAATTCTTCCAATAACTCTTTTTGTTTTCTAGACAAATTCTTTGGCGTTTCCACGATCACTGTCACAATATGTGGGCCTCTATCCCCATCTGCTCTAAATGGTACCCCATGTCCAGATAATTTAAATGGCGTACCACTTTGCGTACCGGCCGGAACTTTCATTCGCACTGTGCCATCTACGGTCTGTACATCAATTTCACAGCCAAGCGCGGCATCCACCATGCTAATAACCTCTTCAGAAAGAATAATCGCACCTTCTCGTGTCAAATTCTTATGTGGTCGCACCCTTACTCTTACATACAAATCACCCGGCTCACCGCCTTCAGCTGGAGCTGGACCACCTTTACCAGACAACCTCACCGCTTGCCCATCATCAATACCAGCTGGAATTTTAACTTTCAAATCCTTATCTTCTACCGTCACGCTTTTCGTTGTACCAAATACTGCTTCTTCAAACGTCAACGTCACCGACGTTTGATAATCAGCTCCCCTTCGCGTTCTTCTAGAAGCTCCGCCAAACCCAAACATGTTTCCTAGTATATCATCAAATATACCACCCCCTCCATTACCACCAAAATCAAATTTAAATGATTGCCCACCAAAGTTAAATGCCCCACCTTGCGCAAATGGATTACCAGAAAATCCTCCACCACTAGCTCCACCCACACCAGCGTGACCAAACTGATCGTAGCGTGCCCGTTTTTGTTTGTCGCTCAAAACTTCATGCGCTTCCGAGATTTCCTTGAATTTCGCTTCGGCCTCTTTATCGCCAGGATTCTTATCCGGATGATATTTAACAGCCAACTTACGATAGGCTTTCTTGATCTCATCATCAGACGCATTTTTGCTTACGCCCAAAACCTCATAATAATCTCGTTTCTCTGCCATTTATCTTATCCTAACCATATATATAATATATAGTATATTATATACAATTGGCACTTTAGAGTCAAGAGTGCTAATCGTCCCCTTTTATTCGACTACAACGCTCAAAGAACGCGTCTCAATCGATAATTGCTCATCACCCGATAAACCAACTAGCCATTCAGATAAGCTCACCATCGGATCGCCACTTTCCGTCAAGACAAACCCTTTTTTAACCCCATTCCCACTTATATAAATCGCCACATAATCCCTTCCATAAAAGTCATCCATTCTCACGGTCACGCTAAATCTTTCTTCCTCATTTAATACTATTTTGAAGAAATAAGTTAGGTCTGGTTGTTCATATTCTCTTTTTAATGAAGCCTCATCAATTACAACATTATACACACCACTATCCGGATATTCTGCCACCAAGAAGTCAGATAAGGCATCCACTACCACCAAAGATGGTTTAGCCCCAAAAGTATAATCTAGCTGATAAGAGTTCTCCCATTCAGGCTCAGAACCAAATAGACTCTTACAAGCCCAGCTATCATACAACTGAAGGTTCTTTGGCAAACAAGTTACCACTACCGTATAACCACCGAGATAAGGGTTATTCTCGTTTGAAGACCACTCAAACCATACGTTATATGATTGTTTAATACTTGCTATATCAACAATAAAACTGCCGGTATTGATATTTGTTTTCTTGTCATACTCCTGCTCAGCCGTTCCATTTCTTACAACGGCACCAGAATCCGGAATCTCATATCCTTCCGGTACATTAAGCTTCACTACTTCATAAAGTCCATTAAAAATCCTATCCTTCTGGTTTTGCGGCATATCCGCATACACAGATGACAGATTATCAATCCTTATTTCCTTGCCGTATGGATTACCTCTCAAAAGCCCAGCTAACACGAAGGCCAAAACAACTATTATGATACCACCAACCACACCAATAGCCACCATCGGCCTCTCTTTGATTCTAGCAATAATATTGTCCATCATACTCCTTTAATCCCCTACTATCTCAGCTAATTTATTTAAATCCACTAATGCATCATAATATACAATAGCCCCTCCAAACAGTGTGTTCCGGAAATAGCCACTGCTAATTTTCACATGACTGACTTGCGCATTTCGCCCACCCGTATCTCTATTATATGCAGCATCAACTATCGTAACATCATCACCGTTAACTGCAACGATTATTCCAGTATGCCCGTATGTACTGCCCGGAGAATAAATAGAAAACAGCGTAAAGGGCCTCGGATCATCGCCACGCTCCAAACTATGCGCCACAGAAAGTGCGCGGCCAACGTAACCACCATCACCACTTACCCACGACAAACCAGTAAAGAATACCGTAAACCACTGCGAAAACGACACACAATTGTTTTTTATCCCCAATGCAAGCCATGATGCATCCACATCAGGCCCATTGTAATAATCTGCCAATCTTTGCGCCTGCTCATCGGTTAACCCGCCATCCACAATGCCGGCCGCACAAACCGAGATAATACTTTCAGCTCCACTTGCGGCATTAGTTATAATTCTTGCAAAAGTTTCTTGGCCCTTTGAATTCGGGTGAACTCCATCAACACTCAAATACTCACTTGGGTGAGATTGTACCATAGCTTTCCAATCAGCAATCGAAACGTTTGAATTGGAATTCTTAGCTTTGGTGTAATTATTATTATTACCAAGATAGTCATTTGCAGTTGAATAGTTGGTAACGAAAATTACTTTTCTCGACCCCCCAGCAGTCTTAACTACCTCATCAACTTGAGATGCTGTCACAGTACTGTTGGTGCCCAAAGCATAGATTACTGTCCCCCTCAAACTATCACTCTCGGCTAATTCTTGTAAAATAGTAAAACCACCAGGATTATCTGAATCACCAGTATAGAACTGCTTGCTTACTTGTGCATGAATATCCGCCTGCGGCATCAATTCCAGTATTTCTTCTTGGCTCCCAACCGTTATAGAATCACCGATAATAGTCACGTCGCTTCCATCAATCGAGCTAGCAGTAGTCGCACTAATGGAATTCCCAAGTATTGAGTCTACGTAATCATACCAATACGATGCATGCTCACTGCGCTCTTCAGCAGCCTCGCTTTTATCACCAGGTCTCTCCATAATCCAAACAAATATCCGCGTTGCATCCTCCGGCGTCTTCGCCGCATCCATGGCCTCGTGAGGCGTCATACTATCAGAAATGTAATCAAGCCCCATCGTTCCACCCTTATTACGATATGAACCAACATTAATAGTTTCAAACTCACTAGTTGGACCAAAGAAATAATCGAGCTGTACCGCCAACCAAGCATTTAGTACATCATTGGGAACCTCTTTCAATGGAAAACCAGTTTCCGGATCATATTCTGTATATTTTATATCAAAATACTCATTAAAAAGGCTTGAGGTTCTCGAATCGGAACGCAGTGGCCCAAGTATCGGTGAATTATTGATACCATCTCCAGTAAACTGCGCTATACCGTATCCAGGGCCAGATTTTTTATCTCCTTCAAATCGAAAAGGGTTAAAACCAGATTCACCCTCAAAATTAGCCAAAATGCCAGCAATACCATTTTCAGAAAGAACAAATCCTCTTTCATTATTACCAGAAAGATAGTTTGTTACCTTAGCCATCACGGTATCACCGCTCAGGTTCATAGACGAATAGCAACCGCGTTCCTTCCCGGGTTCAAAGAAAAAGATATTATTAAGACCATAAAAATGCAGAGTCTCTTCGTCAATTGCAAATACCGAAGCCGGAAATGCAACCACTAACACCAGAGATATTATCGCCGCCAATAATCTCTTTGCAAATCTCATACTATTATTATATCACATTAAACTTTACTTTTATCAGCTGGGTTAGTCGTAATCAAACCTTCCTCAGTCTCCGAAGCAATAATCTGAATATGCACATGGTTCGGCCCCGCGAAGAATAATCCCTGCCCCACCGGGAAGTTCGCCAATCTTCGTTTCTCTTCTTCTGTCAATTTAAACACATCAGACAGCACATCCACCGCCGACGAAGATTGTTTCAGTAGCAGCTGCATCGACGAGTTCGCCACAATTGCGCGCCCTAACTTTTGCCCCATAAAGTCTTCCACGTCCTGCGTAATTGTTGTAAGGCCTAGGTAATACTTACGTGCACGCTTCGCAAGTGAGAACAAGAAGTTTGCCGAATCTTCATACTGCATCAACTGCCACGCCTCATCTACAATTAGAATTCGCTTCTTCTTCTGTGCCCTTACAATATTCCAAATGTGCGACAATACAATATACATTGCCACCGGACGAAGCTCATCTTCAAGGTCACGAATATTAAATACTACCATTTGGTTATTAATATCTACGTTGGATTGTTGCGAGAAAATACCTGCAAACGTACCACTGGTGTACTTGCGAAGCCTTTGCGCCAAAGCCGGCCCCGTCCCTTCCATATGAAGTAAAGTATCGTACAAATTCATAATTGTCGGTGGTGTCGACTGATGCGTTAATGGATCCGAAGTGATACCTGCTCTTGCATAAGTGTCAATCAGAGCCTGATCGAGATCTGCTTCTTCGTTAGCTGTCAAAACTGGCGCCGCTTGCGCACCACCGCTAGCAGACTGAGATACGCCACCAAGCATCAACCTAAACAAACCATGCAAAGTAACCAAATTGGCCCGCAAGGCGTCATTTGCATCTTCCGAATCCACCACCTTCGGTAAATCAAATGGATTAATTCTTACATCCGAGTTCAATGAAAGACGTATATAAGCACCACCTACCGCATCGCACAATCTCTGATACTCATTTTCTGGGTCAATAATCAAAATCTCTGAACCAACCATCATCGAACGCAAAGCCTCAAGTTTCACCGTGAAAGATTTACCAGCACCAGACTTTGCAAACACCACCATGTTGGCATTCTCAAGTGAGAACCTATCGAAAATCACCAACCCATTGTTGTGCATATTAATACCATATAATATACCTTTATCCTGGGTCAAATCAGCTGAAGTGAACGGGAATGAGGTCGAAATTGCACCCGTATTCATATTACGCCGAATCTGTAGCTGGTCCATACATTGTGGCATTACTGAGTTCAGCCCCTGTTCCTGTTGCGACGACGCCACCTTTGAGAATACCATCTGCTGCCCAAAAATCGTCTCGACTTTTTGCTGCACAAATTTCAGCTCGTCCAAAGAATCCGCCCAAAGCGAAATATATAGTCCAAATCTAAAAAATCTCTCTGCGCCCACCTGCAATTTATCACGCAATTCCTCAGCATCGGTAATCGCTGCCTCTAGCTCCGGATCACGCACCTTACCTTTTTCTGCATTAAGATTTAACGAAGCTTCAAGTTGCGTCACCTTCGTACGCAGGTTCTTCATCACTACCGCTGATTCAACAGGATAAATATACATTGACACGTCAATCACTTCGTCCATATTAATAATCGGTGACAACCAACCGGTATACAAAGTTCGCGGATAACCATAAACGTACAAAGTCCGGCCATACTTAGTTCCAAGCCTAAAATAATCCGAATGAATTTCAATTGCTGACGGAGAAATCAAATCGCGTAAAGTATTTGTTCCTTGCTCAAAAATCTTCTGTATCTCCGCCATTTCTGCCGCTTCAGCTTGCGCTGCAATCTCAGCTGGCGTCAATTGTTTCTTTTTCTTACTCATCTTCCTTTTCTCCCTTCTTCACATACAATGTCGCCATTTTTGAAAAATCCACCAACGGCTCTCTCACCGCAGTATCTGGATTATTGAAATTATAATAAAGCTCTGCAAGCTCCCTTGTTTTTAATCTTACAGACTGTATACCAATCTGGAACAAACCAGACATCACCGAATCTACACGGTTATTAATTTCCGTCATTGCTTTATCGTAAGTCGTTCTATCAATTCTTGTCACTTCCACTTCCTTAGCCTTCGAGAAAGATTTAAAAAAGTTCTTTGTTTGCTGTATTACTTTTTCTGCATCTGGGGAAGTATAATAAGGTATTATTATGAAAAATGATTTATCCATAATATTAGCCTCTTGTGACAGAATATCGATAAAGTTAATATAATCATCCATCAAAACGCCAAGCAACATATTATCATTGTTGCGACGTACTTCCATCAATCGCTCAATATATGGTCCGATATCAACTCTCTGCGATCTAATCAAAATCTGCGTCGTAAATCTAAGTGAATTCAAAAAATTCTGATACGAATATTCCACCGATTCGCGCTCCACGTCACTCATAAGATCGAAGTTAATTGATTTACAAGCCACTACCGCACGAAAAGAACCGTCCTTCATAATCACCACATTGTCACGGATTTCAGAAATCAATAACGCAGACTGCGTTGACGTCGGCAAATCACGATTCGGCGACACCGGCGCTGCTGCCGCTGCACCCATTGCCGCTGCTCCCATATTTTGCATCTGCGGCTGCATCTGCGGATTTTGATTTGGTAAAATTTGTTGAGGTTGTTGTGGATTCATAACTTTAGTGCAAAGAGACGAACACTTCGCCAGCTTCCTTTCCGTTTATCCTATTAGCTTCTTTCGCGATAGTCGCAACCGAAAAATCATTATTATTCGCTAATTCCATTATAGCAGGCTTTAGCGGTTTTGTCTCAACATTCTGCGCAGGTTCTTGTGCTGGTTGCTCAGGCTGTTGCACTGGCTGTTCAGGTTCTTGTACTGGTCGCTCAGGCTGTTGAGACATATTTACGTCTGGCATCACAACAACACTCTCTTCCAATTCCGCCTCAGCCACCGCACTTGGTACAACCACAGTATTCGCCACTGCCGCCACATCCGCAGTCGGAGTAACATCCGGAACCGACGACACCGCCGGCATTTCCGGAATCACGTCTACCACAGACGACTGTTTTTTGCTAGATTCTGGTGCTAAAACCTTACCGTGGCTAAGCTCACGATCATAATCAGCCATATTACCCATATTTGCAGTTTCACTACGCTTAATCGCCTCACGCATGTTGTCAATCGCCTCTCTCCGTCTTTCTACTGCATCATCATGAATCGCCTGATTCAAATTAGCCGTCTGGTAAACATCAAACATATCCTGCGTCGCATTTGCCTCTGCTACCAAGTCCTCTCGCATCGATGATCCAGTCACGCCCTTCACAGAATACCCTTGAGTGTCCACAACATTAGCCAAAAACGACAGCCTATGCGTCGCCTCTTCCTCCGACAAATCACGCGTTCTCACATCTTCCACAATCTTAGGCGCCGTAATCAAAATAGTCGACTCACGCTGTCCTGGCGTCCATTTTTTAGTCCGAGGTTTCAAATAATAAGAAACAATCGCCGCAAGATACGTTGCCATCGGCTGGTCCTTCTTTATTGGTAAAGCCAGCACCAAGAACAATAATGCCGGAGGTATTGGCAAAATCGCAAGCAGCGGAAATAATTGAAACAACCCCACCGTCACAGCAATACACCCACCAGCTATCAAAAGATAAACGAACTGCCGAAAACTAAACGGCCCGATAAGCTTATCTTCCGCCTCAACATCTTGAGGCACCTTATATTGCGCCATATATATATTATATCATAATAATACTTTTAGGCATAAACAAAAACCATTAAGCCCACCCTAAATCGTTGCCGATTCTCAATTAATCATTTAGCAAAGACTCAACTAAATCTATCAAGAATTTATACAACTCGTACATATCACCATCTGGATTATCATTATAGTACTTTTCGTACATCTTTACCACATAGCTCTCACTACCAATAGCCTCTGCTACATAATCACGTGTTGCTTTAAAGAACTCTTCCTGCCCATCTTCATCATCATTATCTCGCATATCATACCACAAATCATCGATATGTGTTGTAAAATCTGCAATATCAGCCGATGTGTAAACCGACAAATTCTGCTTGTCTGGCGTCAAATTCGGATCAGCTTCACGTCGCTGTTGCTCTTTTAGCTCTTTTAGCATCTTCTTCAGCTGTTCTCTCTGCTGTTCCCTCTTCACTTGTTGCTCAATGCTATTTTGCTTCTCTCGCTGAGAAGGCGACTTAGGAGTTATTGTTTTTTTTTGAGAATCCTCGTTATCAATAGTCCGGTTTTCTTCGTTTGGAGCATTTGCTGCCAACATATCGTTCACCTCCGAACCACTACTAGCAGCCTCTCTTCTGTTACGATCGTTAATCCATTCCCTAAGTCCGCTATTGGTATCTAGCAACAACAGCTCGCGAACCCAGTCTTTAGCATTATTGCCCGCACCAGACCGTTTAGATTTATCAATCTGCTCAAGTTTACCCAATCTATACAAAATCTCCAACAATTCTTCACGTGCTTCCCGCACCCTAAGTGCCTCTTTAGTCTTTTTCCTCTTCTCATCTATCTTATCCGGGTCAACCTCACCAAAATCATCATTTTCAATTTCCAACAATTCCTGCTCGTGCATGCCAAATTTTTCAGGATCCAAATTGCCTTCCTCATCCAAAAGATACGACGCAGACAAATGTTCCAATATTGGTTCCTTGTAATCCGAACGAAGTCCCAAAATCTGCGCCGGGGTTTGGTCCTTCAAATACTTTAAAGTTTGTACACGATAAAACTCTTTCAAGCCTTTCTTTGCTTCAGCTTTTTCTTCATCCGAGTAATTTTTGAAGAGTTTCTCATCCTCCCTCGGATCATCCCAAATTGGCACCATGTTATATTTACCAGTCGTCTTATCCTGCACTGCTGCAAAACCAGTTTTTGATTTTACCGCGCTCACGATTTGCTCGCTACCAGACAAGTATTTCAGATTTGCCGAGATAAATTGTGGACCAGTCGCCTTATCTATTTCTTTGCGTCTCTCCTCATAAGCCTCTATATCAACTTTTCCCTCAGAATCCGTATATACCTTTCTAAGACTACTGTCATAGTTATCAAACGCTGTTCGTTCAACACCATCCAACGAGGTACCTTCCATTAATATAACGATATCCTTTTTCGCATGCATTATTGTACCGTCAGGTTCAACATGGTAACCTCTCACATATTCGTCGTAATCAACAGTTTCTTTTTGTCGCTCATTATGATCAAACCTTCTTGCCGTCTCCAGATTAATATATTTACCAAACCTTCTAAGATAAGGATCATTATCCTTCACGTCAAACATCAAGAAGCTCGCTATCGCCTGCGAAGCGTGTGTACCAAGCTCCAAACCACCATACTTCGAATCCCAAATATCGTCTAATATATCTTTTACAAAATCCGTATCGCCACGCTGGTTCAACACTTTCAAACCAGAAATAATCGTATCGATATTGTCCACCGCCCTAGTCTTAAACGTACCATCAGGATTCATCTCGGTTAATCTTGAAAGTTCCTCAAGCCTATAACGCACATCCCTCGTCGGAGGAACTAGCTCAAAATACTTCTGGAATTTATTCTGAATAATCTTATTCTGCGTATCATAAGCATGTGCCGCATATGCCGCCGCATACTGGACATCCGCCGCATTGTCATCCATTACTTTGCTTATATCACTATATCTATTCAAGGCATCTTTAAAATCAGTGGTTTCTTGTGATTCAAAATGTCGCTCATAATCAAGTTTACCTTCTTTGTTGGTTTTATCCCAGTGCAATTTATCCATATGAGCATTCATTGCAGTCTCCATACGTGTATGGTAGCCTTTGGTATTATCCAAATCAATCTTCTCAGCACGCGCCTGCTCTTGCTTCATTCTATCAAATGCCCGGACATTTGCTTTATCAAGTTCACTAATTTCCCTCCATTCATTTGAACCAGCCTCAAGCGCCCAACCAAAACCTCTGTTCATATTCGCTTTATGGCGAATCAACACATTCTGGTATTCTGCATTTCTCGCCTGATCAGCATAGGCATTCTTACCATCATCATTCAATATACTCTTATCAAAATTCTTATAATGTTTCCTCGCATCATATGCCAAGCCACGATTCTTCACAGTCTCAGCATTTTCTTTCATTTCCTCTTCGCGATGGATTTTTCTATCATTCAAATACTGCCTCAAATACAGAGATGGAGTATAAACATTATTGGACGCTAAGTGCTTCATCTTCGTAGACTCACGACGCGACTCCGCCCAGCCTCTTGTCGATGCAAGTGGTTTCGCTGCAAGGCCACGTAGCTTCGTATTGATAGTCCCAAGCACCGTGCCACTCATCTTCATTAAGCTCCAAGCAAAGAATAGCGGGAAAACTTGCACCACAAGACCCACAATCAACATAAATCCATCCGACCTCGCAACCGCTGAAGCGATAATCGCAAATCCTGCGAGCGACGACGCGCCGAACAACAACGAAAATACTGGATAAAACACCAGCATCCTAATCAATAATTTCTTCCATTTAGTAAACCACTCCTCAGTATTTGGTAGCATATACGCCACAATAGCAAGCGGTGAAACCATTATTAGTAGTGCCACTACTGCCTGACGAAGCGCAATTGTTAGCAAACCAACCACCACCGCTATAATTGCACCAATTGCAGCTGGTATCGCCATCCAAATTGCACCAGTCTCAAACGCGACAAACCCTCCACCAACAGCCAACATCGTTCCACCAGCAAGCGAAGAATATGCATCAGCCATCGTCACATACATCCCTTGACCACTATCTATCGCCATTGTACCAATTGTTGACTCTTCAACTGCAGTAAATACACCTCTAAGGCTCGAACCGATTATATTTGACAAATCCACCGCTAACGAACAGATAATAAAACTAAGATTCATCAAAACTGCCGCCACAATCAACTTCGGCAACACCTTCTTTATGCCATAGTTGGTTATACCAAGACCAGTAATCTGAGAATAGACCACCACCAACAAGAATATAATAAATACTATATTCGTAACCCCCCGCATATATTTCCAAATCTCATAAATCGGCGAGCCGTCTTTGATTTCAACAGGATTAATAATCAAAAACTCTTCAATTTTGTCATATAACCAATCCACTGCCTCTGCAAGTTTGCCAGTTGTTGGACATACTAACCATCCAATTGCACCCAAACTGTTTTCGCACGAAGCTTGTGGCCTAGTAGAAGTTTTTCTCTCCTCCTTTGCAGGCTCTTCACTCTCTTCCTCACCCTCCTCCGTCTCTTCTGGCTGCTCATCCGACTCCACCTGCTCCTCTTGAACAGTTGCATCATCTTCTCCGATCGCAGAAACCGGCGTCGAGAATATAGTCGTCATCCCAGCAAACAACATTATAATACCAAAAAGACAACCAAAAATGGTTTTTCCTATCTTATTTTTTGAAAATCTTTTTACCATCATAACATTAGCGTTATAATAAATATTAAAAATTGCCTCCCTTACAAGGCATAATTCGATTATATCACGCATAAGCGGTTTTGTCAAGAGTAACTTCACTTTTTTTTATATCTATGCTATTATTAAACAAATAACCAATGGAATTATTATGAAAAACAATTTTAAAAAAATAATTGCTACTCTAATAGTCATCTTGTCGATTGCAGTTGTTATCAATACAACTATTAGCCTTCCAACCAACGCCACGGAAAATGAACTAGGTTCTTGCCGCACTTTTCTCAATATCAAATCGTGGGACTGCGAAATTATCCCAAACCCTACTAACCAAGATCAACTTACATCCAACATAGTTATTATTGTCTCCAATATTTTCGAAGGCATTACTACTGTCGCCATCTATCTAGTTCTAGGTTTTGTTGTTTATGGGGGCTACCTATATATGTTCTCCTCTGGCGACAGTGGCAAGGCTCTCAATAGCCGCAAAGTCTTACTCCGTGCCTTCATCGGCTTCGCAATCGTTATGCTTTCTAATATTATCCTAAACTCTATCCGTTTTGCCCTTATCCAGAATGGCTCATTTGCAGACTTTAGAAATTACGATGCTGAAACCGTTTTCTTCAATGGCATCAATTGGGCCGTTGGTATTTCGGGCGTCGTTTGTGTAATATTCATAATCATCGGAGCAATCGGTTATATTACGTCCTCCGGTGATTCCCAAAAACTTCAAAAAGCCAAAAATACCCTCCTCTATGCACTCATCGGCCTCGCCATCGTCGCGCTATCAGCTGTTATTACCAATTTTGTCTCCAACTTAGTTCAAAATGCCAAAAACGAAGCGGGTTACACCAAACAAATCACCATAGCAAAGGAGCTCCCCTATGAAAAATAAAATCATCAAACTCACCGCCACAATCATCACCTTAGTCGGCCTTACTGGTATATCCACCCCAGCTTTCGCCGATTGCACAGACCCATGTAATTGTCCAGGTATTCCAGAAGAAGTCAAAATTGCCTCCGGTTGCAACCCAGGAGAATCCGGCGGCACTATTGATACGGTAATTATTAGTATTCTTAACGGGATCATTGGTATTTTAGCTATTGTAGCAGTAGTTGTCATCATTATCGGTGGTGTACAATTAATGACTTCTGCAGGCGATGCAGGAAAGGTTAAAAGAGGCAAGGACGCCATCCTTTACGCCTGTATCGGCCTCGTCATCTGCGCCCTCGCCGCTACTATCGTAAATTTTGTCATCAGCAAATTATAATACAACAATCCCTATATTTCCCTATTGCATTTTATTTTAAACTGTTATACAATGTAATCAAATAATACAAAAGGAATAAACGAATGAAAGATATTATTAGAATATTTGCAGACAACGCCACCAATACTAACAACAAAAACATTGGCAAGCCAGGCAACGTCGGCGGCGGAACTGGCGACATTGAAGGAAGCATTATCGGTATATTAAACGGTGTAATTGGCGTCATCTCAGTCGTCTGCGTTGTCGTAATCGTAATTGGTGGCATTCAATACATGACCTCAGCTGGTGATGCCGGCAAAGTTAAAAAAGCTAAAGACACCATTCTCTACGCAGTTATCGGCCTCGTAGTTTGTGCCCTCGCAGCAACCATTGTCAACTTTGTTGTTTCTAAGATTATTGCTTAAAACTGACAAACTTCAAAAGCCCCGCAAAGGGGCTTTTTTGTGTAGCCTCGTTAATACCAGAAATTAAAAAGACTACTTCCAACCAAGAAGTAGCCTTCCTCGACCTGAAAAACCCCACCCGTAGATTTACTGAATTGCAATTCTCTTCGGTGCTTCTGTTTTTTCTTTTTCAAAGGTAATAGTTAGCACACCATCCTTAAGCTCCGCCTTCACGCTATTCTCGTCCTCGCGCACTTGCACAGGAAGAGCAATAGTACGTGAAAACTCACCCCAGTAGCACTCTTGGATATGCCATCTAGTAGTCTGTTCGTCCTCACCACCAGAGAGCACGCCCGAAATCGTCAAAATATTGTCCGAAATACTTACATCAAGGTCAGACTTTGAGATTCCAGCCGTCCTTGCCTTTACAACTAATTTGTCGGCGGTTTCGTAGACATCTACAGCGAGTTGTCCAGGAAAATCGTCGGTTTCACTTGCCCACTCATCTTCTGTCGATTCAGCTGGTTCAGGAACAGGCTCTTCCTCTGCAATCACTTCCTTAGGAGTCTCTGTTGCATCAGACTCGTTAAGGAATGCAGCGGCGAGATCATCCTCCATCAGCAAATCGTCACTGTTTGTACGTGCCATATTTCCTCCACTTATATTGTTATGCTTTATTATATACCACTTCTATAGTAAAATCAAGAGAATATGTCTAAAAAAATAAAAAGCACAACATTCCCAGGCCTTTTAGACCTCATTGCGCCACATTCCTGTAGGGGTTGTGGCAGGCTTGGAGACGTATTATGTAGTTGTTGTAAAAATTACATTGTAAACAGTAATATTTACAACAATCATCCGAATAGCAAAAATCTTCCACCTTTTTATACTATAGGCAACCGCGATAGCCTTCTAGCCAAACTCATCTACGATTATAAGTATAATTCGACTCGCGCCATCGGCATCAAACTGGCCGAGCTCATCAATGAAAAACTCCCCAAAAATCTCCCGTCGAACACTTGTATCGTTCCGCTCCCAACATCCACCAAGCACATTCGCGAACGCGGTTTTGATCATACTCTTTTTGTGGCTCGTCACCTTGCAAAATTAAACCATAATTTTAAAGTTAACCAACTTTTAATTCGAGAAAAAAATACCGTCCAAGTTGGCTCCAACCGAAAAACCCGCCTTCTCCAAGCAGAACAAGCCTTCAAGGTTAAGGAAAGCGCGCAAATTAATAAAAATGCAACCTATCTTCTTCTAGATGACGTCTGGACCACAGGAGCTAGCATGCTCACCGCCGTAAAAAAACTTCGCGCTGTTGGCGCGAAGCATATTATAATTGCTGAACTAAGTGTAAGTACACTAGACAACTAAGCCGTATTTTGCGAGCTCGGTAACGCCGCAATCACGAAATTGACAATCGCATAAGCGAGGAAACAAATAATTAAACCAATAATCGCATAAAGAATCGTGTTCTTTGCATCTGTCACCTTCTTAGAGTCACCACCAGAAACCACATACCTGATACCACCGATGATCAGCATTATCACTGCAAGAACGCCCACGATATAAAGCACTGTGTTTGTTATCGTCTTAAACACCCCACGGTCACCAAAGAGATCCTCAGGACAGCCATCACATTGAACCGCCTCTAAATCAGGACGATAAGCAACTGCCGCAACATTTGCAGTGCTAACAATTCCCGCAACTATTACTATTCCACACACCAAAACTGGCAAAATCAATCTAATAATATTTTTCATACCCACATTATAGCACACTCCCCGAAAATAATAAAGCACTTGCTTTATAAATAAGCATCGCTCCACTTTTATTGGTGTTCTTTACTGGCATTCACATTCCAAATATTATCTTTTTCCGCACTACCAGACAAAATATTTTTTACCGCCTCAATAGCTGCCATCATCGAATGATCCATATTGTTATAACGATGTTGACCATTTCTACCCACCAAAAAGAGGTTTGGTATTTTGTCTAAATAACGCCTCAATTCATCAATCTGAGGATATGAACCAAAATATGCAGGATACGCCTTCTTCTCTCTCTCAATATGGAAATCTAAAATCTTTTCATTATCATCAATCAATTTGATTTTCTTTAGCTCAAGAATCGCCATTTCTGCAAACTTTTTATCATTCATCCTCCACAACTCATCCCCCTCATTGCAAAAATATTCTAATCCCAACCAAACAGTGTGTTCTGCATCTCTCACGAGAGAAGGCGACCAATTGTTATAAATCTGCACTCTTCCCATTTTTACATTTTTATCATGAATATAAATCCAATCATCTGGCACCGCATTCACCAGCTTCGACACCAAAACACCGATTATCATATAATCACGATAAGGCAATTCTTTAGCAATTTTAAGATATTTTCGTGGCACATCATCCATTGCCATCACTAAATCTTTCATCGGCATCGAAGAAAGCACATAATCACTTTTTAGCAAGCACTTCTTTTCGCCTAACATGTATACAACGCTCTTTACTTCATTCTTTTTACCGCGTTTTATTCCGACAACCTCAGCTCCTAAAACTATCTTCCCACCCATATCTCTAACTTTATTAGCCACAGTCTCCCACATTTGGCCAGGACCCAACTCTGGATACAAAAATACATCTTTTTTCTTATCTTCCACCGCTGAGTCACCAATAATCATATCCTTTAATAAACCTATTACAGAAATCTTATCATTCACCCTCTGCATTCCATACTCCGGCGAAATATCTCTCGGATGTCTCCCCCATAAATTTTCAGTGTAATTCTCAAAAAACATCTGATACATTTTTTTACCAAACTGTTTTATATAATAATCTTCCAGGGATTCCACTCGGCGTTTTAAAATCTTACTTTTTAAAAAACTACCGCATACGACAAATGTAGTGCCAATACCCATATTTTTGATAGTTTCCATTCTTAGCTTTACCGGATAATCGTAAAACTTTTGATTAAAATAAATCCGCGACAACCTTTCTTGCTCCAACACCGTTGGTAACATCTCTTTCCACCAATTATTAATCTCAGGCACATCCGTCAAAAACCTATGGCCACCCACATCCATTATATTTCCATTGCAATCAACACTACGCGCAATCCCACCGACCTTTTTGGCTTTCTCTAGAATCACCACCTCGTAATCATCTGATCGGCTTAATAGTTCATAAGCCGCCGTTAGCCCTGCTGGGCCCGCACCAATTATTACTACTCTTTTAGCCATTCAGTACCCGCTTATATAGTTTTACGCAAGCTTCACTATCGCTAAAAATCTCCGTATATTTATCATCCGTTAGGCTATAAAACGGATCGTCTTCCCCCTCCACCAACAAATAATCAAAACCATACTTATCCAAAAATTCTTTTTTGTCTATTTTACCGTTCGAAAAATCAATCCATTCATATAAAATATCTTCTTTTCCATTATTTGCCTTCAGGAACACTTCGCCCCTCGCATCCAAATAGGTCCTGTAGCCTCTAAGCTCAGCATATCCACCATAATTATACCCCGAATAAACCTTTAAGCTTTTCTTATCCACCCCTTCTTCAAGACTAGCATCCATGCTGTCCACTGCAAGAATCAACGCTTCATCGTCTGGATAATTCTTTATCCTAGACATCGCCAAAACAAACACAGCAAAGAAACAACAAGTTGCAATTATTCCAGTCCAAAGCAAAAACACGTTCCGTATCTTTTTTGCTTCTATAACCCTACTTAAATCAACATTACTATACATCGCTACAAGCGGCAAAAACATCACAAGAATATACTGACTCATTCCCTTTACCGAATTAAGCCCTAAAGCCAGAAAACCAAAGGACATCAGAATATACCTCATTTTTACACCCCTTTTATTACCAAAAATTTGCAAAACAATCGTAACCACAATTGCGCCATAAAGTAAGACATTACTCAAATTTCTCAAGTCAAACGGATGTAACTCAGATACCAACTCCATAAATCTACTATCGCCATAACTTGAAAGCATCAAAAACATCATCTTTATTCCATACGGATTTATCAAGCCCGCAACCAACATTAAAACCCCCATGATTATGATTGGCTTGATCTTATACCCCTGCAAATGTAACCTCGGCGCATTAATTCCATCAATTATATAAATCAACGTCACAACTATCAGCATCGGCCATAACGAAGCATGCAAGTTCACTTGCAATAATGATAGTACCGGTAACCACCATAGGTATTTCTTTTTATCAGTTTTTGTATACAATTCCAAAACATATATTAGCCCAAGAAACAATACATAACTTACCATTTGGGCCCTTGTCACTACAAACAATAAAGCCAATACCACATCAGTCGCCAACGCAATAATAAGCGATAGATTCACATTTTTATTACTTATGGTCATGCATATTTTATATAATAAGAAACAAACCAGCATATTCAGAATCAACATAATAATATAAATACCAGACGCCCCAAAAATACTAAAAATCCAATAAAAAATTACCGCAAAACCATAGTTTTGCACAGTAACATTCAGCCCTTCATGCATCGATAATTGGTCGGTATAATATATTCCGTTCTCTGAAATTTCTTTTCCTTCAGCCAACACATACCAAGAATCTGAATCAAGCTGATTGGTCATAATCATCACAAAAACTAATGGCACCAAAAAAACAATCAAATATTTCAAATTCGTCATCTTAAAAATCTTTTTCATACGACTCAAAATCATTGTAAAAACAAATCAAAAGCATGGCGGAGAGAGGGAGATTCGCACCGAAGGTCCGATGTCTCGCTTTTTAATGTGCTTTTATATAAAGCATGGCGGAGGGAGGGAGATTCGCATCGCAAGATCCGATATCTCGCTTTTTGTCCGCATTATTAAAATGCATGGCGGAGGGAGGGAGATTCGAACTCCCGCTCCAGGTTGCCCCAGACTAACGATTTAGCAAACCGTCCCCTTCAGCCACTTGGGTATCCCTCCAATAAACTAATTTTATCATATTTTCCTCTAAAATTATACTATTTTTCCAAAAAATGTTATAATAAGGTTATGACTAAGACACAACTCCAGCCAGTCTCCTGGCAAGCACAAGAATATATTATTAGAGATCACAATACAGTTTGGTACATCGGCCTTGCCATTGTTGCATTAGCTCTTAGCGCTTTAGCTATCTGGTTGCAAGGTTGGACTTTTCTTGCTCTCATCATTCTCAGCGTAATCACCATCATCATCTACATCAACCGTCCACCACGCACCATAAAGTACCATATTGACAATAAGGGAATCAAAGAAGGCAATACCTTCCATCCATATGGTAATTTCCGCGCCTTTGGCATTTTAAAAGAGGGGGAACATTACTCAGCTGTTCTCATCCCCAAAAAACGTTTCGGCCTTCAAGTAAAAATCTATTTCCCAGAGGGAAGCGGTGAGCCAATTGTCGACCAACTTGGCAATCATCTCCCCATGGAAGAAGTAAAACCAGATCTGCTCGACAAACTCGTAAACCTATTGCGCATTTAAAAAGACTGTGCTACAATAGAAGAAACCATAATAATTTTAAAAACTAGGTGGGCAAAAAATGAATCCAAATCCAACAACTGATGATGATTTGCAAAAAGCAATCGATGATATAACTAATAATACCAACAACGATCCCGTTTTTGATGATACTATTGCAATTCCAGAACCAGCTCCAGCTCCAAAGCCAACCCCAGCGCCCAAGCCAGTAGCCTCCTTCCCAGAAGTAGGTATGCCACCTGCGCCAAAACCACCAAAGGCTCCTTCATTTAGACCAGCCCCAAAGCCACAGGCTCCAAAGCCAGCCCCCGCTCCAATGCCCCAACCAGAAGAAGCCGAACCTAGCCCAGCGCAAGGAGAATTCCACGATGTACGTGAATCCGTACTACGTGATTTGGCTCCAATGGTAAACGGACTCGACATCGACGCCAAAAAGAAATTTGACATCTACAAGAATATTCGCGAAGAACTGCATGATGATTCAGTTATTGCCTCTGCCTACGAAGTGTCAAAGGAAATCACAGACGACGGTGAACGTGCCGACGCTCTCCTCTACCTATATGATTCATTAAAGTAATCACAAAAAAATAGCCCCTCACGGGGCTATTTTTTAATACATCCCGCCCATGTCCGGAGTAGCGGGTTTTTCCTCCGGAATTTCGCAAATCAGCGCACCCATCGTGATAGCCGTCGCTGCAATAGAAACTGCGTTTTTTACCGCCTCCATTGTCACTTTAGCTGGATCTACCACACCAGATTTCTTCAAGTCAATCAATCCTTTCTCTGGCGCCATTACGTTAATACCGTACCCAGTCTTAGAAGATGCTTCAACCTTTGCAAGAAGAGCTTGTGAATTGAGTCCAGCATTCTCCATAATATGGATAAACGGAGTCTTAAGTGCCTCACGCACAATGCGCACACCCGCATCATTACCAGACAATTTAGCTGCAGCATTCACTAGCGTCACACCACCACCGGCCACGATACCTTCGGCCAACGCCGCCTTAGTTGCTGCCACTGCATCATCCACGCGGAATTTCTTTTCATCGATTTCGGTCTCAGTTGCACCACCGACCTTAATTACTGCCACCTTGCCAGAGAGCGCCGCCGCTCGCTTCTCGAATTCTCCACGCTCATAATCGGACTTTGCATTCTCCGCTAAAGCATTGATCAATTTAATCCTCTGAGATACTGCCTTTGCATCACCAGCGCCCTTTATAATCGTAGTAGAATCTTTTTCTGCAATTACTTTTGCCGCCGAACCAAGCACCTCCATCCCGACTTCCTCAAGTTTCAAACCCTTGTCAGAAGATACCACCGTAGCGTCGGTCAAAATAGCAATATCCTCCATGATTTCCTTGCGCCTATCACCAAATGATGGAGCCTTAAGAACAAGGGAATTAAACACACCCTTCAGCTTATTGAGTACAAGCAAGGAAAGAGCTTCACCCTCAACTTCTTCAGCAATAATCACAAGATCTTTCCGCCCAGCTTGTGCACATTTTTCCAAAAGTGGCAAAATATCTGCTGCTGCCGAAATCTTCCGATCAGTCACAAGTACTAATGGTTTCTCAAATACAGCCTCTTGGCGATTTACGTCCGTAACAAAGAAGGCAGACGCATAGCCTTTGTCGTAAGAAAAACCTTCCACAATATCAGACTCCATCTCGAGTCCTTGGCCAGCTTCCACTGTCACCACGCCATCTTTGCCAATCTTTGAAATCACTTCAGCAATCAATTTACCAATTTCAGCATCACCCGCCGAAATGGTTGCCACCTCTGCAACTTTCTTAGAATCACCTTCAATTTTTTCTGCAGATTTTTCAATCTCTTTCACAATCTCAGCCCCAGCTTTTTCAATTCCACGACGAAGCTCCATTGGATTCACACCAGCCGCAATCAGCTTGTTTGCTTCAGCCAAAATATTATAAGTCAAAACCGTTACAGTTGTAGTACCATCACCTGCCACCTTGTTTAACTTTTGCGCAGCAGTCTTAATCAACTTTGCACCCACCGCTTCACCGAGTGATTCATCTTTAGAAGGTAGTTCAACCGCCTCCGCCACCGTCACGCCATCATGCGTAATTACTGGTGCACCGTACTCTTTTTCGATAATTACATTTTTACCCTTTGGCCCGAAAGTGACTTTTACTGCATCGTATAGTTGCTTTGCGCCAGATAAAACCTTTTCTCGCGCTTCCGCTTCATAATAAATCTTTTTTGCCATTTTTTACTCCTATAATTTAAAAGTTTTCCACAAGTTTTCCACAAGTAGGTATAGACTACATTGTAGCTAATACATCCTCTTCTTTTAAAATAATGTATTCTTTCCCATCCATCTTAATCTCAGTTGTAGAATACTCTTTATAAACTATTTTATTCCCTTTTTTTACCTCTTTCACCTCTGGTCCTACCGATTCCACTACTGCATATGCTGGCTTTTCTTTTGCCTCCCCTAGCAAAATCCCTGAAGCAGTCTTCTCTAGTGGTTTTTCCACCACTGCCACAATTCTATCTTTCAATGGTTTCAATGCCATATTTATTTTAACTCCTTTTCTGCCCCCATTATAGCAAATTAGCACTCATAATGCAAGAGTGCTAATCGCTATTTTTTATCTAACACTAAATTATGCCAAACTATCGACCAACTCGCTAGCCTTCTTAATCATATAGGCTGCTTCATTAGTTGGAATAATATAAATCGGTTTTGAACCTTCTTCAGCCACATTAGTGAATCCAGCGCCCTTCTGCATTGGCGCTTCAGCCTTAATCTTAAAGCCCATAAATTCTAAATGAGACATAATGGAAGTACGTACTGGTATCGAACGTTCACCAATGGTAGCAGTAAATACAATCGCATCCACACCACCCATCTTTGCTGCAAATTCACCAATTTTCCCCACTACACCATCAATAAACATATTGTAGGCGAGTACTGCATCTTCATGCCCTTCCTCTGCACCAGCAATAATCTCACGCATATCATTTGAACCGGCCAAAGCCATCAGACCAGATTCCTTGTTCATCACCTTAATAGCTTCTGCCGCACCTAGTTTTTCGCCGAGCAACGCCCCAATCGTTGGATCAATTGAACCAGTTCGCGTAGAAGACATCAAGCCCTCAAGTGGTGTTTCGCCCATCGAAGTATAGGCTGGTTCCCCATCCATAAACCCAGTCACCGAACACCCAGACCCAAGATGGCAAACCACCATTTTCTTTTCCAAAATTCCTAGCTCTTTAATCTTGCTAATAATATAACCGTATGACGAACCATGCGCCCCCCAACGCCCAAGGTTAAATTCTTCTACTAATTCCTTTGGCAAGGCGTATTCTGTATCCTTACGACTATCTCTTGTCAACGCTTCCGCGTCAGACATCACAAGTACCGGCACGCCCTTAAACGTTTCTCTAGCATTCTTAATTCCCCGCTCAGTCCCAGGCACGTGCAAAGGATTCGTCACTTGAACTTTTTCAAGCTCTTCCATTGTCTTTTCGTCTACAATATGATGTTGTGAGAAATACTTCCCTGCCGCCACCACGCGCACCAATATACCATCCAGTGGATGTGCCTCATTGATGAAACCTTCCTTTTCAAATATCACTTTAGCTTCCCTGAAAGCATCATTCAAATTATCCCACTTCTTATCTACTTGGTATTCCGAACCATCTGCCTTTGTTACAGTACAGATAAACTTCTTTTTACCATTTATCTCTACACCTTCAAAATATAGCGAGCACACCTCATCTTCGCCCTCATAAAGCGAAAACTTTTCACTCGACGACCCAGAATTTAGAACTAAAAATATTTTTGTGATGTTTGTTGACATAAAAAACTCCTTTACAGTATTATATCATACTATCATCTAGGCACATCAAAACTGCCACTCATGCCATCGCCACCACGTCTTTTTTCAACTCGCTCTTTCAACTGCTCTTTATAGCTAT
This sequence comes from Candidatus Saccharimonadota bacterium, assembly GCA_017537745.1. Lineage (GTDB taxonomy): Bacteria > Patescibacteriota > Saccharimonadia > Saccharimonadales > Saccharimonadaceae > Nanosyncoccus. The sequence goes on from JAFYKF010000011.1 coordinate 152,706, forward strand.
TAAACTCACTTTCGGTCATATTGCCACTAATCTGTATATTAGGATCATGCGATGCCTCACCGAAAGACATGCCTCTTATTGCATGGTATGTTCTCAAATCATCCAAAGCATCCTTTGCATCTTGTAATCTTTTCACATAATCATTATAACCTGTTTCACTACCAGAAACACTAGCAAGCAACGGAATTCCAGCAGCTTTCGCAGCGCTATAAGACTTATCACCTATTTTTGGAAGTTCTCTATAAGCCGCTGCACCATCCAAATAAGTCTTATAATCTTGCGCATTCTCAATATAACTTGGAAAATCACTTCTAGAACGTGCTTCCTCATACTCCCCATGAATAGGAACTGGGATATCAGCAGGTGAATTGCCCGCAATCCTAACTGCCCTATCCGCTGTTATATCTTCTATAAATTCATTCATAGAAGAATACTGAGCATGTTCATCACTATCAACGCGAGGAGCAGGTGCTGGACCCCCACCAGCATCAGGAGCCAAAGTTGCAGACGCATCACCGCTCTCCATACTAGGTCGGACCCTTACCCTTACAACTTTCTTTTCACCCCCACCATCCGGAACAACAGGAGCCTTAGGTCGAACCTTTACAGTTCTCTTTTCAACAGGAGAAGTCGTTGCCGAACCTCCGCCACTAGCACCACTACCGCTGCCGGTACCACTACCGCTGCCACTACCCGAACCAGAACCTCCCCCCGCCGACATCACATCCCTATGATTATCTTTCCTCAATTTATCTACACCTTTCCTCACTTCGCTATCCATATTGTTAATGAGCTGTCGGTTATTCTTAACGATGTCATCAGATGCGCTCAAGACGGCATCTGGAGCATGCTTCTCCAACACATCGTACGTAGATTTATTAATCTTTGCTAACTGACTACCGGTTACAGACACATCATCCCTCTCCGCAATCATATTATTAACCTCATTAATCGCATCTTGGCTCTTCATAGTTGATGCTGCGTCCATCAGCAACCCAGTATTCATAATCTTATTACCAGCATAGTCACCGGTGCTGAACCTTCTGATTTGAGAAAGCGACTTATCATCCAAGCCTTCCAAAAAGTCCTTACCCTTCTCATTCACATACTGTGCCATCATGCTTGTAGCAACAGCACCAGTGCCAGGAGCAGCCTTAGTCGCATCTGTAGTATATTTTCCTGATGCATCTTTATAGACAGCTTTAGTCATAAAATCAGTGTAACTCATACCGGCACCTTTTTTCCCATACGCCCGTAGTACTTTGTCTCTTGAATTAGCCAATGACTGCATCACACTTGATTTATTCCCTATCGAAGGATTTTTCTCGAGCATCTTATAAATATCAGCCTGCATACCATTAGCCTCCATAGCGCCAATAAGTGCACTCATCCTTTGCTCTCCGTTAGAATCACCTAGCCATCCATCAGCGCCCTCCGCCACTTCTCTCAACTTATCTTGATTATAACCAGCAAACTCTTCTTGTGAAGCTTTGAACTCCTGAGCTTTAAGAGCAGACACCGCACGTTGCTCAGCCGCCTCATCACTTAAAGCATATACCCCAGCTTTTGCCCTAGACTCACGCAACTTTTCCGCATTAATAAAATCTTGTGCCTTAGCCAACCTATCTTCTTGACGCTTAGTTAAATTGGTCCGCTTCTTACCATCTTTATCAGTAAATCTATTCCTCGTTCTTTGAGCCCTCTTCAATGCAGCCTGATTACTTCGATACTGCTGAAAATCCTTAAATCTATTTGAACTCTTTATGCCACTTTGCGCCGTTCCAGACAATCTCCTTCCAACGCCCTTTCCAGCCCGTGAAATTTTCTCGCCAATATTCCCTATCATAGACAACGAATTCTTGAGTAACTTTGGGATAAAGAAGAACGGCAAAATCTGCGCTATCATTGCCGCTATCATCAATCCAGCTCTACCACCATCAGATAAAACTGCCACTATTTTACCACTTAGATTAACCAAATCCCCAGAATTAATTGATGACATAACAGACGCCACGCTATCCCCACCTATTGAAGCCAAGACCGCGCTAGCCAATCTACCTGCACCCAAAGCCGCGCCACATATTGGATAAACCACCAACAAAGCCTTAAATATACCATACCACCTCTTTGCAAGTTTCTCCGTATTTGGCAGAGCATAGCATACAATCGCCACCGGCGACAACACTATTGCCAATATTATCGCCGATTCACGCATAATTAAAATAATAAACATCGTCACAACTCCAGACAACACGCTTATCAACACTCCAAGCACAGCCAAGCCCAAAGCAGCGGCACCAACGATTAATGATCCACCTCCACTCAAAAGAGCAAATAAGAAACCAGCACCAGCCCCAAAGACGATATCTCCAAAGCCGCCCACTATTGTCATCCCGGTATCAGCCACCGGTGTTGCGATTCCCTCCGCAAAACCAGTCAACATACCACTTATCCCAGACCCTACAATGTTGGATACATCAGCCATTAACTCACATATAATCCAGCTAAGGTTTACCAGAATTGCCACCATAATCAGCCGAGGTAAAATTTTCTTAATACCATAATTATCTATCCCTACGCCAGTCAATTGTGAGAAAATCACAACCAAGAATAATACTATAAACAACACATTAGCAATATTACGAATCACATCCCAAGCTTGCCATATTCCACCGCCATCAGTAAAAAACTCCGTCGGAATTATCATGAAAGACTGCTCAATATAGTCCCAAGCCCACTCACCTATGCCAGCAATCATCTTCACAATTGGACAAATCAACCATCCAATTGGACCAGACCCAGTATAGCACGCATTAGACTTAGTTACAGAACCCGAATGCTGATCCTCAGGAATAGTATAATCAAATGTACCAGTTTCATCATTATTCTCCAACGTCGCAATTGGTAAAGCCCTCAAAGTATCAATAACAATGTCCAAATCAACCTTGTATTTAAAATGCTTGTCCGTCAATACATATACATCACTACTCTCAAGTTTTTTAGGCGCAGCCACACCATAAACATTACCAGGATTTCTTATGACGCCAGAATCACCTACAGATGCCCAGCACTCCTTATTAAATGCCCAATTAATCATCACTGAACCACCAAGATTCTTTATGTAATCGAATGAAGGATCACCTTCACAAGCAACCGGAACTTTATATACTTCCCTCACGTAATATTTATATAAATCATAGACTTCTTGATCCGTAAGTGCCAATTTATTATAGCCATAGTCACCCAAACCGGGTATCATATTCCCATTTTTGTCACTCAATGTTTTTATGGGAACTATATCACCATACTCAGTTGTATTGATAAAACTAAAACTAACCTTCGAGAAATCGTTCTCAGGATTATCTATTTTGCCCTCCGAAATTACTACATCCGCCAAACCATAATATTGCGCAGGCTTACTATGTAATTCCGGCATTAACTCGGAGCCAGACGCCAACGGCAGAAGTGTAATACTTCGCTGAGCTGTACTAAAATCACCGTGCGCAGACGTGTTTGGATAACCCCAAAAAGTCAGAGAACCATCTTCGGAATCGTCTACTTTTATCTTACCAAAAGAAGAGCCGTAATACATTGCACAGCCATCCCGCGCACATTCATATTGCATATCCCAAACCTCAATATCATCAAAACACCGATTAACATCTGGAATACACACCCTATATGTATATGTTTTCTCGCTTCCTGGCGCCGGGACATTAAAGCCCATACTACCTACAATCATCAAAGCGCCATCATTGTCTCTTGTGACTGCCGGAAACACCAAGTCGGGATACTCCTTCTCTTCTATTGCATCACCATCTGCGTCAATTAATTCAAAACCAGAAGATTTAGGATAAACCCATTTCTCTTCCCCAATTTGTATACCCCACTGTATACTATTCAATATTAACTGCTTATACCCCACATTAGCATCTGCACTAAATTGCTGGTCTATGCTAGCCTTATAATTCAACGTACCACTACCGCCCTTACCATCTTCACCTGCAAAGAAATCTCTTACAGCTGGAATATTAGCGGCAACCTCATTACCCCAAGGATTCTTTATTTGTTCTGGCAACAAACCGCCACCATAATTAAACAAGACCTCTGAACAGTTTAAATTATTGTCACTTGCATTAGTCAACCCAAAAGGCAACTTAACGGCTTCATCACCACCGTCATCCCTCACAAAAGCTTTCTTCAAAGCCCCGTCCTGACTGTTCTCAGTACCAAATTCCCAGTTTGCATTATAGGCTTTAATCACATAAAAACATTGGTAAACACCCTCCAGCGTTGCTTTAGACTTAGTCAACGAGAAGTCAACAGCAGAAGCCGAACCAGAAACGCATAAACTAAACACCCCCCAAAAAATCATCAAGAAAAAAACAGCTAAAACTTTCTTACTCATCCGTCTCATTATTATTTTCCTCCGTTGTATTATCCGACATCAATTCCGCATCGTTTACTACTTTATTGATACTAAAAACATTCTCAATGTAATTTTCAACAGCATACTGAGATTGTATAACTTTTCTATGAGCCGCTCTAATATCGCCTTCCAAAGTTCTAAGTATCTTTTGCTCATCATCCGTCTCAGCTTCAAACAAACACCTCTCGTTCAACAAATCATCAATAATACAACCCTTGCTATCATAAAAATCAAGATAGTCTAATTCCAATCCCAACCAAGTCTTATAATCATCAATGAATTCTTGCAAATAAGCATTATCACTATTAATGTCTCCATAATAACTTTCAAATTTTTCTTTTGTTTTAGCGCGACCTTCCCCTACATAAACAGGCACAAGATCATCCAATTCAACATCACCTTTTAGCATAACTTGTCTTATGTATCCCAAATAGTCCTTCTGCTCTTTCAACAAAACATTTAAATCACCTTCTTCTTCACTCTTAACATTTGCACCAAAAGTATTTTGGTACTTCGCCACCAACTCCAATTTTTCATTATCCATATCTTTCACTATCTTCTTGAAAAAATAATCATACCTGCCATCATATTTACCCACCGGCTCTTCCCTAGACTCACCATAAAGAACATAGTCTGCATATTTATCAAAACTTTCTACTAAACCGCCACCATAATCACCACCAAACGAAGACGAACTCGAGATCCACGCTAACACTCCAACCGCAACCAACATAACAAATAATATAACCATCGCTATTATCAGAGGGCGACGTTTCCCGCCATTTCCACCCCCACTATTAGATGAAGACAAAATAATATCGCTCCTTGAATTACCCGGTGTAGCAGGAGCAACCCCGCCAGCGTCACCGCTAGAAATTATACCAGTGCCACCAGAATCACCTTGCCCAAAAGAATCATTGTATGACGGTTCCATATAAAACCATTATACCACAACCATTTTAATAAAGCGCAATATTTTTATATAAAATTATAATAAAAATATCCTGAACTTTCGCCCACTAACCCCCCACTCATCCACCGCTCTTTGCACCCCCGGCAAAGCCGCATTATTATAATCGTGCACAATCAAAATCCCACCATCCACCATTTTTGATTCCACCAATTTCAAAGAATCCTTAATCGATTCATAAAAATCACCGTCCAAAAAAGCCAACGCAATTCGCTCTGGCAAATCACCCGACTCTAAATCAGAAAACCACGCTTTTTTAATCACTGGTACAGCTAATCCTGCCCTCAAAAATCTTTCTTTCACTTCTCGTTTTGTCGCATACAATTCCCCAGCCCGAAAATCCTGGCCCAACACCGATTCATCAAAAGCACTTTTTTCTGGCAATCCTTCAAACGAATCATAAATCCACAATCGTTTCGAAGACCCTTGTAAAACTTCCGCGATGAGTAGCGACGTATCTCCTTTATAACACCCAAATTCAACAAAATCACCGTCTACATTCAATGCATCTTTTGCCAAATTAATTATTTTGTCAGTTTCTTCTTTTGTAACTTGATCGTTTTTCCAACTCATTTCAAATACTTTCGCAAATATTCACCAGTTGGCGTTTTTGCTTCACGCGCTAAATCCTCCGGTGTACCAGCAGCACATACCAGACCACCTTTCATCCCACCCTCTGGGCCCATATCTATCACCCAATCCGCCGACTTAATCACATGCAAATTATGCTCAATTATAATCATCGAATTTCCACCGTCCACCAATTTATTCAAAATCGCAAGCAACCTTTTTACATCATCCGTGTGAAGCCCAGTCGTTGGCTCATCCAAAATATACAGAGTCTTACCGGTCGAACGCCGTGCTAATTCCGTCGCCAATTTAATCCTCTGTGCTTCCCCACCTGAAAAAGTCGTCGCCGGCTGACCAAGTTTAATATAACCAAGTCCCACTTCTTGAATCGTCTTCAATTTCGTAGCAATCGACGGTATATTCTTAAAGAATTCCACCGCCTCATCAATCGTCATATCCAAAACCTGCGAAATGTCACGACCTTTATATTTTACTTCCAAAGCTTCCGCATTATAACGTCGCCCATGACAGGCTGGACAAGTTACATACACATCCGGCAAGAAATGCATCTCAATTTTATTCACACCATCACCTTGGCAATGTTCGCAGCGTCCACCCTTTACGTTAAAAGAGAACCTTCCTGCTTTATAACCGCGTACTTGTGCTTCCGGCTGCGAAGCAAATAATTCCCTAATTGCATTAAACACTCCAGTGTAAGTTGCCGGATTACTTCGCGGCGTTCTACCAATTGGCGACTGATCAATCACGATTGCCTTATTAATAAGTTCAATTCCTTCAATTTTCTCATGTGTGCCAGATACCGTCTGCGCCCGATGCAACCTCGCCAACAATTCATTTGCTAAAATTGAATTCACTAATGTAGACTTACCAGAACCAGACACACCAGACACCACCGTCATCACGCCAAGCGGAAAACTAACATCAATATTTTTTAAATTGTTTTCGCGCGCACCACGCACCACCAATTCATAACCTTTGCGAATCTTGCGTCGCTTCTTTGGTACCGCAATCGACATCTTTCCAGATAAATATTGTCCGGTAATCGAATCTGGGTTTGCCGCAATTTCTTCAGGCGTACCACATGCCACTAGCCGCCCACCTTCCACACCGGCACCTGGGCCTATGTCAATAATGTAATCAGACGACCACATCGTATCTTCATCATGTTCCACTACCAAAACCGTGTTCTTTAAATCACGCAAATGTTTCAAGGTTGCAATTAATTTATCATTATCTCTCTGGTGTAATCCAATCGACGGTTCATCCAAAACATACAACACGCCCTGCAAACCCGACCCAATTTGCGTTGCTAACCGAATTCTTTGCGCTTCACCACCACTCAAAGTATTCGCCGCTCGTCCAAGTTCCAAGTATCCCAACCCCACGTCCTGCATAAAACTCACTCGCTCACGAATTTCCTTCAAAATCGGCTTCGCAATTAACTCTTCCGCTTCCGTAAAACCTAAATCTTGTGACAAAACTTCAATCGTCGCATCTACATCCAAATTACAAATATCTACAATATTTAAATCATGCACCGTCACCGCTAGCACTGCCGGCTTAAGTCGTGCACCATGACAAGTCTGACATTCATGCACCCGCATAAATCTTTCAATATCATGCTTCATAAATTCCGAAATTTTCGGATCGTTATAACGTCGTTCTAAAGTTGGAATCACGCCCTCATAAGTTGTTTCATATTTTGTGCCATCCGCAAATCGTCCAGAACCACTAATTCGCATTTCAAATTTTTCATCCCCAGCACCATAAAGAATCAAATGCTGATTTTCTTCAGACAACTCACCAATTGGCGTATAAATATTAAACCCATGCTTCGCACCCACAGACGCTAATCTTTTCAACCACCAAGAATCAACCTGCACTCGATTAAACGGCCGAATCCCACCTTCTGCTATCGTCAAATTCTTATTAAACACTAGTTCCGGGTCCACTTCCATCTTTGAACCAAGCCCAGTACAATCCGGACAAGCCCCCTCCGGCGCATTGAATGAAAACAAGCGCGGCGTTAGTTCCGGTATCAACTCATCTGGATGATCCGGACAGGCATATCTTTGCGAATAAGTAATTTCTTCTGTATTGTTCGCCGTAATTCTCGATTCCCCCACCGCCACCGACGAATCATTAATCTTCAAAATCTTCATTATGCCCTGCCCTAGTTCCAAAGCCTGCTCCACCGAACCAGAGATTCGTGAATACAAATCTGGCGACAACACAAACCTATCCACCACGATTTCAATATCGTGTCGTTCATTTTTATTTAACTCCGGAAATTCATCCAAAGCATAGATTATCCCATCCACCCGCACCCGTGAGAATCCCTTAGCCGTATATTGCTCAGAAATATGTTGGAACTCACCCTTCTTCGCCGCCACAATTGGCGCAAGACACATACACTTAGAGCCTAGTGGCAATTTCATCACTTCATTTACTATATCTTCCACTGAGCGTTTCGATACTCTTTTATGACAAATTGGGCAATGCGGCACCCCTACTCGCGCAAACAATAATCTTAAATAATCATACACTTCTGTCACTGTTGCCACCGTCGAACGCGGATTTCGTGATGTTGATTTTTGGTCAATCGAAATCGCCGGGCTAAGTCCCGTAATCGAATCCACATCCGGCTTGTCCATCACACCTAGAAACATTCTCGCGTATGAGCTAAGAGACTCCACATACCTGCGCTGCCCTTCCGCGTAAATCGTATCAAAAGCTAAACTAGATTTACCAGACCCAGAAAGCCCAGTAATAATCACCAGTTTATCCCGCGGAATATCTACATCAAGGTCGTGCAAATTATTCTGCCGTGCTCCTCTCACGCGGATACAATTATCATTCCCAAAAATCTCTTCACTCATGCTTTAATCCCTTAAAGTTAGCATCTTTAAACTGAAATATTATATCAAAAAACCCTCGTTTTGTCCAGGCTACAGCCACCACCAACAGTTATTTTAACACACACCTGATCGAACGACCTTCATAACGATACCCTGAATACTGCGAAAGAACTCTCGCTGAATAAAGGGTCATGTAATACATAGAGCTATTGCTGTTCCTCGTGGACGACCAGAAATCACCTGTTAAACCTTGACTATACGCAACAGCTCTACTATACCCAGAAATCGGAGTAGATAATACGTACTGAAGACTATTAGTATCAGTATACGTCATTGAAACATCAGTCGAACAAGTAGTTCCAGTAATTGCACTACACAAACTTCTATACTCGCCACTACCACCACCAGTTGGCAATCTCCACCCTAACGGACACACATCTTCTGTTGCATTTCCAGACGGAGAACCGGAGCTTGTCCCATTACCATAGCAATAAGATCCAGCCGTAGCAGCACAATAGTTGTAATAAACACCAATTTTTCCACTGCCATTACCAGAAACCATCTCTGTACCATTATACTTTGGAGTGCTATTTTTATTCCATTGCCCAGCCTCTGGATCATTAGCACAATAACCACCGCCAGTGCCACTATTACCAGTATCACAATTACCACCAGCAGAAATCAGCGGACGTGAATAGCTATAGTTTATACCACTGCCAGACCATTCCACCACGCCGTTTATAGCATATTTGTCACTCGTAGTCCCACCACCATTTTTAAGATAATTAATAGATGCGGCACTCGCGTTGGTATTCTTCCCAGAAAGATTTGCAAACACCGTCTCGTCCGTCAGGTCAAGCCTCAAATTATCTAGTAACCACAACTTACCATCCGCAAGCTTAGATACACAATAAGGCTCATTATCACGCGCATCTCTCAAATAGTATGGTGTGTTTACTGTCAAATCATTTAACAAAGCAGTTTTTACACTCGCCCTAATGTCTTGCATGTATGTATAATTCGGCACCGGCGTATCACACGTAGCTGGAGCTTCAAGCCCAACCAACTGTTTACTAATAAGCGTCAAAGTCGCATTACCATCAATCATATAGGTAGTCGTCGGCAAAGCAGCGTTAGTAATAGTTCCTTCTTCACTTGAAGCCCAATTATCAATTCCATATCCGCTTGCGTAGTCAGCCATGATAGTGTAATAAACACCCTGCTTCAACATTATAGTATCGCCATCCACCATATTTGTCGCATTATCAAACGGGTCAATAATAGTTACACTATTCACATTTTCATCCATATGTACAATCAACTCATATGACGAAGATTCTAATACGCACCGTACGGAAACGCCATAGCTACGTGAACTTGTATCCAAAGTATTAATCGTGGACGCGCTAAAGTTTACATTAAACATACTACTGTTATCATTTCTTGTAGCTGAACCGATTAACCCACTTGTGCCTTGGTTATAAGCCAGGCCATCGTTAAAGTAACCAGTTAGCGACAAAGAAAGAACCGCTCTATATTTATTGTCATCATTGTTATACAAAGAACGCAAGGTATTATATTCGCCAGTATTTCCGCTAGTTGGCATTCTCCACCCACTCGGACAAATGTCTTGCGAAGCATCATCAACACTCGTCCCATAGCCTGTATTACCATCACCATAACAATACGAACCAGCAGACGCCGCACAATAGTTGTAATAAGCTCCAACCTTACCGGACCCCCGGCCATAAGAAGATGCTAGTGGCACAACATCATCCTTAGTCCATTGTCCATCAGCCGCTTCGTTCGTACACGAAGCACTATCGCTACATGAACCGCTCATTGCAATCAAAGGATCAGAATAGCTATGACTATTGGTATATGTCGCATCATCACCCCATTCAGCCACACCATTTACAGCATATTGATCACTAGTTGTACCGCCACCATTTTTGAGGTATCCCAAACTCGTCGCATCGGCATTAGTATTATTTTCATCGACATTTGCAAGCACTGTTGCATCCGCCAAATTCAGTCTTAAGTTATCAATCATCCACAAATTACCGTCCGCTAATCTAGATACGCAATAGCGTTCCTCGTCACGAGCATCCAAAATATAATATGCTGCTTCCGGCATCATACCCGCCATCACCGAATTCTTGTTATTAAGCGTAATATCCTGCATATATGTCACATCTGGCACTGGAGCGTCGCACATTACTTGCCCACTAATCGTCAAAATGTTTTCTCCAGTTACTACATAAGTGGTTGGATTCGAAGTCACCGAGCCAAGTGTACCATTCTCCGTCGTGCTCCAACCAACAAACTCACTACCAGTCTTAGGAGTAGCAGTAATATTGTATGTTATTCCATATGTCAGATAAACCGTAGAGTTATTATGATTCGCAACCTGAGTTTCATTTCCCGCTACAAAAGTAATCTTTTCGATATTCGAATCCATTGATACCTCAGTTGGCAAAGTCAACTCCTTGACGCAACGAACAAACATACCATAATATCGAGACCACGCCTCATATCCAAAATTATAATAGCTACTACTCCACATGGTATAACGTGTATAGTAATTATACACAGAAGAAGACCACCAATACCCATAACCGTAATTATTTATTTTACCATCATAAAGATAACCTCCTTTTATAGTGTTAAAAGAAGAATGATCTGCTGAGTTAATCATACTATTTATTGAGCCAGTCCTACCATCAGTATTATAAACAGGTATATGCCAACCAATTGGACAAATATCCTCAGTCGCTACATTGCTATTAGAGCTACCTGTTATTTTGCCCGCCGTAACAGCAGTATAATTATACCAAACACCCAGTTGTTTGGTATCGGTATTAGTAGCACGCACTTCTAAGACATCTGCTGCATGACTGCAAATATTGTTATAACTATTAGAACTATTACAATTCGTCCGAGCCTTTTTGAAATCATTCGCCGATACATTTACATCATCACCGGTAAAATTCGAATCTTCTGCTGAAATAGTGCCAACTATCCTTAAATTCTGCGTCATCCAAATCGCATTGGCAATCCTAGAAACACAATACGGAGTGTTATCGCGGCGATCTCTTAAATAATACTGTGCTCCAGCCTCCATACTATTCACTACGCTAGCCATATTTGCATCATTTAATTCCTGCATATAGGTTATTCCAGGAACTGGGGTCTCACAAGTCGACAATGGCTGCTTTATTTGGCTAGTCGCAGTCAAAGTAGCTATACCAACTACATTGTAAGTTGCAGGCGCATCCGTAGTACTGCTCAAAGTACCATTCTCAGTAGTTTCCCAAGACGCCAATTCATATCCATCATCAGTATTAATCGTAACAACATACGAAATACCCTGTTTTAATGTGACTTCTGGCGCGTCCAACGTGGCAATTTGCCTTCCACCGTCTGGACCAGTATATACGACCTCCGAAATATTATCATCCATCACAGTATTGACCGTATAGCTCGGCGATGCCAAGATACACCGTACACCTAAACCATCAAATTTCTGATAACCATAAGACGTACGTATAGCACTACTATATACCCCAAACATATATGCATAATAAATACCCGTAGATGAATTTTGCCAACCGTCTGAAGTCCAATACGCTATATCAGTATACGTGCTCATATTATCTCCACGATAGAATCCATTTGTAAAGTATTGTGGCGAACTCGTCAGAAAGCCAGTACTAGACGAATAATCCTCCACGCCCCTCGCTAAAAGATAATTGCCACCATCCGCTTTTGTAAACAACTTCCATCCAGCAGGACAAATTGAAGTATCCGCACTATGATTCGTATAAGTAACGCCACCCGTAGCAGTATACCAGTTATATAAATTTTTAGTAGTATTATAATTATACACATGGACCACGTCAAGATTCTCTGTTGAATCGAGTATACCCCATTGAGTCTTTGTGTCGCTAGTCTCTATAATTGGTAGCACGAATTCACCATTCAAATCCGAGTCTGCACTCGTTAAAGTCGTTGTTTCATAAATACTACCAAGATACAAATCACTTGTCATCCATAAGTTTCCATCCGCCAGTTTACTCACACAATACGGCTTTAAATCGCGCTCATCACGCAAGTAATACTGCGTATTAGCATTCACAGAGTTTAGAATCTCGTTATGGTCACCTTGCATCAAATCTTGCATATATGTATATCCTGGGAAAGGAGTTGAGCACCTAGACGGTGGCGTAATAATCCTGCTAACAATCGATAGAGCCGTATCACCACTTATGGTATATACTGTAGGATTACTATTAGCATTATCAAAAACACCATTCTCCGCAGTTGCCCAATTATTAAATTCGTAACCAGTAGCAAAAGTCGCAGTCACCGTATAACGAATCCCAACATAAATATCAACCGTAACTGTATGAGTGCCATCACCATTATTGTTTTGATTAAAAATCTCATAAGCAGGATAGTTCTCATTATATATAGCCACACTACGAGAGTGCTCGTCCAAAGTAACCGGAATAGTAGTTAATTCCCCCCATTGCGCATAAAGCGTACGCACTTCCCCAAGGTCGACATGCGAAACAGCATAAGATGCCAAATCATAATATCTTGTTCCACTATCATCCGCTTCCGTATTCCACCATAAGAAAGTATGATTCGTCTTCGTGAAGCCAACCGCCGCCAAATTCTCAGTAGTCCTATTTAATATTATTTGGTCAGACATCGAGCCTCCATCACCACTATTTGCATCAAAATGAACGGTCAAATATCTATCATAAATAGCATACAAAGTAAACACTTCACCATTATAGCCATCGAAGTTATTTTTTATATCTTCTTCACTAACATAAGTTGGCACAATAGCATCTTTATCCTCACTCCAGCCAAGAAAATCATATAGTGAATTAGAATCGGGCACAGCATATTCTCCAGACATCACGGTCTTCTGAGAAGAACCAAACTGGGTAGTTGGCTCACCAACATTTACCCAAAGATTATCTGCATCTTTACCCATCACAACAGCGTAATAACCATAACCATCACCAACCTGAGAACCATCAGATCTAAAAGCAAACGTCACTGTATCCCCAGGAATATCACACTCCACTGTATTACTATCCGATGTGTGTGAGCCGCCACCATATTTACCCGAAGTATTACTACCACATTTAATTCCAGTACTATAATTATTATATGCAGAATAATCTGGATAATTACCCGCCCAAAAGCTTACCCAGTCAAAAGCATCCGATTCACCACCCCAAGTCAGCCTAATATGAAGGGTCTCCGCACCCTCAATAGTTATAATATCCCTCTTCGTATAGCTATTCGTATAATTACCATTCTGCGTACCATCATCTCTCACATTTGGAGTATGCGAATATCTTGTAGTTGCACGCTGAATATCTCCATGTGCATCATACGTAACAATATTCGTAGTAGCATCATCCTCATAAGTCAGCCCATTACCATCATATATTATTTGAAGTGGCCCAGCTTCTTTCGAGGTCACACCAAGCGTGGCATCACCCAAAACTACATAAGAAGTTGGATTTTCATCGGTGTCGCCCAATGTTCCATTTCCAGTTGTTAACCAATAATCAACAGTATAACCCCGAGTGGTTCTTGCCGTCACAATATATTCCGTCCCCCGCCGAAGCTGAATCGTAGAACCCGAAGTGGTCACATTTTGTACTGGATAATTCGGGTTTACAAACGAAATTGCTTTTACATTTTCATCCATATTTACAATCACATCATGATATATATCATATACAGCATAAAGAGTTATCGGACTATCCATAAAGGTGTATCCAGAATTCTCCATAACATCTGTTTCATTAAGATATGTCGGCGTCAAAGCATTTGGCTCTTCGCTCCAACCCAAGAAAGCATGCTCAAAAGAAGTAGACGGCACAGCGTAAGTTTCAGAAATTGGGGTCAAATATTCAAACAAAACTGGAACAGCAGCTGTTACAACAGCATAATAACCATATCCATCGCCCTGTCCGCTACTATCAGACCTAAAGGCAAATGTCACCGTATCACCAGGAATGTCACATTCTACAGTATTGCTAGCTGAAGTATATGAACCACCGCCATATTTACCAGTAGTATTGCTACCACATTTAACTCCAGTACCATAATTATTATATGCCGAATAATCAGGATAATTGCCCGCCCAAAAACTCACCCAGTCATATCGGTCCGATTCACCACCCCAAGTCAACCTAATATGAAGAGTCTCTGCACCCTCAATAGTTACAATGCTATTCATTGTGTAATAGTCACTATAGTAATAATTCCTTGTTCCATTATCACTAACATTTGGCGTATGCGAATAACGAGTAAAAAGCTCCATATTATAATCAACATTATTTAAATACGTCACTTCATTCCTCGTCTCCGTAGGCTCATCATTGTAATATAGTTCTCCGCTATCATATATAATTCTTACCGTCTCCGGCCACCACGCCGCATACATATAATAGTCAAACGAATCATCAATACTAAACTCTTGCTCCGCCTCATAAAGCGTACTACCGCAGATATCCTTCTCGTCTTCCACTGTTATATTACTTGTATTATCACCCTCACCATAGCACCACCCCATAAATACATAACCCTCACGTGCCGGAGCAGCTGCCAAAGGCACAGTTGGATTATCTTCTAGCATTACCAAACCAGACTGTGGATTGAACTCCGGCATATCAGTCACCTCGTCTTCGGTATTCGCATAATAATGTATAGCGTAAGATACTGGATTTGCCACATATTCTGCAATGATAGTTGAATTAGTATAGCTACCAGCCAAAGTATCATAATCCACCTTCAACCCCAAACCAATATAATAAGTATCATAATCATCAGCAGCCGAATTTGGCTCATCGGTCACCGCCATAGTTACACCACTCGCGGTAACTGGAAATAGTTTGTCTGTGTTATTGACATTATTAGTATTACTACTAAAATATGTACTTGGAATAATACCCCAGGTATTATTAAATGAAGAATTCGTAGCAAATACATCATAATCTACACCATCCTCCAAAATTCGAGAAATAGTATTCAATCGATAATCGTCATGTATCAAAGCCTCATCAGATTCCTCTTCGCCAACCTTAATATTTAAAGTGTAACCAGTCGCATTATTAGTACTAATATTAAAAGATGCCTTATCATCATTGCTACTTTTTGCAGCCGTACCGTCAACATCAGAAGGTGTAACACTAGCAACCAAAACATCCTTAATACTAACAAAATCAAGCGTCACCGGAGAAGGATCACCTGGCGCAGCCTTTGTATAATCTGGTTCAATATAAACCGGAAAAACAAACATCAAACATAATAATGTAAAAACAACAGACGACGCAAAACCCACCCGCCTTAACGCACCATTTTTTCGGATAATATTTCCAAAATTAGAAATACCACCAACAAAACCTAAACACGTATGTATGACCCAATACATACTTCTATAATACCACAACCATTATTTATTTGTCTAGTATTTTTTCACAAATCAAAACAGCACATCAAATCTCTGTGAATTTTTAAATTTCACCAAAACTCCATCTTTGTCGCCGCATATATCATACAACACCGTATCCTTTAGAACCGGCATTTTCTTTGTAGTCAAATCGTCATTTTCATCATAATACAAATTAGGTAACCCAGACTCCTGTATAATTCGATACGCCATCCATGGCACATACTCACTAAAGCTCGGCGCCAATAAACGCTGTAAAATCTTGTAATCACTTGACATATGCAAAATGACCGGTGAATACCCCAAATTCCCACTTACTTGGATATTTTTTATAATATCACCATCCTCCAACATCAAAGGCAGCTCATTCAAATCCGAAATCACCATGTTGACCACCTGATTACGATAGGCATCTTGCTCCCTCAAAGCATTTCCATATGTAAATGCAAATACAAGAAAGCACCACACGAGAACCACCACTGGTATCTTAACAATAGCCACTTTGCTACGCCCATACATTACATATATACTAAGCATTGCAACAAACACCCCAAATGGATACATTGCCCGCGTCGCATAAAGTGGTTTCTCGAGCACGGCATAAAGTGCAAATGCCATCACTGCCATTAAAACCACACCAATTATCGCCACCAATGCGGCCACAATTTTGTTTCTTTTGCTCCTTAATACATATAAGCCCACAAACGCCAACATCACCAAAGCCAGTAGTACTTTCCATAAAATTTTGAAATCACTAATTATTAATTCAAAATAAATTTTTAAATGTTCAAAAAATACCGCAAACAAACTCCCAATTTCCGGTAAACTATTTGATGCATATGCGTCTCGTGGTTTCATCAGAATCTTTTGGAATATCACCAAAGACAGTATAAACATTACGGCAGTAAACAATAAAAATTTCAGAACTTGTTTATCAGTCTTCCTACCGCCATCATTCCACTCCTTAATCGCAATCATTATCGCCACCATCGGCAAAATACCAACCGCAGCCTGATAAGTTGTGCAAATCACGAGCACCCCAACCAAAATCGCCACCGCATAAATCCACTTCTTTCTACCTCTAAATACAAATGGCACCACCGCCATCAAAACCGAAATCGCCATATATGGCGCATCATATTGATACGACAAACATTCCAACATGTACGGCGACAATCCAAGCGGCAACACTGCAATCAAATACCACCACCATTTTTTAGGCGACTCTTTAAATTTATCTTTACCCACCACCAAACAAGTCAAAACTAAACTTGCTAACGCTAAAATCGCCACCGCCAAAATCTGTGGCAACGGCGCAATATTCGTTAAATATCCATCCGCATGCAAACCATAAGCCAGAAGTGTACTTGTATACCTTGAAAAACCATTCCATCCCGCATAACCATAATTTGTCCTTGCAACATCATCTGCATAATGCACACCAGCCAATAAAATTGCCGAAATACCCACTAAATAGATTAAAAACAACATCAAAAACGGCTTCACCAAAAAATTATTTTCCTGCCACTTTTTTTCAAAACCAACCTTCAGCTTTCTTAATTTATTCATCATTCCTCTTCTTTTTACAATTATAATACAGATTTACATATCTCCCATATGTCACAAACTCAACTCCTTTTTTTTGCAAATCAACAATCACTTTTTCTAATCGCTCCACAAGTTTCTCACCGCTATTATTTTTAATATAGCTCGGCACAGATTTAAAATCTTCCAAATCTGCAAACTCCCAAGGATGAAAATAAGTTGCAAAATACCCAGTCTTCTTTAATGACATCCTCGCAAATTTTATATACATTTTAATCGGGAACAAATGCAATGCCAACCAAAACAGAGGCACTCTCAAAAAAGTCGCCACCGACGTCGGCACCTCCACCACGCCGCATTTCTCAAAAGGTACTCGCGGCACATTCAAATGATTATATCGCCCCGGAATAAACGCCGGGTTCACCGACGAATCATATTTATATCCACACCGTTTCAATTCTTCATAATCAATCTTCCCCATCCGCGGTTGCCTATATCCCGCCACCTTCACATCCGCAATCTTCTCGACAATCTTTTTTGACTCACATATATCCGATTTACTAGGCTGAAAATGATCCACTCCATGACATGCAATTTCATGCCCATCGTCCCGTATCTTCAACACCAAACTCGGCCTCATTTCCGCAAAATTACCCGTAATAAAGAACGTTGCTTTCGCTCCAGTTTTTTTCAAAAACTTCAAAATTCTAGTTAGTCCTTCCGCTGAAACTTTCACCCCCTCTTCCAACGATATTTCTGCACCATGTTCCTTTGGCAAATCAAACTCTTCTATATCGAAACTTAATAATACCGCCTTATGCTTAGACACAGATTTATCTTTCATCACCATCTACTCCCACCGACCTCTTCTTGTCCACCACAAACAGCGGACGATTCTTAGTTTCTATATGTATTTGTGCAATATATAACGCCGTAATCGCCTGTGATATCAAAACCAATCCTACCAAAAACGACACAAATACGCTCATCGCTACCGCACCACTCCAATCTAATCCCAACGGATCTCCCAAAATGTACTGCTGAATTAAAATAAACAATCCAAAAATCACCGATACTACAGTAATAAAAATCCCAATATAACCAAAAATTATCAGTGGCGTTCTTGACATCGAAACCATCGAGTCGCCTGCAAGCGCCATCAATTTTTTAAAACCATAAGTTGGCCGCCCACCAATCCGCCCCTTTGTTTCTACTTTTATATACTCCTGCTTAAAGCCCAACCAATTAATTAATCCCCTAGTCAACCGATTATGCTCCGTAAACTTATTGAATTCATCTGCTACCGCTCGATCAATCAGTCTAAAATCTAACTCCCCTGGCACAAAATTTCTCATTCCCATCATACGAAGCAAGCGATAATAAATACGCGAACCCAATCTGTGGCGCGTTGTATTCTGCCCTCTTAATGCCGTTACAACTTCCGCACCGTTTTCCCATTTTTCAACCAACCTAGGAATCGCCTCTGCCGGATGCTGCCCATCCGCGTCAATCATCACTATTGCATCTCCTTTAGCATAAAAAATCCCCGCCGTGAGCGCAATTTCCTTACCAAAATTTTTTGAAAAAACAACGATTCTCATAGGTATCTTAGTATTCATCGCACGAATCTTCTCTAATGTCCCATCCCACGAACCATCATCCACCAAGACTATTTCCGTTTGATAAGGTAGTCTTTCTAGCACCGGAAACAACTCCTTATCCAAGAACTTTTTTATTCCCATCTCCTCATTAAAAATCGGCACCACCACCGATATCAGCTTCTTCTTCATATCTTATATTATAACATAACGATGGTATAATAGTCTTATGAACAGAAAGGATACCACCAAGCGTATTGGTAAATTTGCCATCATCGGCATAATATTAGCACTCTTTAATTTTGTTATCTATACTTTTCTCGCCCGCGTTATTATGAATAGCAACGAGCTACTTTGGCTAGACAGTATCATTGCTTACCTACTCGCCGCAATTCTCGCTTATATTCTCCATTCAAAAATCACTTGGAAAGAAAGATATCCCGGACAATTTGGCGTCATAAAATTCCTGCTCTGGAACGGTATTACCGCAATCATTATCAGCCCCCTCTTCACCTGGCTTTTTCAATTAATCACCCCACTTTATAAATTTATTTTTAATATTTCAACTACACTCAATCTTCCATTTGATTACAATTTTATTGAATCTACCGGGGTCTTCATTCTTACCACTTGTGTTACCATGATTCTCAACTATCTATTCTACGACAAACTAGTTTTCGGTCAAAAGCCTACATCTAGTCACAACACTATTATTGGCAACCCCAAAATATCTATCGTGATACCAATTTATAATACAGAAAAATACCTTCCAAGTTGCTTAAACTCCATCATAAATCAAAGTTACCAAAACCTTGAAATTATCCTTGTGGACGACGGCTCCAAAGACAATTCTGGCAAAATCGCCGACGACTACGCCAAAAAAGACAAGCGCATTAAAGTCATTCACCAAAAAAACGCCGGCCAATCCGCCGCGAGAAATGCCGGCTTAGCAAAAGCTCACGGAGACTACGTTAGCTTCATCGACAGTGACGACGAAGTCGCCTTAAATTTTTATGAAGAACACCTAAAAACCTTTGGTAAAAACACTTCAGTCACAGTTTGCGGCGCCCATTACAAGTTCCTCAAAAAAGAAATGGCAAGAGATGTATATATTGACCCACTTCGCCCTCGCAGAAAACACGAATCAAAAAAAGCCTATATATTATACTTGCTTGCTATAGACGGTCGCATCTACTGGTCCGTGAATAAGCTTTTCCGCACTAACATTGCTAAAAAATGCGTATTCGACGAATCCTTAAACTTTGCCGAAGACACCAAATTTGTCCTTGATTATCTCAAAAAATCCAACGGCGAAGTTTCTTTTGTTTTGAAACCACTGTATATTTACAATTTTGGTACCGAAACTAGCACTATCCGTTCTACTGCCACAGTTTGGAAAAACTGGCAAAGATCATACAAAGATCTTAAAACTTGGCTCGGCCCCCATCCCACCCTCAAAGAAGAATTCTGGCTCCACACCGTCCATCTCCGCTGGCGCGTCTCTTACGTCCGCTCCAAACGTCGCGCCAAGAAATACGCTTAAGCATTGCTTTTGGCCAATTATATGCTATAATAAAGGTCAGACCTTTTGGTGGGCGGTTGTAGCTTAAAAGTCTTATTTAATAGCATTTTTGATTTATCGGGAGGGGATAAATTATGGATTATACGGAATTTATCCAATTGGTTAATCTGGTCGAACATGGTGAAACCAGCGCAGAAATATTCGCAAAACTTGAACCCTACAAGGTTAAAAGAGCTGTTTTTCTCGCTGCGGGGCTTGGTTCACGCTTAACCCCCATCACCATTAATACGCCAAAACCATTGGTAAGAGTACACGGCAAACGCATCATCGACACGCTCATCGACGCTTGTCTCGAAAACGGGATTGACGAAATCTACGTAGTTACAGGTTATCTGGCTGAGGAATTTACCATTCTTCAGCACAAATACCCCATGATCAAGTTGATTCACAACGCTGACTTCAACAAGGCAAACAACATCTCATCTGCTGTTGTTTCTTGCCATCTCTTTGAGAATGCCTATGTTTTTGAGGCGGATCTCTTAGTTAAGAATCCCCAGATCATTCGAAAATATCATTACTGCTCGGATGTACTGGGTATTTGGATGGACGAAAGCACAGACTGGTGTCTTATGCCAGACGGAGATGGCTACGTTGCCGAAGAAACAGTTGGCGGCAAGAACTGCTACCAAATGGTCGGAATCTACTACTGGAACAAAGAGGATGCCAAACGTTTGAGAAAAGACCTTCAGGAAACCTTTGAAAAAGTACCTGGCGGTCGCAACCGGTACTGGGAAACTGTACCCAACCAACTTCATCAAGGTGAATACAAGATCAAAATTGTTCCCTGTAGCAAAACTGACGTTATCGAAATCGATACCTACGAAGAGTTGAAGCAAATTGATAGTTCCTACACATAAGGAGGGGGTAAAAAATGGAAAACAACGGTCACAAGCTGCAAAAACAACTCAGCCCAACCCACGTTTGGGCAATTGCCTTCGGGTGCGTAATCGGCTGGGGCTCTTTCATCAACCCCGGCAAAAAGTTCTTGCCGAATTCTGGCGTTGCCGGTACGGCAATCGCCATGATTCTCGGCGCGCTTGTCATGATCATCATCGCGCGAAGCTATGCCTACATGGTACCTAAGTTTCCGAAGGCAGGCGGCGAATTCACTTTCACCAAAAACTGCTTTGGTAAAACCTCGGCCTATATTTGTGGCTGGTTTCTCGTGGTAGCTTATCTAACTAACGTGCCCATGAACTCTACTGCCATCGGCCTCATCGTTGATGGCCTTGATGGTTCGCTCGACATTCTGAAATTTGGTTTTCATTATGAAATCGCTGGCTTCAGTGTGTGGCTTGGCGAAATCCTGCTCGCTTCAGGAATATTAATCCTCTTTGGATACCTCAATATTCTTGGCGTTAAAAAAGCTGGTTTCGTCCAGACTACCTTGGCAATTTTGCTTGCCACCTGCGCAGCAACACTTTGCATCGCGGGCATCGTATCTGCCAAAGCTAAGGGTATCAACATGCAACCAATTTGGGGCTTTGACAAGGCAGCTGCGATTGCCGCCAACGCCACCACAGCAGAAATCAACTCCTACGCGCACGTTGGAACTCAAGGCGTCCTGTCCGCAATTCTTGCAACCTTTGCTATTGCACCGTGGGCCTTCGTCGGCTTCGACACGATTCCGCAAGCTGCTGAGGAATTTAAGTTCTCTTATAAAAAAGTTATGGGCATTATGGCCATCGCCATCGCATTTGGTTGCTTCGTGTATGTTTCAAACAACACAGTTGCAGCTGCTGCACTGACCAACTGGCCTGATCGCGTTATGGCTGGAGAATGGGTTCTGCTTATCGCAGCGACCGAGCTCCTGGGTACCTTTGGTAAAGTTCTGATTGGCGTTGGTGTTTCTTCGGCGGTCCTGTCCGGCATAATGGGGTTCTACCTGGCTTCTTCGAGGTTGATGTATTCCATGAGCCAAGACGGGTTCCTTCCGGAATGGTTTGGCCGCATCGACGAACGTCACAATACTCCGAAAAACGCGATGATCTTCTGTATTATCGTTTCGCTCTCTGGTCCGATTCTCGGACGCGAAGCCCTCGGCTGGTTTGTTGACATGTCGGCAATTGGTGCGTCAATCGGCTACTTTGCCACCTGTGTAGCAACACTCAAAACGATGAAAAAGGATGGCGACGGTACTAGCTCTCTGAAATCCATGGCGATCCTCGGGGCAATCTTCTCCGGAATTTTCATGGTGCTGCAGCTCATCCCGATCCCCGGGCTCTCCGGCGTCCACTTCGGAAAAGAAAGCTACATCATGCTGATCATCTGGATCGCCATCGGTGTGGTCTTCTATGCTAAGCAAAGAAAAAGCTTTAAATAAGACGGCAAATCCCCTCGCTCCGAGGGGATTTTCCCATTTTATTTTATTTTATTTTTTTGT
>JAFYKF010000002.1 GCA_017537745.1 Candidatus Saccharimonadota bacterium
AGACCGCAGTATCATTTAGGTCTACGTCTATTTCAATATCACTTGTTGTAATAGTAAGTGTTTCTTCATTTCCTGAAATATCAGCTATTGCATCAACACTCTTTGTCATTTTGTCTATATTAAGTACTCCAAGTACACCAAAAAGTACTACTACGGATAATGTAGTTAATTTAGCTATTAAGTGTTTATTAGTATGGGTAGTAAAGCGATTTACTCTCTTGCGACGAGATATTGCAACAATGATACCAGCAAGAATAGCAATAGAAAGTACTGTAATACCAATAATTGGTAATACCATACTAGCATTAAAACTCACTCCATCCGTATGTGAGACGCTAAACATACCGGTGTCTGGCGTAATAGCACCCGGCACATCAGTGTCTGGCACCACCGCAGAGCTAGCGTCATTTACATTGATTAATAATTTCGATGACATAATTTTCGGCCTTTTATTTTATGTTTTTGTGTTTATAAACTTTATAGTTATGATTGTATTATAAATACTAATTATCGTCAAGAATTTAAAATATTGATGAAAATGGGAGGTCCGGGTTGGTGTCGGAAATACGAATTAGTTCGTTGTATTTGGCTATGCGATCCGTACGTGAGAGTGAACCGGTTTTGATTTGGCCAGTGCCAAGCCCCACTGCAAGGTGTGCGATAGAAACGTCTTCGGTTTCACCGGAGCGATGTGACATTACCGTGCGATAGCCAGCGTTTTTAGCCATCATTACGGCATCGATGGTTTCGCTTAGGGTGCCAATTTGATTTGGCTTAATCAATATTGCGTTAGCAACTTTTTCATTAATACCGCGTTCGAGTAATTCAGTGTTTGTGACAAATAAATCATCGCCGACAAGCTGAATTTTGGAGCCGAGACGCTCGGTCATTAGCTGCCAAGATGTCCAGTCGTTTTCGGCAAGACCGTCTTCGATTGAAACTACTGGATAATTATCGGTAATCCACTGGTACCAGTTAATCATATCGATGGCAGATTTACGTTCACCGCTGGTTTTGAGTTCATAATTATTATCCACGCAAAATTCGCTAGCCGCAACGTCAAGTGCCATCATGATATCTTTGCCAAACTCATAGCCAGCTTTTTCAGTGGCAAGCTTAATGCATTCAAGCGGTTCATTATTACCTTCGCGAACGCGTGGAGCGTACCCACCTTCGTCACCAACCGTGGTGGGATAATCACGTTCTTGTAATACTTTTTTTAGTGCATGGAATACTTCAGTGCCCATGCGGACAGCTTCAGAAATGCCACTAGCGCTAGCAGGTATAATCATGTATTCTTGAAAATCGGTAGCAAATGACGCATGTGCTCCACCATTCATCACGTTCATCATCGGCATCGGGATAGACATTTGTTCGATGGTGCCAGCTAGGTCCGCAACATAATAATAAAATGGCCAATTATAAGCTGCCGCATTCGCTTTGGCATTGGCAAGCGAAACCGCCAAAATCGCATTAGCGCCGAGATTTGATTTGTTTGGCGTACCATCAATTTCACACATCATTTGGTCAACTTGATGTTGATCCGAGGAATTACCTACCAAAACATCACGGATTTTTGAATTAACATTCCAAACAGCTTTTGACACTCCTTTACCACCAAATCTTTCTGGGTCTTCGTCACGGAGCTCCAATGCTTCACCGGAACCAGTGGAGGCACCAGACGGGACGATAGCACGACCAGACGCACCATTTTCTAGCCATACTTCGGCTTCAACTGTGGGATTGCCCCTTGAATCTAATACTTGTCTGGCTTTGATTTCGCTAATAATATTCATATTTACAATTTTAACATACTTATGTTAAAATAATCGTAAGAATTAAAAACCATAAAAGAAGAAGGAGTTATTTATGGATGAAAACCCCAGTGGGGCACAGCCGGCAGCAGAACCGGTAACAGAGCCTGCTCCAGCACAGCCGGCAGCGCCAGTAGCACCCGCTGCGCCAGTTGAGCCAGCTGCGCCAGCATCGCAAGCAGCCGAACCAGCACAATCAGTAGCCGAACCAAGCACTGCGCCAGTAGAAGCGATGCCAGTTACAGAAGCAGCACCAAGTGAGAAACCAAAGAAAAAAACTGGTCTAATAGTTGCAATCTGCGCTTTTGTTGCGCTAGTTTGCGCCGGCGTTGCAGTTGCATTACTTTATCCGTTTGGTGGTGGACAAGAAGACCGCGTGCCAAGGGCCTTAGCTGCACTATTTAGCGAAGGTGCACCCACAAATGTTGAAGCCAAGGGTACCGTTACCATGTATCAGGATGGCAACGCAAGCGCGCTACCAATTACAAGCATAGCGATTGACTTTGACACGAAGGTCAATACCACAGAATTAGTCAATACCGCTGATGCCAAAGTGACGGTTTCTTTTACCGATGAAACAGAGTTTTCTTTTAATGTTCATGAAATTCATACGAAAGATGGTGATTTGTATTTGAAATTGAGCGAGCTTGCTGATGCGATAGATGAATATATCAAGAATAATGTATCCAAGAATGTTGTTGACTGCGACATAGATGATATTGATGCTTACATTGATTGTATGTCGGACACAGGAGAAGATGACGAATCGCTTTCTTTCTATTTCAGCATGCTTGACGAACTTGGCGTGATTGACGTCATTGATGATGAGTGGATTTTAATCCCAGCTAGCCAATTTAGCACGATCGAGGATTTGACCTCAGTAAATGCGCCGACACAGTGTTTGATTGATGCGCTTGGTACGGTCAACGAGTATTCGGATGACTTGGTAAAAGATTATAATAATAATCCATTTATTACTTACTCTACAGAAAATCTTAGTGTTACGAAAAAGAAGAATACTCTTTACAAGCTAAGTGTCGATGCTGAAAAGTTGGCTGGATTCATGAACAGCCTAGATAATTATGGTTTCGTGAACGAAGTTAATGCATGTATGGGTGAAACCGCCATTAACACCGATGTGGAAGCTAGTGATTTGACCAAGGCAATTAGTGCTTTGCCGGCAACCTATGTGGAAATTGACAATAATAACATGTTCACTCGTGTATACCTCAAAGCCGAGAGCAGCGATGGAACTGCTTCGGCGACTGCGGATATAGATTTGTCTTACCCAACCAGTATCAGTATTGAGGAGCCAAATGACTATATTGACTTAAATGAGCTTTTATCTGAGGTGATAACTGTCTTCTACGGCGGTTTGTATTACTAGTATTGTGCTATAATTAGTGCATGAACTCGGCACTAAAAGAGAAGCTCCGTAAACTCCCGGCTGAGCCGGGAGTTTATTTTCATAAAAACGAAGCGGGTGAAATAATTTATGTTGGTAAAGCGGCAGTATTAAAAAACCGCGTCAGACAGTATTTTCAAAAGTCTGTTAAAGATATAAAAACTCAGGCTTTGGTGGAAGAGATTTTTGATACCGACTGGATAGTAGTAGACACCGAAATGGATGCACTATTTTTGGAATCCGAGATGATAAAAAGGTATATGCCAAAATGGAATATTTTGTTACGCGACGACAAAACCGTATCATACATTCGTATCGATATGAAATCTGAGGTACCATACGTAAGTTTTACGCGTAATCCGATGGATGATAAAGCGACGTATATCGGGCCATTTTACGGCAAAAGCGGCGTTGAACGCGCCGTAAGAGCACTTCGCCGGATTTTTCCATATTATGTAAAACCATATGATGGCAAAAAATCACTCGATACAGACCTCGGTCTTACACCGGGCATAGAGATTGGGAAGACTACTGCTGCCGATTATAAAAGAAATTTGCGGAAGCTAATTCGCTATCTGGAGGGGGATCGCGAGAAACTGATGCGTGAGCTTGAAAAAACTATGCAAGAAGAATCAGACCGCGGGAACTACGAGTTGGCGGCGGAAGCGCGCGACCAATTGTATGGGTTGAAGGAATTGCGGAAGAAAATCGTGTTTTCGGATAAGGAATTTTTGGATATTTCCTCAGATCAGGCATTGGCTGAATTGCAGAAATTATTGGGGCTTGAGAAACCACCTCGTCGCATTGAGGGGTATGATATCTCGCATCAGTCTGGTACCAATACGGTGGCAAGTATGGTGGTGTTTATCAATGGCGTGGCAGCACGAAACGAATATCGCAAATTTAAAATTCGTACAGGTGGGGCCGATGATCTTAAAAGTATGCAAGAAGTAATTACCAGACGACTTAAACATAAAGAATGGGAATATCCGGATTTAATTATTTTGGATGGTGGAAACACGCAGGTTAATGCTGTGCTGCCGTTGGTTGAGCCGCTTGGGATACCGATAATCGGCCGCGACAAGTCTGGCAATCATTCGAAATCGGCGGGAGTTCAATTAGTAATTCCAAATTATTCCGAGCTGAGGGCATTCCGGAGCGCGGCAGCGCGAGGTATAGCGCCGGCCGCCCATGGCGATGGGCCGGACGGACGCGGCCCGAAGTCGGAATATTTGGAATTATTGCCCAGCTCACATATTGCGCGACTGATTGCCAGAATTGACGAGGAGGCGCATCGATTTGCCATCACGTATCATTCTTTACTGAAGCGAAAAAGTATGCTAAAATAGGGTTACAAGGAGTTATTTATGCAAATAGGAAATATTCTGGAAGTAGTGACATTTGTATCAGCATTTCTCTCGATTTTATTGATTTTATTACAGCAACGCGGAGCAACACTTGGTTCCGGTTCAGCCAGTTCGAGTGAATTGTATACTACTAGGCGAGGGCTGGAAAAGTCAATGTTTATCGCAACGATAGTAGTGGTGGTGGTTTTTGTCGGCTCTATTTTGGGGCTGCTCCTGATTCCGAATTCTGTAGCTTAAGGTGAGGCTAAGTTTAAGGAAAAATAACTAAAAAATGGCGAATTCAATAAAAAAACGTGGGCAAAAGATAATCCGTCGCTTATCGCGAGTTTCTAATAAGGCGCGCGCGGAAGGCAAAGAGCATATCAAAGAAAACTTTTTGCAACGCTTGTCACATGTAAGAAGTATTCGGCTCTTAGTGTTGGAATGGTTGCTCCTTGCGGTAATCTTGATAGTTTTGTCGGTAGCACAGGCATTTTGGTTTGCAAATTCTTACGCAGAAAATGTCTTCGTAAGTGGCGGTAGCTATGTTGAAGCGACAGTAGGACGAGTGAATTCTATGAACCCACTTTTCGCGACAACTACGAGCGAAAAAGTACTTAGCCGTTTAATGTTTGCAACACTGACGGCAACTGATAGTTCCGGGCATCCTGGAGTAGGATTGGCAAACCGCATAACAGCGAGTGAAGAGGGAAAGGTTTGGAAAGTGCGGTTGCGTGAGAATTTAAAGTGGTCCGACGGTGAGCCATTGACTATAGATGACGTATTATTTACGATTGGGCTAGTTCAAAACCCAGCTGTGCCAACAGTATATGGTTCAAATCTTAGCGGCGTCAAGGTTTCGGTAGATGAGACCGGTGAAATCGTATTTACATTGCCATCGGCATATGCAGATTTCGCAGTAGCATTGGAAATTCCCATTGTACCAAAACACGAGCTTGAGGATGCAGAATTAAAGACTTTGGTTGAGGATGATTTTTCTTTAGCACCAGTGACGAGCGGGGCTTTTGTTTTTAATGCAAGGCAAACAACCTCAGCAAGCGACGAGGAAGTAATCTATCTATCGGCAAACCCGTATTATTATCTGAACAAACCTCTGCTCAATAGCTTTGCGGTGCATGTTTATAATGAAAAGTCTGATGTGATTGCCGCAATTAACGGTGGTGCAGTAACAGCAACTGCGGAACTTACCGGCCTTGATGCGAACAAGGTGACATCGAGTAATTTTTACCGTCGTGAAACCAGGATTGATGCCGGCGTCTTTATGTTTATGAATACGACTAGTGGCGCACTAAAAGATGCGAGTTTGAGGCGCACAATAAGACAAGGACTTGATCTGACAGCAATAAGGGAATTGGCGCCTGGGTCAGAAGCGCTAGATTATCCATTGCTTACTTCGCAAATAGCCCTTAGTAGCTATCCGGCAATTCCTGCTTACAACCATGATGCCGCGGCCGACAAAATCGCTAGCATAAGTGGTGAAAACCAGATTACGCTCAGTATTGCGACGGTTAATTCTGGCTATCTGCCGGTGGTAGCAGAGGAAATTAAAACCGAATTAGAGAGTCTCGGTCTCAACGTAGTGCTGACCACTTATGAAGAGACTCAGGAGTTTGTTGCCAACATTGTCGCGCGTCGTGGATATGATATATTAATATATGAAATCGAAATGGGGGCAGACCCCGATCTCTTGCCATATTATCATTCGTCGCAGGCATCGACTGCAGGTCTTAATTTGTCCAACTATAACAACGCTATGGTTGACGACTTGCTTGTGGGCGCACGCGAGACATTGGACAACGACCTTCGGGCACGCAAATACGAAACATTTCTAACCTATTGGGTTGAAGATGCGCCCGCGATTGGACTCTATCAGGCTAATATGACTTATATATATAATAAGAATGTTCGAACTTATGACGAGAATGAAGTTTTGGTGGTCGAATTAGACAGGTTTATGGATGTTGAAAACTGGGCGGCCAACAAGGGAACAAAGAATCTTACACCATAGTCTTAAAAGTATGATATAATATTACTATGCGCGCGTGGTGGAATTGGTAGACACGCTACCTTGAGGTGGTAGTGGCCAGATTCACGGCTGTGCTAGTTCGAGTCTAGTCGCGCGCACCATTTCCTAGCGGAAATGCAACAAAAAGTAGACATCGGCGCTTCGCGAACGAGTCTAGAAGTGCGCGCACCACGCATTTAGTAATGCGCAGTTTTATTAAAAGGAGGTAAATGAAAAGAATTCAGACAATTTCAGCATTTGTAGTCGCCGTGATTTTGAGCACGGTTTTTTGTTTCGGTGGGACAGTATTCGCAGAGGAAGAAGACGATAGCGTTGGGGTTGGCGGGATGAGTATTAGTATCAGCCCAGTTAATAAAGTCGTCGAGTTGGAAGCGGATAAAGTTTATGACGATGAAGAAAAAGACAATGGCTACTGGTTCAAAGTGACCAACAATGGCAAAACTCCAATGAATTTCGAAGTCTACGCTTCGCCATATTCATATACTTATTCAGAAGAAGATGATGAGTACAGGCTTGGGTTTAGCAATCAAAGCAACTATACACAAATAACCCGTTGGATTACATTCAAAGATGTAGACGGCAATTATGTCCAGTCAACTCGGTTCCAAGCCGAGCCGGAGGGTTCCGTAGTAGTCCATTTCCGCATCACTACTCCAAGTAGTATTCCGGCCGGCGGGCAGTACGCAGTGCTTTTTGCCCATACTTTGTCAGCTACGACTGATTCATCTGGCATTAAGACTGAGGCAAGCCCTGGATTTGTAGTCTATGGCCATAGCAAGGGTGAGACTATAATTGAGGGTAGCGTAAGCAATTCCGTCATTAATCAAACCATTGAAAAAGATGGTGAAATCGTAAATATGATCAATGCGTCTTCAAAAGTTAAAAATGAAGGCAATGTGGATTTCATGGCACAGGGCACGTTAAAAGTCGAGGGGATTTTTGGACGAACATACTACGAAACACCTTCGTCATCAGCCAGAATTTCAGTGATCCCAGAAACAGAGCTTGCGGTATCTGATGTATGGGAAGAGACACCATATTTCGGTTTATTCAAAGCTACCTGGACGGTGACGGCAGCAGGAAAAACCGAAGAACCAATCACAAAAATGATACTAATTTTGCCAGCTCCGGTGTTAATTATTATGATTTTACTATTGACAATAATAATCATATGGATTATAATCCTAACTAGGAAACGCAAGGAACGCCGATCCAGATTGATGGTATAGCAATTTAGATTGGTATCTGTGTGGAGCAGATTCGAGCGAAACCAAAACAAATATAAAATATAAAAAGAGTGTAGAGTATGAAAAAGACAAAAAAGCGGTTCTTTGGATGCTTAGGACTTGGTGCTGTGGTTGCGATGACTGCTGTAGCAATTGCTTTGCCATCACCTCAAGCTTCCGCAATAACAACTATAACCGATAATTTAACGGTGCACGTCGAGGGCATTGAGCCTGTTATCGATGGTATCACTGTGACAGATTCAAGTGGCACCGAACTGCAACAAAAGGACACTACTACGGATCCACACCTCACCGTTACGACGCCTTATAATAACGGTGTAGTATCCATACATTATACCTTGACTTATACATATACAAATGCAGACGGAACGGATACTGTAACCTTTGATCCTTTGATGGATGATTACGAGACCGGATATACTTCTGGCACCGTAAGCAAACCACTAAATCTAGACGATGAGCGTTTCAATATTAATGGCACCCATGGCTACGGCCACTATGTTTTGACCGTGACGGGCGTCAATAATGATGGAGTCACAGACGAAGAATCATTTGAATTTTATTATTCGCCATTTTTGTCGTCGGCGGAGCAAAACGACGATACGGGCGATATCGATATTAATATCACTGATATTGATACTGAAAATGTAAATACGATTGATGTTTATGTGAATGGGGAGCTAGTTGGGACTATTAATGTAGACAACGAAGAAAACATAGTTTATAATTACACTCCCGATGACACCACCATAGAACAAGATTTTGTAATTGTCCTTGTGGCAAATGATGAAAATGGTGATCCAATGTTTATTAGCGACGAGATGAATGTACACTACGTGCCATTGACGGTTCCTGATACTGGCCCAGACGATAATCCGGACGACAGCGGTACTGGTTCTCCGGATACTGGTGGTTTATTCCATAACTTAAATATCACCAAGGAAGATTATCTTGTAACTGGTTTAATTGCATTCTTCATTGTCGGGATTGTCGGATTCGGCATCGTGGCGCGAGGTCGCAAAGAGACCCGTTCCAGCAAACGACGATAAAAACATACTACTACTCTACAAAAAAATCGGGCACCAATTAACTGCGAGGGTGCCCGATTTTTATGGTTTAAGCTTCGATTTTAGATTCTTCAGCTTTGGCTTTCTTCTCGGCTTCTTTGGCGGCTTTCTTGGCTTTGTTCTCTAGAGCGCCTTTCATCTTAGCAGCTTTAGCAGCGCGAGCCTTGAAGCGATCGACACGACCTTCGGTATCGATAATCTTCTCTTCGCCAGTGAAAAATGGGTGGCTCTTGGAAGAAATCATTATCTTAACTAATGGATATTCATTGCCATCTTCCCATTTGATGGTCTCTTCGCTCTTCGCAGTAGACTTGGTGAGGAACGAAAAATTCGCAGCTTCGTCCATGAAAACGACAGCACGATAATCTTTAGGGTGTAAATCTGTTTTACTCATAATTAGTGTATATTTTATCACACCTTTACATTTTGGTCAAGGTATGATATAATAAGGGTATAACAACTTTAACGAAACAACTCTGGGAGGATTTCCTGCGATTGCGAGGGTCCCGGAGCGAAGAGAAAGGAAATCATATATGGCAGTAGATGTCGATATGAAAGCTCTGCTCGAAGCTGGTGCTCATTTTGGGCACAAAACGAGCCGATGGCACCCAAAAATGGCGCCATACATCCATAGCAAACGTGCGAATGGACACATTATCAACCTTGAGAAGACCGTCGAGGGCTTTGAAAAGGCTTTGCCAAAAATCACCGAGGTTGTGAAGAATGGTAAGAAAGTGCTGTTTGTTGGCACCAAGAAGCAAGTTAAAGACATTGTAAAAGAGGCGGCGGAATCTGCCGAAATGCCCTATGTCACCGTGCGTTGGGTTGGTGGTACGCTTACGAATGT
Organism: Candidatus Saccharimonadota bacterium; assembly: GCA_017537745.1. Taxonomy (GTDB): domain Bacteria; phylum Patescibacteriota; class Saccharimonadia; order Saccharimonadales; family Saccharimonadaceae; genus Nanosyncoccus. The sequence goes on from JAFYKF010000002.1 coordinate 9,774, forward strand.
TGATACCGTAAACCGCCAAATCAAGAAACTGAAAGATTTGGAACGCCGCATGGCTTCAGGCGAACTTGAGAATCGCTATTCCAAGCTTGAAGTACAGCGCTACCAGGAAGAAATTGACCTTTTGAATGAGCGTTATGGTGGTATCAAGGAAATGAATGAACAGCCAGCAATGGTAATTGTGGTTGATGCGTCGGAGAATCGCAACGCTATCAAGGAAGCTAACGGTTTGCATATCCCAGTGGTAGCCCTTACTGATACCAATGTTGATCCAACTACCATTGATTACGTCATTCCAATGAATGATGATTCTTTGAAAGCTACCAAACTTGCACTTGATTACTTCGTAGAAGCAGTCAAAGAAGGCAAGAAATAATATAAATTTGATAAGGAGGCAACAATATGGCAGAAAAAATATCAATTGAACAAATCAAAAAGCTAAAAGAATTATCCGGAGCGGGTTTGACCGACGCCAAGCAAGCACTCGTCGAAGCTAAAGGCGATTTCGACAAGGCTCTCGAGGCAATGCGCAAAAAAGGTCTGACCAAAGCCGAAAAACGTGGCGACCGTGAAACGCGTGAGGGTTTGGTGGATGCTTATATCCACGATGGTCGTCTCGGTGCAATCGTGGAAGTAAACTGTGAAACTTCTTTCGTGGCGAAGACCGATGAATTCAAAACTCTTGCTCACCAAATCGCAATGCAAGTTGCATCAATGGCGCCGCTTTATGTAAGCGAAGCTGATATTCCAGCTGACGTGATGAAAGCCAAGAAGAAAGAGCTCGAAGAAAACTTCAAAGGCCCAGAAAATATGACGGATAAAATCCTTGAAGGCCAAGTGAAGAAAGCTTTTGCCGATAAAGTTTTGATGAACCAACCATATATTTTGGATGATACCAAGACCGTGGAACAGTTCATCAAGGAAGCTATCGCCAAGACTGGTGAAAACATCACTGTTCGACAATTCAAGCGCATTGAGCTTGGGGTGACTGAGTAAATACTCTGATTCATAAGAAATATGGCGTCAAAAAATATGACGCCATATTTTTTAGCGAACTAGGCAGCGCAAAGAACCACAGACGTCAGAGGTGCCGTGTATCTGAGGCGACAATTCACCAGATCTGCTAAAGTAAAAACTATGCCCCTCATCACTATCATATGAGACTTCAGACCAGTAGCCGCCCCAGCTACCAACGCCGTTCATATTACCATTATGGAAATTTCCAACATACGTAAAATATGCTGGTGCGTTGTGCATATTACCAGACGGTCCAGCCGTAAAACCGAGTTGGCTAGATAAATATTGGAAAGATTTTGAACCAGTATTGGCGGTTCCGCCAATTGGCAATCTCCAACCAGCCGGGCAGATAGATTGGTCTACGTCAACAGACTCAACCATATAGCCACTGCTGTCATTCATGGCCACTGCAGCAGTCCAGTTGTAATAATTACCAATGTGATAATGTTTGTCATTGCCACACACCGTGGTGCCAGTGGATAGTGAATAGTTGCCAAAAGAACCATTCCAACAGACATCGCCTGGATTATATGATTCCGGAGTAGTAAATGAGCCGACCCAAGCAATATGACCAGAATCATAGGTGGCCCTAATTGCAGTCCAAGTAGCAGATGTATCTGGCGTAGCACCGTGACCAATATCCGTGTTGGCATATGTATAGAAGCCCTGAGTAGTGACAATGTCGTGATCTAAATTTTGGGTCATCCAAACGTTGCCGTCGGCAAGTTTGGCGATATAGTATTCTTTTTCGTCGCGATTGTCTTTTAATTGATATTGCTGATTCAAAGTCATAGAGTTTATCACGGCGGCTTTTTCACCGCTGGTAAGAGTGGCGAATTCTTGCATATATTCAAGCTCCTGGATATCGGTAACCAGATCTGGAACACAAGTACTAATAAAAGTCACTGTATTCGTATATGTGCCGGCCTTAATTGCCGTAGTAAACTTGGCGGCGAAATAGACATCAACGTCCTGCGCCGTAGAGCCGGTGTACTGGGTATAGGTAGTAATAAGATTACTCGCCGCGACTGCGTTATAGTCGCCAGAGTTACCAACGCGATACCCCCATCTATCATTGGTAAAGTTAGATTCCGAAACAGAGTCGGATAGTGTAGCGATGACGTCATCGCCAGAAGTAAGGTTGGTGGAGGCCGTATTCATAGTCACCGTACAGGCATTGGTAGTATTCGTGTACGTACTGATTGTGGTGTAGTCGCTCTCAAACGTTCCATTAATACTCGGAACAATGTCTAGTAAAACATTATTAGCACTGATTTCGATTGTGGAAGAGGGACTAATTGTAGCAGCCATACCGACGCCGGAGCTCAGAGCATTGGCCGACATTTTCATACAAAGAAGCGTTGCAAAACCAACAGCACTTGCTGCGCTAACAACAAATATTGAGCGACACACAACCCTCTTTATGCTCATACTATTATTATCGCACGTGGAGGCAAAAAAGCAATAGTGTTTTGGGGTGATAATGATTAGCGGATATTAGATATAAGCGATTAATTATGCGCGGACGCAGCGAACATAAAAACCTTTTGTCCTGTCATAATCATTTCCCATATGGAACCTTTCTGGCCTTGCTAAATCGTAGTTTAGACTATATCGGTCATACGCGTTTCCGGGGTCTGTTGACCACCAGTACCCATCTTCAGAATCTCTAATTGAGCCATTGTAGTATATGCCTCCAGTGACAGGTAGAAATGTTTGAATGGTAGTTGATGCATGAAGAAATATACCATTAAAGGAGTCGTTGTTTCCTGTTTGATCATGAGCTGGTAGACTCCACCCTTCTGGGCAAATATCTTCTGTAGCTATTGTAGAATTGGAGTCACTAGTAATGGTTTTAGCCGAAGCTGAAGCGTAGTTGTACCATACGCCATTCGTAGTATTGCTAGAATCATGGCAACGGGCTTCGTCGTAGCTGTCGCCATCCGTTAAGTCACCCTCGCAAACGTTTACACTACTATAGGTGCTGAAATTGGAATATTCTGAGCTAACTGTGCCAGTGATACGTAGGTTTTGTGTCATCCAACAAGCACCTTCGATGTAGCGGACTGTGTAGGTATTACCGTCACGAGCATCGGTAAGGGTTACTGGCTCATCGGAGGCTTGAGCTTCGCACATATCGGCTGTATAGGTTTGCATACAGGTTTCTATGGAGGTACACTCGCCCGGTGGCGTAATTATAATATTTGCCACAGCATAAAAATTCACCGAATTAGTGTAAGTCCCAGCAACTTGGTTTTCGTCGGCGTAGGCGCCGATGCGAAAGGTGGTGTTTGATGTGCCATGATAGCCAATAGCAGCAGTACCGCCGGCGTTTGTAGTTTGATTTATTGTTTCAGCAGTACTGGAATAAAGTGGTAGGGTTTCAAAATTTGAACTGGTGGTCGCAGCGCTGTCAAACGAAACACCCCATTTACCTGGAGTTAAGGCCGTAGTAGATTCCACCATGGCAAAATTATTATTATTACCATCGCCTAATGCTTTAGAATTAAAACAACCATCTCCACTAGCGCAGCCCACGGTCGCGGATAATGTATACCCAGCCACGCTATTTGTGCTAACCGTAACTACATAATTATTGGCGCTAATAGTGCTATTGCCTGGGACCAAGTTCGGAATTAAGACATCGCCACCGGTAGATACCGTTAATACTTCACTATAGGTAAAACTAACTGGCACAGAATTAGAAGTGTATTCAAGGGCAGAGGCTGCATTCGTCGTTAGCCCGGTGATAACACCAGTTAGCCCCGCCATTATTAGACTGCTTAGAAAGATTTTTGATAGGAGTGTTTGTTTTGGCCTTTTCATACTTTTATATATAGCATAAACAGAATAAATAATCAAGAGGTTTTCGCTACATTTGTAGCATTAGTTGTTTTTTAAAACCCTAGACGTTATGTTATAATAGTTACATAAACAAGGAGTTATTATGTTTGACATTAGTAAAGAGCGGAAACAGATGGAAGAAGCTCTTACACGATTTAATGACGAAATGAAGAAGGTGCGTACCGGTAGGGCACACCCTGACATGCTGGCTTCAATTAAAGTTGAGGCCTATGGACAGTTTATGCCACTTAATCAAGTTGCCAACGTGACGGCCGCCGATGGAACTTTGCTCGTCGTGACGCCTTTTGATCCTTCCACTATTCAGGCAATTGCTTCAGCCATCCGCAACGACCAAGCGCTTGGGCTAAATCCAGCCGATGATGGCCGCGTAATCCGCGTACCAATTCCACCACTAACTGAAGAGCGGCGCAAGGAAATTGTCAAAACGGCTTCGGCAAAGGTTGAACAAGCAAAAGTTGCGCTTCGAAATATTCGTGAAGATGCTCGTAAAGGCTTGAAAGCCGCTGAAGAATTAAGCGAAGATATCAAAAAGCGTGCCGAAAAAGAGATTGATGATTTGACCAAAGAATTTACCGACAAAATCGACACCGCATTTAAATCTAAGACTGATGAGATAATGAAGATATGAGTTTGGTACATTTAGGAGTTATCGCCGATGGAAATCGGCGCTGGGCTAAGTCTCAGGGTTTACCAACAATTGAAGGCCACAAAAAAGGCCTTGATGCAATTAAATCATTGGTTGAAGCGGCAGCAGAGGCTGATATCAAGTTTATTACTTTCTATGTTTTTTCGACCGAAAACTGGGGCCGGAGCGAAGCGGAAGTTTCCTACATTATGAAGCTTGCTGAGACTCGGATTTTGAAATACGCCGAGAAACTGGCTGCCAAAAATGCGCGGATGCTAATACTAGGTTCTAAGGATAAGTTATCGCCCAAAATTGCAAGCGCGATTGAAAAGGCCGAGAAAATTACTGCGGATTGTACCGGCATTACAGTGAGCTTTTGTTTTAATTATGGTGGCGAGCAGGAAATTGCCGATGCGGCCAACGCTGCAATGCGAAAGGCTGGCGAAATTACACCAGAAACAATTCGTGCTAACCTTTATCATCCAGAAGTGCCCAACGTAGATATGGTAGTTCGGACTTCGGGCGAAGAGAGAATCAGTGGTTTTATGTTGTGGCGTGCAGCATACAGCGAATTCATGTTTATTAAAAAATATTTTCCAGAGATGGGCGGTGACGACATTAAAGAAATCTTAAAAGAATACGAAAACCGCAACCGTCGGTTTGGAAAATAATGCTATAATAAGTATATGGATATTTTTGTAGGCGTTATTGTTGGCTTGCTAGTGCTAATGTTTCTTGTGACAGCGCATGAATTCGGGCATTTTTTGGCCGCTAGAAAAAATGGCGTAAGGGTACTCGAGTTTGGAATTGGATTCCCGCCGCGTGCAGTAGCTTGGATAAAAGACCCAACCACACACAAGTGGCGCAGATTGAAGAAGTCTGAGTGGGGAAGTGCCGGAATCATGAAGACTGTTTTATCTGAAGAAAGCAAAGGAGAAAGTGACGATAAAAATGATTCCGAAAAGCCGAAGAAAATTGCTAGGACCACCGTCACAATCAAAAGTAAAGAAAAACTAATCGCAGATGGATTGGTATTTAGTTTAAACTGGTTGCCAATTGGCGGCTTTTGTCAGATGGACGGGGAATCGGCCGAAGACGAAAGGGCTGGTACTTTTGGCGCAGCAAATTTCTGGAAGAAAACCAAAATATTATTCGCCGGTGTAGCAATGAACTGGTTAGTGGCCTGGGTGGTGTTTACGATCTTGGCTTGGACTGGGATGCCGCAGTTTTTGGAAGGGCAATTTACAATTGATGCCGATACGCGCACTACTGGTGGAAAGGTTGAAATTATGAAAGTACTAGAAGATTCGCCGGCTGAAGCGGCTGGAATGAAAGTGGGAGATATTATCATCAGTGCTGGCGACGTAGAGATTGTTTATCCAAGTGACGTAACCACATATAACCAATCACATCCGGAGGAGACCATCACATATAAAGTGGAGCGAACAATTGATTGCCAGACAAACCCTAGCTACGAAATGTGTACTTTAGTCGGGCCAGTTGACGCCGACGGAACGGCACCTACCTTCACAGAAGAATTAGAACTAACCGCCACACTAAACAATACCGATGCCGAATATTTACTTGGCATCGCGATGCAGTCGTCGCAAGCGCTCGCTTATTCCACTTGGAGCGCACCAGTGGTAGGCGCAGGACTAACACTCCAAATTACTGGCGAGACATTCAAGGGTGTTGGTGATTTAGTGTGGAATCTGATTACTGGCACTGGCAGACTCTTTAGTTTTGACGAGGCGACACGCGAAAGTGGGCAAGAAGCACTTTCTTCCGTTGGCGACTCCGTCTCGGGGCCAGTGGGGATTATAGGCGTCCTGTTCCCGTCTTTCACAGCGGCCGGACCAACTAATCTTGCGTTCCTTACAGCATTGATTTCAATTTCGTTAGCTTGTATGAATGTCTTGCCAATACCGGCACTAGACGGTGGTAGATGGTTGCTGATAGGCATCTATAAATTACGTGGCAAAAGATTAACCAGGGAAACTGAGCAAAAAATCGTTTCACGAGCGATGTTGGTGCTTTTGGCGCTCCTTGCAATCGTAACAATATTAGATATAACGAGGTTCTTTTAAATGAAAAGTAGTGTGGGCAAAAAGACTAACAAAAATAGCAAAAAGGCGCGTAAGGTTGCTCCGAAATGTTGGTACACTATAAGATATGTGCTACTTCTTACGATATGGGTGTTTTGTTCGGTAATAGTGTCACAGGTTGTGATTGGTCTGATTATGGGTTTATTTGTTGGATTGGACCAGCTTAATAAGCCAGTTTTATCTGGGATTTATTCGCTGGCGACATACGCGTTAACGCTCGTAATGGTAATTGTGATACCGCCAAGAGTTAAAGAAAAATGGTTTGACGACGCCAAGCAGAAAACTAAAAAAGAGGCTGAACCGAAAAATGATAAGCAGCTGGCTACATCTAGAGCCAAAGAGCGCGAACAACTAGGGCTTAATGGCTTACCAACATGGACAGACATCGGGCTTTCACCGGTAGCATATATCATATCTACTATTCTTGCATTGGGGCTAATTTATGTATTCAATTTATTCCCGTGGTTTAATGCAGAAGAGTCGCAGGCGACTGGGTTTAACCCATACATGGGTGGAGGAGAAAGAGCAATCGCATTCTTGGTGTTGGTAGTACTTGCACCAATAGTTGAAGAAATCATCTTTCGCGGATGGCTTTATGGTAGGTTGAGGGCGCGTATGGGAATATTTGGTTCAATCTTAATCACCTCCGCACTGTTTGGTTTATTGCATTTCCAATGGAATGTTGGCGTAAATGTATTTGCGCTTAGTGTAGTAGCTTGTGTACTACGCGAGATAACTGGTACGATTTATGCTGGCATTTTGACACATATGATTAAGAATGGCGTGGCTTTTTATCTATTGTATGTGATTGGATTCGGGTAAATATGATATAATATCTCTATGAGATTAAAAAATACTTTTATTAAGACTTTAAGGGAAGCGCCAAAAGATGAATTGGCTAAGAATGGTGCGCTTCTAACGCGGGCTGGTTACATTCACAAAGAGATGGCCGGAGTTTATGATTATTTGCCTCTAGGGCTTCGTGTAATTGAGAATATTAAGAATATTATTCGTGAAGAATTAAATGCGATTGGTTGCGAAGAGGTTTTGATGTCTACTTTGCAAAACCCAGAGCCATGGGAGAAGACCGGTAGATTTTCCGATCAAGAAGTTGATATTTGGTTTAAGACCAAACTAGCATCTGGTGGGGAATTAGGTTTGGCGCCAACTCATGAAGAACCAATGGTTAATATGCTTAAAACTTATATTTCTTCGTATAAAGATTTACCACTTTATGTTTATCAGTTCCAGACCAAATTTAGGAATGAACTCCGTGCAAAATCTGGCGTAATGCGTGGACGTGAATTCTTGATGAAGGATTTATACTCTTTTCATGTCTCTGAGGCCGACTTAGATAATTTTTATGAGAAGGTTGAGGATGCCTATGCGCGTATTTTTGACAGGTTGGGAATTGGTGATTGTACTTATAAAACATTTGCTAGTGGCGGTATTTTCTCAAAGTATTCACATGAGTATCAAACCTTGCTAGATGTGGGCGAAGATACGATTTACTATAACAAAGATCATTCACTTGTATTTAACAAAGAGGTGTTTAACGACGAAGTTTTGGCCGAGTTTGGTGCGAAGCGTGAAGATTTTGAAGAGACCAATGCTGCCGAAACTGGTAATATTTTTAAGCTAATGTTTAAATATAGCGAGCCGCTTGGCTTGAAATTTTCCGATGAAGAAAATCATATGCAAACTGTATACATGGGCTGTTATGGCATGGGCGTATCACGCTTGATGGGTGTAATTGCAGAAAAGTTTGCGGATAACAAAGGTCTGATTTGGCCAAAATCCGTAGCGCCATTCCAGATATACTTGGTGGGGATTGGCGAGGAAGGAACCAAACGGGCTGAAGAGTTTTACAACGAGCATGCGGATAAAATTCTATTTGACGATCGTGATGTACGTCCGGGTGAGAAATTTGCTGATAGTGAGTTGATGGGTATTCCTTACAGGGTAGTCATTTCTGACAAAACTTTAGCCGATGGCGTAGCTGAAGTAGTGGAACGTGCTAGTGGCGAAACATCCAAAATTTCACTTGACAAACTTTCTGACTTACTATAAACTATACTAGTATTAATTAAGAGATTTTGGTTATGATTAAAAAAAGTATTAATTTGACTGCTGCTGGTAAAAAAGAGCTCGAGGACGAGCTCGCTGAATTAATTGCTAACCGCCCAGCAATTACAGAACGCATTGCAACCGCGCGAGCATTTGGTGATTTATCTGAGAATGAAGAATATAGCTCAGCAAGGAACGAACAAAAAGTTGCCGAAGGGCGCATTCTCGAAATCCAGGAAATATTGAAAAACGCCAAAATCATTCGTGGCGGCAAAAAAGACGCAATTACACTTGGCGCTACGGTAACTCTTGATATGGGTGGAAAAAAGGTTAATTATACTTTGGTCGGGCCAACAGAAGCTGACCCATTTGGTGGCAAAATCTCAAACGAATCACCAATTGGTAAGGCGATTTTTGGACGCAAAGCTGGCGATAGTTTTGATTTTAATGGCAAAAAAGTTAAAATTGTCGAGATTAATTAGATTAAGGTATTTCTCTTCTTAATTGTTCATCTGACATTATTTTGGAGCTATTAGGACGTCGAGGAACCTGGATTCTTGGTTTGGGCAAGGACGACTCTAACGGTTGAGAGTCTACCGATGCATCACCTTGATAATTATCTCTCTTGAAATCGTAGTAGCTAATTAGCGCTTTATATATGTCTTCGTGTCCTTTTCGGGTTTTATCGCTAAGGAGACGTATTGAGTCTGGGACTTCATTATTGCGTGGTGTAGCTGCTTCTATATTTCCTGCGAAGAAGTAGAAAGCGTCTCCTAAAGATGCGTCGTACTTAGTCAGAGTATCTTCAAGTTGCTTTTTGGTATCTTTTGACGGGTTGTCGATATAATTGAGAAGGCTCCTACTAGCTGCTTTCTGACCTTCTGGGAGGGATTTTTTGAACTGAAGAAAACCATTGGCATTTCCCATTAAAGCGCCATTGAATAAATAGGGTAGTCCTTGCCCAATATACAATAGTGAGCTATCAATATCTGCTGAGTACGCCGTCGACGCCTTCTCAAAATGCTCACGGGCTTCTGCGCGTGATTTTTCTACACCTGGACCAGAAGCAAATTTGAGATCTATATAGTCAATCAATGCCTTAGTGCGCCCTGCGTCTATTTTTCTAGATTGCACATCGAAATTTTCGACAGTATTTGCTAAAGCGCCGCAGCCAGATTCTTTTAATGATTTATTGAGGTAGCCATATGCTTCGTGTTGATTTTTAGATGTATGCTCAGCCGTATCTAAAAACTCTTTGCGGAGTTTGCGACTGATTTTTTCTTTCTCGTCTGGTGATAGCTCTGTTTTGGGCTTAACAACGTCCGGAGATTGCTGTGGATTCGGGTTAAAAAACTCATTTGGGCTATCTGTGATGCTTGCCCACGCAGCTGCCAAATCATTATCGGTCGAGGCATTTGGCGACATGTTCGCTGGATTTGGGTTTGTATTGCCGCCTAGGCCGTTGGGGTTTGTCATTATTTTCTCCGTTCTTTACATTTTGATTGTAGCATAAGCCTTATCGTTTTTCAACAAGTAGTGGAACTGAGGCGGTTTTTATGGTATAATAATAATATGTTACTAGAAGATTATAGAAACGAAAGACTTAAAAAACTCGATGAGCTGAGGGAGCGGGGAATTGATCCTTATCCATCCAAAAGTCATCGTAACACTAAAATTATTGATATAATAAACCATTTTGACGAAAAGGCCGGTCAAGATGCATGCGTGGCTGGTCGGATTGTGGCGATTCGTTCATTTGGGAAACTAGTTTTTTTGAAATTACGTGATTACATTGGTGAAGTGCAAATTTTTATGAAAGCTTCTAGTGAACCAACGCCAGATGGGATGCTAGGCGCAAAGGACGTGCGTTTGCTCGATCTTGGTGATTTTATTGAGGCGACCGGTCGCGTAGATAAATCACAGACGGGTGAAATTTCGGTTTTTTCGGATTTTGTAAGACTTCTAACCAAATCTTTGAGGCCGTTGCCAGAAAAGTTCACCAATAAGGAAGAGCGCTATCGCCGACGTTATGTGGATATGAATGTGAACCCGGAAGTGCGCGAGCGACTTGTGCGAAGATCGCGGTTCTGGCAAGCAACACGTGACTTTATGAATGCACACGGTTTTATTGAAATCAATATACCAGTATTAGAACATACAACCGGTGGGGCCGACGCGACACCTTTTGTAACACACATGAATGCTTTGGATGAAGATTTTTATTTACGTATTTCGCACGAACTACCTCTAAAGAGGCTACTCGGTGGTGGATTTGAAAAGGTCTACGATATCGGGCCGAGGTTTCGCAATGAAGGTGTGGATGACGAGCACTTGCCTGAGCATATTGCATTTGAGTCCTACGCCGCGTACGAAAATTATGAAGATGGCATGAAGCTTTATGAAGAGATGATTAAATATGTCGCCAAGGAAACTTGGGGGACTTTGCAATTCCACGTGGGCGGTTTTGATATTGATTTGGACCAAGAGTGGCCGCGTTATAAGTATGCAGATTTATTGCGCGAAAAATTCGATGTGGATGTATTTAACCCGGATAGAGAACAGTTAATTAAGATCCTACTCGAAAACTGGGATACAAAGGACCTAAAGCGGGAAGATTTTGCGCGGAAACTGGATAATACTACAACGCCGCACCTAATTGATGATGTTTGGAAGCTGATTCGCAAAACATCAGCAGGTCCGTATTGGGTAATTGAGGAGCCATTAAGTTTATCGCCATTAGCGAAAAAATCTTCGGAAAATCCTTTGGTGACCGAACGATTCCACCCTGTGATTGCGGGAACCGAAATGGGAAATGGGTTCTCAGAATTAAATGATCCGCTAGATCAATTGGAACGCTTCGAAGAGCAACAAGCCGCGCGTGATGCTGGCGATGAAGAAGCTCAAATGTTAGACCGTGATTTCGTAGAAATGTTGGAATACGGAATGCCTCCGGCATGTGGGTGGGGCAATTCAGAGCGTAACTTCTGGTTGCTCGAAGGCGTACCAGGGCGTGAAGCGGTGCCATTTCCAACAATGAAACGCGCAGAATAGTTTTGTGCTGTTTTCTTATGATATAATCAAGCTATGAGCGAGAATTTTCGGGTGAGGGTGGCCGTAGGGGTGGCGATGTTTGTCATAGCAATGGTGGCAATTTATACTTTTGATAGTATTCCATTCAAAATTCTGTACGCTGCATTTGCTGCTGTGGCTATAATTGAATTGTTCAGTTCTTTTAAGCAAAAAAGTCGGCCCTTGAATATTTTTCTCGTGATGTTAGAATTATTGTTCATATTGGTCAGTATTTTGTTTGTAGGAGAGGCGGACCCAGTAATTATTTGGTATCTGGCGCTCGGAGTGCCCGGATACGACATTTCAGCATATCTATTTGGGAATGCTTTTGGTGGTAAAATTTTTGGCAAATCGCGACCCTTCCCAAAAATATCAAAAAATAAAACTTGGGAGGGAACAATCATGGGCATGATAATGTCCTTTGCGATGGTGGCTACTATGTATATAATAAGGGGGAATTTTGCTGCCGAGTGGGTGTTCTTATTAGCCACACCACTAGCGGTTGTAGGCGATTTGTTTGAGAGCTATTTGAAACGCAAATTCAGCATTAAGGACTCTAACGAGGTTGTAATTAAAAATAAATTTTTTGAGAAACTTGAGCTTGTGGTGGGTGGCTCTAATGGACATGGTGGATTTTTAGACCGCATCGATTCAGTGGCATTTACTACGGCAGTACTATATATAATTATTAAGTTTGTGGTATGATAATAATATGCGTTTATTTTGTGTCGACAAAAACTTTGAACGATTTGAGGACGTAACACCAAAAATATTAAAGGATGCTGGCGTAAAGCTGTTGTTATGTGATTTAGATAACACCTTACGTTTGCATTCCGAAAAGGAGCCAGCCGACGAGCTGGTTGAATGGATCAAGGATATTAAAGAAGCCGGCATAGAGGTTGTAATAATATCAAATAACGGCCGTAAAAAATTTATGAAGAAATTCTGCGAGCCGCTGGGGATTTCGTGTGTCTGGTGGGCAAAGAAACCACTTTCGACTAAGCTTACCGCGACAATGGAGGAATACAATTTTAAACCTCAAGAAACCGTGATGCTTGGCGATAAATTAACTACCGATGCGCTTGCGGCGCACTTTGCCAAGATCCGTGCCTGGAAAGTAAATCACCGCCGAAACGTAGTATAGGGTGTGTGATATAATAAAGATATATATGTATCAAAAGTTTAGTGATTTTGTTAAAGATAAGAAGACAATTTGCATCATCCAGGCGGAGAACCCCGATGGTGATTCGCTTGGTAGCGCAATTGCCCTTGACTATTTATTGAAAGATTGCGAGGTTTCGCTTTATTGTCCAGTAGATATTCCGCGCTATTTGCATTATTTTCCAGATTGGTCTAGAGTTACAAATGAATTTGATTTCCGCGCCGATGGGTACATTATCGTTGACACGGCAGCTGCAATTTTATTATCAAAGCTAGTTGACGATACTGCAATTCGTAACCGTTTGTATACGGCGCCAGTTTTAGTAATAGACCATCACGAGACAGCAGATGATTTGGATTTTTCACACGAATCAATAATTGATGTAAAGCCAGCATGCGCGGAGCTAATCTATGAAATTGCGCGTGAAAACAAAATAGACATTTCAAAACCAGCGGCAGAAGCGATTATGCAGGGGATTATGTCTGATACGTTGGGGTTGACTAGCGCTACCGTAACGGCACGGACGTTTAAAATTATGGCGGAGCTTACCGAACTTGGCGCCAATGTGGCCGAATTGGAAGAAATGCGCCGAGAATACATGAAAAAATCACCGCGGATTCTGGATTATAAAGCGGATTTAATTAAGAGAATTGATTATTCATTAGATGGTGCTTTAGCAACAGTGCTTATACCATGGGATGATATTCGAGAGTATTCTGATGAATACAATCCAAACGTTTTGATTTTAGAGGAATTACGTTTGGTCGAAGGCGTAAAAGTGGCTGTAGCAATCAAAACTTATCCGGATGGTAAAGTAACCGGAAAAATACGTTGTGCGCCAGGCGCAGCAATCGCTGAAAAAGTTGCGGGTTATTTTGGTGGCGGCGGACATGAATATGCGGCTGGCTTTAGAACCTATGACACTTCGTATGATGAAGTATTGGCCGATTTGGTACGAATCGTACCAGAGCTATTATCCGAGGAGTCATAATGAATATCAAATATGATTTGTTGGGTCGGCCACTTGAACTTAAGAAGACCCATGATTACTGCGCATCTTCCAACCCACGATTAACTGTAATTCTTTTGCACGGTATAGCTTCCGATTCAAGAACTTTCCAAAAGGCCTTAGCATATTTAGAGGGTACCGTGTCGCTAAAAGAAGCGCGTTTTGTGACTTTTGATTTACTTGGTGCTGGGCAATCTTATAAATCCAATAAAATTATTTATAATTATAAAAACCAGCTGGAAGCTTTGGATAATTCCATTAAAAAATTAAATTTAACGACGCCACTGATTATTATAGGGCATTCAATGGGCTGCTTAGTTGCGGCGCGTTACGCAGACAAGCATCGTCGGGCGGTTAACAAACTCATTTTGGTATCACCGCCAATGTTTACGCCGAGTGATTTGGACGACAGCAGGTTTGATGCGGCGATGGAAGCTTTCAAAACGGCAGTGGCGCAAAAAAATCATTCAATTATCAAAGAGAAGTCATTCAATGATTCAATAGAAAAAATAGTCAAGAATCGCAAAAATTACCAAACTTATATAGAATTGACGGTGCCAATGATTTTAATATATGGAGACAAAGACGAATTAATCGCTTCATATAACATTCCGCGCGCCGCTAAGGACAATTGTAACATTTCGGCGATTGCAACCGATGGGAAACATGGGTTTTCGCACGAAAAATATAATAAAATACGTGAAATATTAGAGGAGGAACTACATGCTAAAACTATATAATACCGCGACTCGAAAAATTGAAACCTTTAAACCTTTGGGCGATGTCGTAAAGGTTTATACTTGTGGACCAACAGTGTATGCGACTCCACATATTGGTAATTACGCTGCCTATACCTACTGGGATTTACTAATCAGAACATTGAAAATGAATGATTATAAGGTTCTAAGAGTTTTGAATCTAACCGATGTAGGGCATTTGGTATCTGATGGCGACGAGGGGGAGGATAAACTCGAAAAAGGCGCATTACGCGAGGGTAAGACGGTATGGGAAGTAGCAGAACACTATATTGGCGTATATTTGTCCAATTATGCAGCGATGGAATTTTTACCGGCAGATATTTTGGCAAGAGCGACCGATTATATTGAGGCCGATAAAAAGGCCGTCGACTTAATGACAGCAAATGGTTTTACGTATGAAACATCTGACGGTATCTATTTTGACACTTCGAAGATGCCGCATTATGCGGACTTCGCGCGGCTCGACCTTGAAGGGTTGCAGGCTGGAGCAAGGGTTGGGTTTTCAGCTGAGAAACGCAACGCATCCGATTTTGCAGTCTGGAAATTTATCCACGAGGGCGAAAACCACGCCATGCGGTGGGATTATCTTGGACGACCTGGATATCCGGGCTGGCATTTAGAGTGTTCTACGATCATTCACGAAGAGTTGGGTGAACCGATCGATATCCATACGGGCGGAGTTGACCATATCCCAGTGCACCACACCAATGAAATTGCCGAAACTTACGCGGCGTATGGCAAAGAATTGGCGCGTTTTTGGATGCATTGTGATTTTATTACGATTGACGGACAAAAAATTTCAAAGTCCCTCGGTAACACGTACAGTTTAGAAGATTTGGCAAACCGCGGATTCTCGCCGATGGATTATAAAATGTGGCTGCTTTCTGGGCATTATCAAGGCACGCGTAATTTTACATTTGATTCACTCGAAGCTGCAAAAAACCGTCGTGCGAGTTGGCGAGAGAGAATTGCTGAGTGCTACCAAAAGAAAAATACGGATGATAATTCTAATTTTGATAAGATTTTGGAAGCTGTAAATAACAATCTTAATTCGGCTGAAGCCTTCGCGATTGTTGACAATTCGGAGCTTACTTTGGCAGATTGGGGAAAGATTGATGCGTTGTTTGGATTAAGATTGATTGCCGATACGCCAGATGTTTCAGAGTCTGTTTATCAACAAATCGCCGAGAGGGAAGCAGCGCGACGTAAAAAGGATTTCGCCAAAAGCGATGAAATTCGCGATTTATTGCTAAAACAAGGGATTGCCCTGAAAGACTCCAAAGATAACTCAACTTGGTATTATAATAATTAATTTTTTCGCGGTTTCGCATCACGCCGGGAAGAACCTTTCTTCGCTCGCAAAGCTCGCTCGACGGTTCTTCTCGGGTTCGCTCAAGGCTCAAAAATCAATTATTATAATACCTATTTAAGAATGTTTCTTTGTAATTTTCAAACGAATCGTTTTGAAGCGATTCGCGAATTTCGTCGACTATATGGACAACAAAGCGCTCGTTATGAATACTAGCGAGAACTTTGGCGGTGATTTCGTCAGTTTTAAATAGGTGGTGTAAATATGCCTTAGTATAATTTTTACAGCATTCACAATCACATTCTGGCATAACTGGTGAGAAATCGTGAATAAACTTAGCGTTTTTGATATTGATGCGTCCATCATTGGTATAAAGTGAGCCATTGCGGGCCATACGGGTAGGACCAACACAATCAAAAGTATCACACCCAAATTCGGCGCCTACAAACAAATCAATTGGTTCTTGACCCATGCCAAGGAGATGGCGCGGCTTTTCTTTTGGTAAAATCGCATTGACAGTTTTTAGCATTTCGTCCATGCCATCCGCCGTAAAGACGCCACCGATACCGAAGCCGTCAACATCTTTCGATGCGCAATATTTGGCCGATTCGGCACGTAGGTCATTGAAGGTGCCGCCCTGAACCACCGCATATAGATACTGCTCATGGCTCAATATGCCTTTTTCGGGCTGCGTTCGCTCGGCCCGTCGCCACGGGCGAGCGCCGCTCATCCTCGCGCTGCCGCGCTCCGGAGGCCCTTCAAAAGGCATATCGCAGCCATGAATTTTAGCTAAGCGGTGGTGCTCGGCGACGCAGCGATCAAGCCAGTCATGGGTGCGGCGCATGGCGATTTCCATGTCTTTGTGGTTTTCGGATTTGGCGAGATGGTCAAAGGCCATGTGGATATCGGCGCCAATTGCCCATTGGGCTTGCATACTAGATTCTGGAGTCATTTCAAATTTATCACCGTTAATGTGGGATTTAAATTTAGCACCGTTCATGGTGATTTTGACATCTGGTAAAGAAAAGATTTGGAAACCACCGGAATCCGTGAAAGTTGGACCATGCCAACTGCTAAATTCAGCAAGGCCGCCGGCTTCTTTAATCAGGTCAGTACCTGGGGCCAGCAATAGGTGGTAAGTGTTGGCGAGGATAGCTTGCGAACCAAGGTCGCGCATTTCTTGCATAGTCAGAGCCTTAACCGTTGCACGCGTAGCAGCACCAACAAAGGCCGGAGTCCTAATATCGCCGTGCGGAGTATGAATAATCCCCGTACGCGCAAAACCGTTTTTATATTCTGAAGTAATATCAAATTTTAACATATGAACATCGAATCTCCGTAACTTAGGAAATTGTATTTTTCTTTCACGGCATGGTCGTAGGCATTTTTAAGGTGATCCCAGCCGGCAAAAGCACTTGCGAGCATCAAAACGGTTGATTTGGGGGCATGAAAATTCGTAATTAAGGCATCAACTATTTGGAATTCGAAGCCTGGATAAATAAAAATATTGTCTTCGCCTTCGGTTTTACCGGTTTTCGCGTAATACTCCAAGGTTCGAGCCACTGTGGTGCCGAGAGCGATAATGCGGTTTCTGGCGGGTCCTGCCAGACCTTCTCCTCCCCCACCTCGCAAGCTCGGCGGGGGGCCCCCTCCAGGTCTGTCACCCGCCAACAAAACGCTTTTTATCGCCGCAATGGTGTCTTCAGGGATGTGGAACCATTCGGAGTGCATTTTGTGGTCTTCAATGTTGTCGGTGCGGATAGGAAGAAAAGTGCCGAGACCAACATGGAGAGTGAGATATTTAATAATCACACCTTTTTTACGAAGACGCTCAAGTAAGTCGTCGGTCATATTGAGACTAGCAGTAGGAGCAGCGGCTGAGCCCATGTTTTTTGCCCAGACGGTCTGATAACGTTTGGTGTCATTTTCGTCTGCGTCGCGGTGCAAGTATGGAGGCAAGGGGACTTCGCCGTATTTTTCGGCAAGCTCAGCGAGCGGCATGTCGGATGAAACCTCTGCGATGCCGTTACCCAAAATTCTATCTATATTGATTGTGTATTTGTGAACGGTGCGGCCGCGTCCGTCCGGCCCGTCGCCACGGGCGGCCGGCGCTAATTCTCGCGCTGCCGCGCTCCGCAATGCCGCACCACTCACAAATACACAATCGCCATCGTGGAGTTTTCCGCGGTACATGACGCGCTGGGGTTCGTCGCCATGCTTTTCGAGCACGACGAGTTCGCGCTTGCGACCATCTGGTAGCTCGCAAAAAAGACGCGAGCGCATGACGCGAGTATCGTTCAAAATAAGTACATCACCTGGATTCAAGAATTCATCTAAATTTTTATAATATGAGTCTTGGAGTGCGCCGGTTTTGCGGTTTAGAACTAAAAGTCGGGTAGTGCCGCGTGTTTTAGGAGGATATTTGGCAATCCGTTCGTCGGGCAAATCATAATTAAAATCAGAGACTAACATATTATATATATTATATACTATTTTTGGTCATTTCGCAAGCGAGGTTTTTAAATTAAAACGTAATTTCTATGCTATAATGGAATCATGAAGGAGGTTCATGTCTAAAGTTATTGAAACCGATTTAAAAACGTTTATAAAATTTTGGTTGGTACCAGTAGGAATTGGTCTGGTTGTGTTATTTTTGATTTCTGCAAAAACGGGTCTCATAGTGGTTGGCGCATCGGTCTTTCTTGCTTTGGCATTGAAGCCCCTAGTTCGTAAAGTTAACAACTTATTTGCCAAGCTTTCTGGTAATACTGGCAAAAAACATCAGACTTTGTCGGCGGTGTTAGCATATTTTATTGTTGTCCTGATAATTGGTGGCGTTATTGCTATTGTTGGTCCAGTAGTCGTAAATGAAACCTCCAAGTTCGTCCAGAACTTTCCTCAGACGTTCGAAAATACCTTTGGCGGTTGGGATGGGATTAATGATATCGGCAAGACATTCGGAATTCAGGATTTACATAGCGAGATTAATAACGCAGTGACGAATTTATCCAATAATCTACTTGGGATGCTCGGTAACAACTTAGTAACAAGCGTAGGAAATGTTGCAGATTTTATGATGAAAGTAGTGCTCGTATTGGTCTTGACGTTGTTGATGTTGCTCGAGGGGCCGGCGTTGCTGGATTCTTTGTGGGCTAGCCTTGGTTCGCCAGAAGAAGACAAGAAACCCGTCGCAGTAGCAAAACGAGTGCTCGCAAAAATGGCAAATGTGGTTTCTACTTACGTGTCACGTCAAGTCATCGTTGCCGTAGTGGACGGCTGTGCTAGTGGTTTAATAGTGTTCTTTATTTCATTATTTACCGAAGTACAACCAAGCCTAGCAATACCGATGGGTATGATTACAATGTTGTTTTACCTAATTCCGATGTTTGGCCAATTTATTGGCGGTACACTAGTTACCGTCCTATTGTTGTTTAGTAGTCCAATTGCAGCTATTATTTTTGCGGCGATTTATATAACATACGCACAGATAGAGAATAATGTGATTGCACCAAAGATTCAAGGAAATGCTTTGAAGCTGCCAGCCGTAATCATACTCATCGCAATCGTTATTGGCATGTACATGTTTGGTTTAATTGGCGCCATTGTGGCGATACCAATTGCAGGTTGCATCCGTGTATTGATTGACGAATACCCAAATATCAAAGCGGCGCGCGGATAGTTATTTAAGGACTATATGGAAAAACAAAAAAAGAAGCTTTCCAAGAAGACTTTTGCAATAATCGGATTCATCATCCTGAATGTTGTGGTAATCGTAGTAACCGCGGTCAACGAATTTGGCAATTCTTCAAATGCAACTGAGCTATCAAAAGTCAAATTAAATGGGTGGTTTTTGATACCGGCGGTTCTGGCATTTGCCTTAGCGACGCTAGCAAATCTTTATAAATATGTATTGATGATAAAAAAATCATCTGGCAAAGAAGATATGACACGCCGGGAGGTTTGGAAGCTAGCTTGGCGAGTCGTGATGCTTGGTAAATACTACGACAACGTTACGCCGGCAGCAATTGGCGGGCAGCCATTTCAAATATATTATATGCGCAAACATAGTAAGTTGCCGGCCGGCGACGCCACTTCAGTGCCAATTGTAGCAATGATTGTTGGGCAGATTGGTTTTTTGATACTAGCTATTATCTTTTTCTTGGTGGGTAGTCCAATGCACGACAACCCGGTTTTAATGGTGCCAGCTTGGTTAGGATTATTGTTCTTTGCATTCTGGCCTTTAATGATGGTGGCAGTAAATTTCTTTCCAAAAGCTACGGCCAAATTTATTAATTTCTTTGTGCGAATATTGGCTAAATTAAAAATAGTTAAAAATCGTGACGAAGCAGTAAAAAGAGTTGAGACCGAAACGGCTGAATACGTAAAATCGGTCAAGCGAATTTTAAAAACACGTGGGCTTTTCATACAAACAATTGTCCTGGCAACAATTTATCAGTTTTTCATTGCGATTATACCTTTCTTTGTATTGCAGGCGTTTGGCGGTAACATAGGGTTCCTAGAATGTTTGTCAACGACATTGGCCGTAACAAGTGCCGTCTATTTTATCCCGACACCTGGCAATGCTGGCGCGGCGGAGGGAACATTTTATATCGTTTTTTCGGTGCTGTCAGCAGGATACATATTCTGGGCGATGTTAGTGTGGAGATTTTTCACATATTATATTTACATTATTTTAGGCGGATTTACTTTTTTGTCGATTAACATGGAAAAAAGAAAATTAAAGAGTGGGAAGGAATAAAAAATGTGGAAACTATTTAAATATTTAAAGCCATATTGGTGGCAGGTAATCATCTTGGTTCTTGCGACTGTGGCACAGGTTTATACTACATTGCAATTGCCAGCCTTAATGGCACAGATCATTAACGAGGGAATCGTGCCCGGTGATATGGATTATATTTGGTCGATGGGACTCGTAATGTTGGGGCTCACGGCGCTATCAGCAGTGGCGGCGTTTTTGTCGAGCTTTTTGTCAGCAAGAGTGGGTGCTTATTTTTCGCGTGATCTAAGGGCTGACATTTTTTCAAAAGTGATTAATGCTGGTGTTAGTGATTTAAAACAATTTAGCACCGCTTCACTTATCACTCGCACCACGAATGACGTCAACCAAATCCAGATGGTAATTACAATGCTGCTATCTATGATGGTGCGTTCGCCATTGTTTTGCATTATTGCATTAATTATGGCTCTACAAACGGCACCGGAAATGAGCTGGATTATCGCAGTAGGTGTTGCAGCTATCATTGGAACTGTAATATTAATTATGGCATTGGTGATTCCGAAGTTTAAGATTTTCCAAAAGATCGTAGACAAGGTCACATTGATAACGCGCGAAAATTTGACAGGCTTGCGCGTGATTAGGGCTTTCAACAATGAAAAACTCGAGAAGAAGAAATTCGAAAAAACCAATAATGAATTAACACGGCTTTTAATCTATGTAGATAGAATTTTGGAACTGCAAAACCCATTGATTGGTATAATCTTCAATGGTGCAACTTTGCTTTGCTCTTGGGTAGGAATTTCCTTATTAAATCAGGATTTTTCTTATCTTGGTAATATGTCGGCATTTGCACAGTACGTAACATTCGTCATGATTTCATTCTTGATGATGTCGATGCTATTTGTAATGTTGCCGCGTGCAAATGTTTCAGCGGAAAGGATTCGTGAAATATTGAATTTGAAATCAAAGATTAAGTGGCAAAATGAGACCCGTGGCGTACCAAGCAATATGGCGTCGGTAGAGTTTAAAAATGTAGACTTTAGCTATCCAGGAGCTGCCGAAAAGGTACTTTCCGATGTGTCATTTGTGGCAGAAGCTGGTAAAACTACGGCATTTATCGGCTCAACTGGTTCCGGTAAATCAACTCTGATTAATTTGGTACCAAGATTCTATGAAGCAACAAAAGGCGAGGTTTTGGTAAATGGCGTATCAGTTAAAAATTATAATAAGAAAGATTTGATATCTCGAATTGGGTTCGTGCCGCAGCATGGTATTTTATTCTCTGGAAGCGTAGAATCAAATATTATGTTTGGCGCGCCAAATGCGACTAGCGAAGATGTGGCTCATGCTGCGGAAGTTGCACAAGCAGAAGACTTCATTGAAAGATTACCGCAAAAATACGATTCTCATATTGCACAGGGCGGTACCAATGTATCGGGTGGGCAAAAGCAGAGATTATCGATTGCGCGAGCGATTTGTAAAAATCCTGATATTTTCATTTTTGACGATGCTTTCTCGGCACTCGATATGAAAACGGACGCCAAGCTCCGGACGGCGTTAAAGCCGATTACCAAATCAGCGGTTGTTCTAGTGGTGGCACAGAGAGTCAGCACCATCAAAGATGCAGAACAAATTGTAGTCTTGGATAATGGCCGGGTGGTAGGAAAAGGGAACCATTTAGAATTAATTAAAAAATGCCCAGTGTATCAAAGTATCGTAAGATCTCAACTTTCAGACGGCGAGTACGCACGAGAATTAAAGCTTGCCGATAAGTACATGGCAAAACTCGCAAAGGAGGCAAGATAATGGAACAGCATGGTAGCACGACGGCAGGAAAGCCCAAGGATACTAAATTTGCATTTAAACATTTTGCGAGATCAATTCGCCCTTGGCGATGGATGATTTTACTGTCGGTAATCTTGGCGGTTGGTTCGGCAGTGCTCGGATTATTTATACCTAAAATTCTTGGTGATATGACCAATATTGCCGTAGATACTTATCCAGAAATTGATTTTGGCGCGATTGGTCGTAAAGTGGTTGTTGTAGTAATATTATTCTTGGCATCAGCATTGCTAAACTATGGCCAGGCATTTATTTTGGCGGTAGTTTCGGCGAAATATACTGAACATCTACGGTCTGAGATAATCGATAAGATTTCTCGTTTGCCCATTTCGTATTTTGACAAACATAAATATGGCGATACTTTGTCGCGTATGACAAACGACGTGGATGTGCTTACTACTACAATGTCGCAGGAAATTGCCGACATTTCATTGTCTGTCACAACGTTAATCGGTGTAATGATAATAATGCTATCAATTTCAGTGCCGCTATCTTTAATATCTTTCATAGCAATTCCTTTGTCGGTTGTCGCAGTGGGGAAGATTACAAAATTTGCTCAAAAATATTTCCGCGAACAACAAAATACTTTGGGTGCATTAAATAGCGAAATCGAAGAGGATTATTCTGGACAAATTGTCATAAAATCTAATTCGTATGAAGACACGGCAATGGTGCATTTTGGTGAAACCAATCAAAAACTTGCTAAAGCTGCTGAAAGAGCTCAGATTTTCTCGTCTTTGTCATTCCCGGTAACACATATTTTCACAAATTTAGCCTATGTAGCAATTTGTATCCTGGGCGGCAAATTTGTAATTGATGGCGTAATTAACATCGGCGATATTCAAGCATTTATTCAGTATGTTTCGCGTTTTAATCGACCAATTACAGAAGTTGCAGCAACCACCGCAACAATTCAATCATTGCTTGCAGCTAGCGAGAGGATTTTTGAGTTCTTAACCGAGCCGGAAGAAGAGCCAGATGCGGAACCAGCGCTAAAAATAAAGCATATTAAAGGTGAAGTTGAATTCCATAATGTATGTTTTAGTTATGACAAAAAACAACCGATCATTCGCAATTTCTCAGCGAAAGTAAAGCCTGGCATGAAAGTAGCAATTGTGGGACCGACTGGTGCTGGTAAGACTACCTTAATCAATCTTTTGATGCGTTTTTATGAACCAGATTCTGGTTATATCACAATCGATGGTGTGCCAATTCGTGAGATGAAGCGGGCCGATGTAAGGCGATTGTTTGGCATGGTTTTACAGGATACTTGGCTGTTTAGTGGCACGGTCGAAGAAAACTTACGTTACGGCAACCAGTCTGCTTCTTACAAGGACATTGTGCGGGCAGCAAAGTCTAGTAATGTTAACCACGTAATCGAAGCGTTACCAAAAACCTACAAGACTGTTATATCCGAAGATTCTGACAACATCTCGGCTGGCGAAAAGCAGTTGGTTACTATTGCTCGGGCAATGGTAGCAGATCCGCCCATGATGATTCTGGATGAAGCAACCTCCAATGTGGACACCCGTACCGAACAGCTTATTCAGGATTCATTTGAAAAACTCACTCACGGTAGAACGTCATTCGTGATTGCGCATCGATTATCTACTATACGTAATTCTGATTTGATTTTGGTGATGCGTGATGGCGCGATTGTAGAACAAGGTGATCATTGTGAGTTACTGGAGAAAAATGGTTTTTATGCAGAACTTTATAATTCACAATTTGCGGATAATTAATAATAATTAATTAAGTTTTTCTTTAATTAGGGCGAAGACTTCTTCAATGGTGCCAGAGGCGTCAATAATAGGAATGTTAAATTCTTTGGCGATTTTGGGGTAGGCTGAATTGACGCGCTGTTGGAAACTATCCGATTTTGCCTCAAAAGTCTCTTTAGCTTTGCCGCGGCCGCCTTGGCGTTCCAGCCGAACTTTATCGGAAACAGTCAGAATGAAACTTTTGTCTGGATGGCAATACTTGTCTGGTAGAGTTTCGTGCGTGATTTTAATAATTTTACTCCTCGAAACGCCTTCGCCGTAGCCCTGGTAAGCCAGTGTGGACCAATAATTACGAGCAGAGACCACGACACCACCATTTTTTAGTACTGGTTCGGCGATTTTTCGCCATAATTCGACGCGCGCCGCAGTAAAAAGCAAGACGTTCGTGAGCGATTCGAGATTGTAGCCACGAGTCAAAATCATATCATGAATGTCATGAGCTTGTGGCAGATCGCCGTCTGGCTCGTCCATCACAACTACTTCTCTACCTTGGTTCTCGTAATATTCTTTTAGGAGTCTGGCTTGAGTGGATTTGCCGGTGCCATCTTGTCCTTCAATAACAATATACATTACTTATCTCCTTTTAAGTGTTTTTCATAACAAGCAGGGCAGAGAGCACGATATTCAATTTTAGTTTTGCCGTCATCGATAAGAATATCTGGTCCGTCCGTCATGAGTTTATTGTCCAAGAATCGGCAGTTCAAAGTTGCTTTGTGGCCACATTCGCAGATTGTCTTAATTTCTTCAATGTCATGAGCAATTTGCAGAAGCCTAGTGGCACCCTCGAAACCACCGTCTTGTTGGCGGAAATTTAATCTGAGACCATAGGCCATGACCGGAATATCCAGTTCAATTGTAATTTTCATGAGCTGATCGGCTTGCGCAGGAGTTAGGAACTGTGCTTCATCGACAAGTACACAGTGTACTTTCTTGTATTTTTTGGAAACCTCTTTAAAAATATCAGTGGAGCGGTCAAAACAGAAATCAGTTTCACGCTCGGGGCCGATGCGAGTTAATAATTTGGTGCCGTTTTTAGTATCGGTTCGAGGTTTGATGACACAGACTTTGTGACCGCGTTCCTCGTAATTAAATGCCACTTGCAAAAGTTGCATTGTCTTGCCACACCCCATTGCGCCGTAGCGAAAATACAGTTTAGCCATGCTATAATTATATCATGCACGAGAGCTGGAAGGAGTTTTTACAGTCCGAGTTCGAAAAGCCTTATTTTAAGGAGTTGTCGAAGTTTTTGCATGATGAATACGAGCGCAAAACAATCTACCCGCCAAAGGGGTTGGTGTTTTCGGCGTTTACGACAGATTTAAATGATGTAAAAGTAGTAATTTTGGGGCAAGATCCATATCATACGCCTGGCGCAGCGGAAGGTTTGGCTTTCTCAGTGCCGAACTCGCAACCGATTCCGCCGTCCTTAATTAATATCTATAAGGAAATTGATGACGATATTGGACATCATGCGAATCCGGCCGGAAGCTTGCGTAATTGGCAAAGGCAGGGCGTGCTACTACTTAATACCGTACTAACCGTAGAGGCGCATAAAGCCGGCTCGCATCGCGGCAAAGGTTGGGAGATCTTCACAACGGCTACCATCGAGTATTTAAACAAGGTGCGACCACATCTTGTGTTTATTTTATGGGGTAGAGATGCGCGAAATAAAAAATCACTAATCGATTCTTCACGACATTTAATTTTAGAATCTCCACATCCATCGCCGCTGTCGGCATATGCGGGGTTCTTTGGAAATCATCATTTTTCGCGCTGTAACGAGTTCCTGACCAAAAATGGTATGGAACCTATTGAGTGGTAATTAAAAAACTTATAATGATATAATAGTAGGTATGGCAAAGTTTAAATTGGTGTCAAAATTTCAGCCGACTGGCGATCAGCCGGGAGCTATCAAACAGCTGACGGATGGTGTTTTGGCTGGGACAAAAGAGCAAACTTTGCTGGGTGTAACCGGCTCCGGCAAAACATTCACAATGGCAAATATTATACAGAACACACAGAAACCAACTTTGATTTTGGCGCATAATAAAACTCTTGCCGCACAATTGTACTCAGAATTTCGAGAATTTTTCCCGGAGAACGAAGTCCATTATTTCGTGTCGTATTTCGATTATTATCAGCCAGAGGCCTACATTGCTTCAACAGATACTTACATCGAAAAAGATTCGGCAATCAACGACGAGATTGATAGATTGAGACACGGGGCAACCGAGGCGCTCTTAACAAGAAATGATGTTATTGTAGTAGCATCGGTGTCATGTATTTACGGCATCGGCGCACCGGAGTATTACTTAGCAATGTCGTTGCCACTATGGAAGAATAGTGATGGCTGGGCAATGGGCGCGCTAAAAGATTCTTTCTCGGGCCGCTCCGGGGCGCTCGCCCAAGTCTTAGGCCCTTCGAAAGAACTTTTGAGCGCGCATTTAGACCAAATATCTTTCATGCGTCACCTTATCAATATGCAATATCACCGGAACGATTTGGCGTTTGAGAGAGGGAATTTTAGGGTGATGGGTGATACGGTGGATTTGTATCCAGCGAATGGTGAGCACGGTTATCGATTTGAATTTGGATTTGATACGTTGGAAGAAGTGAAGATTGTGGACCCGTTAACTTTTGATGTTTTGGAAAAGCCGGATCATATTCATATTTTTCCAAATACACATTACGCCACACCGAAAGACCAGCTCGAAAGAGCTTTAAAAACCATTCGCGCAGAATTTGACGAACGAATTGCCTATTTCCGAAGCCATGAAAAATATCTGGAAGCCGAGAGATTGTCTCAACGCACTAAATACGATTTGGAGATGCTTGAAAGCACCGGATTCGTAAAGGGAATTGAAAATTATTCGCGTCACCTTGATGGACGAAAACCCGGGCAGCCACCTGCAACACTTCTGGATTTCTTCCCGAAGGATTTTTTGTTGATCGTGGACGAGTCGCATATGACTTTGCCGCAGGTAAGGGGAATGTATAATGGTGACCACGCACGCAAAATGGCGTTAGTAGATTATGGTTTTAGATTACCGTCGGCACTTGACAACCGGCCGCTAACTTATGGTGAATTCCAAGCACGCATTAATCAGGCGATTTACGTTTCAGCAACACCTGGAGAATACGAGCTCGAACACTCACCAGAGCCAGCTGAGCAGGTGATTCGCCCGACCGGACTACTAGATCCAGAAATTGAAGTACGTGGCTCTGAAGGGCAGATTGACGACTTGATGGAAGAAATCGATAAACGTATCGCAAAAGGCCAAAGAACACTAATTACGACGCTTACTAAACGAATGGCAGAGGATTTGACCGACCATTTGAAAGAGCGTGGCGTAAAGACCGCATACATTCATTCCGACGTTGATACTTTGGAACGTGGTGATATCTTGCGGGATTTGCGTGAGGGCGTTTATGACGTGCTGGTGGGAATTAATCTTTTGCGCGAGGGATTGGATTTGCCAGAAGTATCACTGGTAGCCATTCTCGATGCGGATAAAGAAGGATTCTTGCGTAGCGAGTCGGCATTGATACAAACCATCGGGCGTGCTGCAAGGCACGTAGAAGGCAAGGTCATTATGTATGCTAATTTCATTACCGAAAGTATGGAAAAAGCAATCAGCGAGACTAACCGCCGACGCGAAATACAAAAACAATATAATGCTGAGCATGGCATTACGCCGACCTCAATTAAAAAAGAAGTGTCTTTGGGGTTAAGAGCGATTATTCCAGAAAAACAAGTAGAGAACAAACTTGATATTAAGCGTATTCCAAAGGATGAATTGCCGGCTCTAATTAAATCGTTACAGTCAGAAATGCAACTAGCCGCAGCTAATCTGGAGTTTGAAAAAGCAGCTTTACTGCGTGATGAAGTTGCCAAAATTAAGGAATATATTGGAGAAAAATAGTGGATATTTCAATAATCATACCAATTTTCAATGCAGAAAAATACATCGAACGTTGTGTTGAATCCGTGTTGAAGGCTTTAAAAAATTACAAAGGTAGCAGCGAAATATTATTGATAGACAACAATTCAAATGATGGCTCTTTAAAAGCTGCAGAAGAGTTAGCAAGGAAACATCCTAAGATTATTCGGGTTTATAAGTGCATTACACCTGGCGCTGGCGCAGCAAGAAATTTTGCCGTGCCAAAAGCAAAGGGTGAATACTTTTGGTTTATTGATGTGGATGACACCGTGAGCGAAGATTCGGTCGCCAAATTAATGGCGGAAGCGAAGAAAACTGATGCCGATTTCGTAATGGTGGGGCTAGAGAAAGTTTTTCCGGACGGGCATTCCGACCACATACCGGCGTTTTCACCCGAGCAAGCAGATTTTAAAAGTCGTTTTATTCGGAGTGAACTTGGCCCAGTGCAGGTATTGATTCGTCGCAAATGGTACGTTAAATGCAGATTTAAATTTATTGAAGGTGTCATTCACGAAGACATGGATATGATGCCGGCGCTGATATTATATACTGATAAATTTTCGGCAGTTGATGAACCATTGTATTTCTATTATCAAAATCCCGATTCGGTATTGCATAAGCTTGAGTGGAGCCCGCATTATTTTGACATTTTTCCAACGCTTGAAGGATTATATCAACGTTTTGATGAGATGGACGCGGTACAGAAATATCATGCCGAGCTCGAATGGTTCTTTATTTGGAATCTTTTGATGGATTCGGCGGAGTATTATAAAAAGTTTCCGGAAGGAAGAGAAGGACTAAAGCGTTCGCGTGAGATGCTCAAGAAGTATTTCCCACATTGGCGCCGCAATAAATTCTTAAAGAATTGTAACCTCAAAACAAAACTCAAAATCATACTAAACTACTATGGAATTTAATGTTTTACTATTCTTTTTATTTTGCGTTTGATTTTGTTTTTTAATAGTTTTTTGGAGTCTAAGACAATGGAAAAGCCACCAACATATTCCTCAGTGATGCCGCCGAGACCACTCTTAAAGAATAAAAGGGGATTGCTGGGCGAAAAATCACCTTTCATGCCATAAAGATTCATGCGCGTCTGTCCGCGACGCAGACATTCTTCAATGTTCCAGCCCTTTATGGCGGTTGAACCGTTATAATGCTTGTTTTTCTCAATCGTGCCAGCAACAAAAGCAACCATTTCGTTAGGGTGGAAAATATCCACTTCGCTCGACACGAGTTCACCGGTTTCTTTCACTCGAGCTTCAACAAAAACCACTTCGTCGTCAAACGCATCCCATAAATCTTCAAAATATTTAACTTCACGGGTAGGAATACCGTTTCTTTTGTTGCTTTCTAGAAGAGCCTCGCGCCATTCCGGCAATTCAGATTTGTCTTTCAAGACTTTAATTTCTAGCTCGCGAGCAGTTTTGTGGAGTTTTTTACGGGTGCTGGAATTCATGGTAAGCTCGGCGTCGCGAAGAGTTTTGAGGCCAGAAAGGTCTTTGATAAACATCCAGCGGTTGGCCTTGTTTTCAACCTCAGTTGTAAAACCTTCGTGGGTGAAGCCATGTTTTTTGAAAGCATCGAATATTTTGGAGGTGTCTGGCTTATCTATAACCGTACCATCCATTTGGCGAGTAGCATAGACGATGGGCGGGAAGATTTCTAGTTTAATAAATTTCTGTTCGTGAGCGTATTT
The DNA here is from genome assembly GCA_017537745.1 of Candidatus Saccharimonadota bacterium. Taxonomy (GTDB): domain Bacteria; phylum Patescibacteriota; class Saccharimonadia; order Saccharimonadales; family Saccharimonadaceae; genus Nanosyncoccus. Next base: position 39,758 of record JAFYKF010000002.1, read on the forward strand.
AATAATTTCAGTGAGGAAGAAATCGAGGAGTTTTGAATTGCTATAATCCATAATTGGACCAAGCTGCAGCAAAGCTTCATGGTCTCGTTCAATAATAAGAGCCGCGGCGAGAACCTTTTTATCTTCTTTCACGCCGACAAGATAAGTATTAAAGCCCATCTTTTCGCGCAAAACCGAGCGGGGAACAGACTGGAAAAAATTACCAGTTTTTTGGGTTCTTTCGAATTTGGTAAATTCTTTGGGGGCAAGAGTGGTAAATTCCATTCGTATTCCTTTCTTAAGTTAGGTCGCGATGTTCGGCGGGGCGAAGCTTTTTAAGGTAAATTGTACCAAGTGGGGAAAGTGGCGCCGCAAAAGTACCGACAAATTCTTCAACTTCGCCGTGGAAACCTTGTTTAAACTTATACACGCCGTTTTCTGGATCCGGGTTGGTGCCCCAGAAATTATATTTTTTAAATCCATTGGCGTAGGCATATTTGATCATTGCGGACTGGATGAGGTGTGGGCCGCCGAGTTTTTTATGCTCACGGGAAAGACCAGAGGATAGATAAATTACCTCGTCACCATAGAGAATAAAGAAGGCGGCAGCAATCGGTGTACCATCTGGCAATTCGGCAACTACAGCAGAAACTTCTGAGCCAAAGGCGTCTGCCATCTGTTCGAAAAACTTTTGGTCGCGCGGGACAAAACCGTGCTGGCGGCCAGATTCTTCCAACAACTTCAACAAAATACTATATTCAGACGGCGCAAGCTCTCTAAGCTTGATGCCGTAGCGTTCTGTGGCGTATTTAATTGTGTAGCGATGGTCACGCCGAAAGCTGCGTGTTAGTATTTGCTCAGATTCTGGTGAAATATCGGGTGAAAGGGTGGGGGATTTTTGTTTAGGAGCTTCAACCGGTGGGAGATTCTCAATTTTACTAAAATCGATTGCATAAGTCCATTTGACTTGTTCGTATTCACCGAGATATTTAAAACCGTGGGTCTTTAATTTAGCAGCAAAATCTTTCGGCGCATTAGGTATTAACAAGCTTGGCGAAATCTGGAGCACGATGCCATGTTTTGGTTTGAGATATTTTTTGGTTTCATCTAGGAAATAATAGAATTCTTTTTCGTGTTTTTTAAAATCAGCAAGTGGACCGCGCGAAAAAGTAAAGATTTTGTGGCCGTAACGTTCATAAATATTACTCGCGATGCCCACTACAACTAGTTTTTCATCGAGAAAGGCGCCAAGAAGATAGCATTCACGGCCGGTTTTTTGATAGCGTTTAAACATTTGCGGGCTTTGCATGTAACTTTTGGTTGGGCAAGACTCAGTAAACTCTTTAAATTCATCAAAAGAAATTTCACGAAATGTTTTTTTCATATAACTATTGTAGCATATTTTATGACAAACAGTGGCGGCTCGTGTTATAATAAGGTTATGTCTAGCGTGGGCATTTCTGAGATTAACCGCATAAATCGACGTGTCAGAGCGTGCGATTATCTTTCGGTGGTGCAGATTTATTTAAGGGATAATTTTTTGCTAGAGAGGCCGCTGGCACCAGAGGATATCAAGGCAAGGTTGCTTGGGCACTGGGGAACTTGTCACGGAATTAATGTTGCTTATGCGAATCTAAAAGAACATTTTGGTGACGATCAAAATTTCACGTTTGTTTTGGGGCCAGGGCACGGATTCCCAGCTTTGCAGGCTAATTTATTCATGGATGGTAAGCTGAATAAAGTAGATGAACGCGCAACACTGGATTATGATGGTTTGGCATATATTTGTAAAAATTTCTCGTGGCCGGATGGATTCCCGTCACATGCTAGCCCATTCACTCCAACAGTAATTACTGAAGGTGGTGAACTTGGTTATGCACTAGCAACGGCTTATGGTGTGGCGCTCGGGCATCCAGAAAAGACTTTGGCCGTACTAATTGGTGACGGCGAACTCGAAACGGCGACTGCGCTTGGTTCTTTGAATTTGAAAAACTTAGTCGGCGGAGAGGGAAATGGCGTGATTTTGCCAATACTTCACTTAAATGGTTACAAGATTTCAGCTCCAACTATTTATGCCAGAAAATCCGAAAAAGAACTAAATGACATGATCCGGGGATTTGGTTTTACACCGGTGATGATTGACGGCGATAATCCTGAAGTATTCCAGGACGCCTTAAATCAAGAAGTTGAATCGCCATTTTATATTTTGAAGACCGAAAAAGGTGCCGGTGGACCAAATGCGCACCAAGATGCGCATCAAGTGCCACTTAAAAAGCCGGCACAAAAACCCGAAGAACTAGAAAAATTAAGTGAATGGCTGCACTCTTATAATTTCGAGGAACTGTTCAATAAAGAAAGAGGGTTTACGTTATGACAGAAGAATCATCCGCAAAGAGAATCGGTGAGTTATTGAAACAAGAAATGGTTAATGACCCACGTTTTTATTTCTTTTCACCAGATGAAACGACTTCGAATAAATTTACTGCCGTGTATGACGTGGAGAGTAGGGCATGGGATTTACCGATTAAAGAATGGGATTTGCCAGAATCGCCAAAGGGAAGAATCGTCGAGATGCTTTCTGAAAATGTATTGTTCTCCACGATGATGGGGCACCTAATGAACGGCGAGCAGGCGATGATGGGTAGTTACGAGTCATTTTTCCCGATTGTAGCTTCACAGCTTTTGCAGCAAATCAAGTTTATTAAACAATCTAAAAGTGTGCCTTGGCGAGAGAGCTTGCCGGCAGTAAACCTACTCTCAACTTCGGTCTGTTGGCGCCAAGATCATAATGGTTTTACACATCAATCGCCAGCTTTAATATCAACTTTACTATCCGTACCATCCGATTTAGTGAATTGCATTTTTCCAGCAGATGCTGTAGTGGCTGAAGAGGCATTTAAATTCATGCTCACATCACGTGATGTTGTAAATTTTACAACATTCGACAAGAATGAGCTGCCGGTGTATTTTGATGAACAAACTGCCCATAATCTATTTGAAGGGAACGGAGCAACAATTTATGAACCGCTGTCAGACGAGGAGCCAGATTTTGTTTTGGCCGCAGCAGGGGATATTGCTACGCGCGAGGCGATGGAGGCGGTGAAAATACTGCGGGAGGATTTACCTGGGCTAAGGATACGTCTTGTGATTATTAATGCTTTGTCATACCGCGCAATTGGCACAACTGAACATAAAATGTCGCGCGAACAATTCAATAAAATGTTTACGACCAACCGCCCGATTATCGCAATCTTCCATGGGTATCCAGCTGCGCTAGAAACGATTTTCGAAAAATACACCGATTCTTGGCGACTCCGTGTACATGGTTTTTCAGAAGAAGGTTCTACCACTACACCGTTTGAAATGCTAAGAAAGAATGCTTCAACAAGATTTGATCTCGCAATAGATGTGGCGAAAGCACTGAAATTTGGCGAATTAGTCGAGAAATATCAAAAAATCCTAGAAGAAAACCATGCTCACGCAATTGAATTTGGTGAAGATTTAATTAAATAGTCATTATCTTTTATTGGCGATTTTAGCGAAAATCATTTTGCCGGCTGGAGTTTCATAGAATTTGATGAGTTCAACTGTGACTTCCCGACCGATTTTGTTGGCGGCGTTATCAACTACTACCATGGTACCATCATCAAGATGGCCGACGCCCTGACCTTTGTTAGAGCCTTTGTCTAGGATTCGGAGCCGTACTCGCTCACCTGGTACAAATTCGCTTCGCGTAGCAAGTGCGAGGTCATTGATATTCAAAGTTTCGATTTTTTCGGCTTCGGCAACTTTAATCAAATTATAATCCATTGTGAGAATGGCACCGCGATTCTCTTTGGCATATTTTAATAGTTCCTCGTCGACTTTCTTTAGTCCTCCCGTATCGTCGACGATCTCCGTGTTAACATTAATCACACGTTCCAGCTCAGTAGCAGCAGAAAGGCCAGCGCGAGCACGGTTACGTTTCTCGGTGTCTTTGCCGTCGGCAAGTAATTGCAATTCCAGAAGAACACTTTTTAGAATAATTAAATCACCATCCAAAAAGCCGCTCCTTGCGATATTGATGATTCGTCCGTCGATAAGAACGGATGTATCAACATATATTTTACGTTTATTATTTGAGGTTGGTTTATACTTTCGAACCAAAAGTATAGTTGTCTCACCTAAAATTAGGAGACAGATTAATAATATAAATAATTCCATAGCTATATTATATCATCTATGCCTTTTACGGGGAAGTTGGCTTGTCGATATAACCAGGAGTGCCACCAGAATTACCAGAATTACCAGAGTCGCCTGAGCTGGTTGGAGTAAGCGTTGCTTCAGCGGTGGCGGTATAACCGGCTTCGTCGGTGACAAGAACTTTAACTGATGATTCTGTACCTTTGATTTTGTACGAGACATTGGCATTGCCCGCCGAGTCAACCGAGATACCATTGGATATTTCGGTGCCATTAACATAGAGCGAGGCTCCAGCAATCGGGCTAGTTCCTCTATTGATCGTTACAACAATGTTTGGTGAGAAAATAGACAAAGCAACCTGAGGCGCCACATAATCACAAGTATCACTATTTTCGCGGTCATACGGCTCTGGTACACTATAGGTTTCTTTGCCAGTCATTGGGTCGGTGATTTTGCTAATTTCGATCTCAACTTTATAAGCTTGCGGAGTGCAAGACGAAGCTAATAAGTGATTGTATTTGTTGAAGGTAAGTGTTTCTTTGGTAATACCAGAATTTTTATCTTTATTAAACCAGCTCGGCCAAATATCGGTTTTACCATTTACGGTAAGCGTTTGAATACCGGCTGGCTGAACTGGCTGATCGCCATAATGCCATTTGCCTTCCGGTTCATAAACTTCTTTATGAACGCGCTCCATATATGTACCTACAGCATAACGAACCGGTTCACCCATTGGGGCATCAAAGCCCGAGCCATCATGATTGCCATTCCAAACAAAGGTGGAAATAGCGGTAGAAAAGCTCTCGATTAATGAATCCTTGACGACTGCGGCATTTTGTGTTGTGGTAGTACCAGTCTTGGTGGCGGTCCAAACATCCGGAACCACAAACCCAACACCGTTATCGTAGCGAGCTGTACGATCACCAAGAATATCAGCTACCATATAAGCGACCTGTTCGTCAACCACACGAGTGGCTGGGGAATCGACCCAGGATTCTATTACGTCGCCGGCTGAATTTTTAACTTCTAGCACGTATGTAATGTCTTTGTATGAACCACCACGAGCAAGGGAAGCGTAGGCGTTGGCATGTTCAACCATACGAACACCACAGCCGGAACCAATCGCAATGGAAAGGCCATAATCGGTGCGATTATCACAATACGCTTTATCGCCTAGACCATGCGCAACTTCAAGAGAATTTTCAATACCATTAATATATAGTGCTTTTACAGCTGCAATATTGAGCGAGTGGCCGAGTGAAAAACGGATCGTGACGTCGCCGTAGAAGCCTTGACCCGAAGCGTTGTTGAGCGAGCAGGCACCAGAATAACCGGCGCAATAGATTGAGTTGATGTTTTCATCCCTCAAGATGGAGCCTGGGCCATAGTTGATACCTTCACGCTGCATAAACAAAGCGGAGTAATCTAGAATCGGCTTAATAGATGAACCTGGTTCGATGAGGGAATCAGTAGTGACATTTAATTCGCCGTAATCACTATTGAAGAAGTTGGACGAACCGACCATTGCGATAACTTGTGATGTTTCCACGTCTAGGGATACAAGTGCCATATTGTCGGTGCCATTCATATAAGAGTACTCCATACCCGTAGCAACAGCATCTTCGGCAATTTGCTGAGCGCGATAGTCCAGAGTGGTCGTAATAGTCCAACCACCAGCGCGCATGGTAGAAATACCATATTTATCTTCGAGCTGCGAACGCACTTCGAGAACAAAGTGTGGTGCGAGAGCGTTGGCGTATTGACTAGACTCAGGCTGGATTGTAGCAAGAATATCAATAGCCTTGGCCGCATCGGCTTCTTCTTGGGTGATTTTGCCCATTTCGGCCATCACATCTAAGGTATATTGTTGGCGCCAAAGGAGCTGATCGTGACCATATTCGTTGTATGGGTTGAAAACGGCTGGGTTATTTGGAATTGAGGCTAGCAAAGCACATTCGGCCAGTGTCAAATCTTTGGCGGATTTGCCAAAATAAGTCTGCGCGGCAGATTCTACGCCATTGCGACGACCACCATATGGCGATTGGTTGAGATACATCGTGAGGATTTCGTCTTTAGAATACATTTGTTCTAGCTCAATGGCGAGGATTAACTCTTTGATTTTACGCTGAAGACCACCACGGTCTGCGCTCTGAGCTTCAGATGCAAAATAGACTTGTTTGATTAGCTGCTGAGTGAGAGTGGAACCACCCTGAACCTGCTTGCCGCTAAGCGTAGAGATGACCGCACGCACTAAGCCAACTGGGTCAACACCAATGTGGTTATAGAAATTACGGTCCTCTATTGCGATAGTGGCATCTTTCATGTATTGTGGAATTTCGTCTGCGTCAACCACTAGACGGTAGTTGTCACTACCGGTATCCTTCCAAAGCACGACACCATTACGATCTAGATAGGTGTTGACTGTTTCAGCAATAGTCATTTCGTCAAGACGAATTTCATCAAGGTCTTTTTTGTAATAAAGGAATAGGCCGCCAATACCAATGGCGCCCAAAATGATTATAATAGCGATGGTTTTAAGAATTGCTTTTTGACCACGCCAAGAAAACCACCACCTAAAGAAGCGTTTCGGATGGAGTCTGGCAAAGAATCTTTTGATTGGTTCTTTTGGGAGAGTGGCAAGATCTTCAGCGCGACGACGTGCTTCGGCTTCTTTCTTTGCTTTGCGTCTGTACTTTAGAGAGCTATAGAGATTTCTCTTTACTTTTTTTGATTTAGATTTTGCCATCTCGCTTTCTTCCTGATTAGTTTGTTCGTCATCATTTTCAATTTCCACCACTTCGGCTGTTTCGTCAGCTGTTTGTTCCTGGTCGGATTCTTTGTTAATCTTAACAACCACTTTATTGATCTCTTCATCGTGAGCTACATTTATAGACTTGGGCTCAGGTGTAGTTTTAGGGGTATTTTTTTGCGCAGTTTTTGATGTAGCCTTAGATTTATCTTTTGGTGGTAAAATAACTTCAGCTTTTTTTGCCATATAATCATTATATCACGTGATATAATAAATATTATGAAAAAGTTCCGTTTTAAGTCGGTAGTGGCGATGGCAAACATGAAGATGTCAGTAAAATCGGCAGCGATTGTTTTAGCTTCTTCTACTCTTATTTCGGCCTTGCTCGGACTTTTCCGTGACCGTCTTTTAAATTCATATTATCTTGGTACTTATCCGACCGGCATTGATGCTTACACGGCGGCATTTACAATTCCAGACTTTATGTTTTTTATCTTGACTTCTGGAGCCTTGGCGGTTTCTTTCATTCCGGTGTTTAATCAGCGTTTGATTACGGGCAACAAAAAATCGGCCTGGGAGATGTCTTCTTCGCTTCTGAATTTACTGGCTTTGATTACTTTGGCGGCTTCAATTTTGATTATGATTTTTGCAGATCCATTAATCCGTTATATAGTTTCGCCAGGTCTGGACGAATCCGGCATGATTCTTGCTATTAACATGACGCGCGTGATTGCAATTAATCCGTTCCTGTTCTCGATTGCGACGGTCCTCACTTCAATGCAGCAAGCAGTAGGGCGATTCGTGTTTTATGCGTTTGCACCCGCTATATATAATATAGGTATTATCATTGGTATTACTTGGTTTACTGGTGGCATTAATCTATTTGGAATTCAAATCTTTGAGGGCGGGATCATGGGTGTAGCAATCGGCGTGATTTTGGGCGCGGTAATGCAACTGTTAGTAGCATTGATTGGGCTGTTTGGGCTTGGCTTTGATTATGAATTTAAAATCAATTGGAAGAACCAAGGTTTTCGTACAATTCTAAAACTATTGCCGCCAAGATCACTGGATCAGGGAATTGATTACGTGAACTCCATTGTTTCGACTAATTTATCGTCACGAATGGGAGCGGGGGCGGTACGTTCTTTTGACCAGGCAACAACTCTGCAATCGATGCCGGTGAGCTTAATCGGTGTGGCGATTTCTACGGCGTTCTTCCCAAAATTGACCGAGGAACTCGGAAATGGCGACAAGAAAGAATTTTATAATACTTTTAGGCAAGCTCTCCGAATGATTATTTGGATTGCGGCACCTGTTGCAACAATTGCATTCTTTGGGCGTGGTTATGTGACGAGCTTTATTTCCAATATCGGTAATAACAATAGCAACGGCACAATTGCATCCATTCTTGGAATGCTTTGTATTGCGATTTTTGCAAGGAGCGTATTTCATATTGCATCGCGTGGGTTTTACGCCTATCAAGATACCAAAACACCGTTTAGAGTATCTATTATTGCAATTGGATTAACAATTCTGCTTTCCATTGCGGCGTATTTATTAGGATGGGGAGTAGATGGATTAGGCCTAGCACAATCAATTGGAGCTTTGATTGAAATCGCAATTTTGCTTTTGATTTTACAGAAGCGTTCTGAAGGTAAGCTATTAGACAAAGAATTCTTAAAAGCGGTTTTGAAAATGGGCGTAGCTACACTGGTGGCTGGATGCGTGGCATTCTCAATGGCGAAATTTGTGCCACTTATGGCAACAGACTCTTCGCTCGTGATAACTATACCGAAGTTCATGCTAATTACTGCCGTATCGCTACTAGCTTACATTATAGCGAGTTACTTTTTGAATCTAGACGAAGTCAATCCAATAATGAAAGCTGTAAAGAAATTATTATTTAGAAATGTCAAATAACTATCGGCATTTTGCTTGACGTTTATTATTTTTCTGTTTGTGGTATAATAAAAAACATATGAAAGTAGATGAGAGTACGGTAAAACATTTGGCCGATTTGTCGGATTTTCGCCTAAATGATGATGAAGTTAAACGCTTGGGGGGCGATTTGGAAAATATCATTAAGTATATTTCGCAACTTGATGAGCTTGATACAAGCGACGTAGAGCCGACCTACCAAGTGTTTGAGATGGAAAACGTTTGGAGAGGTGACGAGATTTTGCCACAAGACGCCAACCGCGAAGATTTGCTAAATTTAACGGTCGAGACAATCGATAATCAGATTAAAGTACCAAAGGTGTTATAGTTTATGAAGATAGCTGATAAAAAAACTACTGCTACTAAGCTCGTTAAAACTGCGCTTGAAAAGGCAAAGAAATACGCGGATTATAATATTTTTACTTTCATCGATGAAGAAGGTGCGTTGGCACGAGCAAAGGAAATCGATGCGGCGATTGCGCGTGGTGAAAAAGTTGGGAAATTGGCCGGCGTGCCATATGCTTTGAAGGATAACTTTTTATCGCCAAGAGGTGAAACTACAGCTTCGGCACATATTTTACAAGGATTTAAATCACCAGTAACCGCCACGGCAGTAGCTAAATTGGAGGCCGAAGGCGCAATTATGATTGGACGTACTAACCTCGATGCTTTTGCGCACGGTTCATCAACCGAAAACTCATATTTTGGGCCGACCCACAACGCAGTTGATTTCGAAAGAGTAGCTGGCGGTTCGTCTGGTGGTTCGGCAGTAGCAGTGGCGCTCGATATCGTGGAATTTGCAACTGGTACAGATACTGGTGGTTCGATTAGACAGCCAGCATCATTTAACGGAGTATACGGTTTGAAGCCAACTTATGGCTGTATTTCGCGTTATGGCGTAGTGGCGATGGCGTCATCTACGGATTGTATTGGCTTCTTTAGTAAAACACCAGAGGATATGGATCTTTTGATGTCGGTTGCCTCAGGACAAGACGCAAAAGACATGACTACATTGCCGGATTACTACAACCCAACCGATGCGAGAACAGGCAATTCGGAAGCCTCCTCGCTCGCGCCTGTCGTTACAGGGCTCGCTTCGTCGATTGCTCCCGTTGTCGCAAATGCTTCCGAATTGCCTGTTCGTCGCATCGGCGTGATTAAGGAATTTGACAATGAGTCGGTGGATGCGGATATTAAGAAAGCGTTGAAAGAGAAGTGCGAGGCGCTCAAGAAGAAGGGTTATGAAATTGTAGAGCTTGAGATGCCAGCGCTGAAATACGCTTTGGCGGCTTATTATATTATCGTACCGGCAGAAGTGGCATCGAATTTGTCGCGCTATGACGGCGTGAGGTATGGTTTTAGGAGCGAGAAATCTGACAATCTGGAAGACTTGTATTTGAATACGCGGAGCGAAGGCTTTATGCCAGAAAATAAGCGGCGCATTATGATTGGTAACTTCGTCTTGTCGTCTGGCTTTTACGACGCATATTTCTTGAAGGCGGCAAAGGCGAGGACTTTGATTGTTCAGGAATATGAAAAGGCTTTCAAGAAATGTGATTTTATTTTGACGCCAGTCTCGCCAAATCCAGCGTTTAAACTCGGCGAAAAGGTAAATGACCCAGTGGCGATGTATCTCGAAGATTTGATGAGTGTATCACTGAACCTTGCCGGTGTGCCAGGTTTAGCAATCCCGGCGGGGAAAACCGATGCTGGCTTGCCAATTGGCCTGCAACTTGTGGGCCCACGGCGCAGCGATAAAAACTTAATTGAATTTTCTAAGGAGTTAGAGTAATGGAAGGTGGACCAGTAATTTTTATCGTTGCAGTTTTGATTGTGGCGGTGTTTTTGTTCCTCGCAATCAAACTGACGGGGCGGCGCACGCATAAATTCAACCTCGAAGAGTACCAAACTAGGTTTTTGCGTATCGAAAACAATCTGAACAAAGAGAATCCGTCGACTTGGTCGATGGCCATCATTAACGGCGACAAGTTGCTCGACAGAGCCATGTCCGAGATGGGTGCCCCTGGCAAGACGATGGGGGAACGGCTAAAGAAAATTGGTGATAAATTTAGCGACAAAAATGCAGTGTGGCGCGCGCATAAATTGCGCAATGCAATTGCACACGAAGATATAGAAATATCGTATCGCCAGGCAGCGACAGCGCTTGCAGTTTATAGACAAGCATTAAAGGATTTGGGAGCAATTTAGACTATGAAATATATACCTACAATCGGGATCGAATGCCACGTACAGCTTTGTACTAAGACGAAATTATTTTCTGAAGTTGATAACGACGCGCGTGGCAAAGAGCCAAACTCTTGTGTTTCGCCCGTGGACTACGCTTTACCGGGGATGCTACCAAGGTTAAACGGTGAAGCGATTCGGCTAGCAATTTTGGCCGGACGCGCGATGAATTGCAAAATCAACGAAAATTCGCGTTTTGATCGCAAGCATTATTTTTATCCAGACTCACCGAAAGGCTATCAGATTACACAGTATTACGCACCAATTATCGGCGAGGGATATGTCGAGTTACCTTCTGGCGTCAAAGTAAAGATTGAACATGCGCACCTCGAGGGTGATGCAGGGAAGTTGACGCATTTTGGTTCTTATTCGTTAGTGGATTTAAACCGCGTAGATACGCCACTAATCGAAATCGTGTCAATGCCGGATATTCATTCCGCAAAAGATGCGCACGATTATTGCAAGGAGCTCTGGCGATTGATGCGCTATGCGGGTGTAACCTATGGTGATTTGTACAACGGCAATATGCGTTTTGATGTAAACACTTCGGTGGCACCAGAGGGTTCGAAGAAGCTTGGTACACGAACAGAAGTAAAGAACCTGAACTCATTTAGAAGCGTAGAGCGAGCAGTGGAATACGAAATTGCTCGGCAAACAAAATTACTTGAAGCGGGCGAGAAAGTAGTTCAAGAAACTTTAGGCTGGAGCGATGCAACCGGTAAAACGACTGGCCAGCGTTCCAAGGAAGAAGCGAAAGATTATCGCTATATGCCGGAGCCAGATTTACCGCCGATTCATTTGACTACTGAGTTCATTAAGGAAGAGTCGGCCAAATTGCCTTTGATGCCGGCAGATTATCGCACAAAATTCGGCTCAGTGATTGCTGGTGATACGCTTGAGGTGCTACTTGACTATCCAGAATTAATGCAAAAGTTAGGCGAGATTGACGAGAAATATGTCAAGAATGCCTCCAATTTGTTTGCGTCAGTGCTACTTGCCGAGGAGAAGTCGGCGGAATATTTGAATGATTTGCCATCAGCGAAGCAGTTGAATGATTTAGCAGAAATGAACGAGAAGAAGGAATTGTCCTCTACGGCTACCAAAGAGGTGTTTTTGAGGCTGTTTGATCCTCAAATGCGCGGCAAAGATACGCGCGCTATCGCTAAAGAGTTAGGGGTAATTCAGGAAAATGACCTTGGTGCATTAGAGGTGATTGTAGATGCAGTATTAGCAAAGCCCGAGACCAAGAAGGCGCAAGATGATTTCCGAGCTGGGGAAGAGAAGGTGATTGGATTCCTTGTGGGGCAAGTGATGAAAGAATCGCACGGCAAAGCTAATCCGTCGGCGGTACAGGAAATTCTGAGAAAGAAATTAGCATAAGAGTACAATAAGCAAAATATATCTGTTAGTCTTGACTTTTTGTTGTTTTTGTGCTATAATTAAAGCATAAGTTCAATCGAACTATTAGAGTGAACTTTGACAATATAGGAAAGGTAATCTGTTACGGCAGACTGTCATTATTTCCTTTGTTCGGCTTGGGTTCATCCCAAGATTCAGATATATGTCATTCAATAATATTATACTGATGAAGGAGAAAAAAATGAACAAGACTGAAAAAATGATGGAGCTGGCTGCAGATATAAGCATGGATGTTATCTTTGAGTGTGTTGCGCGGGAAGTTGATGAGATTTTCAATGTCACTGCGCAAACCGAGCTCGTTCTCGACAAGGATGAGCTTGGGGAGCTCAGAGACGCAATCGATGACCAAATCAATGACACCGACGAGAACGACGATGAATACTACCACACACCAGAGGAGCCGTTCTTTGATTGGGTCAAGAAGTGCACCCGCATCGAACTGACCAAGATTGAAGCCCACCCTGAGGACGGCGATGGAGACGACCACACGGAAATAGTGGTCGAAGGCAAAATCGTCAACAAATACTACACTGGTGGAGGCTGGGACTACTGCGACATTTCTGAGGAAGAATTCCTCCAAATCTTGAGCAGCCCAACTTGCACTGGTCCATACAGCTCCTGGGCCGATATTGACGAAGATGACGATGACTGGTCCGACGAGGACGATGACGATGACGATGGCTGGCCCGACGAGGACGAAGATCCACCCGACGAGGGTGAAGACGAATAATACCTTTCCAGCACATTACAAATGCCTCGGCACCCGTTGCCGGGGCATTTGTGTTGCTTGACAAAATTTTGAGTTTTGCTATAATCATAAACAGATAGGTCATATATCAACATAAAAATGAAGGAAACTAAAAATGTCATCCAAACTCCTGGTCAATTTGATTGACCCAAATAGTATTGTGGTGCCAGATACAGACGGAATACCAGATGCCGGAACTCCGGATACTGGTATATTAGGTATCGGCGAACAATTGAAGGACATTATTAAAGATAATGCGGCTTTATTTATCGTCGTTAGCTTAGTTGCACTAGCCGTTATAATTACGATCACTATTTTATTAATTTGGCGGCATAAGAGACAGAGCCTAGTTAATGGTTTCAGTGGCTATACATCTATGAAACTTAACACCAAGAGGCATCTAATTCCAAAACTAGCTGGATTGTCCTTCATTATCCTAGTTAGTGTTTTTGGGGTTCTTAAGTTTAACGATAATCAACGTATGGCCAACGCAGAAACCATGGAAGGTCCTGCGCTTACTATTACAACCGAAGAAATAACTGCTATTGATATAGAAATGGATGATGAGGCAGTATTTGGAATTGGTGAAAGTAAAGTTAAAGTTACAACTGCTACCGAAACTGGCTATACATTGATGGCTTATGTAGATAGTAAAACAACTAGTCTTGTTAACGAAGATGGCGACACTATTGAAATGCTAGAAACTAGCCAATCCCAAGCTCTTACAGACAATACTTGGGGCATATCACTATCTAAGCCAAATTCACAAGAAGAGACATTATTCCGTGGGCTTCCAACAGCAGAAAAAGATGCCATGGTAGTAAAAGTTTCTGGTTCGAGTGCTACGGAAGCAAATGATGAGACTACACTTTATTATGCTACTTATGTCACGCCAGAACTAGATTATGGTACTTATGAAGGGGTGACGATTAATTATGTTGCGGTGGCACATGTGCTTGATGAGGATGTGACTGTTAACTTCCATGGTAACGGATATTATTTTGATGAGGCTGGAACTAAGGATGTTAACACTGTTACTTATGGCACATCCTGTGGACTAGCTTATGTAGGTGGGAATTGTACAAAAGTTTATACCACTGAAGGGCCTTATGCTATTGTGAAGACGCCAAATATACGTGATGATGGGACACAGGATGGGGCGTATCCACAAAGTGAACACGATAATCAGATTGGTTGGAGTCTTCCGGTTGCCAATAAGATTGTTAGTGCCCCCGGCGCCAATGCGTTGAAGGTAGAAATAGATTACGCAGTCAGTGGGGAGTTTTACATAGACATTTTTTACGACGCTATAAATGATATTATGAGCTGGGATGGTTGGGATGGTGATGAATACGAAGAGATAGGAATATTTAAGCCTAGTGCGAGCAAAAAATCACTTACAATTCCTGGCGATACAATAACCATTGCCGGTTGGGCATACGGAGAGCCAATTGAGGGTTATGACTATGGCTTCTATGCCAAAGTTTATCCAATTTATAATTCTGCACCGGATGGTGTTGAAACTATTGAAAGTACTTATTGTTATTTTGCTAAGAGTGACAATCTAGATGACGAGGGCAATATGGTAGAGCCATACTATGATGGTTGGCAAATGCAAACCATCGCACTTCCAGGGGCAGACAAAGTTAAAATTGATATTGAATATGCTTTGACAAGTGATGCTTATATAGCGATCTTTGAAGGCCAGGTTAACCCGGGCCCAGATATGCCTTCGTTTTCTTACATGCTCAGCACTTGGGATGAAGAATCTGACACATCCACTAATATCTCTGGCAGAGAAACGTTTATTGTTGATGATAGCACCGTAACATTTATGCTGTCTGCGTACGATATGCCAGTGAGCGGTTATAATTATGGTTTTTATGCCAGATTATACCCGGTTTACGACGAAGAACATGAGGATACAATACCAGAACAGATTTGTTCATTTGCCAACAAATCTGGTGAATACAGCTTGCCGGTAGGGTATGGCAATGAAGGTGCTCTGATGAAATGGGATATCTGGTACGATGTCGTTGATGATGATGGCTACTTAATAGATAATCGTTGGTTCCATGATGAGAATGATTTAAAAAGTGAGATAGTGTATTATTATGATTCGCTCGCTGGAAAAACGATTGATGTTTATTTAGGAAACAATTACTATATTCATTATGATGCTAATGGCGGAAGTGGTAGTATGGACGTCGAGCGAGTATTGCCACATACGAATGCGTGGATTTGGTATAATGAATTTGAGAATTCTGGTTACCAGTTTATTGGTTGGAACACCCGAGCGGATGGTAATGGCACATGGTATCAGCCTGATGATGTGGTTTTGGATTTGGCGCAGCCTGGTGAAGCATTTACGCTTTATGCGCAGTGGGAGGTAGACAATTCTGGTGTAATAGATTATTATCCAAACGCATACGGAGTAACCGACTCAATGGGGACTCAAATTCTTGCGGAGACCGATACATCTGCTATACTATGGGCTAGTAATTTTAAACGCCCTGGGTATGGCTTTGCTGGCTGGTCCGATAAAAGCGATTGGGTATTGGGGGAAAACGATTCAAACGGTAACGGTACTGGTGCTAACGCAGGCTATCGCATCTATGGGCCAAATCAAAAAATAACTTTCTATTCTGGACAATATAATGTGACGAATGGTGGCTTAGCGCTTTACGCCGTTTGGGTGCCATCTGCGGGTAATCTTCAAAGCTGGACCTGCCCAAGCGACAATGATATGCCGATAGGTTCAGTTACCGCCCTGACCGATCTACGTGACAACGATACATATGCTGTAGCCAAGCTTGCAGATGGCAAATGTTGGATGATTGAGAATCTAAGATTGGATGCTGATGCCGATTTTACCCCATCATTATCGCAAGGGTTTGGTGGCCTATTCACTGGTTTAGCTAACTCCGAAAGCTATTTCAGCGGGTCTGTTACCTCGAATAGCTTATACAAATATGACGGCAGTGGTGATATTGCTGGAATAAATGGTGCTACTCATTCCGATATAGGATTAGATAATGATCCGGCTTATCGTATGCCTAGATATTATAATGCCAGTAGTGTGAGCGTCGTAAATATGACTAGTCCAAGTCAACAAGCGTATAGCTATGGTAATTATTACTCCTGGGCTGCCGCCAAGGCCAATACGAGCTATTTAGATTACGAAGGGTCCAAAGCGGCCAATACATCAATTTGCCCAGCTGGCTGGCATTTGCCCACCGGTGGTGTACCAGGTGAATTTTATGAACTTAGTGTTAGCCTTGGCGGTCCTATAGCCACAGAAGGCACAACGTATCTTACCTGGTCCAAGCATACATTTGGAAATTTCCCAAATAATTTTGTCGATTCCGGATATGTGGGTGGAAGTGCTCATAGTCAGGGCGGTAGTGGCGAGTATCTATCCTCTAATTCCCAAAATTCTGAATGTGGCGCGAAGTGCGTTTACGATTTTTGGTTTCATTCTCATAGCGAAACTCTGGTCGTTTATTCAACTGGTAAGGATTATTTTGGTAGCGCAGTAAGATGTATCGCTGATGAGGATGTAAATTCATAAGCATAAAAAGAAAGAATAAATATGTCATCAAAACTATTAATCAATGTAAATGATGCTAGTTCCGCAGTAGTGCCAGACACTGGTGCGCCAGATACTGGTATGTTTAGTGTCGCACATACGGATGGAGTTAATTTCAATACTAGTATGGTATTGCCAATTATTGGCATTATTGTGCTTTCTGCTGTCATTATGGTAGGTATCATTGTAGCAATATCAAGGCGTAAGAAAGTAAATCGTTTTACTACACATACTAATAAACATCTAGTAGCTAAATTAACTACATTATCCGTAGTAGTACTATTAGGTGCGTTAGGTGTATTAAATGCAGATAAACTAACTGGTATGGTTAATGCTACAGATAATTCAGAAGAAGACACACTTACCATTACCGCAAGTGATATTAAAATAGATGTAGATTTAAACGATAAAGCTGTCTTTGCTACTGGAGAAAGTATAGTGACAGTAAGCTCTGCTACTGAAGCAGGATATACATTAATGGCCTATGTAGATAGTACTACTACAGACTTAACAAATGAAACCAACAAATCCTCTAAAAGTACTATTTCCATGTTAAGCTCTAATGAACCAGCAGCCCTAACAGACAATACTTGGGGTATAGCTACTACTAAACCAACAGATCAAACTAGCGAGGTCTTCACTGGCCTTACTACTACACTGGAAGATGCTATCACATTAAAGATTACAGACGAAGCTACCACTGCTAATGACAAATCTACTTTCTATTATGGTACTTATATTACTCCAGACTTAGACTATGGTACTTATTCTGGTACTACTATTACTTATATCGCTATAGCTAACATAGTTGAATTATGTAATCCAAATGCCACAAGTATTACCGAGGCCAAATGTCTTCAAGACTTCGCTGGTCCTAATCGTGACCAAATCGTAGATTCTATGACTCCTGAAACCCAATATACGCTTATCGATAAACGGGATGAGAAGAGTTATACGATTGCGAAATTGAAGCAATATGTATCGGACGACGGACCGTTAGTCCCTCCAGGACCACCACAGAGAGGCGCTGAAATTCCGTGGAAATATGGCGTTTGGATGACTCAAAATCTAGACTTAGACCTAGATTCCAATGCTACTTACACTAATGAAGACACAGACCTAGGCTACAATCCACGCACTGGGCAGTATGAATCTGCTTCCTGGACGCCAAGTCGTTCAACTTATGCTACTGGTACAACTACGTGGGGTTTGTTCGATCAGCCAGTTGGAAATTACCCAGGAGGTTTTGTCTATCCAGAGTCTTATGACCCAGGTGATAAATACTGGAGTGGTAGAGAGGGAAATTATAATGAGTGGTTTTCTTACTGGCAAACATGTAGTTGGGATTCTGACAATAAACCTCACAATTGCAATGAATCTCTTAACCCAACTTCTGCCTATGTATCTTCTACTGGTATTCCACAATATCACCTAGGTAACTACTACAACTGGACAGCAGCAGTAGCCATGAATAATAGCTCCAACTATTATGATGGTGAGCTAATAGAACAATCTATCTGTCCAGCCGGTTGGACACTTCCACGAGTAGGCTATTACGATGATACATTTGGCTCATTGTGGTATGAAAATGGCTTTGGAGATAATGGCGATTGGTATTCGTATTGGTATGAAGACCCCAACACACGCCATGCTTTATGGGAAAAGCCACTATTCTTCGCCGCTAGCGGCGGCTGGTACGGCTACTTATACTACGTTGGGGACGGCGGCGGTTTCTGGTCTCCTATCGCCTACAATGAGGAGCGCGCCGGCTACGCGTCCTTCAATAAAGATGGCGGCGCCAATCCGTCCAATGGAGACTATCGCATCAACGGCCTCTCAGTCCGTTGCGTCGCTCGTCCAGTCGCCGATTTATACATGCTTTAACTTCAGCATAGTATTATTTAAAATAATAACAGATACCAAAAGTGTTGACATCTTATTTAAAGTGCGGTATAATCCAGGGTAATGCGTAGGTGGTGGCAGAAAGCCGATGGCGAGTGGAAGGACTCGTTACGATGCTGTGCTACTGCCGTTCCGGGAATCGCCTCGCAGAGTACGTTCACATTTAGCTGGGTTTCGCTAGTCGCCAAAAAACGTGCTAGTCGAAAATTCTACCCAAGGGGAGGAGGGTAGCTCGCGTGATGTGTTTTTTCTACTTTCCGGTTCGGGTCGAATACCTGCACTATGACGTGGCACGGCCACGCAAGGCGGTTAGCCCCGCGACACCGGGAGGTGTCCCCACGCAGCGCCGGCAGACGGCGCCAGATACAGCGGCACGTTTCTATTACCGCGAGTTAGTTCCTAAGTAGCTCTGGTCGGTGCCCCGAGGGTACCCTATGCAGAGCGTGGGACGCACAGAATGCCTTGAGGCACCATCGTCAAGCAAGCACCGATGAGAGTCCTGCAGTCATTTGTCCTCCTATTTCAACCAAGCTCCGTTGCACCAACCTGTCCTGGTTAGCAGCCATGAAAGGTCCGAAGAAGAGATGTTGAGTTGCAAAGGGAAGGACTCGCGCGCACAGTAGAAACTGTACCATACAGGGGTCAAAATCGAGGACCCCACAGGCTTAGAGCGCTCCGCCCACATAGGCAAGTCCCCTTTTGGGGCAAGTCCTGAGCCGGAGCATGCTCGTGTCGGGGGCAGAGCCCCCATTATCCCAGCGCCCTCCGCACTGTTGTGCGGAGGGATTTTTTATGTTTTTTAAAAAAATGTGATATAATGATGGAAATATGTCTTTTTGTAGTGTGGAATTACGATTGACAATAAATAAATAAATTATTAAAAGGAGCATATGGCTACTGAGATTAAGGACCTGTCGAAGCTACGCAATATTGGTATTATTGCACACATTGACGCAGGCAAAACTACAACTTCCGAAGCGATTTTGTATCGCACCGGACTTAAACATAAAATTGACCTCGTAAAAGGCGGCACTGGTGGTGCTGAGACCGACTGGATGGAACAGGAAAAGGAACGTGGTATTACGATTACTTCTGCTGCCGTAACGGTTTATTGGAAAGGGCATCAAATCAACATCATCGATACCCCGGGCCACATCGATTTTACCGCTGAGGTGGAGCGTTCGCTTCGCGTGCTTGATGGTGCAGTAGTAGTGTTTGATGGTAAAATGGGCGTCGAGGCACAGTCCGAAACTGTGTGGCGCCAGGCTACTAAATATGGTATTCCACGCATTTGCTTCGTGAATAAAATCAACCAGATTGGTGGTGACTTTTATAAATCACTAGACTCTATCCACAAGCGTTTGTCCAAAAATGCAGTAGCGATCCATTTGCCAATTGGTTTTGAAAAAGATATTTGCGGCGTAGTAGACCTCGTAGATATGAAGGCCTACACTTACAAAGATTATGCTGACCACGAGCTCAAGGTAGGCGAGATTCCAGCCGACATGGTTGAAAAGGCCAAAAATGCTCGTTCAATGTTGATTGAGGAAGCCGTTCAAGCCGATGAAGCTTTGATGGATAAATATTTCAACGAAGGTGAAGATGCCATTACGGTAGACGAGCTAAAAGCCGCTCTCCGCAAGCGTGTGCTTGATGGTGATTTCTTCCTCGTAACCGGTGGTGATGGCCGTGGCGTGATTGTGGAGAAGGTGCTTGACCTCATGACTGATTATCTTCCATCACCGCTTGACCGTGATCAGGGCCAAACAGTTGGTACCGATCCAAAGACTGGCGACCAAATCGTGCGCAAAGCTGATAATTCGGAGCCTCTCACTGCGCTCGCATTCAAGATTGCAACCGACCCTTTTGTAGGTAAGCTCATCTTTATCCGCGTTTACGCTGGTAAGCTTAAAGCTGGTGATACTATTATGAATGCTACCACCGGTGACAAAGAGCGCATCGGGCGTTTGGTCCGAATGTATGCCAATGAGCGTAACGATATTACCGAAATTACAGCTGGCGATATCGCTGCGGTGGTAGGCATGAAAAACTGTACTACCGGTACAACGATTTGCGACCCATCACATCCGATTTTGCTTGAATCAATTGATTTCCCAGATCCACCGGTATCGATCGCCGTGGAGCCAAAGACCAAAGCCGACCAGGAGAAAATGGGTATCGGTTTGTCTAAATTGGCTGAGGAAGACCCAACCTTCCGCGTTCACACCGATGAAGAAACTGGTCAAACCATCATTAGTGGTATGGGTGAGCTACACCTCGAAATCATCATTGACCGTTTGAAGAGGGAACACGGTGTGGAAGCCAACACTGGCGCACCACAAGTTGCCTATCGTGAAACTATTCGTGGCACCGCAGAAGCTCAAGGTAAGCACATCAAGCAGTCTGGTGGTCGTGGTCAGTACGGTGATGTTTGGATTAAATTTGAGCCAAACGAGCCAGGGAAAGGCTTTGAGTTTATCGATATGATTAAGGGTGGCGTGGTGCCTCAAGAATACCGCAAGCCAGTACAAAAAGGTGTCGAAGACACCTTGGCGGGTGGTGTGATTGCCGGTTATCCAGTAGTAGATGTCAAAGCAACGCTTTACGATGGTTCTTACCACGATGTCGACTCTTCGGAGCTCGCATTTACCCTCGCTGGTGCGCTTGCTACGCGTGAAGGTATCAAAAAAGCCAATCCAGTCTTGCTTGAGCCTGTAATGAAGCTCGAGATTACTACCCCTGAAGATTTCATGGGTGACGTGATTGGCGATATCAACTCTAGGCGTGGTCGCATTGATGAAATGGAAGATTTGAACGGTGGCGCTAAGCTAATCAAGGCATTTTGTCCTTTGGCCAACTTGTTCGGTTATACCGGTGATCTTCGCGGTATGACGCAGGGTCGTGCAGCTTCCTCGATGGAACTTTACGCTTACGAAGAAGTACCACCCAATGTGGCGGCAGAGATTATCGAAAAGCGAAATTCGAAATAATCAGAAATGGATAAACCCCCGGAGCCCGGGGGTTTATTTTTGTGTCACATTTATCGATTGATGTACTGTTTCAATTCTTCTTCAAATTGGCGAACTGGTCGCCAGTCTTCGTAGTCGCAGATTTCTGCGATTTGAGAGATGGACTCATCTAGGCCATCCACTATGACGTGCAGAGCCCCGGAAAAGCGTCCCATGACTTCTTCTAACTCTGGCGAGAGGTCGCCAGATTCTATGGAAGAGTCGCACATGGTAGCAAGAGACGCTAATGCATTCAAATGCATACTTACCGACGCAAACATGTAGTCTGCGTAAATTGGGTTATAATCACCGGGCGACGCGCGCTCCTTAAGGCCTTTATACATTGCGGCACGGAGCCTGCTCATCACCTCTTGGGTGCTCAGTGTTTTTTCCAACTTAATCTCCCCCTGTTAAAGTACTATGTGACACAGACTTCTATTATTATAACATATTTTTTATTTTTTTACAATAAACCCGTATTCTTGACTTTTTTAGGTATTTGTGATATAATTGATTGGTTAGGGTATTAACCGGTACATTAAAAGCCAGAGTTTAGATTGCGGAAAGCCGTTTAAGGGATAGACGTTTTTCCGCAATCTAAACTTTAATACGACAAAAAAGGAGTGGAGAGTAGCCAGAGCACGAAGTTTAGTTTTGCAAAAATCTTTATAAAGGAGTATTCAACCCTATGGGTACTTGCAAAAAGACCACCTACAAAACTTACACTTGCGGCCTGAAAGACCGGCAGCCTGGCGAAAATCTCTGGAACAGCATTTTACAGTTTGCGAATGCCCCAGTTTCCGTTGTGGGCATTCCAAACCACCTGATCCCGGACGCGATCGAAATCATGAAGGAGGCCCTGTCTCCTGAGGAAATTGCGCTTTTGAAGATGGGCTTCGGCCTGGGCACTGAGCGCATGTCGCAAAAGGAAATCGGCGAGATGCTGAACATGGACAAAGGTGAAGTTTCCCGCCGGATGGCGGAAGCGGTTCAGGTGTTGAGCAAAAGGACCGGAATCCGGCGCAAGCTGGAGTCCCTGGTCCCGGCGACCACCGAGCTCTATGAAGCTTTCAAGAACCGCCAGAACAACACCGCTATGGCCGAAAGGGCCGAGAAGGACGCGCGTGCTATCGCTGGCTACAAGGCCGGCATCAAAGAGCGCGACTCCAAGGTTGCGAAGCTCGGCGAGGCCCTGGAACAGAAGGAACAGGAAACGGCCGCATTGCGCAAGCGGCTGGAGAATGCAGAATCCGAAAACCAGCGCCTGAGAGCGGAAATCTTGCACCTGACGGCCGAAAAAACCCAGCTTTCTACCTCGTTCGACAAGATTCGGAGCGTTTTCGAAGACGTCAGAGCGGCGTCCGTCGAGATTTCCTCGAGCAAGCTCGAGAAACTCTTCGGCTGTAATAGCGACGTCGTCTCGGCCTTGAAGAGAGTTGGTATCAATGATCTCGACGCTCTGTGCAATAACAGCAAAAAGAATCTGATTGACCTGCGGGTCAGCCAGGCCTTCGTGTCTGTTATCGAACAGAAATTGGCCGAACGCGGACTGAAGCTGCGCACCTAAGTCCACAAGAGACTGCTATAAGCTGAGCAGCCAGCTCAGAATAGTCTGTTCTCTCATTTGTCGTAATGGCGGAAACCTCCGGCAGCCAGTCGGGGGTTTTCGCTTTTTTTGAGAAAAACATAAAAAAGTACTTGCATTTTTTTAGAATATGTGGTACAATATAGTTGATAAGTGATTATGTATCACTTTTAGAATCTTACCTCAGGGAAAGCAGCTTTGGCTGTTTTAATATACTTCCTGCTTGTCCATCTGACACCTCCCCCCCTAT